>NZ_LTDM01000044.1 GCF_001940565.1 Tissierella creatinophila DSM 6911
CTTTGGAATTTATAGTCTCTGGATCTAAAGATGGACAGTTTGGTTATGCCATATTTAGGGTGGAAGGTTTAGAGGTAAAGAATTTATTTGGAGAAGGAATGAGAGATTGCTGTTAATTATATAATAATTTATAAGGAGAATGATGAAGATGAAAAAAAGAAAGTTATTATTGATAGTATTATCAATGCTAATAATTAGTACATTAGTAGGATGTACTAAAAAGGATGAAGGAAAAAAAGTAGGAAATGTTGATGATGATTATGAAATCAATTTAGGATATTATAACTGTGACCATATGGTAGGAGCTGCAATTGGGGAAGCAGCAGGAATATATAAAGATCTTGGTCTAAATGTAAAGTTAACTGGTAATGGTAAAGTTCCAGAGGCTATGGCAGCAGGGCAGATGGATGCAGGATATATTGGAAACAGAGGATTAATTGCTGCTAATGGTAAAGGTGCTCCAATTTTAATAGGAGCTAATAACCATATAGGGGGTTCTATGTACTTAGTAGTAGCCAATGATATTGAGAAACCAGAAGAACTATATGGTCAAAAAGTTGCTATTGGTAGTACTCAAGATGAGGGCTGGATAGCTGGATACTCAAAATTATTAAATTTATCTACAGATGAAAAAGATTATGACATAGTAAATATTAGTTCTGATGCAGACGCATATATGGCTTTAGCCACTGGTCAAATTAAGGCTTTTACATCTTGTGATCCATGGGCTTCTATGGCTGTTTATGAAGGAAAGGGCAAGATAATGGCAACATATATGGAAATGGATGATAAAATGGGTATTTGTTGTGCATTTTCACTAAATGAGAAATTTGTAGAAGAACATCCAGAACTAGCTGAAAAATTGTTAACAGCTCATCAAAGGAGTATAGAATATGTATATGAGCATCCTCATGAAGCAGCAAAGATATTTGCCAAATACTATAATGTTCCAGAAGAAGTTGCGATTATGACTATATATAAAAAGTGTGTAGAAGAGGGTAGAACTTTAACATGGGAAATTGAGGAAGAAAGTTTTCAACATGCTTATGATGTATATAAGAGATATGATTTGATAGAAACACTACCTGAATTTAAAGACCTAATAGCCTATGATATTTATAATGCAGCTAAATTAGGTGATTTTGATGAATTTATAAAAGAAAAGGTAGACTCAGTTTTTCCAATAGGTATGAGTTATGAAGACTTTAAAAAGAAGGCAATGGAGATAGATGAATAGAATATTTCTAATAATATTTATTATTGGGATAGCAGTAGCAATAACCTTTTTTCTCCCATCAGAAGTACTGGTGGGGGGTAAAATAAGAGTTGGGGTATCAGATGATATTTCTGGCTTTGTAGTAGATTACATGATAAAGGAAGAAAAATTAAAGATAGGTGATGAATTAGAAGCTTATTTTATAAAGGATTGCTGAGCTAAAACTTCTCAATGGGCCTTGAGCTCAGATATGTTGGATATGGCAATTGTATGTAAAGAGGCAGCAAAAGAGTATCTTGAAAATGTAGAGGGATTCCAGATAGTCTCTAACTCTATGATGAATTCAGATATATTTATCACTAAAACAGCAAATCCTAAGAAAATAGGAATGACTCAAGATAGAGATTATCAGGTGGATTTAATAAAAAAAAGATTTGGAGAAGATATAGAAATAGCACCGATGATGGTAAGTGCCCTTCCCTATGCCCTAGAAAAGGGTGAAGTGGATGGGATTATAATTGATTTTATAAAGGGAGTACACGTAAATGGGATAAAAGAGAGTTCAGTAATTGATGGTGATTATACAACATATGTTCTTATATCTAATGTGGAGTTTATGAAAACAAAAGAGTTTAAAAAATTTGTAAGGACATATAATGAATCTTTAGAAGAATTGATGACGGATGATAAATTACTAGAAAAACATTTTTATAATTATACAAAAACTAATTTAGAAAAAGGGGGTTTAGAAAAATGGAAAGTAAAGCTTCTGAATATAGGGGAAGATTAAAATATTCCAATATCACAAAAAGAAATATAAGAGAAAGGATATATAGATTACTTGTATTTATAGGGATTATTGGATTATGGCATTATGCAGCTGTTAGGATAGATTCACCTTTATTGTTACCTAAGCCTATGGAAATAGGAAAAGCATTGATCAGCTCTGCAACAGATCCAAAGATACTACTCAACCTATCTATAACTATGAAAAGAGTTCTCAAAGGATTTTTATATGCATTGCTAGTAGGATTACCATTAGGATATCTAATGGGCCTTTCTGAGTTAGCAGAAAAACTGCTATCAGGTATTATAGACTCAGTAAGGCAAGTACCTATTATGGCATGGGTACCTTTAACCATTATTTGGCTAGGTATAGGAGATGGACCAACTTTATTTATGATTGCACTCTCTGGTGTATTTCCAGTAATACTTAATACTATTCAAGGTGTTAGAGGCATTTCAAAGGATTATTACAATGCAGCTAAAAGTATGGGAGCGGGACCATTAAGTATATTTATCAATGTAGTAATTCCAGCTTCAATACCGGATGTACTCGTAGGGGCAAGGCTTGCAGTAGGTATTGGGTGGATGTCCGTCGTCTGAGCGGAGTTTATAGCAACGAGTGCCGGTCTTGGCTACTCTATGGTTGAAGCCCAAGCTAGGATGCAGACTGATGTGCTTATATCACTAATGTTTATGTCTGCTATTGTAGGTTTTGGTGTGGATAAAATATTACAAACTATTAACAAAAGACTCACTAAATGGAGGCAAGTGCAGTAATGGAGCTAACAGTAGAAAGGATAAATAAAACCTTTACTAGTAATGGAAGTGTAAATCAAGTTCTAAAAGATATTAGTTTTGGGGCAGACAAGGGAGAATTTATATCTCTACTAGGACCATCAGGTTGTGGAAAGACAACCTTGCTTAGTATAATAGCAGGGTTTCAAAAATCTGATTCAGGTTCAATAATAG
>NZ_LTDM01000045.1 GCF_001940565.1 Tissierella creatinophila DSM 6911
CTTTGGAATTTATAGTCTCTGGATCTAAAGATGGACAGTTTGGTTATGCCATATTTAGGGTGGAAGGTTTAGAGGTAAAGAATTTATTTGGAGAAGGAATGAGAGATTGCTGTTAATTATATAATAACTTAGAGGAGAATGATGAAGATGAAAAAAAGAAAGTTATTATTGATAGTATTATCAATGCTAATAATTAGTACATTAGTAGGATGCGGTAAAAAAGATGAAGGTAAAAAAGTAGGAAATGTTGATGATGATTATGAAATCAATTTAGGATATTATAACTGTGACCATATGGTAGGGGCTGCAATTGGAGAAGCGGCAGGGATATATAAAGACCTTGGTTTAAATGTAAAGTTAACTGGAAATGGTAAAGTTCCAGAGGCTATGGCAGCAGGGCAGATGGATGCAGGATATATTGGAAATAGAGGATTAATTGCTGCTAATGGACAAGGTTCTCCAATTTTAATAGGAGCTAATAATCATATAGGGGGTTCTATGTACTTAGTAGTGGCAAATGATATTGAGAAACCAGAAGATCTATATGGTCAAAAAGTGTCTATTGGAAGTACTAAAGATGAGGGCTGGATAGCTGGATACTCAAAAATATTAAATTTATCTACAGATGAAAAAGATTATGACATAGTAAATATCAGTTCTGATGCAGACGCATATATGGCTTTAGCCACTGGTCAAATTAAGGCTTTTACATCTTGTGACCCATGGGGCTCTATGGCTGTTTATGAAGGAAAGGGCAAGATAATGGCAACATATATGGAAATGGATGATAAAATGGGTATCTGTTGTGCATTCTCACTAAATAAAAAATTTGTAGAAGAACACCCAGAACTAGCTGAAAAGTTGTTAACTGCTCATCAAAGGAGTATAGAATATGTATATGAGCATCCTCATCAAGCAGCAAAGATATTTGCCAAGTACTATAATGTTCCAGAAGAAGTTGCGACTATGACTATATATAAAAAATGTGTAGAAGAAGGTAGAACTTTAACATGGGAAATTGAAGAAGAGAGTTTTCAACATGCTTATGATGTATATAAAAGATATGATTTAATAGAAAAATTACCTAAATTTGAAGACCTAATAGCTTATGATATTTATAATGCAGCTAAGTTAGATGATTTTGATGAATTTATAAAAGAAAAGATAGACTCAGTTTTTCCAATAGGTATGAGTTATGAAGACTTTAAAAAGAAGGCAATGGAGATAGATGAATAGAATTTTTCTAATAATATTAATTATTGGGATAGCGGTAGCAATAACCTTTTTTCTCCCATCGGAAGTACTGGTGGGAGGGAAAATAAGGGTTGGAGTATCTGATGACATCTCTGGCTTTGTAGTAGATTATATGATAAAGGAAGAAAAGTTAAAGATAGGTGATGAATTAGAAGCTTATTTTATAAAGGATTGCTGAGCTAAAACTTCTCAATGGGCCTTGAGCTCAGATTTGTTGGATATGGCAATTGTATGTAAAGAAGCAGCCAAGGAATATCTTGAAAATATAGAGGGGTTTGAAGTAGTCTCTACATCTATGATGAATTCAGATATATTTATCACCAAAACAGAGAATCCTAAGATAATAGGAATGACTCAAGATAGAGATTACCAGATAGATTTAATCAAGAAGAGATTTGGACAAGATGTAGAAATAGCACCAATGATGGTAAGTGCTCTTCCCTATGCTTTAGAAAAGGGTGAAGTGGATGGGATTATAATTGATTTTATAAAGGGAGTACACGTAAATGGGATAAAAGAGAGTTCAGTAATTGATGGTGATTATACAACATATGTTCTTATATCTAATGTGGAGTTTATGAAAACAAAAGAGTTTAAAAAATTTGTAAGGACATATAATGAATCTTTAGAAGAATTGATGAGGAATGATAGATTACTAGAAAAACATTTTTATAATTATACAAAAACTAATTTAGAGAAAGGAGGATTACAAAAGTGGAAAGTAAAGCTTCTGAATATAGGGGAAGATTAAAATATTCCAATATCACAAAAAGAGATATAAGAGAGATGATATATAAATTACTTGTATTTATAGGGATTATTGGATTATGGCATTATGCAGCTGTTAGGATAGACTCATCCTTATTATTACCTAAGCCTATGGAAATAGGAAAAGCATTGATTAGCTCTGCAACAGATCCAAAGATATTGCTAAACCTATCTATAACTATGAAAAGAGTTCTCAAAGGATTTCTATATGCATTGCTAGTAGGATTACCATTGGGATATCTAATGGGCCTTTCTGAGTTAGCAGAAAAACTGCTATCAGGTATTATAGACTCAGTAAGGCAAGTACCTATTATGGCATGGGTACCTTTAACCATTATTTGGCTAGGTATAGGAGATGGACCAACTTTATTTATGATTGCACTCTCTGGTGTATTTCCAGTAATACTTAATACTATTCAAGGTGTTAGAGGCATTTCAAAGGATTATTACAATGCAGCTAAAAGTATGGGAGCTGGACCACTTAGCATATTTATCAATATAGTAATTCCAGCTTCAATACCAGATGTACTAGTAGGGGCAAGGCTTGCAGTAGGTATTGGTTGGATGTCCGTCGTCTGAGCGGAGTTTATAGCAACGAGTGCCGGTCTTGGCTACTCTATGGTTGAAGCACAAGCTAGGATGCAGACTGATGTACTTATATCACTAATGTTTATGTCTGCTATTGTCGGGTTTGGTGTGGATAAAATATTACAAATTATTAATAAAAGACTCACTAAATGGAGGCACGCACAGTAATGGAGTTGACGGTAGAATCAATCAATAAAACCTTTACTAGTAATGGAAGTGTAAATCAAGTCCTTAAAGATATTAGTTTTGGGGCAGACAAGGGAGAATTTATATCTCTACTAGGACCATCAGGTTGTGGAAAGACAACCTTGCTTAGTATAATAGCAGGGTTTCAAAAATCTGATTCAGGTTCAATAATAG
>NZ_LTDM01000046.1 GCF_001940565.1 Tissierella creatinophila DSM 6911
GGTCAAGTCCTCGACTTATTAGTATCTCTAAGCTACAGATATTGCTATCCTTCTACCTGAGACCTATCAACCAGGTGGTCTTCCTGGAGTCTTACTCATCTAATGATGATGGGAAATCTTATCTTGAGGGGGGCTTCGTGCTTAGATGCCTTCAGCACTTATCCCGTCCGAACTTAGCTACTCAGCCATGCCTTTGGCAAGACAACTGATACACCAGAGGTTCGTCCATCCCGGTCCTCTCGTACTAAGGACAGCTCCTCTCAAATTTCCTACGCCCACGACGGATAGGGACCGAACTGTCTCACGACGTTCTGAACCCAGCTCGCGTGCCTCTTTAATGGGCGAACAGCCCAACCCTTGGGACCTACTTCAGCCCCAGGATGAGACGAGCCGACATCGAGGTGCCAAACCTCCCCGTCGATGTGGACTCTTGGGGGAGATAAGCCTGTTATCCCCGGGGTAGCTTTTATCCGTTGAGCGATGGCCCTTCCACGCGGTACCACCGGATCACTAAGTCCAACTTTCGTTTCTGCTCCACTTGTAGGTGTCGCAGTTAAGCTTCCTTTTGCCTTTGCACTCTTCGCACGATTTCCGACCGTGCTGAGGAAACCTTTGAGCGCCTCCGTTACTCTTTAGGAGGCGACCGCCCCAGTCAAACTGCCCAACTGACAGTGTCCCTGTACCAGTTTCATGGTACCAGGTTAGAATTTCAGCATCACAAGAGTGGTATCCCACTTGTGGCTCCACTAAGACTGGCGCCCTAGCTTCAAAGCCTCCCACCTATTCTGTACATGTAATACCGAAATCCAATATCAGCCTGCAGTAAAGCTCCACGGGGTCTTTCCGTCCTGTCGCGGGTAATACGCATCTTCACGTATACTACAATTTCACCGGATCCTTTGTTGAGACAGTGCCCAAATCGTTACACCTTTCGTGCGGGTCGGAACTTACCCGACAAGGAATTTCGCTACCTTAGGACCGTTATAGTTACGGCCGCCGTTTACTGGGGCTTAAGTTCTAGGCTTCATGACCGAAGTCATTAACCCTTCCCCTTAACCTTCCAGCACCGGGCAGGTGTCAGCCCCTATACTTCGTCTTTCGACTTAGCAGAGACTTGTGTTTTTGGTAAACAGTCGCTTGGGCCTATTCACTGCGGCCACGTGTTCTTTCGGCGGCATGCGCCTATCCTTACGTGGCACCCCTTCTCCCGAAGTTACGGGGTTATTTTGCCGAGTTCCTTAACAAAGGTTCTTCCGCTCGTCTTAGGATACTCTCCTCGCCTACCTGTGTCGGTTTGCGGTACGGGTAGTAATTTACTCAATAGAGGCTTTTCTTGGCAGTGTGGAATCAGCTACTTCTCTACTTGTTTTTCGATCCCCATCACACCTTGGAATATGAGTGAACGGATTTTCCTATCCACTCTTCCTACGTGTTTAGACGCATCACCAACTGTGCGCAAAGCTTATCCTTCTGCGTCACCCCATCTTTCAAACGCAAATTACTAGTACAGGAATTATAACCTGTTGTCCATCGCCTACCCCTTTCGGGCTTGGCTTAGGCCCCGACTTACCCTGAGTGGACGAGCCTTCCTCAGGAAACCTTAGGCTTTCGACGGGTGAGATTCTCACTCACCTCTCGCTACTTATGCCAGCATTCTCTCTCGTGTGTAGTCCAGCACTCCTTTCGGTATACCTTCTTCCCAACACACGATGCTCCTCTACCACTGTAACTAAAGTTACAATCCACAGCTTCGGTACCAAATTTTAGCCCCGGAAATCTTCGGCGCAGAATCTCTCGACCAGTGAGCTATTACGCACTCTTTAAATGTATGGCTGCTTCTAAGCCAACATCCTGGTTGTCTGTGAAACTCCACATCCTTTCACACTTAATTTGGATTTGGGGACCTTAGCTGGTGGTCTGGGCTGTTTCCCTTTTGACTGTGAAGCTTATCCCACACAGTCTGACTCCCAAGGTTATGATTATGGCATTCGGAGTTTGATAGGTTTTGGTAACGCTTGTGCGCCCCTAGACCATTCAGTGCTCTACCTCCATATCACTATTTCCTTGAGGCTAGCCCTAAAGCTATTTCGAGGAGAACCAGCTATCTCTGAGTTCGATTGGCTTTTCACCCCTATCCACAGGTCATCCGATAACTTTTAAACGTTACCCGGTTCGAGCCTCCATTTTATTTTACTAAAACTTCACTCTGCCCATGGATAGATCACTCAGTTTCGGGTCTATGGCATAGAACTATAATCGCCCTATTAAGACTTGCTTTCGCTACGGCTCCGAAGCTTAACTTCTTAACCTTGCTCTATACCATAACTCGCTGGCCCGTTCTACAAAAAGTACGTGGTTACACATAAAAAGTGCTTCCACTGCTTGTAAGCATAGGGTTTCAGATTCTATTTCACTCCCCTTCCGGGGTTCTTTTCACCTTTCCCTCACGGTACTACTTCACTATCGGTCACCAAGGAGTATTTAGCCTTGGGGGGTGGTCCCCCCTACTTCCCACAGGATTTCTCGTGTCCCGTGGTACTCTGGATCAAGAGCCTGTGTAATATTAATTTCGACTACGAGACTATCACTCTCTTTGGTAGATCTTCCCAGACCCTTCGTCTACTAATATTACATCCTTTGCTCTGTCCTTAACCCCGTATAAATACGGTTTGGGCTGTTTCCCGTTCGCTCGCCGCTACTTAGGAAATCGAATTTTCTTTCTCTTCCTCAGGGTACTTAGATGTTTCAGTTCCCCTGGTCTTCCTTCTAAGCGCCTATTTTATTCAGCGCTTGATACTTGAGGGTTGCTCAAGTGGGTTTCCCCATTCGGAAATCTCCGGATCAGTGTCTATTTGCGACTCCCCGAAGCATATCGGTGCTTATCCCGTCCTTCATCGGCTCTTGGTGCCAAGGCATTCGCCCTATGCTCTTAATAACTTGACCTAATTTTTAA
>NZ_LTDM01000047.1 GCF_001940565.1 Tissierella creatinophila DSM 6911
ATATAATTAAGGAAAACTTAAAAAGAGAGAAATTATTAAAAGAATTATCTAATTTAAAACATACGGAGTTTAAGAATTATGTAAGAGATTTATTTGAAAAATATTATAATACAAAGGTAGAATATGAAGAATTCCCTATAGATTTAAAATGTGAAATTCAAGGAGAAGAGTATAAGATAAAATGTTTTAAATTAGATGATAATCAAAAAGTTTATTTAAGAGATATCGATATATTTTTAAAAGAAATTAAAAATATGGGCTTTGAAGGTATAATAATTACAAATTCTTCGTTTACAGAAGATGTAAAAGAAATTTCAAACATAATGGCGTATGATATAGAAAAGATGATAGAGATGATAAAACAAACTGATTTTTATCCAGAAGATGCGGAAATAGAAGAATATATTCTAGAAAATTTTATGGATAATAGAAATGAAATAAAAAAACAAATAAAAACTATCAATAAAAATAAGATTATAAAACTCTATACTGTTTCTATAGTATTTTATATATTTTCTTATATAGTAGTATATAAACCCTATTATAAAATTGCATCACTTTCAATTTTTATAATAGCAACTTTATTGCTAGCTTATAAGTTCTCTGAATATATTATAATTAAAGATAGATCACCGTTTATATAGAAAATATGTTATAATGAATAAAAATTGTTAGAAGACAGAGTAGGTAAAAGGCGTTAAGTGTTAAGGGATGGGAAGTTGTCCTTAAACGAATATTATTTTTGCGTCCTTTTACTGCTTATCCTTTTAGAGTTCTAAGTGTGGCTATAAGTATACCTTTACATGCATTTATTTCATATAGTATTCTTAAACTCTTTAAAAATGAAACTAGAATTTAGGTGAATTTATGAAAAACGTAGTAGCCCTTATGGGCAGTCCCAGGAAAAATAAAAATACTAATGAGGCTTTGAACCAAGTTTTAGATAATATGAATAAAAAAGAATACAAAATAAAAAAGATATATTTAGGAGATTTAAAGATAAATCCTTGTACAGGCTGTGACTATTGTGGTCATAAAGTAAACTGTGTACAAAAGGATGATATGGATATACTTTATGAGGAATTTGATAATGCAGATGTAGTGATACTTGCCTCACCTTTATATTTTAATTCTTTTAATGGTTTAACCAAAAATATAATAGATAGATGTCAAAGATATTGGTCTTTAAAATATTCTCATGGACAAGATTATATGAGAAATAAAGATAGAAAAGGAATCTGTATATGTGTAGGAGGAGCACCTTTTACCTTTAATCAATTTATAGGAATAAACCCTATATTGGATTACTTTTTCAAATCTATAAACGTAGAACAAATAGGAAATTATTTTATTTCAAATACAGATAAAGAACCAGTAGAAACTCAAGAGCCATTAAAAAACGAACTAGAAATGATAGGGAAAAACTTTAGTACTTTAAAAAAATTCAATATTCAAAGATAAGTTTGTGATTTGATTTATTTAAATTTAGTTATATAATATAAGTATTATAGAAGATTTATTTAATATAGGAGGGGTTTTTATGAAAAACAAATTACCAATAGCATTGTCAAATAGGCATATACACTTAAGTCAAGAGGATTTAGACAAATTATTTGGTGAAGGATATACTCTTAAAAAACTTAAAGATTTATCTCAACCTGGTCAATATGCTTGTGAAGAAAAAGTAGATGCCGTGGGTCCTAAAGGAACGATAAAAGGTGTAAGAATCCTTGGACCTGTAAGAGCAGAAACTCAATTTGAGATTTCTGTAAGTGATGCATTTAAGCTAGGAGTAAAAACTGAAATAAGGGATTCTGGAGATATTGATAACACTCCTGGATTAAAACTTGTAGGACCAGAGGGTGAAACTGCAATGAATAAAGGTGTAATAGTAGCGGCTAGACATATCCACATGAATACTGAAGATGCAAAAAAATTTGATGTAAAAGATAAAGACAGGGTAAAGATTAAAATTGAAGGACCAAGAGGATTAACATTTGAAGAAGTATTGGTTAGGATAAGCGATAGTTATGCACTAGAGATGCATGTAGATGTTGAAGAAGGAAATGCATGTGGGGTAAAAAATGGTGAGCTTGTTGAACTAATATAGTACTAGGATAAAAACAAGCAATAAGACTTGGCACGGGTTTTGAAGTTAGGACAATTAAAAAACTATAAAAATAAAAAAATAATAATATATTTGTTATAATTTTTCCTAAATATGAAAAGATATATAATAGGAGGATTGATTATATGAAAAAAAATATATTATTGCTTTTAATAGTTTCTCTAGTTTTACAAATTGGTTGTGTGGATGAAAAAAAAGGTATATCTAAAAATGGGAAAAACTCATCTTTGCAGGTAGAAGGGGTTGACTCAGAAATCCTTGAGAGAAGTGAAAAAATATCAGACATCGTAGTAGAACTCTTTGGCATAGATGGAGCTACTACACTTATATTTAATGACACAGCTATAGTCTCAGTAATTATCTCTTATGATCAAAAGTTAAATGATGATACTAGGGAAACTATAGTAAATGTAGTCAAAGAAAATGATAATCTTATAAAAAATGTAAAGATAGCAGAAGATGAAAAGACATTTAATGAAATTGAAAACATTATAGGAGAACTTTTAAACGGAAAGCCTTATGATGATTATGTACTAGAAATAAATAAAATATTAGATAGAAATCTTAAATAAAGCTCATATTTATGAGCTTTATTTAAATTTTACTCTATAAGTAAAATTTATAGTTTGGAAGTATAAAAATAATATGATATACTTTAACCTATTAATATTTTTAGATAGTTGCAGAATAGAGTTTTGAAATTATCTAAGGTTATCCACAAAGGGAAATTTAATTCAATAAATAAATATGCTCGTTAATTTTGGAGAATCTAGTTATACACAGAAAAAGGGCATAGAAAA
>NZ_LTDM01000048.1 GCF_001940565.1 Tissierella creatinophila DSM 6911
GGTGCGACACGTTTGTAGTTGAAAAGACTACACACTAAATTTATATTTAGGAGAACTAATACTCTGAGCAATTAAATGAGAAGGTAACGCTTTGAAGAATTGCCATTAATACTACGGTATGCAGTTGATTAGGTTATTATGAAGCTGTGTAAAGCCCGTTGAAGTCGGCAGAAAAGTTACCCTAACAAGTTAAGTTGAGGAAAGGTTTAATTAACCGTAACTGATATGTCGGATGTCTAAGAAGTATATCTATGGTGAGTATCCAAAATGTGTAATGGGGACGAACTACTGATTGACTTATCGTAAATGTCGCTTATTAGAAATGATAAGAGAGCCAAAGTTGGTTTATCATCAGAAGGATGAGTAAGGGCTGAATTAAGAAAATCCTACAATTCTTACAGGGAATTGGGTTGATGACGGTATTTAGGTAGCACCTAAGGATATACGGTAAAGATAGGAGTATTGGAACGTGGAAAGCTTTGAACATGGAGATATAACTGTCGATGAAGTGTTTTAAGGGAAAAAGGTAGTAATTGCTATCTATAACCTTAATTTATCAAAGGGAGAGTAGAGCCAAAGTACCTATGAAACTATGATAATAAGTAGTGGAGGGATAGGCTCAAGTCGTTTGATTAGATTAAATATTATGTTTAAAATTTGCGAATGTTCAGGTTCTTGTAAGACTAATAGAAACGAAAATCTCATTAACTTTGAAAGGAGATGATTAGTTGACTGAACAAAATATGATGAAAAGAAAAGTCTTAAGAAATAATGAATATTATGGACAGCAGGAAACATTAGATGAATTGTATAAGAATTCAAAAGAAGGAAGATATTTTAACAAACTATATGAACTAATAATAGATGAAGATAACATTATGAAAGCATATAGAAATATAAAAAAGAATACTGGTAGTAAAACAAAGGGTGTAAATGGTCATACAATAAAATATTTAGAAAAGATGTCAAAAGACAAACTTATAAATATTGTAAGACAAAGGTTAAAGAATTATAAACCTAATCCTGTAAGAAGGGCGTTTATACCAAAAGTTAATGGTAAGCAAAGACCACTCGGAATACCTACAATCGAAGATAGACTAATACAACGATGTATTCTTCAAATACTAGAACCTATATGCGAAGGGAAATTCCATAACTCAAGTTTTGGATTTAGACCTAATAGAAGTACACATCATGCAATTGCAAGGTGTCAACATTTAATCAATCACAGTAAAAATCACTTTGTGGTTGACGTAGATATAAAGGGGTTCTTTGATAATGTAAATCATGGAAAGTTATTAAAACAACTTTGGACAATTGGAATAAGAGACAAAAAGGTAATAAGTATAATAAGTAAGATGCTTAAAGCTGAAATAGTGGGTGAAGGTAGCCCAACAAAAGGAGTTCCACAAGGAGGCATCTTATCCCCGTTGTTAGGGAATATAGTGTTAAATGAATTAGATTGGTGGATTTCTAATCAGTGGGAAACTAAATCTACAAATCATGACTATACTCATCCAAGTTCAAAAATTAAAGCACTAAAATCCACAAAACTAAAACCATGTTACATTGTCAGATATGCAGATGACTTTAAAATATTTACCAACAGTAGAACAAATGCAAAGAAATTATTCATGGCTACAAAATTTTGGCTAAAAGATAGACTTTCCTTAGAAATTAGTGATGAAAAAAGTAAAATAACTAATTTAAGAAAAAATGGTTCTGACTTCTTAGGAATAAGAATAAGAGCAGTTAAAAAAGGAACAGCTCAATTAGGGTACGTTTCTCAAAGCAAAATAGACCCCAAAAGAAAGTTTAAAATAGTTGAAGTTTATAAAAGCAAACTTAAGGACTTAAAATCTAGTCCAAGTATGGATAAAGCCAAAAGATTAAATGGATTTACATTAGGAATTCACAATTATTATAAAGTAGCAACTGATGTAAGCCAAGATTTTAATGACATAATGCATTTGATTTATGGTAAATATAAAGGTCTTAAAAAGAGGAATATAATTGTTGCAAAGGGAACAAGAAATGAAGTGTTTAAAAGCTTTTACAAAGGATATAAGGGTAGTTTAGATAGGTGTTGCAATATAACACTATATCCTATATCTTATATGCACTTCAAAAAACCAACTCAAATCCATCCAGAGTTTACACCATATACGGAAATTGGTCGGAAAAGAATACACAATAAATTGACCATAATAACACCTATAGAACTAGAAAGATTAAGAAATGGTAACTTTGGGAAAAGAAGTATTGAGTATGTAGACAATAGAATATCAAGATTTGTAGGACAAAATGGGAAATGCTTTATAACTGGTATGAGATTAGAGACTGAGGAAGTTCATTGTCATCATAAAATACCAGTAAAATATGGTGGTAATGATGCATATGACAATTTAATTATTGTTCACAAAGATATACACAAACTTATACATTCAATTAATAATTCAAAAATTTTACAATCATCAATATATTGGACGGTTAAATCCAAACAAAAATTTAATCAATTAAGAAAACACGCAAATTTAGAACCGATAGATTTTAAATCAGTCGCATAATATATCTAAAATTCAAACGAGGGAACGCCGTATGAGGTGAAAGTCTCACGTACGGTGTGGAGTGGGGGAAAAGTGGGAGATAGTATCAAACACTTACCTATCACTATA
>NZ_LTDM01000049.1 GCF_001940565.1 Tissierella creatinophila DSM 6911
AATTTTTGAACTCTCTAGTATAACTTGTTTTCTTTCTAGTTGTGGACATAATCATTCTCCTTAGGTTATTGTCGTATATCTATTATATACTAAATTTTCTTTACGACAACTATCCTATCACATAGGGCCACCTATCTAACTCGTCAAGACTTAAATCAGCAAGTCCCCACTTTTCAATTAACTTCAACACTCCTACCGCTCTATCTATAGCTTTATTCGTCTCATTCTCTTTATCTACATATCCACCAGCTAATCTACCATTTTGCATTTTAGTAGATTTAACATGCAATGCCTGTAATAGCTCTATTGCTTTTTCAATTTCCATTTTTATTCCTCCTCACTTCGCATAATTAACACATTATTGTTCATCAGAGTATTCTTTGACTTTTTCAGCTATTACTTGCTCAACCTTTTCATCTAAAATAAATGACCTTGCATGAATAGCTAAATCTTCATCATCCGCACATTCAATGACCATATTATCAGCTAACTTATGTCCAAATACATGCAATATATATTTCATATTGTTGTCCTCCTTTATTACGCATAATAAACAGATTGCGTATCTAATCTATTTTTTCCAAATACCTATCATGTATCATCTTCCTTGGATAACTTTCATCATGTCTTCCAATTCTTCTAGCTATAGGTAACCACTCTAAATTATCAATATATCTATATCTAAATACTCTTCTAGTTAAAGAGTCTGGTATATCAGATATAAATTTTTCTATTTCTAATTTTATTTCTTCACATTTATATTTTCTATTTATAAGTATTTTCTCTTTTACAGTTGTATCTATAGTTACTATTCCTTCTATATTGAAATTCATAGGCTGGTATGGAAATTCTGAATTAGATCCAGTAACACTATCTTTTTCATAACTATATTTTTTATTTTTCATTCTTTCTATTTCTTCATTAAGCTCCTTTATTTCTTTTATTAAAGAGTTATATTGTTTTAGAGTTTTCTTCAATAGACTTGTCCTCCTATAGATCTTCTATTTCTTTTATAGCATCTTTCAATATTCCTCTAACCGTTCTATTATTTATTCCTTCTCTATTACCAAACCATATATCTTTAAATCTTTTTACTGTTTTTCTATATTCTTCTTCTCCTATATCTCCACTTTGCCACCACTCTAAATCTTTCAATACTTTTACTAAGTCATACATCATGTCATTTAACTCAATATCGAACATACTACCTACATATTCATTATCAACTTGTCCAAATAGATAATTATAACTTCCACCACTCATTACTATCCCTCCATTTCTATTATGGTTAATATTGCATAATTTGCTAAATCCATTAAAGTATCTCTAATAGATTCATCTTTAACCTTGCTTTCATTTATACATAAATTTTGAAGCCTATTAGTCTTGTCAGATATTCTTGTAACTGCCGATACAAGACCTAGCTTTTTATATGTTTCTCCAAAACTATCTCCATAGTCTGAGTTTTTAGCTTGATAAATTCCTCTCATTTCATCTGTTAAGTCTATAAATCTATCTAGTTTATTCACGATTTATGCTCCTTTCAGATGAAAAACCTTCTGGGTATCTTCTAAGAAGTTTATTGTAATTTCCTTCGATTATCTCTTCTAGATCTAACCCTAATAAATTGCATAAATTAGTAATATAAAACATTACATCTCCTATTTCTTCTTTTAACTTGTCCTTATCTAAGACATGTCCCTGAAATCTAGATTTTTTTAATAAATCAACTACCTCTCCAGATTCTCCAAATATGCCATAAACCATATTGTCTATTTGTTCGTATTTAGTTAGATTATTGTTTAATGTTCTCTTTGATTTTTCTTGATATTCTCTTAAGTTCATTTAATTTTCCTCCCATTTTTTAAACATTTGATAATATAAATTTTCTACATATCCATTAGTTTTCTTAAAATGTTGTAAAATTTCTTTTAATCTATAACCTTTAAAATAAAGTTCTTCTATTTCATCTAACATTTC
>NZ_LTDM01000050.1 GCF_001940565.1 Tissierella creatinophila DSM 6911
CGGAGTTTGTCAAGCAAGTTGTCGCATTTAGTATAAAAAATATATTCCGTTGTTTCCGATTTGCCATTGATATGGAGCCTCTGCCTATATGGTTTTAGTACCTGAAGGCATGACTAATAAAGGTACTGCCTTCTTCAGGAGGCTACCATATAGGCTTCTCCATATCAATGGTTCGCTTCGCCAAATCTGCTGTGATTAGATTAGTTGGTTTCTTGTAAAATATTATTGGCTTCCTCCTCACTTATTGGATTGAGTGATACATATTCAGGTAATGACCAGTTTCTAGTATTTTTAGACCATCTTTCTGGATGCTTAGCTCTAGCTATTGCATAGGTTTCATTGCGTTTTTTCATTATTTCTTGATCTAAGCCATAATGCCTTTGGAACGGAGTTAAAAACTTGATACCGCTATGCAAATGGGTTTTGTTATACCAATTCACAAATTTATCTACCCATTTTCTTGCATCTTCTAGGCTCTTAAACCCATTAAATGGGTACTTTGGTCTATACTTCATTGTTTTAAATAGTGCTTCTGAGTAAGGATTATCATTACTTACTCTTGGTCTTGAGAAGGAGCTCTGTACTCCTAATTTTTCTAGTGTTGCTTGGAATGTTGCTGCTTTCATGGGACTACCATTGTCTGAATGCAGTACTAATGGCCTACCTGCTGTGCCTTGAGCTAAGGTAGCCTTCCTAATCAGGTGTTCTGCATGTTCTGCTTTTTCATCTTCCCATACTTCATGGCCTACAATTAATCTACTGAACATGTCTATGATTAAATAAAGTTTGTAGTATTGTCCCTTGATAACTGCATTTAACCAGGTTATATCCCAAGTCCATACTTGATTTGGAGATGTAGCTATATGGGTTGGTGGTTCTCTTTTTACTGGTATACTTGATCTACCTCTGTGAGCGTTCATCTTTTCTTCTTTTAGAATCTTGTAAATTGTTGATTCTGAGGCTATATATCTGCCTTCATCGGCTAATTTTGGAACTATCTGTGATGGTGCTAAGTCTGCATATTCAGGACTATTTACTGTTTTAATTATTTCATCACGTTCCTCTTTAGTTAGTTTGTTTTTAGGAGTGGGTCTTTTTACTAGGGGTCTTTGATCTCTCTTTACTTCGCCTTCTTTGATCCATCTTTCATAGGTGCGGACGCTGATGTTTAGTTCATCACAGGCTGGTTTTAACCTTGAGCCACTAGCCCTTGCTTCGTTGATCAGCTCTATTGCTGTCACGCGATCTGAGTCACTGATCATTCTTCCTCGGGGTCCCCCCAAATCGCGTTTGCTTTTTTTCTTAGAACTAGTAATGCAGCTGTTTCTGCTAATGCTTTTTCTTTAATTCTAAGTTCTTTCCCTAGCTTTTTATTTAGTTCTTTTTCAGCTTTTAGAGATTCCTTAAGCTCCTTTGGGTCTTCTATAATAGCTTGATTAGCTTTAAGACATTGGTCTCTCCAAGTCTTTACTTCATCAACATAGATGCCCTTTCTTCTACAGTATTCACCTAATTCTGTTTCATTAAGAGATGCAGTTTCTAATACTACATGGAATTTATCTTCAGAACTCCACTTGCTAGTGGTCTTATGATTAATTGGGGTTTTGTTTTTATCAGTTTCAGCTTTCTTAATCCATTGATATATTGTAGTTCTAGGGACTCCGAATTCTTCAGATAGACTTGTAATTGTGTCATTTGTAGGTTCTTCGAGTCTTTTAAGTACTGAATTTTTGAACTCTCTAGTATAACTTGTTTTCTTTCTAGTTGTGGACATAATCATTCTCCTTAGGTTATTGTCGTATATCTATTATATACTAAATTTTCTTTACGACAACTATCCTATCACATAGGG
>NZ_LTDM01000051.1 GCF_001940565.1 Tissierella creatinophila DSM 6911
TAGCTCGTTGCAGAACTCTGTAGCGAGCTATTTTACTGCATTTCAATCTATTGAAATGGCTGGGATTCCCCCGATTTTGGGTATATATACAGTATCAAGTTGTTTATAACTCAAAACGGAAATTGAAAGGAGAATCCCATGCCAGTTTCAGCTAAACAATTAAATTTTTGTGATGTTTCTAATGATTTTGATAAGTTTTACAATCAAAATCAAAATGATTTACTTTCTTTATTAGATAAATTTATTAGTATCAGTGACTTTATCCCCTTTTCTTTTTATCGAAAATATTATTCTAATTTTGGGTCTAAAAGAGATTTTTCACTTGAATCTATGCTTAATGCTTTTATTGTTAAAAATATTTTATCTATTCCTTCTGTTGATCTTTTAATTACAATTTTATCTATTTCATCTGAACTTCGTCAGTTTTGTGGCTTCTTAAAGGTTCCTCATAAATCACAGTTTTCTAGATTTAAATCAATTTTTCTAGATAATTTAAATGATTTATTCAATGTTTTAGTAGATTTCACTGAAGATATTTCAAAAGAGATCAGTCCCTTTTTATCTTCTATTTTAATTACTGATACAACTGGAGTTGAAGCTTATGTTACTGAAAACAATCTTAAGTTTTATCAGTCACAGCTTAGAAAATCTAAGTCACATGCAAAGTTCTTTTCAAAGACTAATCCTAACTCAGTATTTGACGTTGAAAAGTATGCACAAGGTCAGATGCCTAAGTTTGCTTCTTCTAATCCTGATGCTAAGTTAACCTACTTAAATGGCCATTTTGGATACTTTTTAAAATGTATTGTTTCCACTAACGCTCTTGGACTTGTTAGAAATGTTAATTTTTATGATTCTGATAACAATCTTGACCAAGATTTAAGACCTCAGGATGTTAAGGATTCTTTTGATTCTAAATCTTTAATTCCTTCTTTAGAAACATTCTTCCAACTTCATCCCAACTTTAAGTTTAAATACTTTTTAGGTGATTCTGGCTTTGATGCAGATGATAATTACGCTTATCTTCACAAGAAAAACATTATGCCTATCATAAACCTAAATCCTCGTAATTCTAAAGATTTACCCCAACCTGGATTTAATGAAATTGGTATTCCCCTTTGTCCAAGAGATCCTTCTTTACCTATGAATTATGATGGTATCACAAGAGAAAAAGGTCGTTCAGATAGAATTAAATATCTTTGCCCTAAGGTTCAAAAGTTAACTATTAAAGGAAGGTGTCAGTATATCTTAAGTTGTGAAGATCCTTGTACTCCATCAAAATGCGGTAGAATTAAACAAATTACAATTCATCATAATTACAGATTTAATACTGCAATGCCTCGCGATAGCCTAAAATGGAAAAAACTATATAGACTTAGAACTATTTGTGAAAGGTCAATTTCTCAACTTAAAAACTTTATCCAAATCAAGACTTCTAAAGTCAGAAATACTGTATCTTTAAAATCAGATATATTATTTGCCTGTATTTCTCAATTAATATCTTTTATTTTAATATTTAAAGCTGGAAAATCAGAGAATCCACTTGCTATTAAATCTTTAATAGCTTAGTTTCTAAATTAAATCGAAAAATTTAACTGGTTAAATTTAACCTTTAGTTTTCTATGCCCTTTTTCTGTGTATAACTAGATTCTCCAAAATTAACGAGCATATTTATTTATTGAATTAAATTTCCCTTTGTGGATAACCTTAGATAATTTCAAAACTCTATTCTGCAACTATCTA
>NZ_LTDM01000052.1 GCF_001940565.1 Tissierella creatinophila DSM 6911
AAGAAGAAGATTGATAGAATTTCAAAAGATATTATAGAAAAGGAAATAAAAGAGGCTGTTATGGAACTAGAATGATAGGAGATGAAAAGATTATATGATTATATTTGAGTTTTTAAAATCTATGTTATTAGCCTCAATAAGTATGCTAAATGGAGCTGCTCCATGGCTTATATTTAGTTTTATTATTGCAGGGCTATTACATGATGTTGTATCTCCTAGAAGATTTCATAAATCTTTAGGAAATAAAAAACTAAGCTCCTTGTTAAAGGTAACTATATCAGGAATGTTTTTACCTATTTGTAGTTGTGGGACAATCCCCCTAGGTTTAAGCATGTACTATTCAGGAGCTTACTTAGGCCCTGTACTTGCATTTATGACATCCACTCCTATAATAAATCCTATTGCAGTTATTCTAAGCTATGGACTTTTAGGAAAAGAAATTACAATCATCTATTTAATAGTTGGATTTACTTTACCTATGTTCATAGGTATTATAGCTAATAAATTTGGTGGTAATGAATTAAAGTTGTCAGGAATAGAGGAACATATAGCTACTGTTAATCTAGAAACAGAAGATGATATTACAACACTAGATAAAATAAAATCAGGAATGATTTGGGCTTATAATGATTTAGCTTTAGTAGTTAGTAAATATGTAATATTAGGGATGCTTTTAGGTGGGTTTATAATAACTGCATTTCCAAACTCCTTTATACAAAAGTATTTAGGAAACCCTAGTATGCTATCTCTTGGAAATGTTGCACTACTAGCTACAGTGATGTATGTGTGCGCAGTAGGACATATTCCATTTATAGCAGCACTAGTAGCTAGTGGTGCATCACCAGGAGCTGCAATTACATTTTTAATGGCAGGAGCAGCTACAAATTTCCCGGAACTTATAAGTATATATAATGTAATTGGTAAAAGAGCTGCAATAATGTATGGTAGTCTTGTTGCGGGATCCTCTCTATTTGTAGGATATATTACAAATAAGTTATTGATACCTGATTTTAAGCCAGCGATTAATTTTAATTCTATCAATAATTCAATAGAAGGTGCAAATAAATTAATATTTGCAGCACCAGAACCACTTAAATATCTATGCTCGGCTATAGTATTTATTTTCTTTTTAAAAGGATTTATTCCTAAGCTAAAAGATAAATTTCAAAAAGCATATGGTTAGGAGAGGTAGAGAGTATGCGTAAAAAAGCAGGAATTGCAATTATAACTATAATAATTTTTGGGTTAGGAGTATTTGCATTTAGCCAAGATAAGATTAAACGTGAAAATAATTTAGGTGTAAAGGAAGACAATAAATTATTACAATATTTTATATCATTATATCCAGATAAAGAAGTATTAAAATGTGGGTATGGAGATGTTGATGGTGACGATAGAAAGGATTTAGTGGTAATATTTAATAATTCTAAAAGATCTAATGGGATGGTAGTAGTATTAGACAAAGAAGGTAAGTATGAAATTACTGGAGAATTACCAGCACCAATTGACAATCAAAAAATAGAATTTAAAGATATAGATGAAACTAAACCTTTGGAATTTATAGTCTCTGGATCTAAAGATGGACAGTTTGGTTATGCCATATTTAGGGTGGAAGGTTTAGAGGTAAAGAATTTATTTGGAGAAGGAATGAGAGATTGCTGTTAATTATATAATAA
>NZ_LTDM01000053.1 GCF_001940565.1 Tissierella creatinophila DSM 6911
CAAAGATTGCTCTTTGTGCTTGTGGTAAACGTCTATGTGGGTTGTTGATTATAGTTCCTGGTTTTAATGGTGTAAATGTTGCATCTATGTGTATTGGGTATGGGTCTCCAGGGAAGTTTACAGCGTGTACTCTTAGTTCTGGATACATACGTCTAAACCAATCCATAGCTTTTCTGTTTGTAGTTAATCCGTGTTGTATAAATAAGTCTTTACCTAAACGTAATACATCCGCCGCATCAAATAGAATTTCATGCTCAGTTGTAACCATATCTAGGTTTGCAGTACGCTCTAATAGAGTTTCTTCAGTAACTTCTCCATCATAGTAGTCTTTTTTATAGCTTGCTTCTCCTAGTTCTGGACGAGGACCTGCAATCCATCTAAAGTCTGGATCTTGGTCAAAGTATTCACGTAGGTTTTTATTGTATGCTAGGTACTCGAAGAATCTTGATCTAAATGACATTGAAGCCATTATCATGTCGCTACCAATTGTTAATAGAACGTCTCTTGGTGGCATTGTTCCAAACATGCTTCCTGTCATGAAGTGTGGTGTAACAACTGCTTGATTCCATTGCATAACTTCTGGTCTATCAACTTTTACTCCACGATCTTCTAATATTTTTACTAGACCATCAAGTTGCTCATTAGCTGCTTCAACTGTATCTGTTGGACGAGGTCCAGTCATACCACGCATTGGACTATCTAAAGGAACTTTAGATTCAGATGCTGGTTCAGTTGGTGGTATACAAGTGTTATCTGCTCTACCAACTATTACGTGTTTTAACGGGTCAAAATCATTCCATGAATTTACTACTTTTGCCATTCATACCCCTCCTAAAATTTTGGTTTATAGTCAACTGCATTTATTTAAAGTTAATAAAACAATGCAGAGCTACAAAATAATTTAATGTTTAAATATGAAATTTATATAGGTAAGATGAGTTATGTATCAAATCACATTATTAATTATAATACATATCGATAATGTCTCAAAATAATACTGTGTGGTTTTTTATCGTTCCCTTACCTGCTTAATTCCATTATAAATCCAATAAACTAATAAGTCAAGCTCAAAATACAATATGTTTATAGTTGAAATACTTTGTTGTTTTGTGTATAATACTATGTAAAGGAATTATATTTTAATATATAAGTCCTTTTTATCAATAAAATAAAGTTGAATAATTATTTCAATATATGGTATAAATACTAATGTATTGAAACAGTAAGTTTTGGTTTATTTGGTTATAATGAGGCTTGCCTCAAACAAATAAAATAAATACAAAGTATAGACGTGTTTATAAAGTATTATATCTATACTAAATATTAGGAGGGTAAAATATGTCAGCAATTAATGTAACAAGTGAAATTGGTAAATTAAAAAAAGTTCTTGTTCACCGTCCAGGTAAAGAGATGGAAAACTTGATGCCAGACTATTTAGATAGACTATTATTTGACGATATACCATATCTTGAAGGAGCTCAACGCGAGCACGATAATTTCGTTAAAGAAATGGAAAAAGAAGGTGTTGAAGTAGTTTATTTAGAAAAATTAGCTACTGAAGCAATCGATGCAGGAGATGCAAAAGAAGAATTTGTTGATCAATGGATTTCAGAATCTGGTATTGTTTCAGAAAGTGTTAAAACTATTGTAAAAGAACAATTATTAGCAATGGATACTTTTGAAATGGTTCTTAAAACAATGGAAGGATTCAGAAGAACAGAAATTAACAGCGAAAACTTTGCTTCTTCATTAGCCGACTTAATGGAAAGTGACTATCCTTTCTTAGTTGATCCAATGCCTAACCTATATTTTTCACGTGATCCATTCGCAACAATGGGCAATGGCGTAAGTATTAACAAAATGTTTGCAGAAACACGTAACCGTGAAACTATTTACGGCCACTATATCTTTAAATATCACCCAGAATATAAAGAAAATGTAGACAAGTTTTATTCTCGTGATGATGAAAACCGTATTGAAGGTGGAGATGAGTTAGTACTTTCTAAAGACGTTCTTGCTATTGGTATTTCTGAACGTACAGACTCTCGTGCAATCGAAATATTAGCAAAACGTGTATTTGAAAAAGGTGCTTTCAAAGAAGTACTAGCATTTGATATAGGTGAGCACAGAAAATTCATGCACTTAGATACTGTATTTACAATGGTTGACTATGACAAATTTACTATTCACCCAGAAATCGAAGGAGGATTACGTGTGTTTTCATTAACTCCAGGTGAAAACGGTGAAGTTAAAATTGTTGAAAAAGAAAGCCATAAATTAAGTGAAGTCTTAGCACAATCATTAGGTTTAGATTCAGTAACATTAATTCCTTGTGCTGGTGGTGGACTTGTAGACTCTGCTCGTGAGCAATGGAACGATGGATCAAACACATTAACAATCGCACCTGGTGTTGTTGTAGTGTATGACCGTAACCCAATAACTAACGATTTATTAGAAAAACATGGATTAAGATTAATTAAAGTTCCAGGAAGTGAATTAGTACGTGGCCGTGGAGGCCCAAGATGTATGACAATGCCTCTTGTAAGAGAAGATTTATAAAAGAATTCTTCAATAAAAACAATTAAATAATTTGATTTTATCTTAGCCTAAGCTATTTAATTAAATAGCTTAGGCTATAATTTTAACCAATTGTTTAGGAATGATTTATGAAAAAATAGCCAGGGAATTATAGTTCCCTGGCTATTTTTTTATATTAATCTTTAAAATCTAAGACAGATTCTCTAATTAAACATAACTATCTTTTCTTACGATAATACCTCATTAAATTTATTTATAATTCTATAGTAAATAAAATATTATAAATAAATAAAAAAAGTTAGACTTATTTATAATATTGATTCATATGATTGTTATATATCGTTTATTGTGAAAACATTTTCCTAATTATAAAAAAGACATTATTTTAACTTATATTTTTAGATGGCATAGAGTCTATTTTAAAATCAAAATTTCACTATATTTATATTGAAATTTTAATTTAATATTATATAGCATTTTATAAATGAAAGGGGATTAAATATGAAAAGTCTATTTATTGAAAATCTAACTTGGGAAGAATATGCTGATATAACTGAGGATAACGTTCTCATAATTCCTATTGGTGCTACTGAACAACATAGTTTACATCTGCCACTTAGTGTGGACAATGTTATATCTGTAAACTTTGCTCAAAGGCTTGCAAAAGAATTAAATGGGTTTATAGCTCCTGCTCTCTCTTATGGATATAAGTCAAATCCAACTAGCGGTGGAGGTCCATTGTTTCCTGGAACAATTGATTTAAATGGTAACACTCTTACAATACTAGTTCAAGATATCTTAAATGAATTTTTAAAAGATGGTTGGAAAAAGATAATTTTATTAAATAGTCACTATGAAAATCAAGCCTTTTTATCAGAAGCAGCAGATTTAGTGATTAAAGATCAACAAGAAGAATTCCCTAAAATCGTTCTTGCAAGTTGGTGGGATAATATTTCAGAAGATGTTATGCCTCAAATCTTTAATGAAAGACCATTTAGAGGTTGGGACTTAGAGCATGCTGCTATAACTGAAACATCCCTAATGATGTATTTTGAGCCTCACTTAGTTAGATACGAATTGTTATCTGAGGAAGGTCTGGAAAACGTTCCCAAATACCAAAGATACCCAGTTTCTAAAACTTTAATTCCGAGTTCAGGCAACCTATATACTTCTATCTCAAGTAGCCCTGAAAAAGGTAAGATTATTGTAGATAATGTTATCGAGAACTTCTTAGTATTTTTTAAAGAAGAATTTATGATAGAACAGTTAGTTTTTTAAAGAAATGATTTTTATATTTTAACTGGTTTTAAATAAAAATAAAAAGGAGTGTTTTTCATGAGTGAAGACAAGACTAAAAAAACCATAGCATCAGATGATAACCCATTAGGGGAACTTCCCGAAGGCGATAAGCAAGGTATGTTTTCTATGATGGTAGTACTATTAGGTTTTACATTCTTTACCTCTACTATGTTTGCTGGAGGTCAAATAGGAGCTCATTATAAGTTTTTCCCAGATCTTATGTATGTTATAGTTATTGGTAACTTATTACTTGGGCTATATGTTGCAGCTCTAGGTTATATAGCACAAAGAACAGGCTATAATTCCGTAGTTTTATCTAGATATAGTTTTGGTGACAAAGGTAGTAAACTAGTAGATCTTCTCTTTGCATTTACTCAAATAGGTTGGTATGCTTGGGGAACAGCAACTATTGCTATGGTATTTGTTAAAATGATGAATCTTAATCCAGCTTGGACGATTCCATTGATGATTATATTTGGTTATGGATTTAGTTTAACTTCATATATTGGATATAAAGGAATTGCAATGCTATCTAATATAGCTGTTCCTGCCATGGCTTTACTTATATTTTGGAGCTTTGGAATTGGATTTAAAGATATAGGAGGATTTGCTGGATTTGCTAAAACTCCTGAAGTGCCTATGACCTTTACTGCCGCTTTAACTTTAGTATTTGGTACCTTTGTAAGTGGGGGTACTCAGTCTACAAACTGGACTCGTTTTGCTAAAACACCTAAGGTTGCTATTGTAGCTAGTATAGTTGCTTTCTTTTTAGGAAATGGTTTAATGGTATTAACAGGTGCTTTTGGAGGTTATGTTTATAATCAGCCAGATGTTGTTGAGGTATTGTTATTACAAGGATTGCAGATACCGGCTATAATAATGCTGTTTCTAAATATTTGGACCACTCAAGATAATACTATTTACAGTGTATCAGTTGCTGGATGTAACTTCTTTAGAACAGAGAAAAGACGTTTAATGAACTTCTTAGGTTGTACTGTAGCTACATTATTAGCTATAGCAGGAATGTACAATTGGTTAATACCTTTTGTAGTCCTAATGAGTACTATAATACCTCCTATAGGTGGAGTTATTATGGCAGATTACTATATAAAGCAGAAAAGAAAACTTCCTAAATTAGCAGAAGTAGAAATGAAAAGCTTTAACTACACAGGTTTAATTGCATATGCAATCGGTGCACTTTTAGCTTATGCCAGCCCAGGAGTAGCTCCAATAAATGGTATAGTAGCTTCTTTCATTGCATTTCCAATAATTGATAAGATATTTTCTTCTATAGGTAAGCCACAAGAAAATTTAGTTTTATCTGAGGCTACTTTATCTGATGCTGCTTTATCTAGTGAAAAATAATTTGAATAAGGCATAAAAATAAAAGTCTACCATAAACAAATCCTAAGATTATAATAATCTTAGGATTTGTTTTAAATTTATATATTTCTTATCATTTTTCCTTCAATAACTTTTTTTAGTTTACTCTTGTTCTCATCATTTTCATCTAAAATAGATGAATTATCAATAATAACATTTACTCTTGTTGGTTTATTTGAAAGAATAACAATTTTATCTCCCAATGTAATAGCTTCTTCTACATCATGTGTTACTAGGATACATGTTTTTTTTTCAACAGTTTTAAGTTTTTTAAATAGTTCTATTACTATTTGTTTATTGTTGATATCTAGAGATTTAAAGGGTTCATCCATAATAAGTATCCTTGAAGGATAGATAAAAGCTCTCAATATACTAATTCTTTGTCTCATTCCCCCACTAAGATCCTTAGGATAGAAATATTTATATTCTTCTAGATTTACTAATTTTAAATATTTATCTATAAGATTTTCTATCTCTATCTTTTTAATTTTCTTTTGTAGAACAAAGCTTATATTGTCTTTTACATTTTTCCATTCAATAAGTCTGTCTTCTTGAAAGACAAAACTACTAACTTCATCTCCAAATCCAATTATATCACCAGTATCTTTATCTGTAATTCCAGCTATTATATTTAATAACGTGGTTTTACCTACTCCTGATTCTCCTAAAATACATGTAGTTTTATATTCTTCAAAATCAATACTTATATTATCCAAAATTTTTAAATCTTTATAGCTTTTGTTTATATTTTTAACTCCATACTTCAAATCATCACTTCCATTTATTTATCCCAAAAAGATATCTTAAAGCCTTAACCATATAGTCAAACATCGCCGAAATAAATAATATTATTATAATCCATGCAAAAACTCCAGAAGTATTTAGATACATTCTTTCTAGCTGAATTTTACTTCCAATAGAATATTTAGGTTGCGCTAGCACTTCACCTGCAATTACCATTTTTAAATTGATTCCCAAGGCACTGTTAAATATCGTACTTAGGTTATAAAAAATATTTGGAATATAAATATTTTTTATAATTTCTATCTTGTTTACCCTATATAGATAGGCCATTTGTATAATATTCTTATCTATATTTAATATACTCTGTAAAACTGTTTCATACAATACTGGAAAAACCATTAGAAATCCAACAAATATAGGAACAATTTCGTTATTAAGCCATATTAAAGCAAGTACAATTATAGCAATAGTAGGTACAGAATTTAAGAATTTTAATATAGGTTGCATCAAATTATGTACTATTTTAGAAATACTAGATAAAATCCCAAGGATTATAGCTAAAAATAAAGATATTAAGAACCCTAATAGGGTTCTTAATATCGTAGAACTAATTATATTTAAAAACCCTGGATCCTTTATTAGCTCTATCATGCTAATAAAAGTACTTTTAATTGATGGAACTATCACATCATTATTTATAGTTTGTGATAAAAGTATCCATATAATGATAAGATATATTTTTGAAATTATAGATAGTTTTCTATTTTTCAAAATATAACTCTTCACTTGGAACTTTTCCTCCTATAAACTTAGGTTCAAAATCTAGTATAGCTTTATAATAAGTTTCATATTCTGGGATACTATCTTTAATATTAAAGTTTTCAGGATTTGTCCATCTAATCCCTTTCTTTACTATCTCTTTTGCAACACTAATTTCTAACTCTTCAACATACTCCCCTAGTTCACTTGGGTTTTCTATTGCCCATTTACGACTAGCTTCATATTCTTTTATAAACTTTTCTACAAACTCTTTATCCTCTTCTATTAAGTCTGTTTTAATTATCAAACTTGACTGAGGAAATCCTTTTTCAGCGCCAGAAGCATTGCTCCACTCTTCGTTTAAATCAAATATTATTTTAGCATCTTCTTTTTTTGTTGTAACAACACTTAGTAATGGCTCTGGTAAGACAGCTAAATTAGTTTTTCCACTTAAAAATGCAGGGCCCATTTCTGCAGCACTATTTAGATAGGTAATCTTTACATCACTATCAGGTTCTACACCATTTTTTGAAAGAATGTATCTAAGAACTAAATCTGGAGTAAGACCTTTACCAAAAGTATATATTTCTTTTCCCTTTAAATCTTGAAAACTCTTTATATCTTCTGTACTAGTTAAATACATAGATCCCCATGTAGCAGTACCTATCACTTTATATGAAAGATCTTTATTAAATGCTTGTGCTGCTAGATTAGATGGAACAATTGCAATATCAGCTCCTTCTTTAAGTATCTCGGAGACCAATAAATCTGGTGATTTTTGCATTTGATAGTCAATGGTTATGTTCTTATCTATATCAGGATTTTCCTTAGCAAGTTTTGCTACTGTCAAAGCTGGCGTGCCATCTTGATAGTAAAACTTAACAGTTTTAGGTTCTATAGGTTCTATAGGTTTTTTTGTTGGAGTAGTTTCTTTTTGACAACCAATAGCCATTATAGAAATAATAGCTATTGATACAAATAATAAAATTTTTCTTTTCATCTCGTCACACTTTCTATAAGTTCTTATAATATCTTATTACCAATCTCTCTGCGTAGTATGAAGTAATTTATGTGATTTATGTGATAGTGGTTTTTCTAAATAATCTTCATAGCACTTTAAAACCGATGGGTTCTCATGTGAGAAGCGTAGATTATTTACCTTATCTAAACCATATAGTACCTCTGCTCTTTCTTCAGCTAGCTCCTTACCATCCTCAATAGGTTGGCCTCCACCGCCTGCACATCCACCAGGACATGCCATGATTTCAACAAAGTCATAATTTGACTCTCCTGATCTAATGGATTCCATTAGCTTTCTAGTATTTCCAAGCCCACTTGCAACAGCAACTCTAAGTTTTGAACCCGCTAAATCAAAGCTTGCTTCTCTCCATCCTTCTCTTCCTCTAACTTCCTTGAATGCATCAGGATCTGGATTTTCTCCCATAACTAAATAATAAGCTGATCTAAGGGCTGCTTCCATAACTCCACCAGTTGCACCAAATATAACTCCAGCTCCAGTACCAGCACCTAGCGGCATATCAAATTCTTCTTCTTCTAATAATTCTAGATTGATATGTTCTGCACGAATCATTCTAGAGATTTCTCTAGTTGTAAGAACAAGGTCTACATCTTGCCCTACACCTGCATCACTTAGAACTGAAACTCCCGCTTCATATTTTTTAGCAGTACATGGCATTATTGAAATATTAAATATTCTCGATGGATCTACATCCAATAAATCTGCATAGTAAGTTTTTGAAATTGCCCCAAACATTTGTTGAGGTGATTTTGCAGTTGAGAGTTGATCTACCATATCTGGATATTGCGATTTCATAAAACGTACCCATCCAGGACAACAAGAAGTAAACATCGGCAAGTTTTTATCTTCTGCTCTTCCAAGTCTCTCTAAAAATTCACTACCCTCTTCCATGATTGTAAGATCTGCTGCAAAATTGGTGTCAAAGATAAAATCAAATCCCATTTGTCTTAATGCTGAAACCAATCTTTTAACAGTTGCAAATTCTCTATCTATTCCTAAGTTTTCTCCCCAAGCTGCTCTAACAGCTGGAGCTATTTGAACAACGGTAATCTTATCTTTTTGAGCTAAAGCATCAAATGCCTTATCTACATCATTTCTCTCTCTCAATGCGCCAACTGGACAATGAGTTATACACTGACCGCAAAGTGAACAATCTGACTGGTCAATCGTTCTATTATGAGAAACATTCACATTAGTTCTAGATCCTGTATTGGTTATATCCCATACATTTAAATCTTGTATTTTATCACAAACTTGAATGCATCTCATACATTTAATACATTTTTCTTCATCTCTAATCAAAGGAAAATCCTTTGGCCAATTATCATGTGTTAGTTTTTCTTCGTAAGGAACATCAACTATTCCTAAATCATTTGACACTGTTTGTAGTCCACAATTTCCACTTCTAACACATACAGCACATGTTGCATCATGTTGAGAGAGAATTAACTCGACATTTGTTTGTCTTGCCTCTCTTACCTTTGGACTATTTGTATGGATTACTATTCCTTCTTTTACTGTATTATTACAAGATGTGATAAGTCTACTAGTTCCCTCTACTTCGACCAAACAAACTCTGCAGGCACCAATCTCATTTAAATCTTTTAAATAACAAAGATTTGGAATAAGTATTCCATTTTGTACTGCTGCATCAAGGATAGTTGTGTGTTCAGGCACACTTATCTCTTTATTATCAATAATTAAATTTACCATCTTACAGTCCTCCCTCCTTTAAGTGCTCCCAGTCCAAAATGATCACATCTTAAACATCTATTTGATTCTTGTTTAGCTTCCTCTTCAGTCATACCTAGTTCTATTAAATCAAAATCTTCGATTCTATCTAGAGCATCTCTTTCCCTTAAATTTACACGACCACAAGCTATTCTATCCCATAGTACAGGCTCTGGCACATCTACATCTGACTCTATAATATGGTGGAAACCTAGATATTCATCTATATTTGCAGCTGCTACTTTCCCTGCTGCTATTGCCATTATTACAGTTGCTGGGCCAGATACACAGTCTCCACCTGCGTAAACTCCTGGTACATCTTTTACACCACTCCAATTTAATGCATCAATTACTCCTTGTGTTACAGGAATACCATCTTTTTCAAAATCCTTAGATTCTACCCCTTGACCTACCGCAGTAATTAATATATCACATTCGATTCTTCTAGGTTCTATAGCAGCATCTACAGGAACTGGTCTATCATAAGGTATTTTTCCAATTATTTGAGGTTGTATCCATAGAGCTTTTATATTATTGTTTTCATCTTTTTCAATTTTTACAGGGGTGTGTAAATCTAATATTTCACAGCCTTCAGCTATAGCTCCCTCTACTTCATCTTCTAGAGCTGTCATATCTATTTTACGTCTACGATATACAACACTTACTGTTTTAGCGCCAAATCTAACGGAAGAGCGTGCAACATCCATTGCTACATTTCCTCCACCTATAACTACAATGTTCTTACCTTCAAAATTAAGAGGTTGATGGTCTCCAGTCTTTCTAAGTACTTCAACAGCTGAAATGATTCCTTTTGTTTCTCCATCTCCAATATTTATTTTCTTGTCAGTATGAGCTCCAATAGATATATAAACTGCATCAAATTTTGATTTAAGTTCTTCAAGTGATATATCTTTACCTATAGAAACCTCTTTATGAACTTTAATTCCATTAGATAGCATTGTATCGATTTCTTTTTGTAGTGTTTCTCTAGGAAGTCTATAATTAGGTATTCCATATCTTAACATCCCACCTAAATGTCTTCTCTGTTCAAATATCTCTACCTCATGACCCATTAAAGACAAATAATATGCAGCGCTTAATCCACTTGGTCCTGCACCTATAATAGCTACCTTTTTCCCTGTAGAAGGTGCACTTTTAGGAACTGGAACTTCCCCTGCATGGTCTACTGCAAAACGTTTTAAACCTTTTATATTAATAGCATCATCAATCATATTTCTTCTACATCTAGTTTCACAAGGATGTTCACAAATTAACGCACATACAACAGGCATAGGATTATCTTTTCTAATCAGCCTAACCGCATCACTATATCTGCCCTCTGATACCAATGCAACGTAACCTGGCACATCTACCCCAGCTGGACAAAGAGATACACAAGGAACCGTTTGATCTAGTTCAGATTTGCATCTACCACGCAATACATGTTCTTCAAAGTCCTCTCTAAAACCTTCAATTCCCTTTAAAACCATATTTGCTGCCTCATAGCCTATTGCGCAATCCGCTGAATAGTAGATAGATCTTGCTGTTTTTTCAATAAGATCTATTGTGGTTAAATCAGCTTTACCATCTAATACGTTTTCTAACAATGTTATCATTTGACCTAAACCAACTCTACACGGAACACATTTTCCACAAGTTTGTGCATGGCACATCTTTAAAAATGATGATGTTAAGTCTATAGGACATAGTCCTGGTGGACTTGCTACAATTCGTCTTTCTAAGTCTTTATAAAGAATTTCAATAGTTTGTTGTGCTCTATCTCTTGTAATGATACTAAGTCTACTCATTAATACTTCCCCCTTCATATTTTATTCTCCCATTTAAGTAAATAAATTTTTTCGTATAATAACTTATGTATGAATATTGAGTATTTTTTAAATATTCATATATGCGTAAATTATACTATACTTTTTCACAAAATAAAACAAATATTAAAAAATTAACAATCTTTTTAATATTTGTTTTATTTTATTTTAAAAACAAAAAAACAGATGAGTTTTTTACTTACATCTGTTTTTGTTTAAATATTAAATTGTCCTCATTTTTTATCATCTAAATTTTGTTATGACTTTCTTTTAGAGAAAAGTCCTATTTTAAATAATCTGGATTAAATAAATAATTCATAATATCTTTTCTTGAAACAATACCTATAAGATTTCCTTCTTTATCTACAACAGGGAGTCTTTTAATCTTTTCTTGAACTAATAAAGTTGCTGCATCTTCTATTTCTTTATCTGGCCCAACAGTTATTACATTTTCAGTCATAATCTCCCTGGCTATACTTCCCATAGACTTTTTTAACTTATCAATAAACTTTTTTGGACTCTCTAGATAAAATAATCCTCCTAATACTTCTAAAACTGGTGGTCCTTCTATCCTAGAAGCACGCCTTATAAGATCTCCTTCTGTAACTATTCCTTTAACCTTGCCTTTGTCATCTACAACAGGTATACCACTTAAGTCATGTGTAATAAGTAAATTTGCACATTTTTCAACTGTATCTTCTTCATGTACTGTTATTACATCTTTAGTCATAATATCTTTAATGTACACAATAATGCCCCCTTTTTAAGTCCTATAATCTATATAATAATAATACCCAAAATAGAACCAGAACAACAAAATATATACTTTATAAAAAGTTACTTTATTTTTATATAAAAAAGAACTTATAAAATAGACACTTGTTGCTAGTGTCAGTTCTATAAGTTCAAGTTTACTTTAAGATAGTCTCTTTTTATACAAGTAACTTTGATAGTTCTTATATTTAAAAATAAATTCTTATTATACTATTGGAGGTGTTCCTTCAGCGTTAGATACAACTGCATCAATTTGAATTAAAGCATCTTCAAGTAAAGCTGATACTCCAACTGTTCTTCTTGCAGGGATACCGTTTTGGAAGAATGTTTTGTAAACTTCATCTACAGCATCCATATCTTCGATATTTTTAAGGAAGATATTTACTTTAACAATATCATCCATAACGTGGTCGATACTTTCTACAATTGCCTTGATATTTTTTAAGCACTGTTCAGTCTGCTCTTTTACACCACCAGCTACCATTTTACCAGTTTTTGCGTCTAAAGGTAATTGAGCTGAAAGATGATTGTAATGAGAGAAAGTTACAGTTTGCGTAGATAGAGGACATTTTGGTGCATTTTCCGTATTATTTGCTTCAATAATAAGTCCATGTCTGTCTTCAACAGCTTGTGGAGGTGTACCATCTCCGTGTGATACTACTGCTTCAATTTGTACTAAAGAATTCATAGGTAAAGCTGAAGCTGAAACTACTGTACGTGCAGGGAAATAAGCTGCCGCTCTAGCAATACCAGAATCTGGGAAAAATGTTGTATAAACTTCATTTACTGCTTCAATATCTGAAAGGTCTTTAAGGAAGATATTAATTTTAACAATATCATCCAAAGGAACGTCTATACTTTCTAAAATTGCCTTGACATTCTTTAAGCACTGTGCAGTCTGCTCTTTTACTCCACCCTCTACCACTCTACCAGTTTTTGGATCGATAGGTAATTGAGCTGAAAGATTATTATAATGAGAAAAAGATACTGTTTGTGTAGATAGAGGACATGTTGGCGCATTTACTGTGTTATTAGTAAGTTTTATAAGGTCGCCTGCTTGTGGTGCGTTTGGAATTGTACCTTCACCGTTTGAAATAAGTGCTTCTATTTGCACTAAAGCATCCATAGGTAAAGCTGCTACTGCTACTACTGTCTGTGCAGGAACATATGTTGGAAAAAATGTTTTATAAACTTCGTTCACAACATCAACATCTTGGATATCTTTAACAAATACAGTGATTCTAACAACATCACTCATAACGTGGTCGATACTTTCTACAATTGCCTTGATGTTTTTTAAGCACTGTTCAGCCTGCTCTTTTACACCACCAGCTACTAATTTACCAGATTTTGGATCAATAGGTAATTGAGCTGAAAGATTATTGTAATGAGAGAAAGCTACAGTTTGTGAATATAGACCCGTACCTTTTGGAGCATTTTCCGTATTTCTTGCTAATACTGCATTATAACTGTTCATGATAGTACTCTCCTTTTAGATAAATTTATTAATAACCAAATTCCCCAATTTTAAACATTAGTAACCACTGAGGATTACCATAGATACAATTATAACAGGCTTTTTTCGTATTGACAACATGTTTTATGATTAATTGATAGTAAGAATTAATATCTCTAAAAATGAAGAGAAGTATAAAAAAACATTGACCTTGAGTTACTCCAAAGGATATACTTAATTATTGGTTAATATTTAGTTTAAAATAATTATGAAAAGGAGCATTTGATTATGTTTACTGTTAAGAATAAATACATTGTACTAATTGGAGCATTACTTGCACAAATTACTATTGCTGGACTTTATGCATGGAGTATCTTTGGTACTGCTTTACAGACTGAACGAGGGTGGAGTGGTGATGCTACTTTCTTTCCTTATGCTCTAGCACAATTTATATTTGCTTTTAGTACACTACTTTCTGGGAGAATTGTTGATAAAAGAGGTCCTAGAATCGCACTAATAATTGGAGGAGTTTTATATGGTGGTGGACTTATATTATCATCATTTGTTACTTCAGCTGCTATGTTATACTTAACTTATGGGGTTATAGCTGGAGCAGGAGTTGGCTTTGTATATGTATGTCCTTTGTCAACACTTATCAAATGGTTCCCTAATAACAAAGGTACTATAACTGGTTTATCAGTAGCAATATTTGGTGGTGGTAGTATTATTTTTAAAGAAGTTATTTCTGGCTTTTTAGAAACTACTGATGTATCTGGAGCTTTTCTTAAACTTGGCATAATTTCTATGATATTAATTTTAACAGGTGCAATATTTACAAACAATCCTGAAAGTTATGAAAAAAAATCATTAGAAAAAGGCGTAGATGATTATACTACTTCTGAAATGATGAAAACATCAAAATTCAAAATTACATGGGTTATGTACTGGTTGGCAGTAATTCCTGGTCTTTTAGTTTTAGGAGCTGCAAAAGATATTGGAATGGAAGTAGCTGGACTTGAAGCTTCAGTTGCCGCAGGACTAATTACAGTTCTTGCCGTATCTAACGCAGGTAGTAGATTAGTTTCTGGTACGCTATCTGATAAATTCGGCACTTTAAAAGTTTTAAAGATTATATTTGTTATTACAATAGCATCACTTCTAGGACTTAGTTTACTTACAGAAAACACTCTAATGTTTTACTTAAGTATTGGTGGTGTAGCGGTTGGATATGGTGGATTCTTATCCCTTTTCCCTGTTTTTACAAATCAAGAGTTTGGATCTTTTAGATATGGTTCTAACTACGGAGTTATCTACCAAGCTTATGGTCTGGCAGCACTTACAGGGATTTTAATAAAGAGGATTGCAGGAACATATTCAACTACATTTATTATATCAGCCATAGCCGCTACTATTGGACTTGGATTAGCTTCTATGCTTAAAGAAAGGTGATAATATGATAAAAGTTGATAATTTATCCTACTCGTTTCCCCAAAAGGATCTATATAATAAAATTTCATTCACATTAGAAGATGGAGTGCACTGTGCTTTTATAGGAATAAGTGGAAGTGGAAAAAGTACATTAATAGATTTGATTATGGATCCAGAAAGATATATGTTTGATGGCAAGTTAGAAATAGCCCCTGATTGTAAAATTGGTTATGTAAGCCAATTTTATAAAATGGATAAAACAAAAAAACTTACAGTATTTCAATACATTGGAGAAGAATGTATTGAGCTCCAAAATGAATTAATATCTATTTGTTCCCAAATGGAAACATCTTCAGATATCGATCACTTGCTAGAAAAGTATCAAGAAATTTCAGATGCATTTGATGCACTTGGTGGTAATGATTTTGAAAGTAGAATTAATAAGAAATTAAATTTAGCAAATTTAATCAAGCATAAAGATTTGATGGTAACTGAACTTAGTGGTGGCGAATTCAAACTTATTCAAGTTATTAAAGAAATGCTAAGTACACCAGATTTAATGATTATGGATGAACCTGATGTATTTTTAGATTTTGAAAATCTCAATGCTCTTAAAAATCTAATTAACTCATACAAAGGAACATTGCTAATTATTACACATAATAGATATCTCCTGAATCATTGTTTTAATAAGATTCTCCATCTTGAAAACATGGAGCTCCAGGAATTTGATGGAAGATATATAGATTATAACTTCTCACTACTTCAAAACAAAATTGAATTACAAGAGTTAGCTCATGCTGATACTGAAGAAATTAAAAGAAATGATCTTTTAATCGATAGATTTAGAGCAGCAGCCGCAGAAAATGCTGAAGCTTCTATAGGTCAACATGTAAATTCTAGAGTTAAAATTCAAGAACGATTAAAAATGCGTAGAATTAAAGCACCCTTTGTATATATCAATCAGCCAAATATACATTTATCTACAGATGAGGTCATAGAAGAGGCTATAGCCTTAAAGGTAAGTGACTATAGTCTTGCTTTTGATGATGTTTTACTAGAAAATATTAACTTTGAAATTAAATCTACGGATAAAGTAGTCCTTATCGGTCCAAATGGTACTGGGAAAACTACTTTACTACGAGAAATCTTTCAAAATAATAATAATTCTATTAAAGTCAATGAAGATATTAAAATGGCTTATTTATCTCAAGTTCAAGATGAAATGTTAAATGATTCCAACACTATACTTGAAGAGTTCTTTGATGCTGGGTTTAAAACTTCTGGTGATATTATATCCTGTATTTTAAGTCATGGTTTTGATGAAGAAATCGTTAATCAAAAGATAGGTTCTTTATCTGGTGGCGAAAAAAATATCCTTCAATTAGCCAAACTATCAATTAGCAAGGCAAACATGTTGCTTCTTGATGAACCTACAAGTCACTTAGACACCTACTCACAAATAGCCCTAGAGAAAGCGATAGAAAACTATAACGGTGCTATTTTAATGATTTCTCATGATTTCTATTCTATAGTAAACTGTATGGATTATGTTTTAATCATTGAAGATAAGACAATTCGAAAAATGAGTATGCGAAAGTTTAGAAAGATGATTTATGCTAGTCATTTTGATAAAGACTATTTAGAAATTGAACAAAAGAAAAAGTCACTTGAAATAAAAATAGCTTTATCATTAAAAGATAATAATTTTGAATTAGCTAAGGTTTTATGTGAAGATTTAGAATCACTTATTAAGTTGTTATAATCTTTATATTTTTATAACTATGATTTTCATAAGCACTTTAATAAAAAAGGTGGAGAAGATTTTTAAATCTTCTCCACCTTTTTTATTATTCTTCTATAGATCTCTCATAAAAATATCAAATTGTAATTTAATTTTAGACGTCAAATAATGACATTATTTCTTCTTCACTTAATTTAGATATAAGAGTTTCACCTTCTCTTATTACTTTATCTATCATCTCTTTTTTCTTTTCTTGAAGTTTAAATATTTTTTCTTCTATCGTTCCTTTTGTAATTAACTTAATTACTTGCACTTTATTTTCCTGCCCTATTCTGTGTGCTCTATCTGTTGCTTGATCTTCCACTGCTGGATTCCACCATGGATCAAAATGTATTACCATATCAGCTGAGGTAAGGTTTAATCCTGTACCACCAGCCTTTAAAGATATTAAAAATACATCTGATTGTCCTTTGTTGAACTGTTTTACAAGTTTTCCCCTATCTTCCATTGAGGTTTTACCATCTAAATACATCATATCTATATTTATTTTCTCTAATCTTTTTCTTATTTCACTTAGCATAGTTGTAAACTGGGAAAATATTAAAATTCTGTGTCCACCAGAAACTGCCTCAGATACTATTTCTTCTAAAAAATCTAATTTCCCACTCCCACCATTATACTCTTCTAAAAATACACTTGGATCGCAACTGAGTTGCCTTAGTCTAGTAAGACCTGCAAGAATCTTTATATGACTTTTATTGTATCCTTTTTCATTTATCTCTTCCCCCAAATCTCCTTTTATAGCTTGAAGATAAGCCAGATACATCTTCTTTTGTTCATCCGTCATATCTACCAATATCTTTTGCTCAATTTTATCTGGGAGTTCTTTTAGTACTTCTTTTTTAAGCCTTCTAAGTATAAATGGTTTAATATAATTATTTAATTCTCTTAGTTTTTTACTGTCATTTTCTTTTACAATTGGCTTTTCAAACTTCTCAGTAAACTTCTTACTATTTAAAAGATATCCAGGCATTAAAAAATCAAATATTGACCATAATTCTGAAAGAGAATTCTCCATCGGTGTTCCCGTTAATGCAAAGTAGTTTTTAGCCTTTATCTTTTTAACAGATTTGGCACTCAGTGAACCTTTGTTTTTTATATGTTGAGCTTCATCTAATATAAGATATCTAAAATCTATATCTTTATAATCATCTATGTCTTTTCTTATAAGTGGATAAGATGTAATTACTATATCATATCTACTACAAGTCTTGATGAGATTTATTCTATCTGATTTCATCCCTGCTATTATAATTGTACTTAAATCTGGTGCAAATTTATTTACCTCGTCCTCCCAATTATATACCAGAGATGTAGGCACTACAATCAAACTTACCCCTTGCCCTTTTTCTTCCTTCTCAGACATTAGAAAGCATATCATCTGTACTGTCTTGCCAAGTCCCATTTCATCTGCTAATATTCCTCCAAATCCATAGTTTGAAAGTGATTTGATCCATTTAAATCCATTTTTTTGATAGTCCCTTAATTCTGCATTTAATTTTTTGGGTAATCTATATTCTATATCATCTGGTTCTTTTATATCCATTACAAGCTTTTTAAAATTAGCATTTTTCTTTATAAATCCTATATCTCTATCTTCTAAAAACTTATCTAAATACATTGTTCTATATTTTGGAAGTTCTAGCTTTCCATTGTTAAATTCTTTTACATCCACATCCAAATAATCCATCATTTCAAACACATTATTTAAATCCTTGTTTTCTAAAGACAAAAAAGCTCCATTCTTAAGCTTATAATATTTCTTTTTTTCTCTTAAAGCATGAAATACATTTCCTAGTTCTAACATATCTATCCCTTCTATATTAAAGTCAAACTCTAACATATCTAAACCACTATCTATCTTAAAAACTCCTGAAAAACTATCTCCTCCTATTAGTTGTATATCTCTAAAGCTATCCGTGTAGTAAACTTCAGAGTAATGTTGGAGTTTAGGTATAACGTTGTTTATAAAATCAAATATTTTCTCTTCATCCTCTAAATAAAATCCTCCATCTTCTACCTTAAAGTCTCCTTGTTCTAGTAAACCTAAAATCTTTCTTTCCTTTTCCATATCTCTTAAAAGAATTTGTCCTTCATTAATTTCTTGTTTTTTCTTTGAAGAAAATGGGTTTATCTTTATACCACCATAGTTAAATTCTACTTTTCCATTAATAACTTCACCTTTTCTATCAAAGTAGATAAGGCTTTCAAGATTTTCACTATAAATGGAATCTTTAACCTTTTCATCTATTTCAAGCTTTGTATGTTTCTTTATATTTAAAAGAACTTCAGATACAAAAACTTCCTTTAAATCTTCTTCCACTCTAATAGTTTTTATATCCTTGTCTTTTATTTCATTTATTATTGGTCTTATAAATCTTGATTGATTTATAGGGATTTTATATACATTATCCTTATAGAAAATATATCTACAGTCATCACTAAGCGGAATGAATGTTTCTTCATCTATTAAACTTACTAATAAATCTTTACCTTCTTCTTCTATTTTAAACTTTAAATCTATCTTTTCTTCAATCACTGTAGCATTGTTAAGTCTATAACCATTTATATCAATATTAAAATTTCGATCTATCATTAAATTAAAAAACTTTTCAAGTGATTTAGCACTTAGTGCCATATTTTTCCCATTAAATGTTCTTTCATATCTACTACCATAGTTACTTCCGCTATTCATATCATAGTTTTCATACAATATAGTCAAAAAATCTATTAATTCTAAGTCTTTAGCATTAAAACAGTGAACTTGTGGATCAAAAGTAAATTTTTGACCAAATTCTATTACCTCATCATAACTTACTTGTGAAATAAACTCACTTAGTTTTTTCACTACATATAGTCTTTCTTCCCCTATTCTAAAGTTTATATTTGAACCATACTCTCTCCATTCATAATTTACCTCCAAATTTACTTCTTTCTTATCTTCTTCTGCCACTTCTTCATAGAATTGAAGAATGTTTTTTATACTTCCCTCTGTTTTTTCCTTTTGTTTTTGGAGGTTCTTTATAAAAAGTAATAAAGCTACAATATGTTTGCAATCTCCACTATATTTTGTATACGCCTTACAATTACATTTTGTCATTTGTATATATCCATCAACATCAAATTTTGCTTCTGTATGATAAACTTCACTTCCATATATATTTGCAACAAAATAATCATGATTGGGATTAGTTCTAATATTTTTCACATTACCCTGTTTATAATAGTCATTTCCTTTAAAATAAGTCGTACTTATATTTACTCTATTTATCATTTGTGTTTTAGTGATATTATGCATATCTTCACCACCTCGTAAAATCTTATTTTTATTTTACTATCCAATCCTTTTATTATACTACAAATCATTATATTTTTTTGACAACTTATGTAGATAATAAAAATATGCTCCTACTTGTCATAAACAGTTTTTATTATTTTAACTGTCTACTACAAGTGGAGCATATCATTTTAATTTGAAGGCTTTGTATGCTATTAAAAATATTAAATTATAATCCTTTTACTTTCTCAAAAGACTCTATCTGATAACTGGTTAATACTCTAATATACCCACTAAGCATACTATTTACTTCTTCATTTCCTGTATCTACTAAAAGTGGTCTCCTATCTAAAGATAGAAGTTTATTTTTAGAAGCAACAACACGTATATTGTCTTTTCCTACTCTCTTAATAACCTCAGCACTTATTTGTTGGTTACCTCTTCCAAATATATAACCTTGACCTCCAATAACAGTAACTATTATTTTAGCACTATTATCTCCAATTATATCTAAAATTTGATTTTCATTTACATCACTTGCCACTAGCTGCTTATTTTTTATAATATCTATTCCTAAAAGAGTATTAGGTAGGTTTAATTTTTCCATAATGGCTCTTATGGACGTACCAGATCCCATTATATAAAATACTTCTGGCTCCATTTCTTCAATAATCGCATTAGAAATTCCTTCTAATGCATCTTCTTCTGATCCTAATGCTCCAGACTTAGTGTTTTGTACTAAATCTTCTTCTAATGGAATTTTAACATATCCATATAGTCTTGCTGTTACTTCACCTTTTCTAAAAGCTTCTTCATCTATATCCATTACCTCTGCTTCTTTTGTTTTTTTCTCATCATCTTGAAGATAATTAAGAGCTACATCTCCCGCGGCTTTAGGATAGTTTGCATATACCCCTGAATGAATTTTAACTCCTGCAGGTATACCTATAACTGGTACACTTGTACCAACGGCATTAAAGATGTTTCGTGCAGTTCCATCTCCACCTGCAAAAAGGATTAAATCTACTCCCTCTTGAACCATTTTCCTTGCAGCTTCTTCCGTATTTTCAGGCTTGAGTTGATCTCCTATTTGACCAATAACTATTGGATTAAACCCAACTTCAATAGCCTCTTTTTCACCCATATTTCCTGGATAGGTAAATATTTGTAATTTATCTTTAAGAGGCAATAAACTCTCCAAAGCCTTCTTTGCTTTATTTGGAGATTCAGGTATCGCTCCCAAGCTACGAGCCTGTTCTAAAATCTCTGGTCCATCAGTCCCCTTAAGTCCTACTTTACCACCCATGCCTGCAATAGGATTAACTATAAACCCAAGTTTCACAAAGTATCCCCCCTATATTTAAAAATATTTTAACTACTATAATTTTATTTGTGTACTTCTTAAACTGGAGATGACATATTTATCTCCTCCAGTGAACTATATACCCATTATAATTATATATCAACGTAAGTTAAATCTATATTTATAAATTCAAAGAATATGTTAAAACCATAAACTTATTTCTCTATTTGCATTTTCTATCGAATCAGAACCGTGGATTACATTTTGAGTCTTTTCATTAGAAAAGTCACCTCTTATAGTACCTGGAGCTGCAAGCTTTGGATCCTTATTTCCTATCATAAGACGCATTACTTCAACAGCAGATTCTCCTTCTACCTCCATTATCATAACCGATTCTCCTGATATATAGTCTATTAATTCATGAAAAAATTCTTTTTCTCTATGTTCTTGATAATGTTCTTCAATTAAGCTTTTACTTGGTTTAAATAATTTAGCTCGTAGTATTTTAAAGCCCTTATTTTCTATTCTAGATATAACTTCCCCCATAATTCTTCTTTGTATTCCATCAGGTTTAATCATTATAAATGTTCTTTCCAATATAATCCCTCCTATAATTTTTATATTATATCTTTTAATAATATTATCTGTTTATCATTTATTCCCCATTTTTCACTTTCTTCACTTGTGATTATTTACCTTATTCGTATTATCTTATAGAAATTATATACTTTTTTCAGAATATTGTCAAAGCTTTATACCCTTGTATAAACAAACAAACATAACACTATATCTCACATACAAGTTCAGTATTATAAGAGTTTAGTTTCTAAATTCTTATTCTGCAATAAAAAAGGCTTAAACTAGATAAAAAAAGTTTCTTATCTAGTTTAAGCCTTTTAGTTTCCGAATTAAATTTACCATCAGTTGATATCTGTATATTATTTAATGTTAAAAATCATAGCTACAATAAATCTTTCTTTTCTTTCTAAAATCTAATAAATCAATCAATATTTTAAATAATAAATTTCTCCATTTAAAAATCTCTTGCATTTATTCTTAGCATTACAATTAAAGCATGGCCTAGATGCTTTATCTGCTTCGTATAATAGGCTGCTCAAATCTGTTATATGTTCTTTATCTCTATGAGAAATTATAGCTAAAGTAATCTCTTTAATTTCAATATCAGTAAATTGACATCTCTTAAGAATAGCCTCTGCTAATTGCGCACTTGCTATAGCATGGTCTTTTCCTGTAGTATATTCTACCCATCTACCAATATCATGAAGTAAACCTGCTGCATATATTAGTTCTTTATCTATATTAAGTTCTCTTTCACAATTAATTATCATAGCTATTCTACAAACATCAAGAAAGTGAGTAATATCATGGTGACAAAAAACCCTCTCCACTTCCAATTCTTCATTTTTCTTTAAAAACATCAGGAATTCTGCATCTTCTAAAAGACAATTAATTCTATCCATCAATCTACCACCTTCCTGATTTCCTCACCTTTAAAGTTTTTCATTATATCTCCGATAGGTATATTATTAATTACAAGTTTAGGGGCTAATTCAAACATTGGCACCATTACAAATGCCCTTTCATGCATACGAGGATGAGGTATAATGAGGTTTTCTGATTCCATCTTAATATCACCATATATCAATATATCTACATCTATGATTCTTGGACCGTTAACAATAGTTTTGACTCTTTTCATGTCTCTTTCAATACTTTGAGTAAAATCTAATAGTTCTCTAGGATTTAAACTTGTTTCACCTTCAATTACCATATTTAAAAACCAAGGTTGATCTTTAAATCCTACAGGCTCTGTTTCATAATAGGAAGATTTATTCAGTATATTTACTTTTTTACTCAACAACAATAGGGCTGATTCAATATTTCTTTTACTATCGCCAATATTACTTCCCAGCCCAAGATATACTTTATTCATAATCCTTTCTACTCCTTTTGATCTGTACTGCAAAATAATCAAAATTACCTGCTACAGGTGCACTAGGCTTTTTAATCATTAGTCTAACAGTTTCCACCTTTTCAAAAGCTAATAAGATTTGACCACAAATCTTATTAGCTAGTGCTTCTAATAAATCAAACTTTTCTTTGGTCATAATACTTGCTATAGTTTCATAGACACTTGCATAACTAACAGTATGATTTAAATCATCAGTTTGACCTGCTTGTTTTAGATCTAAATACAACTGGACATCTATATAAAATTTTTGACCTAGAACTTTTTCTTCTTGTAATACACCATGATAACCATAGAAAACCATATTCTCCATAATAATTTTGTCCATACTATTTACCCCTAATTATTGCATCAGTAACTTTTGCAGCTCTTAAGTTTTCCCCTACATCATGGACTCTAACTATATCTACCCCTTGAGCTATGCCCAATACAGTAGTTGCTAATGTTCCTTCCATTCTCTCTTTTGGTGGCAAGTCTAGAACTTTACCTATCATGGATTTTCTTGATGTGCCAAGTAAAATTGGGTATCCTAATGATTTCAATTCATCTAGTTGGCTCATTAATTCAATATTTTGTTCAGGGGTCTTCCCAAATCCAATGCCGGGGTCTAATATTATCATATCATCTTTAATTCCAGCCTCTTTGGCAATATCTATAGACTTCTTAAAAAATTCTTTTATATCTTCAACCATGTTCTTATAATCAGTTCCATCTTGATTGTGCATAATTACTACTGGTACCTTATACTTTGCAACTACCTTTGCCATATTTAAATCTCTTTGTAATCCCCATATATCATTGATTATATGTGCTCCATTCTTTAAGCCTTCCTCAGCAACTTCTGCCCTTATAGTATCTAAAGATATTATCGCATCTGTCTCAGCTGATAATCTTTTAATAACTGAAATCACTCGATTTTTCTCTTCTTCTGTAGTGATGTTTTGGTGACCTGGTCTGGAAGATTCCCCGCCAATATCTATGATATCAGCTCCTAAAGCAATCATCTCTTTGGCATGATTAATTGCATTATCTATATCAACAAAATCACCACCATCTGAAAATGAATCTGGAGTTACATTTAATATCCCCATAATATGAGTTCTCTCACCAAAGCTTAAACTTTTATCTAGAAATTTAATAGTTTTTATTTCATATTTTATCTTTTTCATATTTCCTCCTGATGTCTATGATTATTTGTTTATCATTGATAATACTTCTGCTCTAGATTTAGAATCAGATGTAAACACTCCTCTTATAGCAGAAGTTATAGTCTTAGAACCTGGCTTTTTAACGCCTCTCATTGTCATACACATATGTTCAGCTTCTATAACCACAATAACTCCATAAGGATCAAGCTTTTCTGTTATTACATTGGCTATAGTAGCTGTAAGTCTCTCTTGAAGTTGAGGCTTTTTGGAAACAGAATCTACTACTCTAGCTAATTTGCTAAGTCCTGTTAATCTACCTTCCTTAGGTAAATATCCTATATGGGCTTTACCAAAAAAAGGTACCAAATGATGCTCACAAACGGAATGAAATGGAATATCCTTAATTAAAACTAATTCCTCATATTGTTCTTCTTGGAAATATACTTCTAAATGTTTTTTTGGATCCTCATTTAGTCCTGAAAAAATTTCTTCATACATTCTTGCCACCCTGTTTGGTGTATCTAATAATCCTTCCCTATCTGGATCTTCACCTATTGCATAAAGTATTTCTCTAACAGCCTTTTCAATTCTTGCCTTATCCATTAGTAGTAGTCCTCCTTAAAAAATATTCCCTAAACTTATTATCTAGGGGAACAAAACAGTCATCAATACTCCTCTTTGTATAAAGATAAGTCTATATAATTTGGACATTTCTGTCAATATAGTTATTGACATTATAACATAATATTTTGATAAAAAAACTTACTTCAGTTGGAGAGTTGACTCCATTTGAAGTAAGTTTTCTTTATCCAAACATACCAATTGAAATCCAATATGGGATCGCAACAAGCATAGTGATCATACTTGCCACAAAGTAGACTGTTCCATATTGGGCTAAATGCTTAGGTGTCCAACCTTCTCCTGCCATATTTGCTTCTGCAACTAGAGCAAACATATTCTGATAGCTAAGAAAAAAAGAATTCACAGCAATACATAAAAGAGGTACCCAAACTAAAGGATGAATCCCATAAGCTTCTGAAACCTGAGGAAGAATAGCTACTATAATTGCCTTAGTAGGAACAAATACAGCAATATCAACAAATCTCCAAATGAACATTAGTATCAATACAACATAAACAAATACCCACGGGCTACCAGCTATTGGTTTAAGTGCATCTACTAGAATTGAAGACATCCATTTTGATACTCCGGAATATTCAAAAATTGCACCAAAACCCATACCAGTACCAACAAAAATAACTAAATCCCAGTTTATTCCTGTGCTTACTTCATTACCTTTGATAATTCCAGCTAGTGATAATAAAAACCAGGCAGTAAGGCATGTTGCAGCATCAGGAATGCCATGCCAGGAATTAGTAACAAACATGGTAAAAGTACCAACTAGTATAGCTACAGTAATTTTCTCCTCGTTGCTCATTGCTCCCAATTTTTTATATTCTTCAATAAAAACATCTCTAGATAAATTAAGAGGCTCGGAAGGTCTTAGTACTATGTAACCACCTACAACTGTAAGAAAACTGATTATAGTCATTGGTAGTAGGGATACTTTTGCCCAATCACTAAATTCAATTGCCCCAAGTCCTGGGGTAGATGCAAAAAACCCTGAAAGTATAGGCCCAACCAATGATCCTGTTAACCACCCTGTTCCAGGAATAAGAGCCATAGCCCAGGCTGTGAGCAGTACCAATGATCTGCCTTTGGATCCTTTAGGTAGTTTGCAAATATTAACACAGTTTAAGGCGATAGGTATAACAATTACAACTCTAACCGTAATGGAAGGTGTTAATATTGAAAGAACTACACCTATTATAGCCCACATGGTTAAAAGGCCTGCATAGGATAGTCTGGTATTCTTAATACCAAAGTAGGCAATACGTTTACCTAAACCTGTTTTAGCCAGTACAAAACCAAAAAATAAAGCTGATATCAAGGTCCATACAGCGTTTCCTGAAAAACCGGCAAAAACAATATTAGCAGGTACTTTCAAAGCTAATAAAGAAGCCATAAATAAACCACTACTAATTGAAAATGGAATCTCTCTAGGTTTAAAAATCCAAAGCCCAATTGTTATTATAAGCATCATTAGAATAAAGTTACCCTGTGAGCTTAATTCAGGCTGAAATGGTCTTAATAGACCAATAAAAACCCCCAAAATAAAAAAAAGTATAAATCCTATAAGGTTAATTTTCTTCTTACTCATTTTTTTCTCTTTTCCTCCCTTGTCTTGTAGTTTAATGTAGTTCCAATATAGCAAATAAAGCCACATTTGTCTATGTCTATTCTACTATTATCCTTAGCGTAAATTCATATCCTGGTATTTACGTACTTTTTCTAAATATTTATTATACTAATTGTTGTATTGAGATAACTCTTTTCATTTATCTGGTCTTTAAAACCTTATGTTAAAACTTGACATAAGGTTGTCATTCAACTAATATGTATATGATAAGAAGCTTGAAATAAACGGGAAAGACCTGTATTAAGAAATTTTAAAAGGAGGAGTATTTATGAAGTTAACAGTAAGAAAAAAATTATTGCTTGGATTTAGTAGTTTAATCATTCTAATTGCTATTCTTAGTGGATTTAGTATCTATAACCTTGCAAAGATTAATGATGATGTAAATACATTATACAATATGCATCTTAAAGGTATTGAGTACATAAAGGATACACAAGTTAATCTAATCTCTTTAGGACGTGCTAGAAACAATATGATTTTATCGACAACTGATGCAGAAGAAGTAAGGCACGCTGATAATATGAAGTTGTTATTTGAACAGTTCGAACAAAGTTTAGAAGACTTCAATAAGACAATAGTTGTAGATGAAGCTAGAGAAAAATTTGATGAAATATCAATACTATGGGAAGAGCTAAAGCCCAATGAAGAAAAGATTATCGATATAGTTTCAAGAGGAGATGATACACAAGCCTATACTCAAGCCATAAACAATCGTATTATTTCTGATAAAATAGAAGTAGAAATTGAGGCACTTGTTAATTTAAAAGACAAGCAAGCACTACAAGCTTATAATAATGTTGATAAAGTATTTGCTAGAACTACAAAATCATCTATATTACTTCTTTTCCTTAGTATATTAGGAGGAATTGGAATTGCATTTTCTCTCTCTAGAGTAATTGCCATACCTATAGCCCAAATGTCAAATACTGCCAAAAGGATAGCAGATGGAGATTTATCAGTTAAGCCCTTGTTAATAAAAAATAATGATGAAATAGGAGAGTTGGCCACATCATTTAATACTATGACCGAAGGCTTGAGATCTGTAATAAGTAATGTATTGGATGCGTCTCAACAGGTTGCAGCTTCTAGTCAAGAGCTCTCTGCTTCTTCTGAAGAAACTACTGCTGCAACTGAAGAAGTCGCAAGTACCATTAATCAACTAGCCATAGGAGCAAGTAAACAAGCCATGGATTCTACCGAAGCTAGCAGGATTGTTGGTGAAATGGCATTAAGCATTCAAAATGTCGCTGAGAATGCAAACTCAGTGTCTATATCAAGTCAAAACGTGTCCGAAAAGTCAACTAGTGGGCTAAATGAATCAAAAAAGGCGATGGAAAAAATTGAACGAATAAAACGTGTAACAGAAGAGTCTGCAGATGTTGTTAGAGTATTAGGAAATGAATCTATTAAAATTGGTGAAATAGTAGAAGTTATACAAGGTATTGCTGATCAAACTAATCTATTGGCATTAAATGCAGCAATTGAAGCAGCCCGTGCTGGAGAAGATGGAAGGGGTTTTGCAGTAGTAGCAGAAGAAATCAGAAAACTGGCAGAACAATCTTCAGTCTCTGCCTTAGAGATATCTGAGCTTATCTCTAGAATACAAAGTGAAACAAAAAGTATTGTTGATGTAATGGATGTGAGTACTCAAGAAGTTTTAGAAGGAGTAAAAGCCGTTAATGAAACAGGAAAATATTTTGGTATGATTTTTAATGATATCAACGATATTACTAGTGAAGTACAGCAGGTAAGTGCTGAAGTGCAGGAGATTGTTTCAGGAAGTCAATCTGTAAATGAGGCTATGGAAAGTATTGCATCAATTGCTGAAGAAACAGCAGCATCTAGTGAAGAAGTAAGTGCAGCATCTGAAGAACAAGCTGCTGCCATGGTACAAGTATCTAATTCATCACAAGATTTAGCTAAGTTAGCTGAAGAATTGCAATTAAATGTTTCAACTTTTAGACTATAAAAACAATTAATTTGGTATTAGATAAAAAATAGGATTGCATAATTATGATATGCAGTCCTTTTTTTATAGCTTGAAATTTAGTTACACTACTAATCTTTATAGTTTGAGTCGCTAAAAGGCTTGCTTAACCACATCTATTCCACATTCAATTCATCGGCCAGCAGTTTCAGCGCCTGTTCATTTGTGATGATATATCCACCTTGCACTCTTTTTAAATAGCCGTATTGTGTAAATTCACCAAGTACTTGAGTCAAGTGGCGATAGGATACTCCCAAATAGGCGCTGGCATCGGTGTTGAGTTCGGTATAGCTTCCATCAATTGCAGCAAAAAGCACAAAATGCGCAAGACGGTTTGCCAAGGGAAACCCCTGTGTGCTTGAAATAGCATGTATTCGCTTCTCCTCTTTTTTGGCTAGGGTCATACATAATATTTGCAGAAAGCAAGCATCAGATAATAGGCGACTGCGATATTTCTCGATTGGCATTGCCAGCAAAAAGCAGGGGGAAAGTGCTTTTACTCCCATGGTGGTTTTCCGCACACTTAGAAGTTCTAACTCACCGATAAAACTGTCCTTGTGTAAAAAATCCAAAAGAGAGGTTTTCCCATTTGACAGACTGCAGAACAACTTTGCCCGCCCTGAAACCATATAGTAAAGAAAGCCATCGGATTTCTCTCCTTCTTTCAGAATATTGTCCCCCTTATCTGCAAAATACAGACGGACATCTTCTTTTATAGAAAATGAAAAGCAACTTTCAAAATCCGATTCTGCAAGACAACGACGGATTTCCTCTTTATCAAAAATTTGTTTCAATATGATCACCTCAAAACTCGGAGATTTCTCCTAACATACCAAGATGTTTTTGGTTTATACTCAAAAGCATAAACCCACTTATGTTGAAAGGAGCAAAATATGAAAAAAACAAAAATTATCATCGACTGTGACCCTGGTCACGATGACGCCATTGCCATTATGGTCGCAGGCAATCACCCCGCCATTGATCTGCTGGCTTTGACCACCGTTGCCGGAAACCAGACCCTTAACAAAACAACGGTTAACGCACTGCATGTCTGCGAGCATTTAGAACTAGAGATCCCTGTATATGAAGGTATGTCGCTTCCTCTGGTGCGTGAACAAGTTGTCGCTGACAATGTGCATGGAGAATCAGGACTTGACGGACCTGTCTTTGAACCACTCCATACCAAAATACAGTCTCAACATGCGGTAAATTATCTTATAGAAACCCTACTAGCAAGCGATGGGGATATTACACTTGTTCCTATTGGTCCGCTTACAAACATTGCAACAGCGATGCGAATGGAGCCACAAATTCTGCCAAAAATCCAGGAAATTGTTCTTATGGGCGGCGCTTACGGCACCGGGAATTTCACTCCATCAGCAGAATTTAATATTTTTGCCGACCCCGAAGCTGCTAGCATTGTCTTTCAAAGCGGTGTAAAACTCACTATGATGGGATTGGATTTGACAAACCAAACCATTTGTACGCCTGACATCATTGAACGCATGGAATCCATTGGCAACAAAGCTGGCAGTTTGTTTGCCGACATCATGCGCTTTACACTAAACTCTCAAAAAGTTGCCTTTGGACTTGACGGAGGACCTGTGCACGATGTCACCTGTATTGCTTATCTCGTGGCACCTGAGTTATTTACAACACAGGAAATGAATGTGGTTGTAGATATCAACCGCGGCCCCTGCTACGGCAGAACAGTTTGTGACACCATCAACTGTTTGAAACAACCTGCCAACTGCACTGTTGGTACCGGCATTGATCTTCCAAGGTTTTGGGATCTGGTTGCCGAAGCTGTTGCACGCTATAATTAATAAGTTCTGTAAAATTTTAAAAGCGGGGGCGGATGCTCTCGCTTTTTGTATATTTCTCAAATGAGATATATCCCTAGTTGTATTATCTATTACTCACACACATTAATAATAATCTTTCCTATATTATTATTACTTTCCATATGCAAATGCGCCTTTCCAATATCCTCTAAAGAAAACTTAGTATCAATAATAGCTTTTATTTTTTTATTTTCAAAGTATGGTATTATATTTTCAGAAAACTCTTTTGTTAAAAGCGCTTTATATTCATCACTTCTTGGAGTTAATAAAGTTCCTGTAAATTGAATACACTTTGACATAATTGATAATAAATTTACTTTTTCCACTTCTGCTCCACCTAGTATACCAATTAGAACCCATCTTCCTTCTTTTTTAATACTGGCTAAGTTTTTATTCCAATAATCAGCTCCAACAAAATCCAAAATTACATCTACACCTTCACCATTTGTTGCTTTTAAAACTTCTTCATCAAATGACTGCTCTTTATAATTTATAAGAACATCTGCTCCAAGCTCCCTACAAAAATCTAGCTTTCTTTTAGATCCAGCAGTAACAATAATCTTTGCATCACTAATATGTCTTGCTAATTGAATTGCTGCTGTTCCAACACCACTTGCAGCTGCATGAATTAAAACAGTTTCATGTTTTTTAAGTTTACCAAGCCAAAACAATGTCTGATAAGCAGTTAAAAACACCTCTGGAATTGCAGCTGCTTCATCAAATGATAAAGAATCAGGAATTTTTATAGCTCTATCTGATTGTATTATAGCGAATTCAGCATAACCACCACCATTAACTAATCCCATCACCCTATCTCCTATAGAAAAAGAGCTTTCACCACATTTTTCAGTAACTATACCTGAAACTTCTACTCCTAAAATAGGATTTTTAAGATAACCTACCTTTCCCTCTCTTGTTATAATATCTGTACGGTTAACTGAGGTAGAATATACTTTTATAAGTAGTTCTCCTTCCTTTAATTTAGGTATGTCCATATCAACAACCTCAAGTTGGTCGTAACCTCCTGGTTTTTTTACAATCACGCTTTTCATAAATAACACTTCCTTTGCTTTAAATCTTTTCTAAATCTAATTCCCTTAATACGCCTTTAAACTGAATAGTAAATAGTGTACCCGTTACTGTAACAGCAATAATATCTGCTATTGGCTCTGCTAAAAATACTGCATTTACCTTGTTTTGCAAAAATAAAGGTAAAATATATATTAGTGGGATTAAAAGGATTATTTTACGTAAAATAGCTAAAAATACAGATGTCTTTGCATTTCCTAGTGCAATAAAAGTTTGTTGACAACTGATTTGAATTCCAAATAACAAAGAAGCAGCCATATAAATTCTCAGTGTTTTAATAGTAATATTAATAAGCTCAATGTCTTTTGTAAACATTTTAGCAAATAATTGAGGCCATATCATTGTAATTGCCCACAATCCTATTGAATAAGCTAAAGATATTTTAAGTAATAATAAAAATGCGTCTTTAACTCTATCACCATTACCTGCTCCATAATTAAAACTAATAATCGGGGTAGCTCCCTGTGTTAACCCAACTAATGGGAGCATGGAAAATTGCATAACACTTGATAGAATTGTCATTGACCCAACTGCTAAATCTCCACCGTATTTAAGTAAAGATGTATTAAACGCTATAGCTAAAATGCTTTCTGTTGATTGCATAATAAATGGTGCTAATCCAAGTGCAATACAAGGTAATAATACTTTAAAATCTATCTTTAAATATTTTCTTTTAATTTTTAATAAAGTCTTATCTCCCGTAAGAAACTTCATAACCCACAATGCAGAAACTCCTTGTGATATTATAGTTGCTAGGGCTGCACCTTTTACTCCCATTTTAAATCCAAAAATAAAAATAGGATCTAGTATAATGTTTAATATTGCTCCAACTAATACTGTAAGCATACTTATTTTAGCAAATCCTTGTGCAGTAATAAATGCATTAAGACCTAGAGCAAGTTGTACAAATAGTGTTCCAAAAGCGTAGATATTTAAATAATCCAATGCATATTTTATAGTGTTTTCACTTGCACCAAAGGCCATTAACATTTTGTCCCCAAATATAAGGACTATAGCTGTTAATGTTATTGAAATAAATACTAATGCAGTTGTACAGTTTCCAAGTATTTTCTGGGCAGTATCCTTATCTCCTTTTCCCATCATAATTGAAGCACGTGGCGCACCACCCATACTAACTAAAGCAGCAAATGCTGATATAACCATAATGATTGGCATAGTCACACCTACTGCAGTTAAGGCGGTAGCGCCTACTTCTGGAATATGTCCAATATACATTCTATCTACCATATTGTACAAAAGGTTGATAATCTGAGCTGCAATTGCAGGAATTGCCATACTAAAAAGTAATTTAGTTATATTTTTAGTCCCTAATTCACTTTGTTGTTTATTTTCCATCTTTTCCATCTCCTTTTCATTCTTAAAGTTGATCAATTATGTTTTGATACATTTTATTTAATACTGTTTCCATGGTTTTATATTCTTCTTTAGTGATATTATAAGTAAGACTATCAAAAAACTCTTTTTGAACTTCATATAATTTTTCTACAATTGGAATAGCAACTGGTTTTATTTTTAGATGAATACATCTTTTATCTGTTTCATCTGTCTCATATGATAAAAAACCTCTTTTATATAAAGAATCTACAGATTTTGATATCATAGACTTTGACATAGCACGATATCTCGCTATATCCCTTGCAGTGTCAAGAGGACTATTATTATACAAAAATAAAAGCACATCTATTTCATTTTGTGTCAGCTCAAATTCTTTTGTTAAGCTATAAAACATTTTTTCATATACCTTTTTTAGCTTCCAATTAAATATTAAAAAAAGACTGTTTTTATTATTAAGGATTTCACTTTCCATTTATATTCACCTCGTTTATATTACAGTTCACTATTGAACTATATTAGCATATTTCTTTCCCTTTTTCAATGAAAAAACACAAAATAATAGAGAATGAATAGCATTAACTCTCCATCCTCTGATAATATATTTTTTAAGTTCTATATTCTCTCTATAAATCACAGAACCTTGTATTCGAACCGAAATTGTAACCCTTTTTATTTCATATGGATCTAAGTCTGTCCGCTGAATCCATATCTTGTTTATGAATTGCTGCTCTTTATTCTTCTAAAGTTTCACCACTATTTAATAAATTTTAAGAATTAATTTACTAATATTTAACTTCTATCTTGATTATATCATATATTCATTATTTATAAATATTGATTATTATTTGGAATCACTTTCAGAGTTATTTGGATTTTCTCTATATCCTTCTAAAAGTTCATCATTTTCCATAATAAAGGGCTTAGCAGTTGGTTGATCCCAGGACACATCATATTGATTCATCAGATAATCATTCAAATCAGTACGATTATCAAACTTTACCACTTGATAAGGTGCTTGAAAACTTAGCTTCTCTATAAATAAAAGTTTTCCATCTTCAGTTGGTATTAAAACTCCCATATGCCCAATAAATAGATAACCTTCTTCATCGTGAAAGAAAACAGAAATGATGGATTTCTTATCTTTATTAGGGAATTTTATCTCTTTACTCTTCCAGTCTTCTTTTATATTTTTGACATGAACGGATATATCTTTTGTGTTTTCTGTAGGGATAAAAGAATATAAAGTTTTAAACTCTTCTAGTTGATCTTCATTAAAAAGCTTTTTAGGACTATTTTCTAAAGCATCCTCATCAAAGATGAGCCAACTAGAATTTTTTGTATCAGGTTTACCAATAGAAATCGAATCTTTCATCAAATCATATGATGTAATTCTACAATTATAGCCCATAAACTCAAGGTTTTTAGAATCCCACATTTCCTGCATTGCAGGTAAATCATACTCAGGTTCAAGACTATCAATAGTAATAAATCCATCTTCTACCAAACTTTTTTCTTCAATTGTACTATTAAAACTATTAACATCTTCAAAAAAAGAATCAATACTTTCATTTGTGATTCCAGCTAATTTCATAGCTTTTCTTACCTCATCTTGACTTAAAGAATCAGTCAGATTTGAGTATGTTAAAGTCTTTTTATATTCTTCTTTCTTGTTTACCGGCTGTTTAGAGCAAGCTGTTAATGATATCAAGAAAAATAAAGTAATTAGTAAAATATTAAGCGATTTTTTCATAATGGTGTTTCACATCTCCTTTTATAATATATGCTTATCTATTCTAACATGAAAGCATAAAGAGAGATTTACAATTCTATTACAATAACTCTAGCTTGATATTTAGATAGTTTAGTTTCATCAAATTATCCCAAGGACTTATATATTAAACATTTCTATAGCCCTTAATCTTTGCATTTTATGGTCTACAATAGGTTTGGGATATAATCTTTCTATCTCAATTCCATATTGGTTATTTAGTTGTTTTATATATCTATAAGGCTCATGTATATATGTATTTGGAATACTGATTAATTCTTTAACATATTTTTTAATAAATTGGCCTTCTGGGTCAAATTTTTGACTTTGGGTAGTTGGATTAAAAACTCTAAAATAAGGTGCTGCATCAAGACCTACTGATGAAGCCCATTGCCATCCGCCAATATTAGAAGCACTATCATAATCTATAAGCATTTCAGAAAAGTATTTTTCACCCATCCTCCAGTCAATAAGTAAGTCTTTCACTAAGAAAGACGCCACAATCATTCTAAGACGATTGTGCATCCATCCTTCTTCTTTAAGTTGTCTCATCGCAGCATCCACTATTGGAAATCCAGTATGCCCTTCTTTCCACTTTTTAAAATTCTCCTCGTCATAGCTCCAAGAAATATTTCTATATTTTTCAATTATTTCCTCATTATGCTGATTAGGATAGAAATGATATATCATATTATAAAAATCTCGCCATGCAAGTTCCTTTAAAAAGACTTCTTTTCCATTAGAAGGAGGCATCTTGATTATATTATTGTATACCTCTCTAATTGAAATTTGTCCAGTACTTAAAAAACAAGATAAACGACTTGTCCCGTCAATACTAGGATAATCTCTGTTATTATCATATTTTGATAGTTTTAAGTTTAAAAAATCTTTCAGAACTTTTCTAGCTTTTTCTTCTCCTGTAAATAGAGAAAAGTCTCTTTTTATATTATCGATTAACTCATAAAACTTATCCTTTCCCAAAGCATCATTATCTTTAAAATCATTAAATATAATTTTCATTAGTTTATCATAGTCAACCTCAAGCTCTTCCTCTTTAAATCCTTCTCTCCATTTATTATAATAAGGAGTAAATATCTTATAATGTGAATTATCATTTTTTCTTATATCTTTTGCCGAGTGTAGATAATGGTCATGATAAGATAAAACTTCGATATCTCTTTCTTTTAGAAAGTTAGTTACCTTTTTATCCCTCATCTCTCCATAACCATACTCATCAACATTAAAATATATTTTTTTTATATTTTTAAAGTTATTAAGTAATTCATCAAAACAATTTAAAATATCTCCATACAAGAAATAAATATTTATACCTTTTTCTAAACAATTTTTATAGAAACTATTTAGGGAAGAAAAAAAATAATCGTGGCTATTACTTCCAATTTTAAATTGTTTTGGATCTAAATAGAAAGCAAATACTAATCTATCATTTTCTTGTGCATCGTTTATAGCTTGCACTAGAGCTGTATTGTCGTGAAATCTTAAATCGTTTCTTATCCATACAATAGAAATCTGCATATTCACACTCCCCATATTTATCCCCATATTTAAAAAAGGTCTTAATGGTGTACTAGCTATTATATCATTTAAGACCTTTTATTTATATTCTATATTAAGTAAAAATTTCTCTTATTAAGTGAACCTAGATACTTAATTACCTACTACCCATAACTCACTTGCTTAAACATTTTAAAATAAATTTTCTTGTCTTTTTTATATTTAGTTTTGATATAGAATAAAAATGAAATGAATTTATAATAATGTAGTTATTATTTGACCCTATCTCTATTCTTTAATTTAAAATCTAATCATTTCTTTACAAAAGGTATTGTAAGAAAAAGCTAATTTTAGATAAAAAACCGACAATTATCTTTTTATATTCAGAAACTTTACCTTCCTGAACCTTATCATCATATATATAAGAATAATCTTTATCTACAATTAAACTATTATTTAAATCTACCTGAACATTTTCCTTTAACTGTTGTGTAAATTCCTTACTTGAAATGACTACCATAGACTCACTATTTATGTAGCTACTTCTTGCATCAAAATTAAAAGATCCTATCACACTAATAGTATCATCAAATATATATGTTTTACTATGGATAGATTCTGGTCCTTGAAATTCATAGATCTGCCCCACTTTATCTACCATTTCTTTTCTATTATTATAGTATCCTGCTATAGCAAAAGGATTAGGGCTTGACGATAGTGAATTGGTTAATATATTAACCTTTTCTAGATCTATATCATAATTATTAAGTTTAGATTTCATATTTCTAGACGGTATAATATAGGGACTTTGGATAAATATGGATTTTTCTGTTTGAGATGCTAGGTTTACTAACTCTCTTAAGCACCAAGGATCTTGATTGAGTCTCCCAATTGGGTTGTAGACAAACTTTATGCTGTCTGTTTCTAAGGTATAATCATACCAATCTATTTCATTTATCTCTTTTAAATACTCTCCTTTAAATTCTTTATATATAGACCTCAAATTCTCATTAAAAAGGTTTCCTTTTTTCTTTTGTCTTGATTTAATTTTTTTAATTGGCTCATTGGAATGTTTATAATTCCATAGACTATTATAGTAATTTTTCATATCCATTACAGTACTTGGAACATCCTCTGCAGAATCTTCTTTAAAAAGAACAACATCTCTATCTTTTACAAACTGTTCTTTCATAATTTCTATTAAAAAATACTTATCACCTATATTTCTTCCTCCGATCAAGGCTAATCGTTTATCCGATATAATAAGTTTATCATGAAGCCTATTATTCCAAGTCCAAGGTGATAGTAGATTAAAAGATTCATATAATTTGAGATCTATATTAGGGTGTAATTTAAAGCCATATATGGCATCTTTGAGATTTCCTTTTAGATTATGAAAAATTCCATCTAATAATATTCTTACCTTTACTCCCCTATCGGCTGCATCTAAAACACTTCCTAGTAGTAGTTGAGTAGACTTTCCATCAATTAAAGTGTAGTAGGAAATGTCTAGGGTTTCTTCGGCGCTTTCTATAAGATTTAATCTTACTAATAAAGCATCTTCTGCCGATTCTATTAATGCAACTCTATCCTTTTTTCGGCTCTCTAAGTCCATGTAATTTTTTGAAGGGGCTTCTATATGTTTTTTTTCTATGGGCTTTTGAATTGCAAATAATAAAATTGCAAATATAAATATATATACTAAATAAAATTTTAGCCCTCTAAAAAAAATTTCCTTTGGCAGCTTCATCTTACTAACCTCCTTCTTTACACTATTTCATAATCTTTTTTAACAAATTTAACTTTTTACCATAAGGCGGATAACGTACTGGTATATCTATAAAATTACTTTTTTTCAAAACACTCTTACTATGTGAAAATGTATCTATACTCGCTTTTCCGTGATAGCTACCCATGCCACTTTCACCAACTCCACCAAACCCCATATAAGATGTAGCTAAATGTACTATAGTATCATTTATACATCCTCCACCATAAGATACCTCCTCAATAATTTTCCTCTCAATTTCCTTAGATTTAGTAAATAAATACAAGGCCAATGGTTTAGGTCTCCTATTTATCAAGGAAATAATCTCATTTAAATCTTCATAAACTATAATCGGCAATATAGGTCCAAATATTTCTTCTTGCATAATTGGATCATCCCAACCAACATTATCCATTAATGTTAACCCAATCTGATTAGTTTTTGCATTGGCTTTGCCTCCGTATATAATTTCACCTGTTTCTATCAATCCATTTAATCTATTAAAATGCTTTTTATTAATTATTTTAGGAAATTCTAAGTTTTCTTCTGGTCTACTTCCAAATAGTACTTCACTATTTTTCTTAAGTTCATTTATAAGTTCTACTTTTATATCTTTATGCACCAATAAGTAGTCTGGGGCTACACAAGTTTGTCCAGCATTAATACCTTTTCCCCATATAATTCGTTTTCCAGCCATTTTTATACCTGCTGTTTTATCAATAATACAAGGACTTTTACCACCCAATTCAAGTGCTACTGGAGTCAGATTCTGTGCTGCTTTTTCCATTACAATTTTACCCACATGTTTACTACCTGTAAAAAATATAAAATCAAATTTATTATCTAATAAAGATTGATTAGCTTCTCTTCCTCCTTCAATTACCGTAATATAAGCTTCATCAAAAGTATTTGCTATAATTTTTTTTATCAATGATGATGTAGCCCGTGCTGCGTTTGAGGGTTTAACAATCGCACAATTACCACATGCAATTGCCCCTACTAATGGAGAAATTGATAAAAGAAATGGATAGTTCCATGGAGCAATAATCAGAACATTGCCATATGGTTCTTTGTATATTTTACTAACTGACGGGAATTGAGCTAAGGGTGTTCTCACTTTTTTGACTCTTAAAAGACCTTCCATATATTTTAGCATAAAACTTATTTCTTCTAGGACCATCCCTATTTCAGTTGCATATCCTTCAAAAAATGCTTTGTTCAAGTCTAACTTCAGGGCTTCCATAATCTCATTTTCGTACTTTTGGATCGCTTTGTATAGTAACTTAAGGTTTTCAATTCGATAATTCATTTCTTTTGTTTTGCCAGTTTCATAAAATAACCTTTGCTTATCTAAAACCTCTTTTACATTACTCATTTCATTTTATCTCCTTCAAAATTATTAATAGGCTTTCTGTAGAACCTCAATAACACGCTCAAATGTAACTTCTACTGGATGGAAAATAATCTTTCTCACTTTAATCTAAGTTACTTAAGAAAAAATTACTTCAATACATTTAAAGATCTTCCATACCTAAATCTCGTAGTTCTTGTGCCCTCTTAATCGCTTTATATTCCTCCAAAGTTGCTTGACGAATAACGGTCCAACCACCAAAAACTCCATATACAGCAAGATATCCTTTTGATCTCTTGATATTTCTGCCATTACAAATCTTTCTATCACAATACAACCCTTCATTATTTATTAATTGCTCATACGTATCTCTATCAATTCTCTTTTTGACAACTTGCTGAAACCCACAGCATTTACATTTTAAAACAAACATATATACTCACTTCCTTAATATTTCTAACTATATATTTATATTAATTATTGAGTGGATAATAATGATTTCATAAATAGATGATATACCAGTGGTAGAAAATTCCTTGGTAAAATTAGTCTTGAAAATTTATTCTTTAATTATTGGCAATTCACCTACTACTTCACCTTCTGATGGAGTCTTCAATCTTCTAGTATTGTAAATAGCATATTCCTTTAACACCTTTCGTTTTTTTGATTTATATCCAAAACTAAACCTCCCTAATGTTTATTATCTTCAGACAAAAGTTATCTCCTACTTTTATCTTATTATATAACATTTTCTTATCTAATTCATCAAACTATTAGAATCATCTTACTAACAGTGACCTGTCTTTCTTCGGTTTCTCCCAATTAAATATCTACTCAAAACATAAAGCCACCAAATGTCATCTACACACTCAATGGCTTAAACTATTAATATCACACTATATTTTATTGTTTTTCAATCAAGCAAACTACTTCAACATGCCTTGAGAGGTCAATTCAAATTATTCTTAATCATTTCTTTAATGGTATTTAATGCATGGGTAGTTCCAATTCCCATAGCATCTTCTGGATAATCTCTTTTATCTGTCCTTATTAAATCATGAAAACTTTCTTTTGTACCGTTATAAAAATCAATAAGCTTATAAACATCTGTAAGCTGAGTAAATAAAGATCCTGTGAATTCTTTTCTATCTTTAAATACTAATTTATCAATGCCTTGGAATATTGCAAATTTTATAGAGTGCCTACATTGGTCTGAAACGAGTAACCCCATATTTGTATAAATCTTATCTGATGTCATGATTCGTAAGTTCTCCATTTGTACCTCTGCAAACTCAAGATTTCTTTTTCTAACTCCTCAGACAATGAATTGAATTTTAATGGTTCTCTATCCAGTATATATATTTAGTATTATACATAATCACATAAGGCTAAATTCATATTTTTACTTATATTGACTATTTATATTTTATTTTTTTGATGCAGCCAACACCTAGCACACCCGATCCAAGATGGCATGAAATACTTAATGGCAAATGATCAACATAAATTGGATACTCAGGAAAAGCAATCTGTAGTTCCTTTCTTAAGATTTTAGCCTCCTTATCCCTGTTGGTATGTGCAATCTGAAGTAAAATCTTGTTTCCTTTGTTATTACCACCAAAACGATTGAAAATATCATTCTTTATAGCGTTTATCATTGTTTTTTTTGCACTGTTTATAGTTCTTGCTTTTGCAAAAGACTCTAATTTCTCACCTTGAATTTGTAAAATTGGTTTTATCTTTAAAAGACAACCGAGAGTTGCTGCTGTCGGATTAATTCTTCCACCTTTTTTCAAGTATTCAAGAGTTTCTACTGCAATATAGATACTTGAATTATACTTATCTTTTTCCAAAGTTTCCTTTATTTTTAGTGCAGGCATTCCTAGACTTATCATTTCTAAAGCATCAAGTACAGACTGTCTTTGAGAAACAGAGATTCTCTGGTTATTAACCACATGAAATTTCCCATCAAATTCATTTGATAGCATTACTGAAGTCTGATAGCTTCCACTTAGGCTACTTGACATTGGTATGTAAACTATAGCATCATAATTTGTCAATAAATCACTCCATAACTTCATTATATCAGCCGGTGAAGGCTGTGAAGTTGAAATATTTATATTTTCTAAAAGCTTTTCATAGAACTGCTTTCTATCTATATCAATACCTTCATAATATATTTCATCGCCCACAACTACAGGCATTGGAATAACAAAAACTCCTAATTTATCAGCCTGTTCCTGCGTAATACCACTATTTGAATCAGTAACAATTACAATTTTACTCATAAATATGTCCTCCATAGAAAATATAAATTAACTTATATGTCCCCTCTATAAAAATTAGAATTTTTTTAGTCTTGATTATTTCTATTTCTTATCAAAATAAGTCTTATTAATTGTGCTATAGCACTTGCCATAGCTGCTATATAAGTTAAGGCTGCAGCATTTAGTACCTTCTTTGCTCCCTCGATTTCATTTTCTACTACAAAACCATTAGTATCAAGTAGTTCTAGAGCTCTACTACTTGCATTAAATTCTACTGGTAGTGTAATAATTTGAAATAAAACTGCTGTTCCAAAAAGTAATATGCCTATATTCATAAGACTACCTAAGCTAGGAATAAGTAAACCTATCATAATAAATAACCAAGCTGCTGATGACCCAAATCTAGCCAATGGAAAAACCATATTTCTTAAAGATAATGGAATATATCCAATTAGCATGCTGAATTGCATGGCCTACCTCATGAGCTGCAACACTTACTGCAGCTACAGAATGTCCTTCATATACTTCCCCGGATAGTCTTAAAATTCCTTTTGTTGGATCGTAATGATCACTTAACTTACCTCTTGAAAGTTCAATTGGTATATTGTTCAAACCATTTTGATCTAATAATCTTCTTGCAACTTGGACTCCCGTATATCCCTTTTGTATGGGTACTCTCAAGTATTTAGCAAAATTTGATTGTACTTTGCTTTGGGCGTAGATAGTTAGAATAACTGCTGGAATTAAAATAATCATAGTTGGATCAAATCTAAAATAACTAAACGGATAAAACATTGTCATCACTCCTTAATTTAAATTTATAAAAATTATTTTATGAACAAACTGATTTATATACTTTAGAATTATCTAGGCATCTAATTCTCTTAATACGTTTTTGAATTGAATAGTAAACATTATACCAGTTATTGTAACAGCAATAATATCTACTAAGATTTGCTATCTTTTCAAAAATCTCTTCTGAGTCTTGTGGTAAAATTGTTTCAGATAAAATCATTTCTTTAGTGCTGTAATTCTCCATTTGAATTCACCTCATTTTTATTTGTCTACTTATTCAGATGTTGTTCATTGTCATATTTTTTATCATTTTGTACTATTTCACTTTTAAGATCTTCAAATGTATCTGATGCTTGATTTAAAAGTACAGTTAGCTGTTTTGTGTTTTCACTTCCCAAACGAGAAATAGCTTCCTCCAATATTTGATTGACAAACTCTTTTATTTCGTTTAAGGAGTTTTCTCCTGTTTGTGTGAGTGTGACTATTATTTTTCTACGATCAGCTGTATCTATCTTGCGTTCAATATATCCTTTCTTTTCAAGTGAATTTATAGCCTGCGAAATTGCAGATTTTGTAATATGAAGTTTGCTTTGGATTTCAGATGTGCTAATATTGTTGTCCGTGAAGGAAGAATTTTCTGCTACACCTTTCATTATAATAAGCTCAGTCATATTTAAGTCTGATTTCTGAGGTAAAATCATACCAACTTTTGTAAAACGAAACATTGCATATAAATATTGTTCTTTCAAAACCTTATCCATTTAATTTCCTCCTTTTTCTTATAGATAAACAGTTATTAAATTCTAGTAAGTAAAGCCTTATTTATACTCAATTACAAATCTGAAAAGATGAACTATCATCTAATTACAATCTACTATAACAGTTTCGTGTCAATACTCGTTGAGGATTTATACCTCCTAAAATTACTATGATAATAATTCTAAATTGCTAACCTCTCAATCCTTAAGTTCTTAATTGTTAAGTTCTTAATATTATAGTAGTTAACTAAATGATTGTCAATAAAATTTTTTTCTTTCTATTTTTGGGCACAAAAAATAGTGAAGTTTACTTGGTATTTTGTCACAACCTAAAACTTCGCTATTTCGTAAGCGGTCAATAATATCAAAGTAATCCCATAAAATGGTGAAGGACTTTCAATTGCGACCAAAGGAACTTCTTCTCCTGATAAACTTTTAGGATAACCTCTTCCATCCCATCTTTCATGGTGATATAGAATATATTCTGCTATGTGTTCTAGCTGGGGAGTTGACACGGCAATCCTGTAGCCTATTTCAGGGTGTTGCTTAATAATATTTCATTCCCCATCTGTTAATTTTCCTGGCTTATTAAGTATATTATTATCTATTCCGATTTTCTCATTTCGACTTTACATCATATTTACTTTGTTTTTACCCTTCAATTTGGACTGATACATGGCATTGTCAGCTCTATTGATTACTTCTATGTAAGCATAGTCTTCATCAAAAAAATAGGAAATTCCAATAGATATTGTTGGTCTAATAATGCCTTTATCAGCTGTAATTTCTAAGCTCGATATTTCTGCTAGAAGTTTTTGGGCTAATTTAAGTGAATTCTCTTCACTTATTCTATGAAAGATTCCTATAAATTCGTCTCCCCCCCAACGGAATATTATATCTTCGTGACGTATGCTATCTTCTAATTTTTTTGATACAGCCTGAATAGCTAAGTCACCTACTAAATGACCATGTTCATCATTTATCTTTTTTAACCCATCGATATCTATTACAAAAATGGCAGGGGAGTCTCTGTTTCTTTTGAATGCTTCAAATTCTAAAATTAAAAATTCTTCTCCACATCTTCTTGAACATAGATTGGTCAAGGGATCAGTATTAGCCTTGTTTATGGCTACATTTAAGTCAATACAACTATTATCCAATTCATTTTTTGCATATCTAATTATAAAGAAGTAAATTCCTAAGGTATAAACTATTAATACACCTATAGTAATAAATAAGACATGACTACCTGTACGGTATATAGGCTCCAATAAGTGTTCTTTTCCTTGTCTTACAATCAGACTGTTTGTATCCTTCATATGAAAGGCCTTATAAAAATCTCCCCCATTATATAATAGGATATTAGAACCATTACTTTTTAATATTTTTGCATCTTTAATTATATTTGCCATTTCCTCTTGGCTAATAATCTCAGATTTTATCTCATCAGTACATAGGTTATGGATTTGTTCTTTTAGATTAAATAGGAGCATATCATAGCCTATGATCTTGTCTTCTGCATAAATTGTTGAAAGTACTTTTAGGTACTCATTTCTTTCTTCCAAGCATATTTCATAAGATATTTGGCTATTTTTATCTAAATTCACCCAGCTTCCACAATCTATTTTCTCGTAGTTATCTACGGGATAACTGGCTATTAGATTATCTTCTACATATCTCTCAGCTAGTATAAGATTGTCAAGAACCTTAGCGCCATCTTCATATTTTTTTTGGTTGGAAACTTTTAATTCCTCTAAGGTAATTTCTTTGTCCATATAATCAAGAATAGAATCCCGGATGACGCTCCTACTTGACATGCTCCTAGCCCCTTCTAAACCCTTATTAATATTATTTTCTAATGATATATACCTGATATTAGCAAGCTCTTGGAAACTGTTCACTAAGCTCTTTTCCAGTTCCACCTTTAGGGGTCTATATATAAATAGAACTATTATTACTACGGACAGTAAGACAAATGTTATTAGAATTAGAACTACCCTTTTGGCAAATACTTGTCTGCTTATATCCAAGTCTGGTGTTCTATTTATTTTTGAATTGCCTGCCATTGCTCTACCTCCAGTTTTTACTTTATTCCATAATTGTGAAGAGTGTTTATACCTCAAATTTTAGAATATATAATGTATTATGTCATATTATAACCTTATTTAGGACATTTTTCCATAATAACCCATTTAAGTTTCTGGTCTTTTACAGTTAAATAATAAAAAAGTCGCTGAAGCCATTAAAAAAGTTTTTTTTCAAATTTTACAAATTTATATATTTATTGTTAATTTAAAAATCATAAAAAACAAAACTCTCGAACAATAATTAGTCCGAAAGCTTTGTTTTTTATAATCTACATAACTTATTATTTACATTCTCTAAAACTTTTCTATAGGATACATATTTTCCTATTAATTATTATCTACTTTCCCAGTGTTTCTTTGCATTATCAAATATTTCATCTAAAGACAGGTTTTCAAATATTTCATCTTCTAATTTCAAATAATCTTCTTTGCTTATTCCCTCGGAGTGGCGGATAAACCGTAAGAATCCAGAATAGCCCAGTTCCTTTATTAATGCCCTAGAACCTTTTTCTATTATTTCTTTATCTGTGAATTTGCTTTTTTCATTCAATAACATCAATATCCATCTCCTTTCTAAGAAAATCTATAGGATTATATAGTTTAATATCTTTAATTATATCCTTCAAGTTGTCTCTATTTCTTTCTATTGTCTTTATAAATTTATCATCACAAGTTATAAAGTATTTGCAGCCTCCATATACGGCTGATGCAAGGTGTAGTGCATCTTTATCTTTAGTACTTGATTTCATAACTATATCTCTAGCTATTTCTTTAATACTATCATTAGGCTCTATTATTTTATTACATAAGGTAGAAATAGATATGATATTGAGTTTTCTTTCTATAAAAGGATTTCTACTATTTTCATATTCTAGGATAAAAGACCATACTAATTCATATTTTTTCTTTTCAACCAGTTCAAATAAGATATCTATTGCCATAGACTCAAATCTTATTCTCATTTGTGTTTGATCATCAAATACTCTGTTATATATATTCATATCAAAATATATCTCCATCTACTTTCCCCCTGCCTATATATACTCTATATTTATTATACCATCAATTGCTAACTTTTATAGCCGAATTTTTTTACAAATCCTCAGATTAATTATAAATTTACTTCTATTTTTTATTGCTTTTACTTTCTAAATTTTTTCATTTTGCCAGTTTATGTTTATATTCATAAAAGCAACTCCTGTTTAATGATATTATACCCAATTGATTAGTATAGGTTCAACCTAATTAATTATTCTTTCAAAACATTCTCTGGCTAGATCCTTATATCTAAAACTATCCACATTATCTTTCAAACCTGAATGTATATATCCATATTTATTCTAGTCTTTGTTGATATTATTATGATTGCAATCGCATTCCTTAACACCTCCTTCACAATTAAAATAATTATTCATGACCATACCACTTCTTCTTGGTTGGAAATTAGAAACCCTAAACATTGAAGCCTACCCCTATTTATGAAATAAAATCGGGGATTTTGGTGATTCCTAGCATGAGATGTACCTGGAGATGTCAATCATGATGTCGTAAGTACCTAGTATCCCCTTTGTGGATCCTATTATTTTATTATTAATCCAATACAGATAACCAAAGTTTTTCAGATTCTATCACCAATTCTGTTACCAATTTTATGAAAGGTTCATAATTCATTGTTGTGTGTGCAATATCTAATACTTCATAATATTTTGCTCTATTTTCATTTTTAATAATGATTGGAGTATATCCATTCCTCATTAACTCAAAATTCAGTAAAAGCCTTGAAGTTCTCCCATTTCCATCAATGAAAGGATGAATTTTCACAAATTCACCATGTAGTAATGTTGCCCTTACTACTGGATGATAATCTTTCCAATTATTATTATATTCTTCAATAAGTTCTTGCATTAAATCAGTTATTCCATAATGTTTAGGGGGGATATGTTTTGCACCACTAATTACAACATTTTCCGTTCTATATTTCTCAGCATTTTTATTGTCAATTTCTTTTAGTATTAAAGAATGAATATTTTTTATATTCCATTCTGAAATTGGCTCTTTGTTAGAAACTAAATCTTCTATGAATAAAATAGCATCACGATGATTTATTGTCTCTAAATGCTCAATCATAGTTTTACCACCAACAGTAATCCCTTCAAGTACAACTTTTGTTTCGGACATCGTCAAAGTGTTTCCTTCAATTGCATTACTGTTATATGTCCATTCCACAACTAGTTTTTCATGAAGTGAGTCTGCAAGTTGTTTTGGAAATGGTCTATACTTATCAATTCTTTTCTTTAGAGAATCAATAATACTAAAATCATATTTTAAACCAAGGTATTCCTTGTTAATACTTTCTCTTCCGTCAATTGGTTTTACTGCATCTAAAGGGATTGCCCAATTTCTCCCTATTTTCATAGCTCCTTCTATTCTACCTTCACGACATAGTAGTCGGATCCTACTATCGCTTATTCCCCATTTTTCACTTGCTTCTTTTATACTTATATAATCCATGAATATCACCTCACAATAATTTTATACCCATATCGGAACGATGCCAAAATTATTAATTGTTTATTAATAATATCCCACTTCTTGTTGGCTAGAAATTTGGAGCTAGGGCTAATTTAAATTTATAAAATAAAAAAGGTAGAGTTTAAAAACATACTCTACCCTAGTAAAATCAACTACTTAATAAGATATTTTGAGTTTGTCAGAATTATAAATGAGTAAAACTCACAATTATTAAAAGTCATCCTTGAGACATTTAATATAAAGATTACTTAACTATTACCCTTGTAAAATATATCCTATAGAATACCCTATAGACATAATTATAGAAAAGCTGAATATAAGTATTATATTTAAGACAAGATATAACCACTGTTTCTTTACTAAACTAAAGATACTTCCTATTATCCCTAAAACCGGATTAATAAATACACTTATAAGTCCTAATGGCCTTACCGCTTGACCTAATAAAAACTCCATGCTGTCATGTGGAATCAGATAAGCTATAACTAATAAAACTATTCCTAATAAAAATGTTATTTTTGAAATGTTATTTGCACCCATATTTTCTCCTCCAACTACTCTATATCGTGGTTATTCCCTGTCATTGCGCCTCTAATCCACAACAATACGTCAACAGAATTATACTCTCAGCCGTAGAATGTACCCAATCAGCCGACCCTATCGCTCGTCTTCTTGGACATTCCTTACATGAGACGTACATATACTTTTTCAGTCGCTTTACTCCTTCACAAGTAGTGTTACGACTTCAACGTGCCTTGAGAGTTCAATAAAGATGTCGTAGGTTGATATTATCCCCTTGGTGGAAAATTATATTTCTTATTTATTATAATTTCTTTTTTTAGAATTCCAATTACCAAAGAACTCATCTTCTTTAAGAATTGATTCAAAAGGTGGCGATATAAAATCAATAATTATATGAATTACATCTACAAAATCTAATTCATAATTTAATACCTTATTACAGAAATTATCCCATCTTTTTTGAATTTCTGAATCTGAGCTTAGTCTAAGAATATCGGTAATGGAATCCTTCTCATAAGTTCTTCCTCTATTTGATAAAGTTTCATATATTGCTTCTTGCAATTTCCTTCCCTCTAAATCAAATGTTGTTGCTATATAGTAAATATCATAAAAATCCTTCATCCTACCTGTTAGTTCCATAAGTGAAATAATCGCATCAATTTTTTCTGCTATTGTTGATTCCAAGGAATATGTAAAAATCTTAGGTTGTTCAAAGCCTGAAAGTAAAACTGGCAAAATCCTTTCAACTGGTGAAGGAATTATAATATCTCCAACACCAAAGTCTATGCTAAAGGGAGTTCTAGTTCTTCCAATAATCCCAATGAGGTTAACCCTAACACCACTATATTCTTTAAGTTCACTAATGACTTCCAGGTTTCTAATCTGAAGCTCAATAAAATCATTCTGGGTTTCTACAGATAGAACTTCAATAATAAGCTTTTCTATGGTATTTATATCATTAGAATAATTTTTCAGTAAATAATCTGCATCAATTGTCGGTCTTGAGGTGAATTCACTAATTGAATATAAAAAATAACCACCCTTTAGGATTAAATTGTCTTTATAATTTGATATTGCAAGCCTTCTAATAAATTCTTCCTGACAAAATAAGTTTAATAATTGCTGTAGTGAAATACCCTTTTTCTTCGATTCATTTTTAAGTCTTGCTAATATTGATTCTGATTTATCTTTCATTATAACCACACCCCGATATATGTTTGGACTTTATTCTTTAGATTTAACAAATTGGAGTATTCTAGAAGTTTTTTGATATCCTTTTTAGGATCCTTTACATATCTTTGAATAGCATTACTAAATACTTCCCTTTCTATTTTATTTTCATGTCGCAAAACATCACATATGGTACGATCTCTATTAAATACTTTAACATCAACATTTTCTATTTGATTTTTATCTACTCCCACATCTAAAATCTTTGGTTCCATATAAAATACATTTATTAATGGATAATCTATTTTGTATTGACCTTTTTCACTATTTCTATCTACAGCTATTTGCCATGATAGAGGTATCTTATCGGTATATCCATAAATCATCAAAGCAGATTCTAGAAAAATTACTGCATCAGGAAATAATCTCGCTATTATAACTTCTTCTGGGTATATATTACTTCTAAGTTCATAAAATCCCCTTTTTATCCTTGCAATATCACCATTTTCTATTAATTTATTTATTTGTCTACTATAAAACCCTAGTTCATTAAGTTGGTAAGTTCTTAATATACCACCGTTGTTTTCAAAAGCTTGATAAAGATCTTTTTTAACCATCTTGCACCTCCACATCCACATTCCACTTAGGTTTGTGGGTTATTTGGTGCAATTATATCACAAGACATTATTTTAAGTAAAGCTTTTATTCCTTATAAAACAAATACTTATTGGTGACTATACTACTTCTTCTTTTCATAACCATTGAAGCCCTAACTCTATTTCCGAAATAAATAATGGCAGGTCTCATCTCAGGAATTCCGAAGAATGCAACTGTAAGGAAGCATAATCAGTGAATTCTATAGCCATTTATTCTATTCCTTCCAAGGATCTTCCATACATAAATAATTTTGACATTGTTCTCAATCCTTTCTTTTCTGTTTTTAAACATAAAAAAATGGAAAAGTTTACTTGGTCTTGACTGACCTCAACTTCGCTAGCTTATTCTCTATATTCAATTTCTTTACATCTTATTAGTTGTGCATAAAATAAAGAATACCTATAAAATATTTCTAGAACTTTATACATACTTATTTTTTATTTATACTAGAACCTATTCCTACTCCAAGTGCGAGGCCTACCCCAACTCCAATAGGAATATTTTTAACTATTACCCCAATGGCAGTACCTAAGGCTAATCCGATTCCTATCCAAGTTCCAACAGGATTATCCCTATTGTCACTATTATCATTTTTATTTGTCATATCAACACCCCCAATATATAAGTTATTCATGGTTTATATAATTCTACTATTTTTCCACTACTATATTTAGAAGAATTTCGTTAGCAAATACATAGTTCCCAGTGATAATATTACAGTAGCTATAGCAGCCAAAAGTGCTAGTGATACTTTTTGGTACAGACGCTTCCCTTCTTCTCTTGCTTTTGAAATTTCATCTAAATTTTTTCCTTCGTTAAAAGCTATAATTTCTTTGTATGTTTGAATATCAAATTCTTTTTTCTTCTTTTCTACTAAAAAGGCTACATACATTGAAACTATAGCTAATACAGCCCAAAAAACCATTCCAATCTTATCCAAAAAGTACAACAAAGGCATTGGGGTTAATACTAGCAAACCAAACAGAATAGCATAAATATTACTCACCTTTTCAAAATATTTTCTGTCTTTCTCACTTATCTCTTTTTTCATCTTTTCCACATCTCCTTTAATTAAGATATCAAGAGAGATATGAAAGACTTCACTTAAACGGATCAGACTATTTATATCTGGATAATTTTTATCATTTTCCCAATTAGAAATAGATTGTCTGGAAACATAAATCTTTTCAGCTAATTTTTCTTGAGAAATTTCTAATTCATTTCGATACTTTTTAATCTGATTTCCTAACTCCATCTTTCCTCATCTCCTTTCTTCTTATCTTAGTCAAAGAAACATTATAGTGCTATCAAATACCTTTGCCAATGGCATATTTTCAACTGTCAAATGTATTTTACAGATAGCTTTCATGTGGTATTTCTCGAATTATAATTCTGTTATTTATTAAAAATAAACACGGTGATTTAATAGGAATTAATACTTAAAATTTATGTAACCAAAATAATATGCTGACTAAAAAGGTTAAATCTTAAAAGACTTAATGCTATAAATATTCTTGCATATAGTATATAATTCGCCCACCATTTTATCAACCAAATTTAACCATTTCTTCCTGAAACATCTCCAAACATCCAATGTCATCTGTCAAATGCCCTATTTAAAAGGGTCAAAAAAGGGTGTTTTTCCCCGATTTTTGACCCGAATTTCATCTACAAACCACCATATGTTGTGGTTGCACCCTATTATTCCTTATCCAAACCACAATACGTCATCAGAATTGCTACTTCAACATGCCTTGAGAGGTCAATAATGATGTCGTAAGTATCTGGTACCCCCTTGGTGGTTGGGTTTATTTTCAAAATTTTCGGCATGTAATGATTCATTTTTGATTAATTACTATTTCAATTATAGTATGGCAACTATATATATTGATATTTAATTTAGTAATGATAAAAGTTGCCAACAATAAAACCCCCAGTATACTGAAGGCTTTAGTCTTAGCAATTTTTAAAAGAATACATTATGCAAGTCATTTCTATATAAATTAAATTTGTCACTTATTGCTTTATAGTTAAATGTTTATCGAGAACTCTAAATACTATTCTAAAATAATCGTTTCCACATTAGATGCGCTCAACGCTGTAAGTAACACTGTGTTTTCAAGTATCCCATTTCCTTGTGCTATATCAACTAAATCCACGAGATCAATATCCTCATTTATTAGCCCATATACAATAGGATAATAGTCTCTTACTTCTTCAAATGCATCGTAATCATATGCCCTAATATCCACCAAATCTTCTCCTACACGAATACCTCGATAATCTCCAGTTTCAACATCGAAAACATATGCTCTCTGTTCTTTTACAAGCCGATCAATAACTTTCTCGAAATCATTGTTGATTGGGAAGTACAGCATTGGAACTTCGTATCTATTTCGAGTCAAATCATCTACAATATATCCAATTCCATACAGGCTAACTTTTACTTGAATCCCTGCTTCTATACCAGCTATATCAGAACTACCAGACATTAAAGCAGGAATTCCTTCATCATCAACCCAAATAATGTCTCGCTGTGGGTCCGAAGGATTATATCGTTTTGTGAAGTTTCTCTGTGTAGTTTTTAACCCAGTACCAATCGCCTTGAATCTTCTGGCAGTAGATTTCCATGCATTTTTACGCCTTGAAAGCTGAAATAACCGCCTATTCAACTGTTCATCTTCCTGACAACGTCTTACAAGGACAGCCTCTGCAATTTTTCCAGGCAAAGTCATAGCTGTGATATTTACGTTAGAAGCAAATATCTGCTTTAGAATTAAACGATTATCTTGGTATGAAATATTTCCAATCTCATCTTGTAAAATCTGTATTAATCTCCTACCTCGCATGGGAATAATAATATCTGTAGAGCGTCACCCATATTGAAACTCATTGTAAGGCTGTGATGATATGAGATTCCCATTCCCATCTACTAGCCCTACGATTAATCTATTATGCATCAAACCTGCCTCCTCTCATGGATATGAAGGTAAATGCTCAAATTTCTCCACATACTAATCATATATATTATCGAATATCTGACCCTCTATATTCATGATTTCCTCAATATGAATCTATATTCCATCAGTCATAACAACAATTCGATTATAAACATCTATCTTCTTTACCATAGCACTAGAAGTAAAATAAGCACCGTAATTCTTATTTTAATCCAGTTGAAAATAGGTAATTATAACTTCAGGTTAGATTACTTCTTTTATATTTAGTATCGTCATTGTGATTCAAAATAATCCAGGCAATTATCACAAAAAACAGGTTCTTCTTCATTGGAATTGCCTTCAAATAAGCATTCGCAGCGACTACAAATTGCAATTTCATTCATTTCACCACAATTTAAGCACTGTCCAAATATTCCATAGTTTTCATCAACGCAAATATAATCTTCACCACATTCCCAACAAGGTATCTCAGCTAATGGATTTTGTCCGCCATCTTTTATTATTGAAAACATTTCTGAATCGATACATTCACGCATATTTTCAAAATGTGTTTCAATAAAATCCATAAGTCCTTCTGTCAACTCATCCACATCTGATATATAAAATTCATCTTGTCTTTCGGGCATATAATTTCCCTGATATGAGTTAAAGGATACTTCACCATTTATATATCTTATTTGTTTAGAATAAGATTCTTTGCCCAGTTGAACTAAAATATTTATAGAACTTTCATCACCCTGCGACTCAGTTATAGATTCAATTGAATAGCTTACAATAGCGATTTCATCATTAATCTTATATTTGACTTCAAAAAGAATACCTATGTCAGAAGAAGAAATAATATTTTGGTAATCACTAATTTCAATATCATTGCGGAACCTTAAATTAGCTTGAAATTCCGAATGAAAATTGTATAAATATTCATCAAATAAGTCCAAAATTTCTTCTGAACTGCGTATTTCAACACCAGCTTCCGAGACCATTATTTCATGAAGTGCTGCTTCTTGTTCTTGTCTTTCCATTTCCAACTGTTCAGAAATTATTCCACGCTGCTCAGAAGAAATAATATGTTCAGAAACCTTTTTCAATCCAAATTTCAATTCTTCTTCGACTGTATGAATAGAACTTAAAATAGTCGTATATGCGGCGCGGTCAATTAGCTTGTTGTGAACAACATGATTTCGATTTAATTCAAATTCTTTCAAATTCTCAATAAAACTATTAGAAAGATATTTTGAAAATTGATCTGTCCATAAATCTTTTGTAGTATGCATTTGTTCAGACAGTATTTTCTTTAGTTTTTCAAGTTTAATCTCAGAATGTCCATTCAATAACTGACTAACCTCATTATTAAATATAGGTTTCCACTTTTTTTCTTGTAACATGAAAATAGAGATTAGATCACCTATATCAATGGACATCAAGCGTTCATCGACGTTTGCAAACCCAGGAACAACAGATTTATATCCCCTTAGCCGTGAACGGTGCTTGTCTCGTATATAGGCTGGAACATAAACATTCCACCATTCAATGCCATATTCTTTAATCATTACCTCATTTATCAATTGACGCGCAAGATTTTCGACACGATATATAGATGGATAAAGTTCAATTGATAGCATTTCAGAATCTTTATCCATAAGCCAAACAATTTTTTCCCAATCAGATTTTATAATTTTTTTAATGAAAAGCTTTAACTGTTCTAAATAATTATCATTTATCCCTAGCTTGTAGTCATTAGAATATATTGTAATTTGAAGCTGATTTGACGAATTAAATGTTCCAAATTCAAACTCTAATTTCCAATGAGTATCATGACCATCCTTTGAGTAAATAAAATTAATTATAAAAATATTCTCTTCAATAGACATAATTGGTGAACTGCTGGCAAAATCTAAACTTGATTGATTTGTTACTAGTTGAGTTATTAACTTTTTATCAAGCAAGTTATTTATAATATTTTTTGTATAAGCAAACCAATCATTATCCCCTGATTGAGTATTGTTTACTACTAAAAAGTCAACTAATGCTGTCATTTAAACACCCCCATGAATATTATAAGTACTATTAAAAATCTAATTTATTATTTTAAATATTGTAATTATACCAGCCAATCAACCTCATATCTAAGCTATCTCCAAGTTAATCTATCAAAAATTACATAAGCTTATACGTAAATGAATCTGTCAAAATCTCAATATTTCCTGCATTTAAGTTTTTATTTAAGAATTCAAGTGCATAAGGTTGTAAATTATACGCAAACGAATAACCCCATTCACTTATAGTTGATGCTCTATATAAAATAAATTTACTCTCCAAAGCTGCCTTTCTACCATCACTAAATTCAATCATTGCTGTACTTCTAAACCTATTATTATTTGAATCATAATATTTCTCAATAAGTAATGCCATCTCATCAAGAGACATTGATCCTTTCATGTACTTAATTGCAGTCTTCTTAGCATTATAAAATTTACTCCAGATTATGTTTTTAATCCAACAAAATATTATAAACAAATAATATGAACCTATAATAATAATAGAAAGGCTTATATAAGTCTGATATGATAGTCTGATTTCCTCAATTTGTATTTTTATTGCCCATTCAATGGGCATAAACGTTATAATTAATGCTGTTATAAATACTATTGCAAACAGTTCTTTCAACTTTAATCTTTCAATAATTGTTTTAATAACGCCCATATTTCACCCCTAATTCACAATGATTTCATACTAATTATTGGACACCTTTTTTTTAGATTTAATATATAGAGGAGCTTTTTTTGTATCCTAAGATATATACTACATCCAATATAAATAATTAATACTAGTTTTATATTTATACGGTATAGCATAGTTAATAGTAACATATACTAAAATAAGATAAATACCCAAGCATTGTGGAAAACTAAGAACTCACTTTACTAGTTCGGTCATAATCTGTAAAGTGAAAATGACCAATCAAGCCAATGTAATGAGGTATTTATCTTGCTTTTTTCTTGCTTTGAAAAGATGATAATAATATTTGTTTCTTGGATGATTCAGGAAAACCTTCTAATAATTTAGAACGCTGACTATGATTTAATGCATCCCTAGTCATTATGTGTTTTCTTGCAACAAGTTGTACAAGCTGCTTTAAAAACAAGTCTCCAGAATTATCCATCAACCTTTTAAAGTTTTCTATAAATCCATCCGTTGTGTCTCCATTTTCTATCATCATTAAATTCATAATTAAATAATTTGAATTATCCATTTCAAATTCATTTAACAGTCCAAGTGTTTTTCTATCAGAACCATTAAACGCAATATTATCATATAGACTCAGGCACAATGCAATAGAAAAAGAAACAAAAAACTTTTCAATTTTTTCTTTTTCTATATCAGGTGAACCTTCCATAACATCCAATAAGCCTTTAATTTCCTCAATTATTTGATCATAATTATCATCATATTTCTTTAAAATGGCATATAATATTTTATTTGGAATTTTATAAATACAATCAATAATTTCAGTTTTTTCAGTAGAATTTAAAATACTGAATTGACTAACAAGAGATTTGGAAATAATCTCCATGTATTTAATGGCTCTATTTATATTATTTGGAAACCTTTCTATTTCACTTTCATCATAATCGTAAATACTTACATATCTTATCTCTTCTTCTTGCTTTTGAAGATGCCTCTCTCGCTCAGTTGCATGTTCTTTATAGACCTTTCTATCAGTACTGTTAGGTGCCGATATGTTATCTAGCTGAGCTTTTTTAAGAAAACTAATGTTAGATTTATCAAAGTTTAATTCTTCAAAAGGGTCAAGAATCTTGTTCACCTGTTTACAAAGGTTTAATACCATTTTTGTGTTACTTCTTAAATAAGACAGAAATAGTAAGATTGTATCATTAATTCCAAAACAAATGTTATTTAATATATAATGCAATTCTTCTATATCAGGACCATTCCGTTCTATTAGTTTATTTATCTTTTTTGCTATGAAATAAGATAATAAATTTCTATTAGAAAACTCATAATTTAGACTTCCACTGGAACTTTGAATAATTTTAGATTTTAACGAGGACTCCATAAATCTTTGAATATCAATTTTAATAGCATAATCTTTACAATATTGATTTATTATTTCTTCAATCTTTGTTGAAGAGATATTTTCAGTTTTATTGAAGTGCATATAAAACGCTATTTCTTCAAGTGAAATCATAAAATCTTCCACTTCACTTTTATGTGAATTTTTTATGATTGAATTTCTAATATTGGTCTCAAATATTAAGTTAAATACACCCTCTCCTCTTCTTTCCTGTGCATGTTGCCCTAAAAAGAACTTTATGTATTGTATTATGAAGTCAGGAGTAAGGTTAAATAATCCAAATTTTTTCAAAACAAAAGCATCAACTACCCTTATCAGATTATCGATATCATCCCTACAAATTTCAGGAGAATTTAATTCACAGACTTTTATTATTAGCTCTTCTCTTTTATCCTTATAAAAATCTGAGATAATATAGTTTTCTATATCAGATTCATATTTCAAAGCATTCTTTACAGGCTCTATTAAATTAACATCAAATATTTCATTACTTGATAGTATTACATATCCAACATTATTAACAAGATACTCTAATAACTTATCTCGGCTCCCAATATGGTTTATACTATTAAAGTCATCAACAAAAACTATTTTTTTATCCCTATCCAATTGTTCATATCTGTTAAAATCTACTGATTCTTCACTATATTGTTCTTCAAATAAATCCCTAAGTAATTTATTGATTTTCTTGGATTTATAATCATCACTTCCTAAATATAGTGGTGTAAAGCCCCTCCCTAACGATGCCTTATAGAGATACTTTAAAAGTGCTGATTTTCCACTACTGTTTCTTCCAGTAATATTAATACATTTAATTTCAGACAAAACACTAAAAAAGCCTTCCTCATCTAAAATCTTTTTCTTAATTTCAGATTGGGCCTTGTATTTAGTGTTTAATTCTGGAAAAACAAAATAATCAGTAACATCATCTGCTAAATTCTGATTATCTGCATAAAATTGTTCTATAAAATCATCATTAGGTTCAAACTCATTATTTTTCTTTTTAATTTTATGAGGACCAAACAAATCTTCTTTAATAAATATACTCTCTTTCTTATTCCATTTAAAAATGGTATTTTCAATGGTAAAATCAGTAGAATCAAATATCATTGCAGAAAAAGTACTTTCATGGGTAAATCTACCACTATACTCTCCACCTTTAGAAATAATTGTTCCATTTTTATTATTTTCTATTTGTTGAACTCCCTTGGCTATATGCTCATGTCCTTGAAAAACAACTTCTGAATTTTTAAGTAAAGTATCTTCTAAATTATTTTTAGTATCCCATCTAAACCATTCTGTACTATGATGCATAACAGTGATAGCTAAATCCACAGTTTCCTTCTTTAATAATGAGTACAGTTTATCTTCTGGAAAATAATGAAGCTCTTTATTATCCATTTTTTTAGTTGAAAAAGGGGCAGTATTAATAAGATTAGCCTGAATAGTAAAATTACCAAATTGGATTATTTTTACATCACATGATCTATTATGTTTAAAACAATTTTTAGAATTAGCATAATCCCAAAAATTTTTCATTAAGGCATGGTCTTTTTCAAGCTCATCATCAATATTTTTACCGTTTTTAAATAGTTCAATAATATCTTCGGAAGTACGACTACTTGTCCCATAACTAATATCATGATTGCCAGGTACAATTAATAATTTGATATATTTATCAAGTTTTTTACCCAGTTTCGATAAAATTGTACCTATAAATCCTCGCACAACTTTATATTCATTTATAGCTCCTGAATATGCTAAATCACCTGAAGCTACTAGTATACATTCATCAATGTCGCCAAGCGAATTAAGAGAATTAATCATTTGCTCAAGTTTATGATTATTTAAATCTGAACCGTCTTTGCAATGTATATCCGTTAAATGTAAAAATAAAATTTTCATATGACTAGATTTCAACTCCCTATAAATATTAATGACTATGGTTTGAAATAGCCATACTTCAATTTTATATCATACTCTATCTTTTCTCAACCTAAAAACCCATTATCCTCCAAATATATAGATTATTCTGTCGACTTATTTCTACAAAATATGCCAACATCAAAACCCTCAGTCTTATCTAAGAACTTTAATCTTGGTATATTATGACCATTGGAGCAGTAACTTTTCTTTAATTCGTTACTACTCTTTATCATTTAGTCATAGTAGTCCACCATCTGTTCCATCACTATTCCTGATTCAAATTGTATCTCTAGTCTTTCCCTTCGATTGACTCTAATAGTATTAATTAATCTTCTTACTAGGTCTTCATCAAATTCCCTTACCTGGGGTCTTACTGTCTTTATGGTGCTTTCCATTTCATCTAGTCGTTCTTCATATCTTTCAGCTTGTTTTTTCTCTTGTACGAGCCTTAATTTTTCCTCTTTAAGCTGATTTATCTCTTCTGATATCCTTTTATACTCATCATCAAAGTCTTCTGCTACAGCTCCTAGCTTTGCATTTTCTTCTATTAGTTCTAGCATCTCTTTTTGAAGTAATTCTATATCTTTATCATATTCTGTAGGTATTTCTTTTATTGAATATCCACCAATTACCCTTATAACATTCTCTCTAAATGCTCCTATAAAATCTCCTGTATCTTCTACAACACTGTTTATGGCTTTCATTATAGCATCATGTAATAATTCTTCTTTAAGGGTTGGTGAGTGTTTACAGTTTGATTTCGTTCCATTCTTTAGTCTGTTTTCACATCTCCATACTGCATATTTTTGTCCATATTTTGACCATACTTGTCTTCTATAGGGATGTCCACATTCCTCACATATTAAGATTTCAGTTAATGCGTATTTTGAACTGTATTTACTTCTTTCTTTTTTTATTTTATTAGTCTTTCTTGTAACTGCTGATTTATTAAGACTGGATCTTCTAGCTCTCTCTTCCTGTGCTTTATAAAATAATTCCTTTGGTATAATTGCTTCATGATTATCTTCTATATAATATTGAGGTACTATACCATCATTCTTTACTCTTTTTTTAGTTAGGAAATCTACTGTATAGGTTTTCTGTAGTAGGGCATCCCCCATGTATTTTTCGTTTACTAACATTCTACTTATTACACTAGTATTCCACTTATCCTTTCCAGTAACTGTCTTTATTTTATCTTCTTCCAAAGATCTTGTTATCTGCACTAGACTACTTCCTTCTAGGTACATTCTAAATATCCTTCTTACTATTTCTGCTTCTTCTGGTTCTATAGCTAGATTTCCTTTGTCATCCTTAGTGTAGCCCATAAACTTTTTATGATTTACTGATATTATTCCATTTTCAAATCTTCTAGTAATTCCCCATTTAGTATTTTCACTTAAGTTTCTACTTTCTTCTTGTGCCTGGCTGCTTAGTATGGTTATTAGTAGTTCTCCTGAGCCATCTAGGGTGTTTATATTTTCCTTCTCGAATAATATTGCTATATTCTTATCTTTTAACTTCCTTATTGTTTGGAGAGAGTCTACAGTATTTCTAGCAAATCTGCTGACTGATTTTGTTAAAACCATATCTATTTTCCCTGCCATACAGTCATCAATCATAGCATTAAAATCATCTCTCTTTTTAGTATTAGTTGCTGACTTACCATCATCTGCATATATACCAGCACTTTTCCAGTTTAAATTATCTTGTATCTTTTCCGTGTAGTAAGCTACTTGGGCTTCATAGCTACCTTCTTGTGCTTCTAGGGTAGTACTTACTCTACAGTAGGCAGCCACTCTTAGTTCCTTATGTTCAGGCCTTATTCTACTATCATGAATAATCTTTGGTGGTATAATTGCTACATTTTTCTTTACTGCTCTCAAAATTCTTCCTCCTTTCCACTTTATTTATATTCCTCTTCCATGGTAATTCCATTTATCAATTTTACTTCTATCTTTCCATCTTTATATATGATCATTTTCTTTATAATCCTTTTAAATAAATCTTCATCAAATTCTATTAGTTTCTCTTTATCTCTTAATCCTTCTTTTATCTTTTTAGTGTTATAATCGTAATCATCTATTTTAGAAATATCATAATAAGCCTTTGCTCTTTGAAATACTAGACTTGCTAATTCTTTAGATGAGTACATTCCCTTCTCTTCTAATTCTTTAATTCTTTCTTCTATAACTCTAATCTCCATATTAAATTTAGGAGTTTTTTCTTTTTTTCCCCTATCCAGCATCCACATTCTTGATAGCAGGGTATTGGTTCCTGATATAAACATATCTTCTATATCCTCTTGGTCTAGGATTAAGCTTTTACATTTCATTTTCCTCTGATAAGAATGATTATTGCATTTCCATTTAACTTCTTCTTCAGGTTTACCTCCATTAGTGATGTACTGACGATAATATTCTCCACAATCTCCACATATTAATTTATCTATAAATATGCTTTCCTTTTTTCTGTTATTAATTTTATGAGTCCTAGAATATTGCTTACCCCTTAATTTTCTTTGTCTTTGTACTGCTTGGAAGGTTTCTTCATCTATAATTTGTGCGTATATTTCATCTCCCAAGTATTTAGTATTTTCTAATATTCTTCCAATAGATCCATGATTCCAGCTAGGTTTATTATTTGCATTAGGAAATCCCTTATCCGTTAAATCCTCAGCTATTTTCCGTATAGATGACCCCTTCATATAAACATTAAATATCTCTTTTATTACTTCTGATTTCTTAATATCTATTTCTATCTTTCCATTTGCTAGGATATAGCCTAGTGGCATATGTCTTTGCCTTTGCATATTTTCCACCTCACTTTCCTACATATTCTGTCAGCTCTAATGTATTAATAAGTCTGAAGGTAATCTCCTTATTTTTACCTATAATTATTTTATCTACTATATGGATAAATAGATTTTCATTGTAGTCTTCTATAATTTCTGGATTGTTTTCTATAATATCCAGTATCATTAAAGTACCTTCAATTTCCTTTTCAAATCCATTGTTATCTAGCATTTGATTTCTCTTTTTCTTAGTAGCTGTTATTTCTATATTAAGAGCATTTTGTCTCTCTATAAAAATAGCAGGGTCTATATACCCTTTCGAAACTACTCTACTTAGGACAAGACCCTGCTCTGTTAATTCCATTATTCTATTGTTTAAGTCTTTAATTTCGTCTTCCTGGACCTCATCTATCCTTAAGTTTCTTAAAGACTCTAGAAGTGGTACTAATATTTCCTTATAATTACTTATTAGCTTGTTCCACATTGTAATAAAGGCCTCTCTTATTACATCTTCTTTTATCGCCTTCATACTGCATTTACTAACATCCCTTATATGTTGAATGCATGACCATTGGACTGTTTCATAGGATTTCCCTATATAAATCTTTTGTCTTCTAAATGTTCCTCCACATTCACTGCAGATAATATTACTAGAAAATTCATATTTATTTAAATTCTTTCCACTGTCATCTATCCCTATCTGATTTCTTCTATATTCAAAGATTTCACCAACCAGCTTTGCTTCTTCTTTTGTAATAATAGGTTCATGATTATCCTCAATAAAATACCGAGCTTTTTCCCCCTGATTCCTTTTTCTTTGGAAGGGAAGTACCTCGGTTGTATATGTCTTTTGTAATAATAGATTTCCTTCATAAATGGGATTTTGTAAAATATCTTTTACTGCAGTATCTGTCCATTCATTTGCTGATCTTATGGTTGGAATATTGTCATGATTTAAACCCTTGGCAATTAGATATGATCCTTTACCATTTAGGTATTCTTTAAAAATTCTTCGAACTACCTTAGCCTCATCCACTTTTATGATTAATTCCCCATATTCATCATTAATATATCCATAGGCTGGTGTACTAATTTTAAATGTACCTTTTGCGAATTGATCTCTAAATGCCCATTTAATATTTGTAGATATGCTTTCTGATTCACCTTGTGCTAAGGAACTTAATATGGTTAATAGCATTTCACTCTTTTCAGATAAGGTATTAATATTTTCTTTTTCAAAATATACTCCAATTCCTAGTAGCTTTAACTTTCTTATTACTTCTATACTGTCCACCGTGTTCCTTGCAAACCTTGTTACTGATTTGGTAATTATCATATCAATCTTACCAGCTTCACAGTCTTTTATCATTTGAGTAAATTCATCTCTTCTTTTTATCTGTGTACCACTTTTAGCTTCATCTGAATATATTCCAACATATTCCCAGTCATCCCTTTTCCCTATAAATCCCTTGTAATATTCAACTTGTGCATGAAAGGATCCTTGCTGATCTATGGAATCTGTACTTACCCTTGCATAGGCACATACTCTTTTCTTTGGCTGCAATTCTAATATTACCCTTTGTCTTACAGGCTCTATTTTCCTTACTTTCTTTACTTTGTTTTTCATAGGTTTTACCTCCTTTCTCCATATATTTACCTCTTGTTAGCAACATACACTACCACAAGCTTTCATCAATATCTAGTCTTATTACACATATACTTCCGACAATTCTGGAGAAAAACTCTGATGATTTAATTCATCTATTTTTGCAAATTCTTCTTCATTTATAATCCCTCTATTTAATAGTATATTAAGTAGTTTTAAAGACATTTTATATTCTATTTCATTCAGTGTTTGCTCTTTGGTCATGACTTTTTCCTCCATTCTATGTAATTTATATTTTTAAATAATTTAAATATCTTAATATCACAAAAATAGAGACCACCTTATTTGTAAAAAACATATTACTTTGTCTTAAATAGGTGATCTCCATTGCTTCTAATATTAAAATTATTAGATTTTAAAAGTTTGTGTTGCATTTAGACACTACTATCCCCAACACAGAAAGCCTTGTAAAAGGCTTATAGGGCGATTTTATAAACTGAAGCTGGTTATTCTTCATCATAGGCATTTCACCTCCACCGGGATCTCCGCTGGCTGCCCCCATTGGGATATCTGTGGCTAGGCAGAAGTATCATTATAGGCTGATAAGATTATGGCGAACAATCTACCATGGATTGTTTTTAGGAACAGATGGGGACCGCTCTTCACCTTAAAAGGCCGACTTTTATATAAAAGTATATTTTATACAGGTGGTCTTGGCGCATCTTCCTTTGTCGCTTTTCCGTCTCTGGCTTATCAGTTAAAGTATTTATAAAATCGGATATTTAGTTTTCAATGTTCATATCTTTCTTGTTTTAAAATAAAAAACAGAGAAGAGAAATATATCCCTTCATCTGTTTCCACATTTGAACCCCATTTTACGAAGTCTAAATTTAAAACTTTTTTAAATTATTTTCTAGTTTCTTTTTTCCAATGTCTAAACTGTACTGAACTGCACGTATAGAACAGTTTTCCATTTTTGCAATTTCTTTTAGTGAAAATCCGTAATCATAATATAAAAGCAATCTTTTTCTTTGAACATCAGGTAATTCCCCTATAGCCTGCCAGAATAATTTCTTCATTTCCTTTTCCAATATAAGTTCTTCTATTCCTTTTGGCCTTTTAAAGGATCTTTTAATTAATGTTTCATCTGTAAGCTCTGAGTGTTCTAAATTTCTTTCATCTAAACGTGTAAGATTTCTATCTGTTTTATTTAATTCAAATAAAGCAGAATAAATATCTTCATTAATTTCTAATCTTTGAAACTCTCCATATCCATCTGTAAATGAGACAAAGTACTTGTCCTTATTTTTCCCTGTAATTATTTCTAAACTATAATCATTCATAAAATTTGCCATTTCCATTCCTCCAATTTTTTTTTTTTGTTTTTAGAAAAAAATTAGAGTCATGGATATCTGGCTATATAAGTTTCCCAACGTTTCATACTGCCCTCCTAATTTTGGGCAATAAAAAAGCCGAGAATAACATAATCGTTATTCTCGGCTCTTTTATATGCCGTATTATTGGAAAAGGGCATAAATATAGCCCTGGCAAATTTTTATGTGCCAAGGCTTATTAATTCTTATTTAATTTATGCCATACTCTTCCATAATACTTAGTATAGGCTAGTCCATATCCAAAGTCAGTACGGAGTTAGTATGTATTTAGTATGCAATTAGTCCACAGTTTGTCCACAGTTTGTCCACTAGTAAAAGAAATCATTTATTGGTAATACCTCTTCAATGTCACCTTCAAATATTTGTCCGAATCTTGGTAGTGCATATCCCCATAATGCTATTCCAAATAGTTTTACTGCCTCTTTTTTCTTTAAATAATAATTAGATCTTTCCATACCTAATGCTTCAAGCATTTCTCCTTCTACCATAGGATAAGCTGTTACATAAGATTTGGACAAAATCTCATGATAGAGTTTCCCATTATCATGATACTCATATACCTTTAACATTGCTGTATCTATTAAATCTATCATCCATTTAGTCTCGAATATCCCTGATATCTTATCCATAAAATCTTCTTTTCTTTCTGTTGGTGCAAAATCATTTAAATAAGTAAGTGCTACAGCTAAATCATTACTATAATATGATTCACATACTTCTCTAACATTATCTACTTCCTTCAAAGATGCCCATACCACATCCCTATAAATTGTTAGTAACAATTTTGTCTTCCTAAAGACTTGTTCTTCATTAAGCTGCATGTTTTCATACATCCTTGAAATATTTTTCATCATCCTAGTTTTTCTCATTATCCCTTCCCCCTATAACAAATTCCATTGCAATTGGCCTTATCTGCATACTATATATTTCTTGACAGGATATGCAATATGAAGTAAGATATATGCAAGTAAGTTGCGTTGTATAAATTATATGCAATCAAGTTGCTTTTGTCAATATATAAAACAAATGTTTATGCAATTATATTGCATATTCAAAATCTTATTAAGGAGGATGACTATGAAATTCGGTGAAAAACTCCGTGACCTTCGCCAAGAAAGCGGATTAACCCAAGCTGAATTAGCTGAAAAGGCAGGTATCTCTTTAAGAACTATTTCTTATTATGAGAGTGGTACCACCTATCCTAAAAATAGAAATGTATATAAAACTCTTGCCGATATATTAAATGTGGATGCAAATTATCTAAGAAATGAAGGCAATGAATTTATAACATTGGCTAAACAAAAGTATGGTTATCGTGGTGCAAAACAAGCAGAAGAAATTGTAGCAGAAGTTACAGGCTTATTTGCTGGTGGTGAATTATCGGAAGAAGACAAAGATGAAGTTATGCAAGCACTACAACAGGCTTATTGGGATGCAAAGGAAGAAAATAAAAAGTACACTCCTATTAAATATAAAAAAGACAGCGATTAATATTAATCAATGGGTAATCATTTAGTAGAACAAACAAGGAGTAGGCTTCTTTTTGGGAGGTGCTATTTTGGTTGACTCTTATGAAATATTTAATAAAGCGAATAGTATAATAAAGAAATTAGGAACTAGGGATCCTTTTGTCATTGCAGATGAACTTGGTATTAAAGTTTATTTTAATGAATTTAAGGATTTATTAGGTATGTACAGAATTATCCTAAGACAAAGATCCGTTTTCTTAAATAGTAATCTTGATCATCACTGGCGACAAATGGTTTTGGCTCATGAAATTGGTCATGATATATATCATAGACATTTAGGGGAAAGTGGACTTAAGGAATTTACACTTTTTAAGTCTATAAATAATACAGAGTATACTGCAAATACCTTCGCTGCACATCTCCTTTTGGATAATGATTCAGTTCTTGAATATGCAAAGGAAGGCTTTGATCCATCCCAAATTGCCAGTATATTAAATACGGAAACTAATCTTGTGCTTATTAAAATTTGTGAAATGAATAGAATGGGATATGACTTCAAGATTCCGTTCCAACCTGAAAAGAACTTTTTACGGAATATAAAAGTAACAAACTCCTAGAAAATATAATATTTTCTAGGAGTTTGTCTTTTAAATATATATATTTAAATTAACTTCTAATTTAATTAACATAGTCCTCATATAGGATATTCATTTGATTAATGAATTCTCCCCATTCTGGGTTTGTCCTCTTTTCAAATTCAGTTAAATAGTACTGATACTTATACAACATTCTCAGCCGTTTTTTATCTCCCTTATTATTTATATATAAATAATAAATAAGTTCAAACATATGAATGGCATTAACATTATCAAGTCCCGTAGACCATTCTTCTGCTTTTTCTATTAGCTTGAGTGCATTATTATCATGAGCTGCAAAATAAAGAAGACCTTTTACTGCAATATAAGAAAGGCTTTTTACTTCACCACGATCATCCTTATTGTCTATTTCTGGATCATAGTTTGTATAGGGATAAATCTTTGCTTCAATCGTATTTCTAAGAAAGCTTTCAACTTCTGTAAGATTCCTATCAAAATGAATAATAATTTTAGGTGGAATTTCCTCTCTTAATTTCTTAATATATTCTTTTAATTCCAGACTAACAAGTTCTTGTTGAACAGCTTCATGGATTGCAAGATTTGGAAATGTAGTAAAAATCGGATCAAGCCAAGTTTCTCTGTAAAGTGGAAAACTAAAACTGCTCTTTGCATATCTACTTCGGTCAGGAGGTATTAAAAAATTTGCATCTAATGTTATTATCTGTTCAGAATTATTAAAAATGCTTATTAATGATGAATTTGGATTCATTAAATTAATCCTCATCTAGATTTCCTCCAGAAAAGAAATCTTCGAATTCCTCTAAGTCTTCATCAGAAACTGTAATCTTGTATCCAAAATCATCAGGGGTCTTATCAAACAAATCTAATACTTCAGCAAATTTATCTTCATCAATTAAACCATCCTCAAAATTTCTTATGATAATTTCGATATCCTTAGCAGATGTTCCTATTTTATTAGTCTTTTTATTTAATTTACTATATACTTCACTATTAAAAGCAATCCCTATTTTTGCATGCTCACTCTCTAAGTTTCTTACATCAATATCATAAAACCTATTATATTGTTCTTTTGATATTGCACTAATTTCACTTAATCTTTTAACTATGGACCTATAGGGAAGCCACCAAGAGCATTGAAGTCTTACCATAAATCTCATAAGGGTTTTGTCTGAAGTTTTTTCTAGTTTTGATGTTTTAAATTCATTTATTATAATACTTTTTAAAGCTATCTCTGGAAATAAAAACTCTGCTGCAAATCGATTAGCTTTAGCTTCAAGTAAATTATTATCTATGTCATTTAATCTACTTATGTGGGATCCTGTTTTTGTAAAGTAATGATATAATTCATGTGCAATGGCAAATACTTGTTTATCAAAATAGTCTGCAGTATTTAACCCTATAAAAGTTAATTCTTTATTATCTTCTTCTGAGTACATGATTGCAGCAGAAAAATCTGGACTATCACCTTTGGAATATATGGGATATTCCAATAGGATAATATCCAGTTTTTCTAATATTGTAACTATATCATTAGCAATTGGTACTTCACTAGCAATACCTAAATATTCACGTTTATCTTTTGCCAACTTTCTAATCTCTTCTATTTGAACCTCGTTAAGCATTATTAATGGATTCATTTTCAAATTTTCTCCTTAGCATTATTTGTTGCCTTAATGATATCATCATTTTGAAAAGCTTATCTACACCCTCTTCTTCAGCTTCATTTAATGCCTCAGACCTAAGTGCAACGAATGAATTAGTTTTTTCTCTATCAGTAAACATTTCTATTATGTCAAATTCTAGGACTTTTCCTAATTCTTCAAGTTGTACAATTGAAGGCATAAAATCTTCTCGCTCAATTCTACCTATCATTATTCTATTTATACCAGTTAAGTTACCAAGTTCTTCTTTGGTATACCCTTTTTCTTCTCTTAGTTTTGTTACAGTTTCAGCTAATTTTTTAACGGATAATGTTCTCATAACTTAAACCTCCTTTATAGCTATTAAATATCATATCCTTCTACTATTATGATATTCTAAATAACAAACTTTGTCAATATAGTTTTTACGTTAATATTATGTAATAAATAATAACATAAACTTAGTTAATAATCAATAATATGTTTCCCGTTCTAATGTTTAATAAACTATGATATAATAATTTAAAATCATATTTTATAATTATTTTAATGACTATTGGGAACAGCGTAAGTTGGGAGATTTGGGTTCAGTTGCTATGAATAAGAGAATTTTTAAAGACCAAACATCTGAATTAGGAGATATTCCATTTTATAAAATTGGAACATTCGGTGGCAAACCAGATGCCTATATTCCACGTGGATTGTTTGAAGAATATAAGGCGAAATATCCATATCCAGAGGTTGGTGATATATTGATTTCTGCTTCTGGAAGTATAGGTCGAACAGTTGAACATACTGGGAAGGATGAGTACTTTCAAGATTCTAATATAGTATGGTTAAAGCATGATAATAAGTTGAATAATTTATTTCTGAAGCAATTTTATATGATTGTAGAATGGGAAGGATTAGAGGGAAGTACAATTAAACGGCTATACAATAAGAATATTCTAAGGACTCAAATATTTGTACCTTCATTAGCAGAGCAACAGAGAATTGGAATATTTTTTAAAGACCTGGACAACCTTATCACCCTTCATCAGCGTATGTTTTCTATTTTTTATACTAGTTGTGATATCGACCTTATAATTAAATCTGTATCTTGGTTCTCCAATTCATGAATAATATGCAAATAAGTTTTCTGGGTTGTTGTCATACTTGAGTGTCCTAACCTACGTGCAACACTAGCCATTGAAACCCCAGCGAACAAAAGTAAAGAAGCATGAGTATGTCTTAGTCCATGGATTGAAATTATTGGTATTCCTAATTCTTTACAATGCCTAGCAAGTTTATTATTTATAGTAGAATTATACACCTTACCATTAATAAAAATAGGTTCATTTTCATTGAAACCTTTAACTAACCTAACAAATTGGCTTGTTGTTTGCCAGTCAATTTGTATTTTTCTTATTGATGATTTATTCTTCGTTGGTAAAAATCCTCCATGCCCCTTATAATCCCATGTTTTATTTACAGAAACAGTTTGATAAGAAAAATCAAAGTCATTTGGAGTTAAGCCTAAAGCTTCAGAAAATCTCATCCCAGTCTTTGCAAGCAATAAAATTAACCAATCCCAATTAATTTCATCTGATAAATTTAAATTCTTGATTAATGTATTTAATTCAAATTGATTTAAAAACTTAGGTTTCTTTTCTTTTGGTGGTTTACCCTTTATAATTGCTTTTCTTGTAGGATCCCTATCTATAAATCCATCATCAACAGCATCTAGTATAGCCCCTTTTAATTGATGATGAAAATCCATAGTTGTTTGTTTTTCATGAGATAAGGCATATTCATTTAATAATTGCTGGTATGCTGTTCTATTTAATTCATAAACCTTGAGTGTTGGTAGTAATTCTTTAACCCACTTCAATGTCATCCTATATTTTCTCATCGTAATTTCTCTGACTGCACCCTCTTTATACATTTCTATCCATTGTTCGTAATATAAAAAAAATAATTCATCCTTTTTTATTATCCTCATTAATTTCCCCTCCCAATTTTACTAGAAATTACATACGCTGATGAAGGGTGATAAGATCGTCGAGGTTGGAAAAGAAGGTTCCAATTTGATTTTGTTCTGCAATAGACGGAATTGCTATCTCCATTTTATTTATTTGCCAAAGTGAAAGTGAAGGCTGTGCACCAATGGTAGTTTCACTTGCTATATACGACTTGCTACATGGAGTTTTAAAAGCATTCATGGCAAAATATGGATTTATTTCTTTCAAACGTATAATCGAAATTTGCTGATTTGTATTGGCTGGCAGATCTTTTGCTTTTACCAATCCTACACGTCCAAGCGTTCCCACAATAGAAAACAATACATCATTATACTTTAACTGCGATCGCTTCAAGAATCCTTCGTGCTCTTCAAGACTAGTATTAGAAGTATTGGTCAAATTTCCAGATTCTTTATCTATGCTTTCTGTTTTAATATAATTTACGGGTCCTACCCAATTTTTATCAATTGGCGTCGTTCCTTTAGTAATAGTTTCTGTAATATCATCAAGCTTACGCTGTTCCCAATAGAAAATAGAAATGGTACTGTATATACAGTACCATTTCTATTTTCTATTATTATTTTATTCAATTATATTTTTTCTTAATTTCTATAATCCATTCAGGTAAGGCTTTATTTAATAAATTCATCCTATGCTCTAACTCATTTCCAGCTTCTTGATTCGTGGCTATGTTAAAATCAACGCTTTCTGATAATTCATCAATGTAAGGCACACCCTCATCCCTAACTATAGAAAAATTATCTACTGATTTAGATAAGAGTGATTCATCTATGCCCCAATATTGTGCAAATCCTTTTATTTCTCTTTCTACTCTTTCTTGCTTCCATTTATCAAATGATTCATCAAAACTTAAATTACTTGATAAGTTTCCTGGAAGTAATTCCACTTCTACAAATTCTTTCAGTAGTTTTGCCTGTTCATCCTCACCCATATCACTTAGTTCTTGAATTTCCTCATAGATTAATCTTAAAGTTTCACTGTCTACAGTTTGAACTCCTTTATCAGTTTTTACCCTGGAACCAATTAAACTCAAAATATGATTTGCATCTATTACTTGCGTTCCCGATAATTTTATTCCTCCTATTAAAGGAATTATGGGTTCATCTTCTGGTGGATCAACAATTTTAAATATCAAGTTTTTATAGGCACCTACATATTTTAGCCATCCATGTTCATCTATACCAAATCCTTCATTGTCCCATTTATATTCATAATACTGCATAACTAATCTTAACTGATCATTTGCATCCATAAAGGATAAGATGAATAATTCTTCTACTTCACTATCCATTTGTAATTCCTGCCATTTCGTAGGGTCTTCTAGAACTTTTAGCATTTCCAAAACTTTAATAGAGAACTTTTCTACTGCAGTCTTATAATCTTCAACTATAGCCCTACTACTTTTACCTCCACTTCCATATAGTTTTAGGGCAATATTCACACGCTCTTCAGTAATCTTAGGATATTGAAAATTAATAATAGATCCAAATTCTTTGTTTTTTCCATATATACGGTTAGTGCGTGAATAGGCTTGAATTAAATTTTGTAATCTTAAATCCCTATCTATATATAATGTATTTAAGAATCTAGAATCATATCCTGTTAGTAGTTGTTCTGCAACAATTATAAGGTCTATATTCTTTTTATTACGACCGCTTCCACCACGAGTACCCCTAGAAACTATATCTTCAAAATACGCTTCTTCCCCTCTTCTTCTGTCACCACTAATAAACTCTATACCAGTAAATTTTGCATAATCTTTAAACATAAGCTCAATTATTTCAGGTGGAATATTATTTATATCATTTTCATTTCCAAAAGAAAATGTCATGGCTATGTTTATTTTATTATCTTGTCCATTTAGTTGCCTTTTAAATTCATCGTAATACGCTAGAACCCGCGATCTTTCAGCAACTGTTAAAATTGCATTAAAGTGTCTTTCTTGTGATTGTTCTTCCCAATTTAAAAGTATTTCTTCTACAACTCTTGGGATATGTGTTTCATCTTGGTAAACAAGGATTTTTCTCTTTTTAGCTTCCTTCTCAACTTCAAGATCATTCCACCCACGCACTAAATGATCTATTTCTCGAATTGTCATTTCTGGTTTTTCTTCTTGTACTTTATCCTTTACTTGGTCTCGCAAATCCTCGTAATGTAAGAATTCTCCTGTATTAATATAATCTACATGAAACCCTAATACATTTCCATCTCCAATTGCCTGATTTATTGTATATTTATGGAGTTCTGGTCCAAATAGTTTTTCTGTAGTATCTATAACTTCAGATTTTTCATTAATCATTCCTGTCACTTCATTTTCATCAAATAAAGGTGTCCCTGTATAGCCATAAAATAAGCTATTTTTCTTAAAATAGGACCTAATATTTACCATCATTTCACCCATAGTTGTTCTATGAGCTTCATCTATTATAAAAATCAATCTTTTTTTAGCAAGCCCATAGTCCTGTGCTTCCAATAGATTCTTTACTAGATTACTTAATTTATAAGTAGTAGTAACTATTATTCCTTTTTTAACAGATAAAAGTTGTTTTCTTAAATGATAAGTATGTTTTGTATCATCAACTGTTACAGGCTCATATGATGCATAAGCTTTAAAATTTTCACTGGTTTTTTTATCTAGCTCTTTTCTATCTACTAAAAATATAACTTTATCGAATCCACCACGGGTGGATAAAAATAAGGCAGTTTTAAAACTTGTAATAGTTTTCCCTGAACCAGTAGTATGCCAAACATATCCACCATGGGGTATTTTATCTTCATTATCCCAACCAAATGCAGCACCTTCTACAGCCTGTAATGCATAAACCTGATATGGTCGCATAATCATATGCCTTCTATTTTCCTCTTCTTCTGCCTCATCTATGATCAGATAATCACCCACTAACTGATGTGCCATGGGTATCATTAAAAGGTGGGCTACTATTTCTTGCCAGCTATTTATAGGTTTATTGTGTTTGTCTGCCCACCCAAATACAAAGCTCAAATTAAAATCATTAATGGACTTTGGAGTTGCAAAATATCTTGTTGCTACCTCCGAAGTAATGACCATCATTTGAGAAAAGACCATAAAACTATTTACATACTCTCCATCTCGATAATACCTTTTAAACTGTCCAAAGGCTTCATCTAAGGTTTTATCTGCACGCTTTTGCTCAATATTGATTAAAGGTAAACCATTAATTAAAAGTACAATATCAAACCTGTTTCCCTTATCTGTAGAAATTTCTCTAGCTATTTTATAACTTGAATCTCCACCTCTTACTTCAGCTTTTTTAAAGATGGTAAGGGTGATTTGTTTTCTTGTGATTCTAGGATTATTATCTCTATATATTCCATCAATTTTTCCCGTAGAACCTTCCATAGCAAGTATCTTTGCAGCCTCAAAACTATTGTCTATTTGACTTACCTTTGCCATGACCTGTGCAAATTCACTATCAGTTAGTTCTATTCCTTCCAATTGGTCCGCATTAATACGATTAAGTTCTGATCTCCAATGATTGATTAGATCATTTACTGTTACTTTTTGCTTATTCCCATCTAATTCATCTGGAGCTATCCATCTATATTTTTCTAGTTCTTTGGTAAATCTTTCTTGGAAGTTTCTTTCAGTTGAAGTTTTATCATAGTTTCCCACAAAATACCTCCTTTCTATCTAGATAAACATTTCATTTAAATAGGCTTTTTTAATATTCTTTAATTTTTCTAGTTTACGCTGATGAAGGGTGATAAGATCGTCGAGGTTGGAAAAGAAGGTTCCAATTTGATTTTGTTCTGCAATAGACGGAATTGCTATCTCCATTTTATTTATTTGCCAAAGTGAAAGTGAAGGCTGTGCACCAATGGTAGTTTCACTTGCTATATACGACTTGCTACATGGAGTTTTAAAAGCATTCATGGCAAAATATGGATTTATTTCTTTCAAACGTATAATCGAAATTTGCTGATTTGTATTGGCTGGCAGATCTTTTGCTTTTACCAATCCTACACGTCCAAGCGTTCCCACAATAGAAAACAATACATCATTATACTTTAACTGCGATCGCTTCAAGAATCCTTCGTGCTCTTCAAGACTAGTATTAGAGGTATTGGTCAAATTTCCAGATTCTTTATCTATGCTTTCTGTTTTAATATAATTTACGGGTCCTACCCAATTTTTATCAATTGGCGTCGTTCCTTTAGTAATAGTTTCTGTAATATCATCAAGCTTACGCTGTTCCCAAGCTTCACTATTTTCAAATTCATTAAACCTTCTTTTAGGTACTAATTTGTCTTCTTTCATATTGTCACCAACTCAGATAGAAAAGCTTCAAAGCTAGAATTTAGCTCATTATATTCTTCTTCTAAATTATCTAATGTGGATTTATATCTGTCATCTAGCATCTTTAATATTTCTAGCTCATCCTTTAATGGTTTTTCAATTAAGTTAATCATGGCTTCCACTAACCCACCAAACCATTTTTCGTAAACTAGAGAATTTATTTCTTCTTCTGTTAATATTAAAATACGTTCTTGTATCAATTCTTTCAGTTCTTTTTCTTTTTCTCGTACTTCTCTATTAATTCTTGTTCTATTTGACATTAATTTTTCTATTTTTTTCAATAGTTTAAATTCGTCAGTGTCTTTTTTGTATTCTTCTTGTTCGTCTTTAATAGCTTTTGCAGTAAAGGAATTCCCCGCTTCTCCTTCTTTGTTTTTTGTTAAACATTCATATAATATTTCATTTTCTTCAGAGCCTTCTACTTTTGCTGATTCAATTAATTCATCTAATTCTATTTCAATTTCCGATACTTCTAATTTCAAATTTTCAATATGTGAAGCTTCTAAATTAAATAATTGTCTAACGATAATCTCATCTGGAATAAGACTACTTATCCATCCATCTTGTTCTTCCCTTTTAGTTTTCCCTGATCCTTTGGTAATCATATTGGGTTCTCTTGTGCGAGCTGCTGTATAAAAATTACTTAGAGATATTATTTCCAAATCTTTTGTCAAAGAATTTTTCCATATTTCAGCAACATTTTGATATCCATCATAAATATTTACAAATTCAAAATTAGATAGGATTTCCTTGATATCCAATAACATCTCTTCCATGATTTCTTTAATATTAGATTGTTTATCAACTTTTATTAAAGTATTCCAATATTCATTAATATATATATTTGTTTTTTCTTTAACATCCTTAGATTTTGAAATTACTTGTTCGCTTTCTATTATTTCATCCGTCAATTTGCTAATTTCTTTATTCAGCTCAAAATATCCAGTACGTTTCTGAATTACACTATTTGCTAATACATCTGGAACAATGGTATTAAGTATTTTTAAGTTTTTGATATCCTTTTCAGGTATTCCACCTAATAAATGTCCATCTACATCATGAGCTATTTCATCACTTTTACTTGTAATATATCTTGGAATGTTCATATTATAGTCATTTTCTAGAATATCTCCCCTATAAACTAATGAACTATATCCTTCTTCTTTGTTTCTTTCTAAGTAAGTATCTACTATTTTGGCAATATGTTTTTCCTGTAATACATTTTGTTTTCCTACTTTTATAAATTCTTGAGATGCATCAATAACAAGTACTGGATCGTCTAATTTTCTATTTTTCTTTAATATTAGAACTACTACAGGTATACCAGTGTTAGTAAATAAATTACTAGGTAACCCTATTATAGTATCAATATAATTCTTATCTATTAATCTTTTACGAATTTCTCCTTCTGCTCCACCACGGAATAATATTCCATGTGGTAGAACTATTGCCATAGTTCCACTTTGTCTAAGATGAAATAATCCATGTAAAAGAAAAGCAAAGTCACCTTTTGAATCTGGAGGCAGTACCCCTGCTACTTCAAAACGTGGGTCACTTATTTTTAAATCTGATCGATTCCAGTTTTTAAAAGAATATGGCGGATTCATAACTACTGCATCAAATTGTACTCCTTCATTAGGTTTTTCTGGATCTTCAGGCCAGTCGTGAGAAAGAGTGTCCCCATTTCTTATGGTCATTTTTTCTGGTCTGACTCCATGAAGCAATAAATTCATACGAGTTAGATTATAAGTGGCAGTGTTTTTTTCTTGCCCATAATAATTAAGATTTCTTTGCTGGTCATACTTTAAATGCTTTCCTACAGTTAGTAGTAAAGACCCTGATCCTACAGTCGGGTCATATATTGATTCAATATTAGAAGATTTAGCAACAATTTGTGCCATAACTTCACTAACTTGATATGGTGTATAAAATTCCCCAGCCTTTTTACCAGATTCCATTGCAAATTGGCCAATTAAATATTCATATGCATCTCCTAAAATATCTCCTTTTTGGAGAGTAACCATATTTAAATCTGCAAAAAGCATGATTAAGGCTTGTATGTTTTTACTTCGTTCATTTAAATTGCTTCCCAGTGCTGTATCTGTTAAATCTATTGTAGAGCTTGAAAACAAGCCCTTAAAATCATTAGATCCCGTTTCAATAGATATGCTTCTCTCAAAACTATGTAAACTATCGGTAACCTTTTGAACTTCGAAATCTCCTGAATTTATATCCTTTACCCATACTTGATACAAGTATTCTGGTGCCACACAATAGCCCAGAACAAGTTGTATTGTTTGTTCTAACCTGTCTCCATATTTTTCTCTAGCTTTTTTATATTCTTCTACTGCTTCTTCATCTTTTATATCTTTCATTCCTGCTGATATTCTAAACTCATCCAAGGTTTTATCACTTAAAAACTTATAAAACATTAATCCTAGCATATAGTCCTTATATCTACTTGCATCCATCGAACCTCTAAGTTCATTGGCTCCATCCCACAAACGTCTTTTTATCTCTTCCGATGTAATCATAATAACACCAACCTTTATATATTTCTAATTTATCTAACATTTAGCTTATACAGAGTAATTGTTCAATTTCATTTAATATTCTTTTAATACTGTTATGTCAATAATATTACACATCTATGTTCTAATTGCATAATTTTTACACAATGATAATTTAAAATTTTATCTACCCTTGATAATTTTTTTGATACAATAATTTTACCATCACTTAGTAAGGAATCCATCTCCCTACGATATATCTTTATAAAAAACCAATGCACTTTAATACAAGTCTTAGTATATGCAATCTTGAATTTTATTTTCATAATCTAATTGCCTCCCTGTAATTCTATCAGTGTTTCTGCAACACCTTTAGATACATTATAGCACAAGGCAATTGTATGTTGCTACTTAAGATTAAAGATCCTCAACTGCAACTTCTATCATTATTTCAACTACTCGGAAAATTCTTTGTTGCTCTTTAGGGGTTAATTCATGTATCTTTTTAGAAAGAATTGATGACTTTATCTCATTACCAGTCCTTAGAACATCCATTAAAAGTAAGTCTGCCGGTATATTTAAAGCATTTGTAATCCGTATGAATGTCTCTAATCTTGGTATCTTTACCCCACGCTCTATAGCACTCATATAATTCGGACTTAAATTAACATATTCAGCAAGTTCTTCCTGTTTCATGCCAAGTTCTTCCCTACGCACTTGAATTCTTTTTCCAATAGTCTTTAATTCCATTATCTCCACCTCCAATAGAATTACTGTAATACTTATAGTATAAAATCTATTTAGACTTCATTACAGTATCTATTGGAGTTGCACTAACTCTATTTGGGTTATAATTGCTCTGATAGCCATAATTTATATAAATACCTCTATTTATATATGATCCAATATAGTTTTTTACAAAATACATTTTATATTTAATATTATACAATTGTTCTTTTTCTGCCTATAAATATATTCTTAAAGTGAGTCCTTCTTGGTGGTTCAAGGTGGACTCCACCTCAGTCCAGGTAAAAGACAAACTATCCCCTTGGTGGATAATTTGTCTTTTATCTATATCCTATTATCTTTTTAAAAAATATCTATTAGATGAATTACTTCCATTTTCCCTATAGCGTGACTCTTTAGTTAAGAGTCCACACCGTATAAGATCTGCTACCCCTCGCTTTACTGTACTCCTTGACATAGAAGTCTCTTTTGCAATGGTATTTATAGCTGGCCAGCATTCTCCCTCTGCATTACTCCTATCCTTTAGATACATATATACAGTCTTAGCTCGAGATGGCAACTCATCTGATGAGTAGGAATAAATCTTTCCAAAATAACTCAATTCTTTCCCCTCCTATGTTCTTAATGTCGGCCTTCGTATTTTATTTGTTGTTTCTGTTTTGTCTGATGGACCATGAATTAAGCCACCACTGTTGTTTTTACTGTTTATAGAATTACTTTCTTCTGTATCTTCGTCATCTTCTTTTAATATATTTACCTCTAATCTTTCTTTATTAGCATATGAAACCTTACGATGAGACTTTTCCTCTACAATATATTGTTCTCCAAAGGTAATCCCCCAATCTAAGAATAACCGGAGTACGGTTTTTATTGGATGTGTTCCTGTTTTCATAATCACGAAATTTCCTTTAGGTAGTGACTTTAATTCATCTGCTGTCATAAGAGGTCGTTCCATCATCTGCAAGCTTTGGGAAGGATCATTCTTTCCTCTGCTTATAGTACCACTCATAACAGTCCTACTTCCTAATGCTTTAGATAATACTTGAGCTGTTTCAGAATTAGGAGCAAATCCACCAAATATTGTACCTTGGCAGTTATCTACAATTATTTCGGAACCTTCTTTACCATAGTTCTTTTGTAGTTGCCCAAAGCTTTGAATGATTGGTACCAAACTTAATCTACGGGACCTACTGGCAGAGAATATAAGCTCTAGTGATTCAATAGGTGGTAATGTACCAAGTTCATCTAGATAAAAAATAACTCTATTTTTTAGTTGACCACCTTGCTCATCAGCTACAGATAATATCTCACGATATAGTTGTTGAATCATAAGGGATACCATAAAGTATTTCGTTAGATCTTCCTCTGGTAATACAATAAAAAAGGCAGATTTTTCATTACAAAACTTCTCCGCATCTATTGCAGTTTCAAAACACAATATCTGCTCCATCTCACTATCTAGAAAGGCATTGAGTCTTGATAGGACTGTGGATAATACAGATGCCATAGCTTGTTCTGCAGAGTTTAATGCTGCCCCAGCAAACCATCATGCTTTATGCTCACCAAGACCCTTTACAATATTTTCAAGGGTATCTCTAAAATCATTAGAACAAGTCAATGTGTATGATAAATTAAGGGCTTCAGTTTTATGTTTTTGTGCGTATGGCAGACGGAGTACTCTTCCAAGTATTTGCTCTACATCAACCTTTGAAGTTTTATTAGCATGAGTTGCAAGAATATATGCAAAGGACAGTCTCAACCTTCTTTTAAGGCATTTACTGTAATAATATATCGTATCTCACAATCCTTACTCATTAGATCGATGCCTTTAATTTCGTTAACATTAGAGGTTTTAATTGCAATTTGTTCATTTGGTATTCCATGACCTATAAGTTCTTCTTTTAGCTTCTCAAAAGTCGCATTATCTTCTCTGCCTTTTGGCTGTGCCTGAAAAAGAACAATAGGACAAATATATTTACCTGTTCTTTGTTCTTCTTCTATGGCTTGTTTTTCAAGGTTACCACGAAGCTGAATTGCATCTATAACAACTTCTTGCTTACTATTACGGTTATATACTACAACAGGTAACTTCACCATGTTTTCTTTTTTTAGTTCCCTTGCATCTACATAGGAGATAATATTACTATTTGCCTTTGGAGTTGCAGTCAAGTCGAGAACAAAGGATGGGTTAAGATTGTTTAGCATTTCTACACTTAAATCTGACTGGGCATTATGGCTTTCATCAACAACCACAACAGGTGAAAGCTGATTTAATACTTGAATAAGGGCAGTATTATCTACATCTTCAATCAAGGTTTCAAGGTTTTCAAAATATGGCTCAAATTGTGCCAGTTGACTGTTTTGTTGATAGACCTTTCTTCCATCTTTTTTATTGGACCTGATGGAATCAAATCTAAAAACACAAATTATCAGCTGCTCTTTAACAGAAGTAAGGTTAAATCCTTGTCCATTTAGAAGCTGTTCTTTTGCCAGCACTTCAACTCTACCACTAAAGTCCATATCTATTTTCTGTCTATAGGGGTGATCTACATTGCTTAAGGTACGAATCGTCTGTTCTAAATCGCATTTGATGGTACAAGCCATGCAACTACCTTGGTTTTAGATAAAGGCATCTGTTCAAAGAATGGCTTTAGTGATGCACAGGCTATAAAAGTTTTTCCACCACCTGTGGGTACTTTAAAGCAAACATGTGGCGCACCTATTATGGCATCTTTATATTCGGGCACACCACCATAGCCTACACTAATATTTTTATCGTTCCAGTGTTTTGTATAGGCTGTTTTTATATTACTGGTTTCATTCAATATCTTTAAATAGCTTGAAAGATCTTTTAATACTTGTTTTTATATCCTTTTAGTTCCATCTCATATGGATATAAATAACACATTGATCTAATTCTTTTAAACAAACATAGTTCTTATGAACTGCACAATAAGCAATAAATTAGCAGATGTAAATTACCCCCGAAATGAATGGGATTAATTTATTATAGGGACAAATCAAAGATATGGTTATCGTGGCGCAAAACAAGCAGAAGAATTTATATTGGAAATCGGTGGTATATTTGCAGGGGATGAATTATCTAAAGCTGACAAGGATGCTGTTATGCGTTCCTTACAACAGGCCTATTAGGACTCAAAAGAATAAAATAAAAAGTACACTCCTAAAAAATATAGAAAAGATAATAATCAAGTCCCAAAAACGGATTAATTATTGGGCATAACAATTTCAATTACCAAGGTTTACTAGGCATACATACCTATCGTTGGAAACAAAATATGAAAAAAGATACTGAATATGTTGCCAACGCTTTTGGGGCTCATCTACTTTTAGATAATGATTAGGTCTTGCTGATTAAGATGTAGGAGATGAACAATATGGGATATAACTTTAATGTTCCATGTCATCCTGAAAGTAATTTTTTAAAAAAATAAAGGTATAAAAGATCCTGCAAGTATGTTAAGGCTGGCAGGATTTTCTTAATATCATCTTTCAAATAATTCATATAGATTCCTAACATATCGTCAAATAAAACTCTAAATTTTTATTAATCAAATTGATCGATAAAATCATTGTTTTAGATTTTGAAATCAGAGGGTACTAATTAACCACATATTCTTTTGCATTTCTAATCCTTTAATAACATTTCACATGATAAATATGGAGTAAATATGAAGATTTTAATTTATTAATTCTATTTTTCATTAACAATAATTATTTTCTTTACAATATCCCCAGTCAAATTTATAACCTCAACTTTATTGTACCCTGCCTTTTCAATATTTTCTACAGTACGCCTATTGATATTTGCACCATATAGATTTACAGTTATAGGATTGAATATATCCATAATAAGTCCTAATACTTTTCCTTCACTTCGTACATGTTCAATCATAATTATTTTTCCATCAGGTTTACATACCCGTCGTATCTCCTTTAATCCTTTTATCGGATCAGGTACAGAGCAGAACACACAAGTAGTAAATATCATATCAAATGTATTGTCAGGAAAGTCCATGTTTTGTGCATCCATCTGAATCAATTCTACCTTTTTATTGATTTTTTTTGCCTTTTCCCTTGCTCTAGAGAGCATCTTGTCGCTAAAGTCAATCGCTATTATATCCAAATTATCTGGATAGTAGGGTATATTCTTACCTGTACCAACCCCCACTTCTAAAACTTTACCTTTTAGGTCTTTCGTAACTTCTAACCGCCACTTTTTTAATGACATAACTTCCATAGGCTTTTCAAATAAATCATACACCTTTGAAACCCTATCATATCTTTTTCTAATTTTATCGGTGCTATTCATTGTATATCCCCTTGTATCTTATTAGACATTCCTTTTCTATATTTTATAGCATTCGGAAAATCGTGTCTTCAATATTATACTAACATCAACTATCGTATAAACAATTATTAAATCTAACTAAGATAAAATAAACACTTGCATTCGTCAATCTCTTAACATCTCTTTCTTCGTAGTATATTCTTCTTCAGAAATTTCCCCATTCGCAAACCTTTGGTTTAAGATATCGAGAGCATCACTCCCTCCTTTGTGACTGTTATAATTCACGCCACCATTTTGTGATAATTTAACAATTGCATAAATAACCAAACCTATCAATAACAACGGAATAATCATTCCGAATACCCCCATCATGCCATATCCATATCCCATCATATTTATCATTCCTTTCAATTTTTTTGCTCTGAAATAACCGGTTCAACTTTTCAGTGCCAGTCATGATACTACACATCTTATCTCCAGTATTTATTTCATATAATACTGAATTTTTCCTACTCATTAATATGAATTTATTTTATTTGTTAATATTTTTTTTTACTCCTCCTATTCCCATGGTCATTTATATCAACACCTTGATATTAATATTGTAATATATGATTATGAAGATACTATGAATAATTTATATGTTTCTATGCGGTTATTTTTCTTTATGTAAGCATTCACTTCTTATTCTGAATAATCACACAGAAGAATATTTTCATCCCTTTACTCTTGAATAGTTTTTACATTAATGGTATATTTATGCTAGTACCTTGTTAAATAATCTTTAAACATTTTATATTATTATTAAATTGGAAGTTCATGTACCTGTAAGAGAGAAAAACAAAGAATACACCAGATACCATCTCTAATAATGAAGAAGGAATGATATAAATTGAAACTAACACAAAACTTTGCCATCTTAATCAGTATGCTCATAATTGGACTTGTTTATGGCTTAACTTATCATGTTATTATTATGCCTTTACTTGGTAGTAGACTAATCCTTTGCATAATCCAAAGCATTGGATTCGGACTAATAAACTACTTTGCAGCTATTGCCATTTATAAAAAATATAATGTATTGCAAAAATCAAATACATTATTGCAGAAAACATTACAGATTGATAAACTAACAGGATTATTTAATCGAAGGTCCTTTGACAATCATATTCAGAAATTGCCCTTGGATGATACATATTCTATTATATTCATAGACATCGATAATTTCAAAAATTTCAACAATAGTTTTGGGCACCAGATTGGTGATACTGTCTTAAAGAAAGTTGGTCAGACCATTAAAGCCACAGTAAGGTCTAATGATAGTGTATATAGGTATGGTGGTGAAGAAATTGTCATAATATTAAATGACTGTGATAAAAAGAACGCATTTGCAATTGCTGAAAAAGTAAGGTTGAATATCTCTGAACTGGACAACTCACCTTTTCCAGTTATAACAATCTCTTTAGGCATATCAAGCTACCCAGAGGATGGAACTGAAATTGATAAGATTATTGAAGCTAGTGACATGGCCCTTCTTACAGCAAAAAAATTAGGGAAGAATCAAGTTGCTATGTCTACAAAATAGAAAATACACCCAAGTACTAAAAACAAATCAATTCATAAGCTAAAATGGTACTTAAGAAGATCTTTTCTAATTACCCCATCTACAGGTATTATTTTGAAACTTACAATCGAAGAAACTTGTTTTGTTTAAATGTTTGATTAGTAGAGTATTAAGGTATTATATATATCCTAAATTGATTTTACTATGATGGTCTTGTATCCTGCATTGTTAATGGCAGTTGAAAGTTTATTGTCATCTATATTAAAATCTAATTTAATTATAGCATTTTTTTCATCTAGGTTAATCCATACATTTATTACTCCACAAATATCCTTTAATATATCAGTTATATGTGTAATGCAATAACTGGAAGTAATACCTTCTATAGTAATTTTTTTCTTCATAATGTATTCTCCTTTTATTATATAAAACACTCCATCTACTATTGCATAATCCTCCATATGGGAACCTTTAATTTATTTTAGTTTTCAATGATGGTACAAATCTTGGTACTATATCCATATATTCTAAGTATTTACCCCCAAACTCTTCTATCATTACACTTTCTTCATTTTTTGATAGTTTTATATACATTATTGTTAAAACTGGTGCCATTATCAGTGTAATTATTGTAGGCCATTGAATGAGAAATCCCAGTATGATTATCATAAATCCACTATATTGAGGATGTCTTACATACTTATATATTCCATCAGTTATTAGGTCTCCATTACCACCATGTATACCCTTCCATCCCTTCCCAATAATTGCAATCCCTGCAAATATTAGAATATTACTTAATGGATGTAATATTGAATATACCATTGTAGATCCACCGGCAATAGCTACCCATAGATGCCCATTTATATGTGTAAATGGATCTAGTACAGGATATCTATTACCTAGAATTGATGTTAAAATATATATAGTTAGGGGAAATCCAAACATTTCTGCAAACAATGCTACTAAAAACGAAGTAAAGGCGCCTAAGGTGCGCCAGTCTTTTTTACTTTGGGGTTTAAATACTAAAAAAACAAATCCCCCAAACATCAGAATGTTAAATACAACTGATCCCCATAATCCATAAGCATACTGATCTAAAAAATGCATATACTACCTCCCTTAATTTATTAGTATCGGATATATTAAATTACAAATTTATATACAATTAAACCAAGAAATAGTAATACTGCTATTATTAACATTGGATTTAGTTTTAAGCCAGTTTGATTTTTATTTTCTTCATTTCCCCATTCTTTCATTTGTTTATCACTTTGATTATTACTCCCACCGCAACAGCTCATAAAAACACTCCTTCCAATTATTTATATTTAGTTCCTTACTATAATGTCTATATCTTGCTTCTCATTTGTTTCGATTGTAACAATAACTTTATTAGGTAAACAAACTATCATTTGGTAGCTATTTTCAATCCAACCAGTATCAGAACAGATTCGTTCAGGACAAATTTTTATATCCATTGGTAACATCCTAACACGATCACCAAATATTTCTAGTTCACCAATATTTTCTCCAAATTTGAAATCATATATTGTAGATTGTTTGTCTGTTTTTAATGGTATTTTAGCTATTTCTATCCCATCAAAACGAACTATTACATCTTTTCCCAATGAATCAGTCGTTGTTCTCGTAATATAAAAAATTGAAGTAATGCTTAATATAATTATTACTACGATAAGAAATTTATCACCTACAGTCATTATTTTCAATGCTACCCTCCGTCTACAATATCTCCATTATTTATGGATGTTGTATGTTTTCTAAATAATATAGATTTAAAAGACCATCTAATTCCACACTCAATTTTAAAATTAAGTCTTTGTCACTTTTTATTAACACCAATTCATTCAATTCTTCTCTCTTAACTTCAATTTCATTATTAATTATCTTTAGTGTATTCGCTTTGTACATTTTCCTACCTCCATACCCAGAAATAATATAGAAGTAATGATACGATAATCATGGATAAAATTAACACAATTTCTCCAGTAGTGATACTAAACATTTTGCCTTTAATTTTATTCTTAGTCTTGTTCCCTTTTTTTAATATTATTAATCCAATTATCGATATAACTATTAACGCAGCACTAGTTGCGTGTGCAACAGTAAATGGATCTATAAACATAGGGTTGGCTCTGAAAAATTCTACAATAAATCTATTTATTGAAAATCCTATTAAATAAGTAAAGAACAGTTGCCCATCATATTTAACTGACTTTCTTCTTGCCCACAGGATGCCAAACAGAATATAATTTAGTATCGATTCATAAATTTGAGCTGGATGTAGTAGTCTGCCATCCATTAATACCCCCCAAAAGTATTTGTTTTTCATTACTACTCCAAAAACATCACAACCAACTCTACCTATAGCTTGTCCCAGAATTATACCTGGAGCCATAATATCAGCTGCTTTCCATAGATTTATCTTCTTTATTTTAGAATATATTAGTGTTGCAATTCCTCCTCCAATCAAAGCTCCTTGTATTGATAAACCACCATCCCAAACTGCAACTATTTTACCTAGATTATCTAAATAATAATCTAAATTAAATACTAATACATAATATAACCTTGCCCCTATTATTCCAAAAACTATTACATATAATATTAAATCTGTAATAGTATCCGTTGAGAATTCTTTTCTTTTGGTCTCTTTTAATGTAATAAGATATCCTACTAATATTCCTATTGCTATAAACAATCCAAATACATTTATAGAATAGTGTCCTATGCTAAATATTGTTTTCATATAATCATCCTTTCTTTAGAGAAGTTAAATCATATTTAAATGCAATTAGTAATCAAAAATAAAAACACTTAAATACAATAATCCTCCAATTAAATTTGCAACTGTAAAGCCTAATTTCATAGATATTATTAATGCTAATACTGACCCCATGACAGACAGTATTCCGTTTATTCCCCACATTAGCGGTATATATCGTTCTTGTTTATTTGCATTTAGTTTGGCAATCCCCTTTGGAAAGGCCATCCCTAAAAAGAAACCCAGTGGGAACAACAATCCAGCTAATAATAATAATTTGAAACCATCTCCTACTATTCTATATTTACTTATCATAATTGGTATTACTATCTGCAATAAGATAGTCAAGACAGGAATTATCATAAATATAATCTGTCTATGCTTTATTTTAATATTGAATATTTTCTTATTGCTATAATAGCTACCTATCCCACAACTTAATAATAGTGAGAATAATACATAACTAAAAGATTTAGTTGGATTTCCTAAAAATAGCATACTCTTTTGTATAAGTGGTATTTCTATCATCATAAAACCTACGCCAATTGTTCCAAAATAAAGAGTAGACTTATAAATTTCGCTTTCTTTAACCTTTTTATAAATTACCAATGTAACTGAAAGTATTATCATAAACAATCCCAACAAAGTTAAAGGTATCCCTTTCCCAAAATCGAAGAAAAAAGGCTTATCATCTGTAGCGGGTATTGTGTTAATTGGCATTCCCTTATAAATATCTGATAGATCAATTTCCCCTGTGCTATATTTATAGTATACATCTATGTACACCTTTCCCGGGATATTCTCTATTCTTCTATTTTGAGCCATAGCTTTATTGCTGATACTTTCTATTTCTTTAGATGTAAATTGTTGTTTTTTAAATACTACTACGGGCATATCTATAAAGTTCTGATATTCTTCTGCCATATCTAACGTAAGATTATTCACTACTACAAAATGATTTGGAATATCTTCTCTTTTAATACCTCTATCTAGTAACACCTCTATTCCTGTATTAATTCCTTTATACATATCTTGGACATCATGAAACATAAAACTTAGATATCCATCGTCTTTAAGATGTTCAAAATAAGTTCTATATGCTTCTTTTGTATAAATATAGTTTTCAGACATACTCAGTCCACCATTATTAACTGAATTAGTCATTACCATAGATAAATATATATTGTTATATTTTTTTTCTGTTTTCTCTATGAAATTTCTTCCATCATCAATATAGGTATTTACTCCCCTTTGGTTATAAATATCTCCGTTAAAATCTTTAAATTCAAGTGCAGCATCTATGGTTCCTGGATTTATCTCCACTGCATCTATCGCTTTGCTACCACCTAATAGTGCAAGTAAAATATCTTTTCCCCCTCCTGATCCAATCAACAAAGTATCTTCATTATCACCGATTGAAAAGGGAAGAAATTCTATTTCATTTTCAAGATACTCTACCTTGTCCAGATCTCCATCAAACTTTAGCATCGGTGCACCTGCTCCACCATCTGTAATAATAATTTTTTGATCCTCACTTTCATCTACAACATCGGTTCTTGAAATAGAGTCCCATTTTGTATAGGAAACTTTTACATCTGGATTATCCATTATCTTAAGATGTTCTATCACTGTGGTTGGACTAGTAAAATACGCAGTAAAGTTGTATTCTAATTCACCCAAAATTTCTCCTTGGAATATTAATACCATTAATGCAACTAAAACCAATCCAGATACTATCCTATTTTTTTTATGATTTGTTCGAGACAATAGGATTATGTTTGATATTACTGCCAATGAGGTAATTAAAAATAAAGTTTTCATGAATCCTAGATTATCCATTAATGGAATTATCAGAATGCTTCCCAATGTAGAACCTAATAAATCAGAAAAATAAAGCTTGTTACTTATCTCCTTGTTATTTAAGAAGACTAGTGACAGAATCATCCCACCTATAATAAAAGGTATACTTGATATTAATGCATATAATGCATACACTTTTATATATGGTAATCTGTAAATCATCATAACTGTTCCGATATAGGATAGCCCCAATAACATAGAAAGCTTTTCATACAAAATCTTTTCTGTATACCTATATGCAATAAATCCACCAACACCTAATCCTAAAATAGATAGAGATATTGTAAAAAATACGAGATGCTTTAATAACATTGCAGATAAAAGTCTTGTAATTAATATTTCATATAGAAATAGGGATGCTGATAGTATAAATATACCTATAAGTATAGGTGTTTCTTTTGTTCTTGTGTTTATCATAGTTTCCCCCTGTTCTATTTATTAGAACCTTCTATTTCACTATTATCTTCATCCGATCCTCCATGACAATTATCTTTACCATGCCCCATCATACCTTTCATCATAAATAGATGCATTAATGGACATATAAGAATCATTAGAAAAAATGGTGCTTTAGATAAAACTGGACTTGAAATATTAAAATATCTTAGTCCTACAATCACCAATATAGGAACTAAACAACCGAGTAGCATTAAAATCATATGTTTTCCATGTCCATGTTGATGTTTATCATTTTTCATAATTTGTACCTCCAATATCTTATTTTATTATCTTATTTGTTTTTTACAAATTTTATCTCATGCGGCTCCTTGCCTATTTTTATTGTATTAACTATTTTATACTTTTTCATATCTATAACAGAAATATCTTCTGATTCAAGGTTCGATACATAGGCCAAATTACTATTAGGTAGTATGGATATATGGTTAGCCTGTCCATTTGTTTTTATTGTTTTTACCACTTCTTTATTTTCTATGTCTATAACACTTACATCTTTTGAAAACATATTGGTAGTCCATAAATACCTGCCATCACTTGACACTGCTAACCCATGTGTCCCCTCTCCTGCTTTTATTTTATCTACTTCTCTTCCCCTTTTTATATCTACAATAGAAACAGTGCTATCTTGAACATTAGCCACATATAAATATTTGTCATCGGGTGAAAGTTCTGATTCATTGGGCATTATCCCTACATCAAATGTAGATATTAATTCAAAATTCTCTATATCTAACATGCTAACATTTCCTGACATTACATTGTTTACAAATGCAAATTTACTGTCTTTAGTAAAGTCAATATGAGAAGGACTTTTACCATTGGACCGTATTGTTTTAATAATCTCATCTTCTTGTGTATCTATGACATTAATATAATTAAATTCTTCACCTTCTTGTAGGTCTCCACTAGTAGTTAATAAATATTTTCCATCTGGGGTAATATCTATCCCGTGAAGATTTCTTCCCGTATCTATCATTTTCAATATTTCTTTACTCTTCACATCTATTACGAATACTTTGCCGTCCTCTAGGTTGCCTGTATATATCTTATCTCCATCATAAGATACTGCTATACCATGAGATACAGAATCTCCTACCTTAATCTCATCTATCAATTTATTTGCAGAAACATCAATTATAGAGATAGTCCCATCTCCTGCATTTGGTACATATGCTAAATACCCACCTTTACTTTTTGTCTGTTTATATGCAAAAACAATAGCTACAGTAGCTAGCAATATTATAACTACCCTAACTTTATTTTTCATCCCCCGTGCCTCCATTATTATATTGGTCAATTACTTCTTTATCCCATTTGAATGTCAGACTACCGACACTTTTTATGCCCACAATATCAAGTTGAATGCTATCAGTATTTGCACTTATTACATTATTTGCACCAATAGATTTTGGAAGTTTTAAATATCCTGAAACATGATGTCCGCTTCCACCCTCTAATTCCCATTGGAACCCTTCGGTAATTATAGTACCATCACTAATCCTTAACTTCGCTAGTTCGGCATATTTTATATTTTCCAAATCAATCCTATGATTATTTATCATTACCTTAAAAACAAGATAATCTTTATCCTCTTCTAATGGATTGTTGAAAATCACTGCCATGTCTATACCATTCTGACTATCAAGTCTCATTAAACTTTCTTCATCAAATTTCGATTCCTCTAATTCTATGTTTTCATTCTCCTCACCTGATTGAAATTCATCTGGTTCTATGCTTTCACTTTCTTCTCCATTTTTGACTTCCTTTAATTCGATTTCCTCATTCTCTTCTATTTTTATATCAGTGTTATCATCTATAGGAATTCCATTTTTACCAAATACAATCCATATACTTGAAAAAGCTAATATTGATACTAAAACTATCATAACAATTGATTTTTTCACTTCTTACCTCCCGTAATTTTAAATATTTCTGCAGTTTGTTCATTATCTTCACAAAAAGGGCAATATCTCCAATCAATATCTATTAAACTTCCACATCTGTCACATCTTTTCTTAATTTCTTCTTGGCAATAAGGACAGTTTAAAGAATTGGTATCTATTTTCATTCCACAATTTCTACATTTTTCTTTCACATTAGCTATATATGATTGGTCATCTTGCTTAATTATCAAATATATTATAACTGCAAATATTGAATATTGTATTAGACTCAAATCCTCCACATCCTATAAAATTTAAATATCATACACCTATTTAATTGACTTTTTATTATTTACCTTAACCTTGTCACTTTCTCTTCCTAATTGGCAGCAATCTAATCGCCCTGTACCAAAGCTCTCCTTATTTGCTTCCCCAAGTTTTTCTAACCATTTTTTAATAATATTTTTCATTTATATCCTCCTTATATATAGTTATTTGTTATTGCCATTATATAATGCAATTAACATGCCAATATATATCTTGGTTAAATGCACGTAAAATATAAAGAGAGTGTAGCATATGCTACACTCTTTTTATATAAATGGTTTGTTTTCCTACATTAACTTATTAAATTTAGCATTAATACATTGATATAAAGACATATGCTAAGCTTTTCATTTATCATTATTTGATATCAATATTATACTTTTCCAACCTATATATTAAAGTATGTCTCGTTATTCCCAATAACTTGGCTGCCTTTGTTTGATTAAATTCTGTTCTCTCAAGAGCTTGAATTATTAGATTTCGTTCTACATCTTCAAGCAATATTCCTTCGTCTGGTAGTATATAGTTTGAATCAAAAGTATTCAATGTTCCTTTAATATCCTCAGGTAAGATATCCTCAGTTATTTCCTGTCCCCAGGATAATATTACACACCTCTCAATAATGTTTTGCAACTCCCTTATGTTTCCTTTCCATTCATAGTTCATCATCTTTTCCAAAGCAACCTTACTTATCTTCATCTTTGGTTTTCCCATTTGGCCTGAATATTTTCCTATAAAATAATCTATTAATAATGGTATATCTTGCCTTCTATGACGAAGTGCTGGAATACTAATTGGTATTACATTCAATCTATAATATAGATCCTCTCTAAAATCATTCCTATCTACCATCATTTTTAAATCTTTATTGGTGGCAGCAATAACTCTAAAGTCACCCTTTATAGTTTCTTCACCACCAACTCTCTCAAATTCTTTTTCTTGTAATACCCTTAATAGTTTTATCTGCATTGATTCACTTATTTCACCTATCTCGTCGAGAAATATTGTGCCCCCTTGGGCTAATTCAAATTTCCCTTTCTTTCTAGAGACAGCTCCAGTAAATGCACCTTTTTCGTATCCAAATAATTCACTTTCCAGAAGATTCTCCGGAAGGGCTCCACAATTTATCTTTATCAAGGGGCCTTTACTTCTATTGCTATATTCATGAAGCGCATTTGCTATAAGTTCCTTTCCTGTACCACTTTCAGCTAGTACTAAAACAGTTGCATCAGTAGGTGCTACTTTATAAACCAAATTTAACAAATCCTCCATGATTTTACTTTGATATATTATTTTTGGGTTATCTTCCTTCAATTTACCCCTTAAATAATTTACTTCATCATTTAAATGCTTGTATTCTAAAGCTCTTCTAATTACTACTCTAAGTTCCTCAATATCAAATGGTTTAGAGATATAATCTAGGGCTCCTAATTTCATAGCTTCAACAGCTAGCTTAGTTGATCCATGGGCAGTTATCATTATTACTGGAATCTTGGGATTTATATTTTTAATATTTTCTAAGACTTCCATGCCATCCATTTTTGGCATTTTCAGATCCAAGATTACTAAATCAGGTTCATGTTTTTTAAAGCTATCTAATGCTCCTAATCCATCTTCAGCACTTATTATTTCGTACCCTTCTTTTGTTAGTGCCTTTTTTAATGCCCATATCATATTAACTTCATCATCAGCTATTAATATTTTGCTTTTTATTTTTAACACCTGCTTTCTGTTGCATTGGTAAGTAAATATCTATTTGGGTTCCTTCTCCTTCTATACTATCTACGGCTAAATAGCCATTATGGTCTTGTATAATTCTATCAGAGACACTAAGTCCTAAACCAACGCCTTTTTCTTTTGTTGTAAAGAAGGGATTAAAAACCTTCTTAAGATTCTCTTTTTTAATCCCCCTTCCTGTATCTTTAAAGCTAATATTTACACCTTTTTCTCTTAATTCAGTTGTTACAAAGATCTTCCCGCCTTTGTCCATTGCTTGAACTCCATTGAAAATAAGATTTATAAAAACCTGTTTCAATTTTTCTTTGTCGGCCTCAATATTAACATCTTGTCCTATAGATAGTTCCATATTGGCATTATTTGTACTCAAATACTTATCAGTTATAAGAACTACTTCCTTAAACAATTCAGTTAATGATATTTCCTTCATTTCATTATCTGGTGGTTTTGCAAAGTTTAGTATACCGTTTATAACTTTATTGGCTCTATCTACTTCCTTTACTATTATTTCAAGCCCTTCAGTTAGATCTTTTTCATCACTTTCTTCCAAGAGCGTTTGGCTTATTGTTTTTATTATTCCCATTGGATTTCTTATTTCATGGGCAATACCAGATGCAAGCTCCCCTACAGCAACTAACCTATCTGCTCTTACAGTCTGAGCTTCAAGATTTTTTTCCCTAGATTTATCCTGAATTATTATGACAAGTCCTTGAACCTTATTTAATATGTTAAATAATGGTAACACTGTTATAGAAAGAAACTTATCTTCACCATCTACATTAATATTAGTTTTAATGTTTGTAAATTGAAGCTTTTGTTCTTTGGCTTGATTTAATATATCAAGAACATTTTTATCATTTAGTATATTGGTGATATTAATTTCATCTTTTTCATCTATACCTAATATATCTTCACCTTTTCTATTTATAGAAGTAATGAAAAAATTTGTATCAGTAGATATAACACCATTATTTATACTATCCACAATATTCTTAGTGTAATTTTGAAGTTTTGTAATCTCAATAACTTTATTTTCAAATAACTTCTGCTTTCTATAATCAAGTTCTACAAGCTTTCCAGTGATAAACCCTATAGCTAAGTATAATGTAATCTCTAGATATTGGTTTATCATAGTTATACTTACCACACCACCGAACATTAATAAATGAGGTGCATATAGTATTGAAATAAGTATCGAAGAAATAAGTCCTCCCTTTAATCTATACCTAAATGATGATAATATAATTGGTATATAATATAATTTCCTGTAAAAAATGTGAATTTCCCATTCTGACATTAGATTTGAGTAATGAAGACCAGTAATTATTAAAATCAATAACGTGATTATCCAGAAATATCTGTCCTTTAAAATGTTTTTATTTATCATTCTATTACCTCACTAAGTCTTATAGTATCATTAACATTTACTATTAACTGTTACAATGCTATAATGTCCAGTATTTTTCAATGCTGGACATTATTTATTTATAGTTTCTGGTATTTAATTAAGCCTCTTGAATTCCTACAACTTCATATCCTACTTCGTCAATTGCAAACTTAATATCTTTGTCTTGAACATCTGAAGTAGCATCAAATAGTGCTGTTTTTGCTTCTAAATTTACATCTACATTTGAAACTCCATTTAATTCACTTAATGCTTCAGATACATGTTTAACGCAATGCCCACAACTCATACCTTCAATTAATATTTTCTTTTTCATTTTATTTTCTCCCTTCAAATTTTATTATTTATATAAATTAACCTGAATATTATTATCAGATTATTTATTACATTTGTACTCTACTATCTAATAGGTTTAAACCCTTTTAATCTCAAAGCATTCAATAATACTGAGACCGAGCTAATACTCATAGCTGCGGCTGCAAATATAGGACTTAAAAGTGGTCCATTAAAGATATATAGTACCCCCATTGCCACTGGTATTCCAAGGGTATTATAAGCAAATGCCCAGAATAAGTTTTCCTTGATATTTCTAATAGTACTTTTACTTAACTGTATAGCCGTTGGTACATCCATTAAATCACTTCTCATAAGAACTATATCTGCGGATTCCATAGCAACATCTGTTCCTGAGCCTATGGCAATACCAATGTCTGCTTGTGCTAATGCTGGTGCATCATTAATTCCATCCCCAACCATAGCTACCTTCTTACCTTCTGCTTGAAGCTTCTTAACTTCGTTAGCCTTGTCTTCAGGAAGAACTTCAGCTAATACAATATCAATTCCTACCTGCTTTGCAATTGCTTTAGCAGTTCTTTTATTATCTCCAGTAATCATTGCGACTTCAATACCCATCTCATGTAATTTCTCTATGGCTCTTTTACTATTTTCTTTCACTGTGTCTGCTACTGCAATGATTCCTGCCATTTTATTGTCTATAGCTACGTACATTGGTGTTTTTCCTTCTTCGGCCAATTTATTAGAGGTTTCCTCTAAGGAATCTAGTGTTATTTTTCTTTCCACCATAAGTTTTCTATTCCCAGCCAAAATGTTTTTCCCATCTATAGTAACTTCAATTCCGTGTCCTGGTATAGCATTGAAGAAATCTACCTTTTTCAATGTTATTCCTTTTTCTTCTGCACTTTTTACTATTGCTTCACCAAGTGGATGCTCCGACCCTTTTTCCGCTGATGCTGTTAATTGAAGTAATTCATCTTGTTTTACCCCATTTACAACAACTATATCTGTTACGATAGGCTTACCTTCAGTTAGAGTACCCGTTTTATCAAAAATAATAGTTTGTATCTTATGAGCAGTTTCTAATGCAGCTCCGCTTTTTATAAGCACACCATTTTCTGCCCCCTTACCTGTACCAACCATTATAGCTGTTGGAGTTGCTAATCCAAGAGCACATGGACACGCTATTACAAGAACAGAAATAAATATTGTTAAAGCAAACACTGTAGTCTGTCCACCTATGAAGTACCAAGCTAAAGCTGAAGCAATCGCAAGTACGATTACCACTGGAACAAAGTACCCTGAAATTGTATCTGCAAGCTTAGCAATTGGTGCTTTAGATCCTTGTGCATCTTCTACAAGCTTAATAATTTGAGCTAATGCTGTATCTTTTCCAACTCTAGTCGCTTTATATTTTATGGATCCATTTTTATTAATACTAGCACCAATAATACTGCCTCCAATATTTTTTTCTACCGGTATGCTTTCACCAGTAAGCATTGATTCATCTACAGAAGTAATACCTTCTACAACTACACCGTCGACAGGCATCTTTTCACCCGGCTTAACAACAATTATATCTCCTACCTCTACTTCTTCAATACTAATTTCTACTTCTTTACCATCTTTTATAACAATAGCCGTTTTAGGTGAGAGACCCATAAGCTTCTTTATTGCCTCTGATGTTTTACCCTTTGTAACTGATTCTAGATACTTGCCAAGAAGTATTAATGTTATGATTACACCAGCCGCCTCAAAGTATAAATCATTAGTATAGTCAGTATTCCCTTGGAATATTTGTGTTATAGCAAATATCCCATATAAAAAAGCTGCGGAAGTTCCTATTGCTATTAGAGAATCCATATTGGGAGTTCTTCTAAATAATGACTTAAATCCTACTGAAAAAAACTTATTTCCAGCTATCATCACAGGTAAAACTAAAATTAATTGTATTAAACCAAAGTTTCTAGGATTTATCATCGGGTCTACAGCTATTGGTAGTGGAACCCCTAACATATGACCCATTGTAATATATAATAATGGTATTGTGAATATTGCAGATATTACGAACTTCTTCCATAAAAGTTTCATTTCTTTTTCTTTTCTTATCTTATCTTCATCAATTGATGTATCTTCTTCTATAGCCTTATACCCTGCTTTTTCTATTACCTTCCTTATGTCTGAAATTTTAACTTTTGACGGTTCATAGCTTATTGTTAATTTCTCAGTTGCAAAATTTACATTTGCCCCGGTAACACCATCAAGCTTTTTAGTTGCTTTTTCAATAGTTTGTGCACATGAAGAGCAGGTCATTCCTTCTATTTTCATAGTTTTACTGACTGTATCAGAAAGTGCTTTGTATCCTGCTTTTTCAACAGCAGCTTGGATATCTTCTACAGATACTATTGTCTCATCAAAGCTAATATTTAACTTTTCAGTAGCAATATTAACACTCGATTCAGTAACCCCTTGTAACTTTTTAGTAGCTTTTTCTACGGTTATTGCACAAGATGCGCAAGTCATTCCTTCTATTTTTAATAACTTAGTTTCCATCCATTTCCACTCCTTTTAAGTTTATATAGTTCTATTTACCAATTATCTTTGATAAAATTCCTATAATTTCATCTATTTTTTCACTACCACTATCTTGGTGAAACGCTTCTGTGACACAATGATTCATGTGTTGTTTTAGAATCAACAAGTTGGCTTTTCTTAATAGTGATTGTGCTGCCATAATTTGATTTGATACATCAACACAATATCTATCCTCTTCAACCATTTTAATTGTTGCTTCTATTTGACCTTTTGATGTTTTTAATGATAATAATGCTTTTTTCTGTTCACTATTCATTTATCTCTCCCCCCTCCACCCCCGGGGTGGGCCTAATATATTTATATTGTATTCCTATTTCTATAAATTGTCAACACCATTTATTATTTTAGAAATCAATTACAGTAATCCTTTTACTGATTAACAAAACGTTGACTCCCACAATGGAGAAGTTACTGACCTAATAAATGAATATTAAAACACCCTGTTAAATATTTAGAAGTAAATTTCTTACTACTAAACATAACAGGATGAAGTTATCATAAAGATTTTTATAAATACTTATTCACAAATTAAATAACTAATTGAATAATATAAGGACAGTCCCTGTCTATTCATCTCTTACCAAGACTTTTAGTCAATATTAAGAAATTTAGCATTAATGGATACGATTATCGTACTCAGTGACATGAAAACAGCACCTAATGCTGGGCTAATAATGATTCCCTGATTATATAAAACTCCTGCTGCTAATGGAAGAGCAATCACATTATATCCAGTTGCCCAAATTAAATTCTGAATCATCTTTTTATAGGTGGCTTTTGAAAGTTTAATGATATTTACAACATCTAATGGATTACTTCTTACAAGAATAATATCCGCAGACTCAATAGCTACATCTGTGCCTGCCCCTATTGCAATCCCCAAATCTGCCTTAGCTAATGAAGGTGCATCATTTACTCCATCACCAGTCATTGCAACCTTCTTGCCTTGCTTAATAAGTTCATCAATTCTATCTGACTTTTCCTGCGGTAATACTTCAGCAATTACTTTATCTATTTTGAGTATCTTACCTACATAAGATGCAACTCTTTGATTATCACCAGTTAGCATGATTGATTCTATATTCATAGATTTTAAAGACTTTATAGCTTCTTTTGCTGTTTCTCTTACAATATCAGATAATGCAATATATCCTATAAGTGTATTGTTTTGTAATACAAACACGACAGTCTTACCTTCCTGGGCTAACTTTTCATAATGGTTTTGATCAAAATAAATCTTTTGAGTTCTTATATAACCTGGACTTACTATCATTATTTCATTACCTTCTACAGTTGCCTTTAAACCCTTTCCTGGTAAACTTTGAAAATTACTAACTTCTTTGGTTTTTAGATTTAGTTTCTTCCCTTCTTTTACAATACCTTTTGCAATTGGGTGTTCTGAATTCGCCTCAACTGAATATACAATTTCAAGTAACCTTTCTTGTGATATACCAATTTCCTGTATATCAGTTATTCCAAATTCACCTTCAGTAAGGGTACCTGTTTTATCAAACACAACTGTATCTAAATTTCTAGCACTTTCAAACGCAGCGCGGTTTCTTATCAATAGCCCTCTCTTTGCTCCTATACTAGTTGAAACTGCAGTAACTAATGGGGTTGCAAGTCCTAATGCATGTGGACAAGATATGATGATTACTGTTACAGCTCTTTCAATTGCAAAGTTTAAATCCTTACTAATTAGCATCCATAAAACAAACGTCGCTGTTCCGGCAGTCATAGCTATATAAAATAACCATTTGGCTGCTGTGTCCGCTAATCTTTGAGTATTTGACTTTGATGCTTGAGCATCTTTTACCAGCTTGATAATCTGAGATATAAAAGTTTCATCTCCAACTTTGCTCACTTTAAACTTTAGCAATCCTTCTCCATTGATGGATCCACCAATTATCTCATCACCAACTTCTTTCTTGACAGGAACTGATTCTCCTGTAATCATAGATTCATTAACTTCTGACATTCCATCATACACTATACCATCTATTGGAATCTTTTCTCCTGGTTTTACTAACACAGAATCTCCAGCACTTAGTTGATTTACTGGAATATCGATATTTTCACCGTTATCTTTTATAAGATGAGCTTCCTCAGGCATTAATTTTAGCAACTCATCAAGGGCTCTCGATGCACCCATGATAGACTTCATTTCAATCCAATGACCTAATAACATAATAACTATTAAAGTTCCTAACTCCCAAAAGAAATCATTTCCACTTAGTATAAATACTGTTAAAGTACTATAGATATACGCTACGGATATAGCAAATGATATTAATGTCATCATTGCGGGCGACTTTTTCTTTAGTTCATCTTTTGCACCTGTAAGAAATGGTTTCCCTCCATAAATAAATAATATAGTTGATAGACCAAACAATATATAAGAATCTCCTGCAAAATTCCATTCAACCCCTAAAAACATTTGAATCATTGGAGATAATAGTAATATAGGTACAGTAATAATTAATGAAAAATAGAATCTTCGTTTAAAGTCTTCCACCATCATAGCATGATGGTCACTATGGCCTTCATGCTCCTGGTCTTCATGGTGTTGATGGCTATTATGATTCATGTCTTGATGGTTACTCGCTTCATGATTCATATTCTCGTGATTTTGATGATTTTGATTACTGTGTTTTTCTTTATTTTCTTTGTTATCCAAAATAATTCCTCCTTACTCAATTTATCTTTGTGGAATAGTAGTAGCTCACATTTGAACTAAAATTTTAATATCAATTAAAACAAGTCACATTATTTAAATTCTACCCCTAAAAAACAAACTAAATCATATGGTAAGATCACAATTTCATTCTAAATTTATGCGTCTATTAGTAGAGGATCTTATTGTTCATAGTTGTCACAACATCATGAGGCTCCTTCCAAATAAGCTTATTTTATTCTTCAAAGGTATTATTAGGAATATGAGCACTTTTATTCATACATTGTTCATTGTCTTTTTAAACCAAATATAAATTCTTTAGCTGAACACATTTAAATGCCATAAAGTTTTGAATAAGATATATACATGTGGGTTAAAATAATAAAAATTCTAATTAGGGAGAATACCATGGAAGAAAAACAAATACTAGAAACTTACGTACTAATATTCATTTCAATGGGAATTATTGTGGGATTTCTTAGTAGACTTTGGATGTTAAAGAGTGATATTAGACAATATCCCACTTTACCAAATGGTTATTTAATACATGTAACAACTGGATTTATTGCTGCAGCTGTGGGAGCTGTTGCATATCCTGCGCTTAGAAGCAAAAATTATGTAGCGGTGACTTTTCTAGCAGCTGCTATTCAACAATTTAGAGATATACGTAAAATGGAACGTGATTCACTTGTATCACTTGAAAGTAGCTCATATACCCCTAGAGGTGAATCATATATTGATGGTATAGCTAAAACTTTTGAGGCTCGTAACTATATTGTTATTATAGTTTCTCTAGCTACTACATTATCTGCATTCGCTCTAAAAAAATTTATTAAGACAAACTGGATTATTATCATATGCTCTGTTTCAATAGGATTCTTAATTGCATATATGTTAAAACAGTATACTAAAGGAGAATCTTTAGGAGACATTATACATATAGAAGAGGTTCCTTTGGAATTTAAAGATAAATATAATTTATATATAGATGATATATTTATAATGAATGTAGGTTTATCGTCAACTAGGGATGTCTTATTAAAAAATGGTATTGGTTTTATCTTAAAGTCTAAAAATGAGAATGCTAATGAAACAATAATTTTAAACCATAGAGGTCAAATTACTGCGCTTGTTCATGAATGTTCTAGATTACTTGGATTGGAGAGACATATACGTACTAGAAGAGATTTTAAAACTGGAAGGGTCGGTCTAGTAATAGTTCCTATTATAAAAGACAGTGAAAAATTAAAAGAAATTATTTTGAATGTACCAATTTTGGAAACCAACAGAAAAGTAAATTTATCGTAAAGTAGGAGATAATATAATGGATAAAAGTCCAATTAAACAAATATTAGCTATAGTAACATTAGATGAAGATGTAGTTGTTAAAGGTGGAGTCCCTATTTTTTTTGCAAGAGATATAGATGAGCAAGAAAAAATTGCCTCTGATTTAGCTAAGCCTTTAAGAGGTAATATCTATGCGCTTGTAAACGGAGTTATTATCATTACTAATTGAATATGTTATAATCATATATTCATACAAAACTAAGCTGATATTTAATGAGATTATTTTACAAGATGTTTTATGTATATTTATATACTGATGAATAAAAAACAAGCTAATGTGTTTTTGCATTAGCTTGTACTATATTGCTTTTACTTTGTTTTATATTCATCTTACCAACCCATATGGTTTCTTCCCATTCCTCTTCTGCTTCCTTGATTATATCCATCACCACAATGATTGTTTAGGTAGCCATTTTCTTCTCCTGCTCTTTTTAGATTATTCTCCTGATATTGTAGATTATCTTCTCCCCATGATTGGGTAAAGTCATTTATCGAGTCGCCATAGAGATCCTTTCCATCTAACGAACCATCTGCATATGCAAATGTTGTGAATAATCCAACTACAATAGCTAAACTAAGAGCCATCATTCCTTTTTTCATTTATATCTCTCCTCCTTGTTTTCTTTAATTAAATTATAGATAAAGATTATGAAGGAATTATGAAGATATAATTTATTTTAATATCTTACTTAAATTTTCACCTTTTAATTCTTCAGGAATCCACTTAATCATTGCAAAATTTCCCTTAGATATTTCATTTACTTTGTTAATCCATTGTGCCTCATTACTGGCTTTCACCTTTAAAATCTCATTTGTTGTGCTAGTTGCGTAGAAACTCGAATTAATAACCCACCACTTACTATATATCCCAGCCCTATTTAAATCCTCTTGTAACCTAGTAGCTTCATAGACTGGGGTAGCTTCTGGCAGGGTAATTATAATAACCTCTGTCAAGTTCTTATCTTTTAACTTAGGTAATAATGATTTAACTGATTTTGGAATATCACCTTGAGTACGTTCAATTTCGTTATTATAGCTTTGAGTTGATTCTAATAATAATAAAGTGTGACCTGTTGGGGCTGTATCGATAACTACTATTGCATCTTCTGAACCTTCTACTATTTCAGCTAATGCTCTAAATACAGCAATCTCTTGAGTACATGGCGATCTTAAGTCTTCCTCTATATAGGCAATATCGTCATCACTCATTGTTTCTCTAGCTTTACTTAATACTTCTTCTCTATACTTTTCCAGCTCTTTTTTCTCATCAATACTACTTATCTTAACACCATGACCTTCTTCTAAAACAAATTTTAAATGTGATGCAGGATCAGTTGTTGTTAGATGTACCTTCTCACCTTTTTTTGCCAACTCCTGTGCAATAGTAGCAGCTATAGTAGTTTTACCTACGCCACCCTTACCCATAGTAAAAATAACCTTTTTATTGGATTTATATAGATCCTCTATTACATCATTAAGATTTAGTATATTATCAATCTTCAATGTTTCATCATTATATTTAATATTATTACTTTTAAATAGGGATCTTATATTTTCTAGTCCAGTTATATTATATGGTCTTAGTGGAATTTCAAAAGTTTCAATATCTTTAAGCCCTATTGGTATATCTTTTAGTGCATCTTGTTGTTTTGTATAGATTGCGTTAGAAAGATAATCATCGTGTTCTTTAAGTATTCCATTTACTATTAATAGTTGATTATCTACTCCTATATCATGTAATTCTAAAGAAGCTCTTTCAGCTTCTTTTAAAGCTGATATTTCAGGGCGAGATATTAGTATAAGTGTAGTTTTTTCTCCATCAGCCAAGTTATCCACAGCATTTTTATAAATCTCTTTTTTGTCTTCAAGCCCTGATAACTGTCCTAAACATGATGCACCATGAGTGCTTTCACTAATAAAGTTGGTCCATGCTGAAGGAAGTTGAAGCATTCTTAGTGTATGACCAGTAGGTGCTGTGTCAAATATAATATGATCATATTTATCTGCTGTTTTTTTATCAGTTATAAAGCTAGAAAACTCATTAAAAGCTGCTATTTCAACTGTACATGAACCCGAAAGTTGTTCTTCCATACTTTGTATTGCTGCATTTGGTAGTTTTCCCCTATATGGTGCTAATACACTTTCTTTATATTCAGCAGCTGCCTCTTCCGGTTCAAAGTTTGCTACTACTAAATTAGGAACTTCTTTTATAGGTATTCCTTTATTATTTAACTCTGTATCAAATACATCTTGAAGGTTAGAAGCAGGATCAGTACTTACAAGCATTATTTCCCTACCACTATCAGCGAGTGCTACTGCAACTGCACAAGCTGTTGATGTCTTACCTACTCCACCTTTCCCCGTAAAAAATAAATATTTAGTTAAATCTATATCTTTTAAATCAAAATTTCTAAAAATAATAATCTTCCTCCTTCTGTTTTAGCAACATCCATCTTCTCCAGAACAACGATTCTTTCTTATAGATGACCTTCTACCTGAGACTACATATTCCTTTGGAACATCAAGAAATTTACAAAACTCTTCATTTGTTGGATATTCTTTTGTCTTTACAACTTTTCCATCAACAGTTGTGATAGGTAAAATATCTATTCCCTCATTGTTTATCAACTGGTTTATTTCTTTATTATCTACAAATATTTTAGGATTGTCAGTTAGATTGTGCCTTTCTATTAATATATCTTTCTTTTTTAGTCTATTTATAACAACCGAAACCCTTAAGAGGTTTTCATCAACTGATGGTCCACAAACCCCTGTTGAACAACACATAGCTGGATCAAAGATTACCATTTTATTCATAATAATACACTCCTCTATTTTCTAAATTTCATTATCTTTTAATCTTCTGATTAGAACTTTTACTTTTTCTTCTATTAAATCTCTAGTTTCTCTAAAATCTTCTATAGTCCCTCCCGAAGGATCTGTAAGTCCCCAATCTTCTTGATGCTTGGAAGGAATAAAAGGACAAATTACTTCACAACCCATGGTTATTAGTATATCTACCTCATCTGGTATCGCTGTTAAAAGCTTAGGGTAATGACTATCCATGGATATTCCTATCTCTTCCATAACCTCTACAGCTAGGGGTTTTACTTCTATATATTCTTCTGTTCCTGCTGAGTAGCTTTCTAATACATCACTGCCTAGATGTCTGGCTAATCCTTCTGCCATTTGTGATCTACATGAATTATGAACACATATAAATGCTACCTTAGACTTCATTTCATCATCCCCTTTTCTTATGACTACATTCGATTATAATCATATAGTCGTGTAAAAATATTTCGTTAATTTTAATTATCCTTTACAGGATTTGGAAACCAATCTCTTGTATTATTAGCTATTTTAACTAATTGAAGCATAACTGGAACTTCAACTAAGACACCAACAACAGTTGCAAGTGCAGCCCCAGAACCTAATCCAAATACTGAAATTGCTACTGCTACTGCTAGTTCAAAGAAATTCGATGCTCCTATCATTCCTGCTGGTGCAGCCACATTATGTGGTAACTTCCACGCTTTTGCCCATAAATAAGCAATAAAGAATATTAAGAAAGTCTGAATGATTAGTGGTATTGCAATTAATACAATATTTAGTGGATTATCAACAATAATTCGTCCTTGAAATGAGAATATAATTATTAAAGTTAACAGCAATCCAATTATTGTTACATTACTAAATTTGGGAATAAAGGTTTTTTCAAAGTATTCTAACCCTTTACTTTTTGTTATTACAGTCCTTGAAATAACACCTGCTGCTAAAGGTATAACTACAAATAAAACAACTGATAGAAATAAAGTACTCCAAGGAATTGATATATTGCTTATCCCTAATAAAAATGCAACTATAGGAACAAATCCAACCAAGATAATAAGATCATTTGTTGCCACTTGAACAAGTGTATATGCAGGGTCTCCTTTAGTTAAATGACTCCAAACAAATACCATAGCAGTACATGGTGCTGCTCCTAAAAGAACGGCTCCTGCAAGATATTCTTTTGCAAGTTCCGGTGGTATAAAGTTTTTAAATACTACATTAAAGAAAAACAAGGCTAATCCATACATAGTAAAAGGTTTAATTAGCCAGTTTGAAACCCATGTAATTACAAGTCCTTTAGGATTTTCTCCGACCTTTTTAATACTGTGAAAATCTACTTTTAACATCATTGGATAAATCATTAACCATATAAGAATTGCTACAGGCACTGAAACCTTTGCATATTCAAAATTTCCTAAAAACTTAGGGATACTTGGTAAGTATACTCCGATAAGTACTCCTATTGCCATACATATTGCTACCCATACTGTAAGGTATCTTTCAAAAAATCCAATACCTACTGGTATTTCCTTTTTTCCCATAATTATTCCGCCCTTCAATTATTATTTAACTACAATCACCTTAAATACTGCTTTTTCATTTAAAGTTAACCTTATTTAATTCCTCTATATTATCACAACTCATGCCACTTTCTTTATATACTGATAATTTTTTCAGATCTCTTGTAAATTTACTATTTCGATCCATTTTAGCTATTAAATATTCATATAGCAACTTATTATCTTCAATAAATTTTGGATCTATCTCATAATATATCCATTGAGACTTCTTTTTAAAAATTACAATCTCTTCATTCCTCAGTCTAGTTAAATGTCTTGATACATTAGATTGAGTTGTATCTAAAATAGCTTCAATCTCACAAACACACAATTCTTCTTTCCGCAGTAAATTTATTATTCTGAGTCTGTTTTCATCCCCTAGTGATTTGAATAAGTTGTCCATTATTTCCACCCTCCAACACATTACTATATTTGATTATACTCATATAGTATTCTTAAATATAATTTTTGTCAATGCTTTTTTATCTTAGTGGAGGTGAATAATAAGATGGATATTACGTGGATATGTTGAACTATTTGATACTTTATCTGATAGGTTACGTTAATACCAAATATCGTATTTTTATTCTTGTATTATTCTTTCTCTGATGTTAAATATATTCTTAAAGTGAGTCCTTCTGGTAGGTTCACTATGGACTCCACCTCAGTCCATTGAAAACACAAACTAATCCCTTGGTGGACAGTTTGTATTTTTTTACCCATGAACATTACCTTTTTAAAAAATATCTGTTAGATGAATTGCTCCCATTCTCCCTATAACGTGGTTCTTTGGTAAGTAAACCACATCGTATAAGATCAGCTATTCCTCGCTTAACCGTACTCCTTGACATAGATGTATCCTTTGCAATGGTATTTATAGCTGGCCAGCATTCACCCTTTGCATCAGTTTTATCTTTTAAATACATATACACCGTCTTCGCACGAGTCGGAAGCTCATCGGCAGAATAGGAGTAAATCGTTCTAAAGTAACTCAAATTTTTCCACCTCCTATGTTCTTAATTTCGGCCTTTTATTATTTTTATTTGATTCCACTTTTGATGAAATTACTGAGTCGTGTGATATTCCTCCCTTTTTTCTTTCTTCAGATTCTAGTTCCTCCACATCTTCCATTTCAAGTATATTGTCTTGATTGATAATATTCTCTTCCAGGGTTCTCTTATCCGCATATGCTACTTTGCGATGAGATTTTTCCTCTATGAAATATGGTTCTCCAAATGAAATACCCCAATCTAAAAATAAATGAAGTACTGTTTTAATTGGATGTGTTCCTGTCTTCATAATTACAAAGCTACCTTTAGGTAATGATTTTAATTCATCAGCTGTCATAAGAGGCCGTTCTATCATCTGTAAACTTTGCGATGGATCATTTTTACCTCTACTGATAGAACCACTCATCACAGTTCTATTTCCCAGGGCTTTGGATAGTACCTGTGCTGTTTCTGAGTTTGGAGCAAATCCTCCAAATATAGTATCTTGACAGTTATCTACAATAATCTCAGATCCTTCTTTACCATAGTTTTTCTGTAGCTGTCCAAAACTTTGAATAATTGGAACTAATGTCAACCTACGAGACCTGCTTGCAGAGAATATAAGCTCTAAGGATTCAATAGGTGGAAGTGTTCCAAGCTCATCACAATAAAATATAACTCTGTTGTTTAGTTTCCCACCTTGCTCATCAGCCACAGATAATATTTCACGATATAGTTGTTGTATCATAAGTGAAACCATGAAATATTTTGTTAAATCTTCTTCTGGGAGTACAATAAATAAAGCTGATTTTTCATTGCAAAACCTTTCTGCATCAATTGCCGTATCAAAACACAAAATCTGTTCCATTTCACTGTCGAGAAAAGCATTCAGTCTTGACAGCACTGTAGATAAAACTGATGCCATTGCTTGCTCTGCAGAGTTTAATGCAGCACCTGCAAACCATCTTGCTTTATGCTCATTTGGCAGTTTATCCATCAGTAACTGAAACTGGCTTTTCCCTTTTACTTTACTTGGTGCAAGTAAGTCCTGCACCATTTTAAATACACTGATAATGTGACGGCAATCTATTACTTTTCCATCTACTTCAGTAGGAGGAAGGTATTCTGCAATTAATAAAATTACTGCAGTAAGCAGTCCTTCTGCTGCATCATAGAAAAATGCATTTTGTCCATAATTAGAACTATCACCAGATGAATTAATAATAGTTTTTGAAATAATCTTTGCATACTTTTCAGCTTTTGCTTTTACAGATAGTTTGTTATTATCTTTTAAATATTCATCCATATACTTATTTACTAAATGAAGCATATTGTTTCCATCACTTCGTGTAGGATTTCTTAAATCAATTACTGCTACATTGTAGCCATAATAATCCTTTGCAATTTTTCCATAGTTTCTAAATAGATCTCCCTTTGTGTCAGTAGTTAGAAAACTCATACCCGTTGCACAAGCATATTCAAGATTTGGATATAAGAAAAAGGCAGTTTTACCAACCCCTGATGCACCAATCATAAGACAATGAACATCATCAGTATCTACAAGTGCTACTACATTATTTTTAGCACCTTTACTACCAAGGATAATTCCCTGCTCTGTTGGTAGATTTTTTCCGTTTCTCCAATCTGCAACATTAAATGGTATATGCTTATATGTTTGTATGACTTCCTTCTTTGTAGCAAACCTAGCTGTACCATGCTGACCATCTCCAACAGTTTTTGATTTAATTCCATTTAAAGTGTAGTAATGGGCGAGTAATGAAAGACCCCCTATCACTGAAAACATTAAAGCTGATATGCCAATAAGCATATATACTTGTGATACCATATGTTAAACCTCCTTTTCCAGTTGTATCATAGCGATGCACCACCGTTATTTTTATTACATAGTCATCTCTTTTATTTGCCTATGCACTTTTTTCTGTTCATTTAATTCAATTAGAATAACTGCTTTCAAACAGTTCTGTGCAATAGCTTCATAACTTTCTGCAATGCTTGTTTTTTCTGTCTTAGAAAGTATCCCTTGATACTTACCAATATTCATAAGTTCTTGCCCAATAATATCTAACCGACTATTAATTCTATTACGATTCTCATATGCCTTGAATGTGTAATATAATCTTTCTTTAACAGTATCTATATCTTCACTGACATCCATTTGTCTATATTCCTTTGCAGCTACATGCAAAGAAAAAGCAGATAGTTGTTTTAACGATTCAACCATCTGCTCTGTATTATTTGTTTTACACTTACAAAATAAGTTATTTAGTTTCAATAGGGAATAGTCTGTATTTTTAAGTTCCGAGGTAAGGGAATATATCTCTAAACAACTTTCATCTCGTAAGAGATACTGAGGATGTTCTTCTGATGGAATTGCTGGGAGATTATAACTTGCCTTTATGTCTTCATTCCAGTCTTTATATTTTGGAACTAGTTTATCACACTTAATTTTCTTATCCATTAATATATCATTAAATTTTTCACTAGTTTCAATTCCCGTTACATCATGATCTAAGCATAATATTACATGGGTAAGATTTGGATTTGTTTCAAGTATCTTCATCATCGCCTGTTCAGATACCCCACATAATGACACATAACTATGTTGCTCCCAATCTTTTTTATACATGGTAATAAAGGACAGCATATCAATGGGTGCCTCAAATACATAAAGTCTGTTACTTTTACCAATATAATTAAAACTATAGCCAGGATCACAACTATCTACATTTCCTTTGAAGCTCCTACCTTTAGTATAAACGCCATGTTTATGTGCATGACGTGGAATTCCATTTTCATCGAACCCTACAAATACTGCATTATGATATTCCTTTGTTTTGTCCTGAGATTGCTCACAACTTTCATAAAGTATCTTTTCCTTTGCAAATGAACTAATTACATCTCTATCTATATGCCTTTGTTTAATAAGATAAGCAAATACTCTTCTCATATCAGAATGACTTTGAGGCAATGTAAAAGGCTTTCTTTCCCCCTGTTCTTTTATATCTGCCACCTTATATATTTCACCTTGTTCACCACCAAGTAATCTAGTTACAGCATCTGGAAAACTCAGTCCATAAAAACTTTGTAAAAAATCAATAGCAAGTCCACCTTGGTCCGTTTCATGATCATACCATCTATTTCCTCTAACAGTAATACTACGATCACTAGCAAGTCTTTTTTCCCTACCTGATCGCAACAATTTTTCTCCATGCCTTTGTAAGAAATCCACAAGATCAATCTCATTTGCTCTTTGCTTTTGTTCCTCTGTAAAATGAATATAAGTACTCATCATTTCCTCCTTTTAAAATTAAATTTGAATTTAAAAATGACCCTCAAAAAATAAAAGGTCATTTTTACATATTATTTATTTTTAAATTATCTTATTTCAATAAAAATCACATTCACTATTGTGCAGTTTCTGCATTCTTATTTTCATTAATAAAATATCTCATAAGACATATTGATTCTTTTAACTGTTCTGTGCTATACCTTGGATTATGTGTGTTTTCTGGATGATGAATTTGGTGCCTAATGTATTCTGTTAAAGTTATTTGTGTCTCTCTAACATTATTATCTCGCATTATCTTTTTATACTGAATTGTAGGTTGCTCAGATTTGTAAGAAACTAATTGCTCTTCCGCCTCTATAAATCCATATAACTCATTATGATATTCCTCCGAAACTTCTGAAAAGGCTAAGAAGTTCACTTCATTTAAAGAAGGATATGGTAATTCCATTGGTGAAATATTTTCAATAACTCTACCAGTCTCACCAGTTGAAATTAACCTTAAATTTTCGAATTCTAATTCTTTAACACAATTTGCACTATGTGTTGTAATTATTATTTGCGTATTCTCAGATGAAGCCAATTCTATAAATGCATTTATCAACATCTTTTGATGTTCAGTATGTTGTGAAGTTTCAGGCTCCTCAATTGCATAAATAATGCCTTCACTATTTGTTTCAGCTCTCCTACGCTCTGCTTCTGCTCTGAAGAAGTTTAATAAAATTAAACGTTTTACACCACTCCCTCTTTTATTAATCGGAATATCTTCATCTCCTGAAATAGACACATTTTTAAAAACATCTGTCCATTTAAGGCTTTCTAACGGTGGAATCACAGGATTTAAACTATTAGCCACATCGGGATTCATTTCTCTCAATTTTTCTAGGGTTCTATCTGAAACCTCTTTAAGTTTAACTTCTACTTCGGCGGCAACATCATTTAACTTTTGTCTTAGTTCTTCATTCATTAGAATCTGTTTTACAGCTTCTTTTAATGGATCTTGTACTTCACTATCACCATCACTATTTTTTCTGTCTGATTGAAATAAGGAGTAAGTTGGCAGGTATCTTTGTAGTTTTTCCCAAATAGGTTTTGTATCACCTTTTGTAATATCAATTTCTATTTCACTTAATTGTAAATCATCAGTATAATGATTCCAAATAGCTTCTCGCATAACAGCATTTTTTGTTTTATCATCACAAATAATATCATTACTTTCTATTATTTTCCTAAGCTCAGTATCCTTTTTCTGAAGAAGATTATTACATTGGGTGTTTGTTGGATGATATGCTTTAATAAAAACCTTTTGAACACCAGCATTGGGATACTTCTTAATTATTTCAAGTTGCCCATTTATATTAGTTAAATATTCAGCTTCCAATGTTGTTTCATTTGTAGCATCAATAATAATTTTATTTGGTAGTTCTTCAAATGAAATAGAAAAAGAAATCTCGGTTTCTCCTTCTTGAACTGCTCGTTTATTTATATCCTCTTTATCCATCTTTATTATCCCTTTTCCTTCATTTAAAAAGATATCAAGAGCTTCTAATATTGTAGATTTTCCTATATCATTCTTTCCAACGAAAGTTGTTAAATCACAAAATTCGACCGACATTTCATCTCTGTAACCCCTAAAGTTTTTCAACCTCAATGTTTTCATCTTCATAAGTACCCTCTCCTTATTAGTAGTTTATGGAAAATTCCATCTCGGTTAAAAGTATATCACACTTTGCTATTTCTGGCAGATTCCAGCTACAATTTCAGCTCATTATCATTTCTCTTATGTCCCTGTCCAACTTTCTTTTCCCTCAATTTTCTCATAAGCTTACTATCAATCTTCAAGCCTACTCCCGATGATTTAAGTGGAATGTTATCTTCAAATATTTTACTCATATGGTGTAGCATCTTTGAAGCTACAAGGCAAATGGATGGATTCTCAAACCTGTCCATATTTTCAAGAAAAGACTTTGCATATTCATTTCCTTGTTCTGCTGATAGATTAAAGTACTGTTTTGCCATTTCTTTATCTTCTGGTATATATTTTCCCATCAAATATAGCTTCCCTAACATATACTGTGCAAACTGATTTCCATTGTCTGATCCTACCATTAAATATTTAATAGCCTTTTTAATATCTTCTTCATCTGGATTTTCTCCTTCAAGAATTAACTTTGCACGAATACAATAAATAAATGTGTTTTCTAAAATTAGTTTTATATCTACTGCATTGTTATCTATAATGGCTGTATCATTTGTAATTAAACCATCTACTCCTCTATCATTTGCAATGACAGCAGCATCATTAACTTCTTCAAATGTAATAATCCCTTTGTTTAGATTATCAGCTTCCTTGATTATCATATTTTTAATTGACTTGAATTCTTTTTGCTGTGATAAAGGAATAGGTTCAGGTAGATTATCCATATAGCTGTGGAGTACTTCATTACGCATTTCATACCACAAATCATATGCCTTACTAACTCTTTCATCTTTTGCAAGCTCATCTACAATCTCATCTACCATTGCTTTTAAGTTTGGTTGCAAGTATCCATACTGTTTTTTACCTTTACTAAGTTTCAAACGTTCTGCAAGATTTATAAATTGTTCTTCAATTTTACTATTTTGTAAAATGCCACTTTTTATTTCACCGATTGACTGTAATAACAGTTTTTCAGATTGTACCTTCAGCTCATCTCGTCTTTTACTTTGTTCTATATAGATTTCCTTTAGCTCTTGACCAAAGATATTTTTTACAAATCCTGACTTCATCTTTTCTATACCATTTTTAGTTAAGTATCCTTCTTTTGGATCTGTTGAATAACAAACCATATGAACATGGGGATGATGTCCCTCATTATGAAATGCTGCATACCATCTAAAGTTCTCAGGCTGTATCTTTAATGATTCAGCAATATCTATTGCATAGTAAGAAAGCATATTATGCCAGCTTTCGGCATTATCAAAACTAAGCCTTGTAGCATCTTCCCGTCTTAGTGAAATAATTGGAGTCCATACATTGCCCTCATGATTTGCAACTGCATCTGCTATTCTACTAAGAACAAGATTATCATCTCCACCAGTAAATAAGCCATGTTTTCCTATTCTTTCTGCCCCTGGTCTATTTGCAATATAATCCACATAGTTTTTTCGTTTTCCAATCTTACCAAAGTTTTCTTCTACTGCTATAGAAATAAATTCAGAGGCATTTTCTATTGTAGGATTCTTTATATAATCTTCATACTCAAATAAATTTTTAGTATTTGGAAACTCTTTAATTATTTGATTTATTAATTGATTTTGTTTTTCTGAGGATAAGTTATCTATATCTTTAACTAGTATTTTTTCTACTCCATCACGAGTCGCAATATAATTTACTAAATTTCCAAGATGGGCTGATGCTCTTTTACTTCCACCTTTAAAATAAGGACATTTTAAAATTAGCTTTGCCATAGATTATCACTCTCCAATTCCTTGCTGAAACTTTATCGCCTCCTCCATAGATATCTTTCCTCTTGTCTTTCTTACTTCCTGCACACATCTTCCCCTAAGACTTCCAAGTTCTTCATCACTAATTTCTAAACCTGCTGCAAGTATATTCATCATCATACTCATTTCAACTGATAGTCGAAATAAATTATTAGCATTTCTATTTTCTGTTTCTTTAAGTATTCCCTGCATAGCTGAGATCAGTATTTTAGATAGATATCCTGTAGTATCTTCAGTTACTAAATATCCCATATAAAAATTTAAAGCCTTATCTATAAATTCACTTCTACTTTTACAATTATCCCTTTCCAATAAACTATCCATTTCATCCATTGTCTCAGGATATAACCATACTGCTGTCCGTTTTTTTACTGAATTCTTTTTCTCTGTCAATTTATCACACCTCAAACATCTATTAGTTCTCCTTGACCACCTATAGGGTACACCTATCAAACCTTTGTTTTATGGGGTTATTACTAGATAACAACCACCTATGACAGCATAACCCTTATTTTCCGACCACCTATCTTAAATCCTTCACCCACGGCACTGCCAGGGGATGTGGCTGGAAGGTGGAATGTTTTGACCACCTTCCTTTATCCTGCACTAAAATCAATAGGGTGGTTCACCCCTATTCCCCATATTAAATGCCTTATAATAAATTGTTAAACCAATTTAATAGTACCACCAATTTGTCGGCACACTTCCCCCAACCTTCCAATTACTTCACATTAGGTATAAACATACCACATACCTCATTTAAATCGCACACAGGGGCAACGTGGCTCTCAAAGCTTGTCTTATTCTTGTATTATAGATGGGTTACTGGATTCCACCTGCTTTTTAGTAGATTTCTTAGGTTTTCTCTTCCTTTTTTCCTCTTCTTGCTTATCGTCAATATATTCCCTCACATTGGCTGGGACATATTTATCATAAAGTTTTTCTAGTTGATCCACTAATTCATCTTCTAAGTCTATTTCCTTTTTCTCCATATAGGTCTTAACTGCCCTAAGTTTTTCAGCATTAAAACTTATTTTCATAGATTCCTTTTTCATATTGAGATCCTCTCCTTACCCATTTTTACACATTTCCACTAACTACATGGTCATTACCATTCCCTGATTTTCTTCTTGGACTTGTTCTACTACTTCCCCATCCTCTACTGGCTCATTGACTACTTGCCCTTCTATTTCTTGAGATTTTGTTGCCTTTCTTCTACCTTTACTTGTATCATTTTTTGTGTTTTCGGATATAATTTCATTATTTACTATAGTTATTTCAGCCTGAAGTTCTTCTCCGTTATCATTTCTGTCTAGGTATCTTCTAGTTGGTGCCGGTACATATTTTTGATAGATACTATCCACATACTTCTGTAATTCTCCTTCTACTGTTAGTTCCTTTTCACCCATATAAAATCTTAATGCTTCCAATTTTTCATTTGGAAAACTTACTTTTAATAGAGTTTTTTCATTTGGAGCACTCATCTATTTCCCCCCTTAAAATTCAAATTCTCTAAACTCCATCCAAGCTTGTGCCTCTGGTTCTTCCCCAGTAAACTCTTGGATTTCACTAAATTCTTTTTTATATTGTTCCACTTGCTCATCTGTTAAAGATATGAATTCTCCATCATTGCTATCTCCTACAATAAAAAAAGGACCAGCAATTATATCATTACCGACCCTTCGATTAAGCTCCATACCATTTAACTTCCCTTCTTCATTACAAACTAAAATGCAATCTTCATCTAAATAAATACATTCAAATAAGCCTTCAACCTCTCCTTGGATACCTTCTAAATCATTATTTATTTCCTTTTCATAAGATACTTTTTGTGGCTCAATTTTTAGAATTCTAATCCTTTCTTCTATCTTTCCCATTTATCTTCCCCCTACATTTTCATATTTTGTTCTATTCCATCATCTATAATGCTTAGATGTTCACTATAAAACATCATATCAAAGCAGTCATCTCCAATTTCTAATTCAGCCAACTCTTCCCTTCCTTCTAGTTCAGCTAATAGCATTGTTCCTATTCCATTATTCTCATTTATAACTAATCCATGGTTTTCTTCTATCTCATCGAAGTATATTACCCAGCTTCCATTTGATGAATTCTCTGTAGCTTCCTCTATCATTTTATCTACAACCATGGCTATATGATTATCAATATATGATTTTATATTTGGTAAAAATGCTGTATATCTTGCATAATCAAATCCTTGGCTATCTATTAAAATCCCATCACCACTATCCATATTAAGTGCCAATAAGCCATGAACTTGTCCAGCTGAATCTATATACATCTCATCTTGCCTATCTTTAATAAAATCTCTGCCCTTTAATAAACCCATACTAAATTTTTCAAATTCCTCTTGATTCATTAATTCAATTCCTTCAATTATACAATCATTTAAATTAAATTTATTTATCTTTCTTTCAAAGAACCCCTTTGTTCTTAACATTTGAATCCTCCTTTATTTTAAAATATGTGGCCTAGCATAAAGAACTTGCTTATTAGAATCAAACAAATCTCTATATACTACCTTGCCTTTAGAGTAAGATGCATCTATAACCTTGCCACCTCCTGCATAGATTCCTACATGGGTTATGTTCATAAATCTGCCATTTGGTTTGTGACTCCAAAATACTAAATCCCCAGCTACTAGATCTTTCTTTGAAACAGTAATCCTTTTATTTATACAAAACCTAGCCTGTTCTGCTGCAGTTGCTGGGATATTAATTCCTATCTGTCTATAGATCCATAGGGTTAGATAAGAGCAATCGGTGAACCTACCTTGTCCCCTTTTTTCTTGTGAATAAGGATCTCCTAATCTTGACATTGCCAATTGCACAATCTTAGATCCTTTATCACTATTGGGTAAATCATTATATAAATCTTCTAATTCTTCAGGGGTTAAGCCTTGAGTCCAGTCTTCCCACTCTATAAAATTATCCCCTTCATTAGGTGCAGGAGTTCCATATTTTATCCTATAATAGATTTCATTTGCATTTGCCATACTCTCATAAGGCACTTCTATTCCCATTTTATTTTCTATATTCTTATAGATTTCTGATAGATTAGTTATAGGTATAGCTACTTCATATGTTTCCTCATATTCATTTCCTTCTTCATTAATTACCGCTCTTTTTCTTTCTTCATAATTTACAAAACAATTCACATATTTCCCCTGATCTATCTTTGAAGGATGGCTTTCGCCGAAATACAGAGAATAAAAAATAGCCTTTACTCTAATTGAGTCTAGACTATCCCCATCTTCCATTTGGCTATTCTTATCTTCGATTTTACTATCTAAAACTGTGAAGCTACTACGCATATCCCCTATATGTCCTCGGTACTCTTCAGGCATTTTACTAGATATACTTCCTCCATTAAAAGATAAATCTAAAGCATTATTATTGTGATTTGTAGTTCCTGAAAGTAAACTTACTATAACAACAATGATTAAAATAAATGGAGATAGTATGGCTACAATAGTCCATCCTATTCCTTTTCTTAATCTTTCATCTGACAGAGCAGTTATTGTTGCCTTAGTAATTAGACCTAATGTTCCAGGGTCAGCCATTTAATCACCACCATTTCATTCCATATATATCTACTTGATCATTCTTTTCTTGAGCTTTATCCTCCTTAACTTCTTCTATTACTTTCTCACAAACTTTCATTTTCTCAATGCTTTTTTCTACTGCATTATATAAAATATCTGTATTAAATCCTGAATCAGTATAACCTCTTTCTATGGTTTCTAAATAAAATTCAGAAGGGTTTCCATACTGATATCCCGGTGTCATTATATATACCATGGCTAGAATAGGATTATCATCTAAAGTAATTTTCATTTCTTTTTTTCCATAAAAATTTGGATATCCTTCATATCTATCTAAAGCCTTTTCATCTTCATCTTTTATATCCCATATTAATACTGGAACTATACTTCCTTCACATGGTTCAATAGTTGCAACTGCACTTGATTTTGACCCTTTAAATACTAATTCATAATCCTCTATTTCTGTTCTTCCAATAACTCTTGCAGTAGGACATCGCTTCTTCATTTGTGATAGATTTAGATTACTTCCATATGCTATATATAATTTATTAATTGGGTCTATCTCCCTATTTATTCCCTCCATCTTAACCTCCTCACTGATTCATAAGCATAGTAAAAGCAGGAGTTTCCTCCTGCTCATTAATGTCTATTTCTTCATTTTCTATTTCTATTTCTTCTCTTATAAGTTCTTCTTCCCTCTTTTTTCTTAATCTTTCTTTTTGTGCTTCAGCTTGTTCTGGTGACTTCCAAGCTATATTTCCTTCTAGATTATCTAGAAGATGTTTTCTAGCTGTTTTAAACTCATCTCCTATTAATCCTAATCTTAAAAGCCATACTCTAAAGGTATATTTCTCATTTTCTGATACAGTTTTCTTAGGACTTGCAAACTTTTGATTATAGGCCTGTGCCGTTACAGCCATGCAAAATTGAAGATATGCTTTCAGTTTCCCTGCATGAAGGGATCCATTAAAGGCCCTAAATTCTATTGTTCCCTTTTGAAATACAGAATGTAAATTTAAACATTTATATCTGCTATCATGATAATGCTGATGACTTCCATCCCTCCCCTTATACCAAATATTTTGGATACCACTTATGGTTTTGGGTTTCTTTTTATTTAATTCCTCTAGAAAATCATTATCTATTTTCTTGCAATATCTTCTTTCTCTTTCTGAATCTACCTTTAAAGCTTTGTATATCATGTCTTCCTTTGCAACTACAATATTGACAAGATTCCTAAGTTGATAAGCCTCATATGGTGCTGCATTTATATGGACATGGATACCACATGACTTATTGCAAAATGCTCCTGCTCCTCTTAACTTTCTTATCATTTCTTGGATATCTTCTATATCTTCATAGAAGCATATAGGACTTACTAACTCAACACTATACTCCCTACTGGCTGCTTGCTTTCTGCCAGCTACTTTCTTTTGGCAATTAATACTGGAATCACGTACCAACTGCCATTTCCTATTTTTATTATCTCTCACTAAATATATTCCATATCCAGCCCCCTCATACTCTACATTTCCATTTAGATATTCCCCTATAACCTCTGCTGCTCTTTTTCTTGTAATGCCTGTCATTTCAACTTCTACTCCAAACTTTTGCTCCCTTAAATCCATATGTTCACCACCCTACCATAGTTTTTTTCCTTTGATTATATCTATGGCATTTTCATATCCTCTATCTTTACAAGCTATATCTATAAGATCTGTAAGTCTTTCATCCCTCCAAGAATCAATTAATTCCCCTAAGCATTTATCATGAAGTTCATTAATTTTACATATGGTTTCAATAATTATTACTTCAATTTCTATATCTAGAGAGTTATTGCTATTATTTAGATCCTTAATATTATCAATAAAATTATCTAGAATAAGATCTAATTCTTCTATATCCTTTTCATTGTAGTAATAGTAATTAAGGAATGGATTCTCATATTCCTCACCATTAATACATTTCTTTATCTCTTTTAATAAACTTGATCTTTTCTTTATATCTGCTTTTAAATACTGCTCCATAAAACAAAGCAAGTCATTATCTCTATTTGGAGTATAACTAATGCACACCCTCAAATCGTCTATAATGCCTTGCTTTTGGTTTCTCAAATATTCTATTTTTTCTATCTTCACTACCTACCACCTGCTTTTCCAAATAGTTTTTCTTTATATGATGGAGCATGAACCGCTAAATTATATCTTTCATTACCACATTTATATAAACAAACTCCCCTCTGTGGAAATTTTATAAGATTATATTCTGATTCCTCTAACTGCAATGTATCCATATAAAACTGCTTATCAATGTTTCCTGCATTAAATAAAAAAGCATGTGCTGGAATAGAAAACAGTGGCTTAGTAAGTTCCTTAATTCCTTCAATATTGAAGTCTTCAAGGTTTTGACTACTAAGTATGACTGCTGATTCTTTCTTTCGCACTCGCTTCATAAAATTACGAATATATTCAATTGCTGTTGGATTAGTTAAGAATAAATATAGTTCATCTATCCCTGCTGCAGTGTTTCCTTCAGTAAGAAGTTTATCTGACATAAAAGACAATACATTAAATAATAAGGCATTTTTAACATTTTTACTGGCTTGAAGTAAACCTTTCACTCCAAATACAATAAATCTATTAGATGTTATATTTGTATGTCCATTAAAGAATTTACTCTCTGCACCTTGGCACATGGAATGAAGTCCAAGGAGTATTTCTTGCAGTAATTCCTTGGTATAAAGTTGGTGCTTATCAATATCATAGCTTTTATACTCTTCTTCTATAAGCAGATAAAAGTCTGAAAGAATAGGGTAATCTTCTGATTCTAATTTACTAAAATCAGTACTATCGCTGATCTTATATCTTCTATAAAGTTTTCCAAGCATAATTTCTATTACATCAATATGCTTATCATCAAAGTCTTTATATGACCTGAAAAAGTCCTTTAAGAAACTTATATGCTGGCTTAGCTTAGTTGCTTGTTTAAAGGTAATAGGTGCATCTTTATCTAGTGGATTTCCTCCATCATCCCATGTTTTAGGTTCCAGTGGGTTTATCATATATTCTCCACTCATTAAATCTACAAAACATCCTCCAATGTTTTCTGCTAGTTCCACATATTCATGCTCAGGATCTAGGCATATTACATTCTTCCCTGATTCTAAAATATTACAGAGTATCAGTTTTAATAAATAACTTTTACCCTGTCCTGAATTCCCCAAAATCAGAATACAAGGATTGGTCTTATCATCATCTCTTTTATCAAAATCCACAATAATATTTGATCCAAATTTATCCCTTCCTAAATAAAAACCATTAGTATCTGTCTTTCCTGAATAGTTAAAGGGATATAAGTTAGCCACTGAAGATGCAGGGAGTACTCTTTCAAACTGAATTCCAAATATATTTCTTCCTGTTGGACCAACACATAAAAATCCTTGTTGTTGTCGAAGCATGAGCCTATCTACATTCAATTTACTCCTTACAAGTTCCGTTAATACATCTGTTTGTAGTAGTTTCAAACTATCATAATCGCTAGAAATAAGTTCAATATATACTGCACAATGAAATAGTGGCTCCCTATTTCTATGCATTGTTGATACTAAAGTTACCACATCTTGCAGATTGCTTTCTGCCGTTACTGTTTGCTGTAAATCATTTGTATTTGAAGTGTTCATTCTATTTTTATTGGCTGCATTATGAATTATTTTCTTTTCTTCATTTGGTGTTACCTGCCTTGTATATATCCTAAGGGTAACTCCATCTTTTTCCCCAAGGTGTCGAAGGATAGCTTGTTCATTGGTACTTGTAGGGTATTCTCTTAAGGCCCATACACATCTGTAGGTGTTCCCACAGATGAAATGATCTGTATTAAATTTAATAATAGCTGGTGCAATCATGTCTATAAAAGATTTAATTTTTTCATCTTTTATAATAGGTATCTTCTTTTTTGCCATATTATTACCTTCCTTCCATCTCTTTTCTTGCATTAAAAAAAGCCCCACATTAAATGTGTAAGGCTCGATAATATATAAGAAATATATAGGTTATTTCATAACATTGATCTATAATTTTACAAATGAATTTGATTTGTGAACTTCATGTTATACTCATTATGAGAAGTAATTTAAGACTGTCTACTATGAAAAATAAGCTCTTTCCCCTTCTCTTTTGCATATGAAATTTCATTAGCAACTGATGTGCCAATATAACCATCAATATCAACAATATAAACAGCATCGCAAATATCTATTTTCCTATAATGTGCCGCAACAAGGCGCTTTTGTGCCTCGTCAGTTATAGGCTCATTTTGCTCATTATAGATGCATTGGAGTACATTAAATCCTTTTTCAACCTCTAGTCTCCAAGCAATCTGTTTCATTTCCTCTGCAAATTTCATACTACCACAAATTGTTATAGTTTTCATTTTGTTCACCTCATCAAATAGAAATAATCTCCCCTCAAATTCTTATTTATCCACATCTTATATGTCTTTTATTGGTTGCTAGGTGAAACACGAAGATGATACTCACTTATCCCATGCTTTCTAAAGAATTGCAAAGCATATCTATGAAGTTCTTTGCCTAGTCCCAAACCACGTTTCTCAGGGATTAAATAATATAGATTTGTATATCCTATTGTTTTCCCCTCATATTTCCTTATAGTAAGTTCAATTTGTCCAATTGGTATTTCATCTTCCCAAGCCATAACAAAACCATCAGGAAACTCACTTGCACTTGCCTTAATCCAGTTAAGATATTCCTCTTCATCTCCAAATTCTTCATCCGTACCAAAGCTTACTACAAAGGAATCTCTTCGGAAAAGTATTATATAATCTCTATGTTTCTTAATATCTATAGGCTCAAATTTCATAAAGTCACCCTTTTCGCTTTAATAATTACGACATATAATATTTTTGATGAGATACCTAATATAAAGAAGAACTAAATTAAACCCACTTATTTATCTTATCCTCAAAGTAAATCCCTATCTTTACCACTTCATTCATAACGATTCTAATACTATTCTCGTTTAGAGTCCAATTTTCTTTTGATATTCCTCGTTTATCTATTACCGGGCATATATAAAAATTAACACCTGAGGGAAAAACTGATTTGTAAGTTAATAATGCTCTTCTTGCATGATATGTTTTACATACTAAGATAACATTCTCTATTGCAATATCTAACGTTTGTAATACTTTTAATGAATACTTTGCATTTTCAAATGTGTTTTTTGCTTTATCTTCCTTTAAAATTGATTTTTCGGGTATTCCTGAGTTGATACCTATTCTTCTCAAGTAACCCCACTCTGTCTCGTTACTAGGTAGTTTAGAATTCCTTCCCCCACTTGGTAGCATATATTTAGCAAATCCATCGGTATAGAGTTCTACTGCTTTTTCCATAAGTTGAGGCTGGCTTGCTCCTGGTATTAGTATTATATCTGACTTTTTTATATCAGATTCAGCAAATATAAATTCACTTATACAATCGAATGGATATTCCAAAACCATTCCCCCTTTTATATATATTTTTAGCTCGTTGCAGAACTCTGTAGCGAGCTATTTTACTGCATTTCAATCTATTGAAATGGCTGGGATTCCCCCGATTTTGGGTATATATACAGTATCAAGTTGTTTATAACTCAAAACGGAAATTGAA
>NZ_LTDM01000054.1 GCF_001940565.1 Tissierella creatinophila DSM 6911
GTTAGTGTAAAATTAGATTGGGGAAAATAATTAAAAATAAAATAAGAGCATTCCAAATATGATATTATATAGGTGACAAAACCAGTTAATAATATACAAAAAGGAGATGCTCTTATGGATATAATTATACAACAAATCGTAGAAAAAATCATTAAAAGTACAAATCTAAACTTGGAAAAGGTATTAAAAGAAAGAAAAGGAATATCAGATTTCATAATAAATATAAAGAAGACACTAGATGAAGTAGGTGTAGATCTAGTACATGGAGTTTTAGAAGAAGTAGATAAAAGAGTAAAAGAAGATATTAATAGAAAACAAAAGTGGATTGTCAAAAGTAAAAATAATATCAAGAGTTTAGCTACAACTTTTGGAGAAGTAAAATATCAAAGAACATATTATGAAAACAAGAAAACAGGTGAATACAAGTATTTATCAGATGAAATGCTTGGAATACAAGCTCATGATAAAATGGATATATCATTAAAAGCCGAACTTGTAGAAAATGCAATAGATTCACCCTACAGAAAAAGTGGAATAAGTACAAGTGAAAATATTGATTTAACAGGTCAAACTGTTATGAATACTATCAGAGAACTAGGTCCTGTAGAAAATAATGTAATAGGAATTAAAGAAAAAAATAAAGATATAAAACTTTTATACATAGAAGCAGATGAAGATCATGTAGCCCTTCAAACTGGTAAATGTATAGAGCCAAAATTAATCTATGTTCATGAAGGAAGAGAGTTAATAAGCAAAGATAGATATAGACTAAAAAACATAAGAGTATTTAGTGGTGTATATAGCTCAAGTGAAGATATATGGCTAGAAGTAGCAGACTACATAGATCAAGCTTATGATATGGATAAAATAGAGAAAATATATCTATCAGGTGATGGAGCAAGCTGGATAAAACAAGGAATAGGCTGGATAAATAAATCAGAATATGTATTAGATAGATTTCACCTATCGAAATATGTAAAAAAGGCTACAGCTCATCTTCCACATATAACACACGCTCTGTGGAATTATATAAATAGATTAGAAAAAGAAAATGTAAGAGAACTATTTCAAGTGATCTTAGAAGAAACAGAAATCGATACAAAAAAAGCATCAGTTAAAGACTCAAGAAGATACATTCTCAATAATTGGGAAGGAATCAAAAACCAATACAAAGAAGACTATATAGGTTGCAGCGCAGAAGGTCATATAAGCCATATACTATCAGATAGACTAAGCTCAAGGCCTCTTGGATGGTGCAGAGAAGGAGTAGACCAGATGGCAAGATTAAGAGCTTTTAAAACTAATGGTGGAAATGTTTATGACTTGTTTAATCAAAGAAGAGATCAGCAATTAAAAGAAGAGAGAATACTAAAATTAAGCAAAAGAAATATTGATAAAAAGATAATATCAAAAACAGCAAATGAAGTAATTGGAAATATACCCATATTGTCAGATGGTAGAAATAGTGGCTTAAATACTATACTTAAGTCTCTTAGAGGAGCTTAGAATTAATATTTAATATATTGG
>NZ_LTDM01000055.1 GCF_001940565.1 Tissierella creatinophila DSM 6911
GAGCTATTTTCAAACTTTTAAATGAGAGTTTGATCCTGGCTCAGGACGAACGCTGGCGGCGTGCCTAACACATGCAAGTCGAGCGAAGTAATTATCTTTGATCCCTTCGGGGTGACGAGGTAATTATCTTAGCGGCGGACGGGTGAGTAACGCGTGAGAAACCTGCCTTTCACAAAGGGATAGCCTCGGGAAACTGGGATTAATACCTTATGATACTTCTTTTACACATGTAAAAAAAGTCAAAGCGTAAAGCGGTGAAAGATGGTCTCGCGTCCCATTAGCTAGTTGGTGAGATAAAAGCTCACCAAGGCGACGATGGGTAGCCGGCCTGAGAGGGTGAACGGCCACACTGGAACTGAGACACGGTCCAGACTCCTACGGGAGGCAGCAGTGGGGAATATTGCACAATGGAGGAAACTCTGATGCAGCGACGCCGCGTGAACGATGAAGGCTTTCGGGTCGTAAAGTTCTGTCCTTGGGGAAGATAATGACGGTACCCAAGGAGGAAGCCCCGGCTAACTACGTGCCAGCAGCCGCGGTAATACGTAGGGGGCGAGCGTTGTCCGGATTTATTGGGCGTAAAGGGTTCGCAGGCGGCCTTTTAAGTCAGGTGTGAAAGATCACAGCTCAACTGTGGTAAGCACTTGAAACTGAAAGGCTTGAGTTAAGGAGAGGAAAGTGGAATTCCTAGTGTAGCGGTGAAATGCGTAGATATTAGGAGGAATACCAGTGGCGAAGGCGACTTTCTGGACTTATACTGACGCTGAGGAACGAAAGCGTGGGGAGCAAACAGGATTAGATACCCTGGTAGTCCACGCCGTAAACGATGAGTGCTAGGTGTCGGGTGTCAAAGCTCGGTGCCGCAGCTAACGCATTAAGCACTCCGCCTGGGGAGTACGTACGCAAGTATGAAACTCAAAGGAATTGACGGGGACCCGCACAAGCAGCGGAGCATGTGGTTTAATTCGAAGCAACGCGAAGAACCTTACCAGGGCTTGACATGCCAAAGACCGCTCTAGAGATAGAGTTTTCCCTTCGGGGACTTTGGACACAGGTGGTGCATGGTTGTCGTCAGCTCGTGTCGTGAGATGTTGGGTTAAGTCCCGCAACGAGCGCAACCCCTATTTTTAGTTACTAACAGGTTAAGCTGAGAACTCTAGAGAGACTGCCGATGATAAATCGGAGGAAGGTGGGGATGACGTCAAATCATCATGCCCTTTATGTCCTGGGCTACACACGTGCTACAATGGTCGGTACAACGAGGAGCTACCTAGCGATAGGATGCAAATCTCTAAAAGCCGATCCCAGTTCGGATTGTAGGCTGCAACTCGCCTACATGAAGCCGGAGTTGCTAGTAATCGCGGATCAGAATGTCGCGGTGAATGCGTTCCCGGGTCTTGTACACACCGCCCGTCACACCATGGGAGTCGGAAATGCCCGAAGCCAGTGAGCTAACC
>NZ_LTDM01000056.1 GCF_001940565.1 Tissierella creatinophila DSM 6911
CAAAGATTGCTCTTTGTGCTTGTGGTAAACGTCTATGTGGGTTGTTGATTATAGTTCCTGGTTTTAATGGTGTAAATGTTGCATCTATGTGTATTGGGTATGGGTCTCCAGGGAAGTTTACAGCGTGCACTCTCATTTCTGGATACATACGTCTCATCCATTCCATAGCTTTTCTGTTTGTAGTTAATCCGTGTTGTATAAATAAGTCTTTACCTAAACGTAATACATCCGCCGCATCAAATAGAATTTCATGCTCAGTTGTAACCATATCTAAGTTTGCAGTACGCTCTAAAAGAATTTCTTCAGTAACTTTTCCATCATAGTAGTGTTTCTTATAGCTTTCCTCTCCTAGTTCTGGACGAGGACCTGCAATCCATCTAAAGTCTGGATCTTGGTCAAAGTATTCACGTAGGTTTTTATTATATGCTAAGTACTCGAAGAATCTTGATCTAAATGACATTGAAGCCATTATCATATCTTTACCAATTGTTAGTAAAACATCTCTTGGTGGCATTGATCCAAACATGCTTCCTGTCATGAAGTGTGGTGTAACAACAGCTTGATTCCATTGCATGATTTCTGGTCTATCAACTTTTACTCCACGATCTTCTAATATCTTTACTAAACCATCAAGTTGCTCATTAGCTGCTCTAACAGTATCTGTTGGACGAGGTCCAGTCATACCACGCATTGCACTATCTAGAGGAACTTTTGCTTCAGATGCTGGTTCAGATGGCGGTATACAAGTGTTATCTGCTCTACCAACTATTACGTGTTTTAACGGGTCAAAATCATTCCATGAATTTACTACTTTTGCCATTCATACCCCTCCTAAAATTTTACTTTATAGTCAACTGCATTTATTTAAAGTCTACAATATTTTGTAGATCTATAAATCAAATTAATATTTAATTTAAAACTATGTTAGGAAAACGTTTTTCATAACATTAAATTATAAACCTTTAGCCTGACACTAAGTGTTAATTTATATAATCATCTAAGGCGAAAGATAAAACCAAGTTGGGAAAACGTTTTTCATTAAGATTTAATATAACCCTTTTATTTATAATTAAGTTTTTCATTACCAACTTAACTCTTAATTTATATTATAAACACATTAACTTAATAAGTCAATACTAAATTTCAAAAAATTTTAAATATATTTTTAATTGAAACATCTTATGTGTTTATATAGTAAATCATATATTATTAAATTATTTGCTGATAAAAATAAAAAGAACTAAAGAATTTAAATTCTTTAGTTCTTTCTTGATCTTTTCCCTAAATTATTTTTTTAACCAAGGGCTAGTTTCAAATGTTACTAGTGTTGGATCGTTAACGTTTTGATTTGGGAAGTAGTCTAAACACTCACCTTCACGGTAAACGTCAGCTGTAGCACAGTGTAATCCTCCACCAAATGCATAA
>NZ_LTDM01000057.1 GCF_001940565.1 Tissierella creatinophila DSM 6911
AGACCACAAAGTTTACTCTACGGTCTCTTTGGAGTTAGTTTCTATATACTCAATACCTTTTCTCCAAAGATTCATAGCTCCAATTCTATCATCATTAGATTGGTAACTACAGTTTTTACATTTAAAAATATGTTTCTTTTTATCTCTATTAGCTTTTTCAATATGTCCACATTTTGGACACTGTTGGCTGGTATATTTGGGGTTTACCGCTATAACCATAGACTTATTCATTTTAGCTTTATATTCAAGTAGTTGTCTAAATTGATAGAATGCCCAAGATACAGAAACATATCTGTTATTTATATTAACTTTTTCAGTGGAATTTCTAACGTTAGTTAAATCTTCTAATACGAAAAGCGTATTTTCACCATATTTGTCAACGAGTGCCTTAGTGATAGAATGATTAATATCATTCATCCAACGGTTTTCTCTTGAACCTATAGATTTAATCTTACGTTTAGCTGATTTAGTCCCACATTCTTGTAGTTGTTTTCTTAGGAGTTTGTAATTACCTCTTTTAGATTTTATATGTCTACCATTATAAAAGAAGGTTTCATTTTCACTATCATAGGTAGTAGCTAAAAAATTAATTCCTAAATCAATTCCTACAATTTTATCAACTTCAAATGGAGTAGTTTGTTGGTATTGCTTAGTCATTGGTATGTGTAAAAAATATTTGTTAAACTTGTAGACGAGTTTTGCAGTGCCGAGTTTATAAGAACCATTAAAATACTTTTCCATACCTTTAGTTTCAAATGGTATTTTAAGTCTACCATTGAGACTGTTTATAGATAATATATCTTTAGTTAGAGAATAATCCCTATTCCAAACTAAGTCATACTCTAAGTTTTTAAAATTAACTAAATTAAAATCATGTCCATTAGACTTATTGGTTTTATATTTATCAATAGCAGTTTTCATAACAGATTGAGCCATTTGAGATTTTAAGCCATATGTTTCTCTAAGATAGTAATAAGTATCTTTATTGATTTTACTTTGATTAAGAAGGTTGCTAGTAAAGATATATTCTGAAATATAATTTAATGCTTTTCTCACCTGAAGCATAGTATTATTTAAAATGTCAACTTGCTCATTTGTAGGATAAATTTGTATTTTAGAAGTAATAGTAATTTCCAACATTTACACCACCTTTCTAAATTAATTATATCATATGTTTTAGTGAAAGATAAATATATTAAAGGAAAGGAGTATGCAAGGATTTCTGCTATCGCAGATTGCAATTCATCCCCCGCTTATAGAAGTGGAGGTATCCTTGCAATAAAAACGATGAAA
>NZ_LTDM01000058.1 GCF_001940565.1 Tissierella creatinophila DSM 6911
TTTCTATGCCCTTTTTCTGTGTATAACTAGATTCTCCAAAATTAACGAGCATATTTATTTATTGAATTAAATTTCCCTTTGTGGATAACCTTAGATAATTTCAAAACTCTATTCTGCAACTATCTATTACCGCTTAAACCAAAAAAATACCACTTAGACCAAAATCTAACAAAGCCTAAGTTATATATGATATTATTATTATAACAGAAGGAGATAAAAATTAAAGTGATAAGTATACTTATTACATCTTACGCTTAGTACTAGTATATAAATAGGACAATCCAAACCTAATAAATTCTATATCTGATATACTAAAACTATCAAAAAGGAACGGATTTATTATTTATAATAAATATTGTAAAAAAGGAGGGGATAGTTATGGTTATTATAAATATAATAAGATATAAAAATGGTGATTGTTAAAGGGTTAATATATTAGAAAACTTTACAAAATTACTATCTATCTATGAATCAGATTCATTAATTTAAGTAGCTATTTTAAAATAATTAAGTAAAAAAACACTCAAGGAGGATATTCAAATGAAAAACCGTATACTTAGTTTATTATTAATTATTATTTTGATTTTCACAAATTCTATTTCTTTGGCAAATGATTATAACTCTAAACAAAATTTAAATGTGAATGAAACAACAATTATAGGTGAATCTATTATCACAGTTTTAGAGGATAATAGCAATAAATATGTAGTAGAAGAAATTGAAGGTGGTCCTCTGTCAAGAAAAAGGACAAATTAAACATAATAAATCCATATTCTGTTAAATAATATTTTCTTCTTCATAGTCATAAGGTGACTTCATGTCACAGTGACTATGTATTCTCTTTGTATTGTAGAATGTTTCAATGTATTCAAATATCAACTCATGAGCATGACTTAGATGCTGGATTACAAATCTATTCAGCCATTCTCTTTTAATAAGTGCATGAAAAGACTCGATTACTGCATTATCCCAAGGGTTACCTTTCCTTGAGTAACTCCTTATAAAGCTTTCTGCAGGAGTAGCATCAATAT
>NZ_LTDM01000059.1 GCF_001940565.1 Tissierella creatinophila DSM 6911
AGTTTATCTAAGTGATAGAGTCATAGTCATGTCAACTAATAAGGGTAAAATAATGGAAGATATGAAAATAGAACTAGATAGGCCGAGGGATAGAAAATCTGAAGGATATAAGTATTATAAAGAAAAACTAACTTTAATATTAACAAAGGCAAATCCAGTATAAATAGAGGAGCAGTTAAATATGAAAAAAGACTTTAAGTTTAGATATTATCCAACAGAAGAACTATTAATAAGTAGGATAGATAAAAAATTAAACCAGTACGAAAGAAAAGTTAGACGATATCTAATGAATTATACAATTGATAATGGAAAAGCTTTTAATTTAGGTGAAACAACAGATGAAATGTCTAAAGATATAGGTTTTGAAAAAGAAGAATTAAAAGTTTTATTTGACAATCTAGATAATAAATCATCCATTGTGGTAGATGAAAATAAAAATGTAAATTTTATCTATCCAGTATCAGCAATTCCAACTAACCATAAGGTAACTTTAGCAGATGGAAGAAGCTTTAATGCTATGTGTGCTATAGATGCAATGGGAACAGCGTTTACATTTAATCAGGATATAGAGATTGAATCAATATGTAGTAATTGTGGAGATTCTATATATGTGGAAATAAAAGATGGGCAACTAATGGAGTATACCCCTGAAGATATGCATATACTTCATGTGGATTTAAATAAAAATAAGAATTGGTCAGGAGAGTGCTGAAATATCATGAATTTCTTCTGTAGGAAGAACGAATATGATGAATGGGTAGCAAAAATGAATCTATCAGAGGATGATATATTCTGTTTAAATGCAATTGAAGCTTTACAAGTTGCTAAAATGCTTTTTACTGCATCGGATTTATAAAAAATGATAGCCCCTATGATATGGTGGAAGTGTTAAGCAATACACCAAACATAGATGGGCTATTTTTATGTTAATAAATTCTTATATTATAGAACTATAACATTTACTATTTATAGGATAAAATATCTCCATTTCCAATATATTCTTTTATTTTTAAACCATATCCCCATTTTCTTGCATATTCATCTGTAACTTCATTTAATTGTATATCTATATTTCTAAAACCAGTATTTACTAAAATTTCTTTTATCTCTTCCAGAGATATTGCACCACCTACTCAAGTTCCATGTACATTTGGATCATCTTTTATTTCATCTGGTAATTCTTTTTTTAATATTATATCGGAAATGCTTATCCTTCCACCTGGCTTTAATATTCTATAGATTTCCCTATAAACTTGTTCTTTATCAGTAGACAAATTGATTACACAATTTGATATTAATAAATCTAAATAGTTGTCTCTTATAGGAAGATACTCAATTTCACCTAATCTAAACTCTGTATTTTTAAATCCTTTATTTTGGGCTATTTCTCTAGCTTTTTCAAGCATTTTATAATTATTGTCAATTCCAATTACAAGTCCTGATTCTCCTACTGACTTTGATGCTAAAAATACATCCATTCCTCTTCCAGAACCAAGGTCAGCCACCACTTCTCCTAATTTAGGCTTTCCTTTTTCTTTAGGATTTCCACATCCTAAGCCTAGCTGTGCTTCCTCGGGGATATTTTTTAAATCTTCTTCGGTATATCCTAAAGATTTATTTAATTTATCTACATCACCCTTTACTTTTATTTCCTTTTCTGCTATTTCATCATAAAATTCATTAATAGATTTTCTAATATTTTTTTTATCCATGAATTTCTCCTTTTATAAAATTTAAATAAAATATTTCTATAGATAGTATTTACTTATCATGTAATTCATTATATCATAAAAATATAAACTAATATGTACTTTTATTTTAGGAGAAGAAAATAGTAGAAATCTCTTCATGGATAGAAGTATAATTATTATATAATTAACCTAAATAAAGAAAATAAAGAAGGTGGGAAACATAAATTCAAAAAAGAATTACGCAGTTGTAGTAGGTGGTACCAATATAGATATACTTGGAATTCCAAAGAAAGGTTTAATCTATCATGATTCAAATATTGGAAATGTAAAGACATCTCTTGGAGGGGTGGGAAGAAATATAGCAGAAAACTTAAGTAGACTTTCTGTAGATACACATCTAGTATCTATAATAGGAGATGATTCATATGGAGATTTAATAATTGAATCGTCAAAAGAAATAGGATTAAATTTAGATAATAGCTTAGTATTAGAAGGCGAAAATACTTCTATATATCTTTCTATATTAGATGGTGAGGGTGATATGGAAGTAGCACTTTCTAGTATGGATATGTTTGAAAAAATGGATATAGGATTTATAAAGAGTAAAAAGAAATTGATAGAAGAATCTAAAGTATGTATAATAGACACCAATGTTCCAAAGGATACAATAGAATATATCTTAAAAAACTTTAAAGGAACCGACTTTTTTCTAGACACAGTATCTACTGAAAAGGCCAAGAAGGTAAAGGATTTAATAGGCCTTTTTCATACTGTAAAACCAAACAAAATTGAAGCTGAAATATTAACAGGGATTGAGATTAAAACTGATGATGACTTAAAAAAGGCTATAGAGTACTTTCATTCTAAAGGAGTAAAGAATGTATTTATTAGTCTTTCAAAAGATGGAGTAATATTTAGTGATGGCAAAAACATAGATAGACTAAAGGTTAAAGATCCTAGTATAATAAATGCTACAGGAGCAGGAGATGCTTTTATAGCGGCACTTAGCTATGGACATATGAGGGGACTAGATATAAGAGAAAAAGCAAGGCTTGGAGTAGGGGCTTCACTTTTGGCACTTAGCCATGAAAATACGATAAACCCAAATATGAGTGTAAAAAATATAGATAAAAAACTGGAGGAAGTTGAATTATGTTAGATAAGTATTTAAGCTTTAAAGAAGAGGTAGCAGTTGCTTTAAAAGAGAATAGACCAGTAGTAGCATTAGAATCTACAATAATTTCTCATGGAATGCCTTATCCTAAAAATGTAGAAACAGCTTTAAAGGTAGAAAAGATTATAAGGGAAAACGGAGCAGTTCCGGCAACTATAGCAATACTTGATGGTAAGCTAAAAGTAGGTCTTACAGGAGAGGAGATAGAATCTCTTGGTAAAAAAGGCGAAGATGTTATAAAGACTTCAAGAAGAGATATACCATTTATAATAGCTGGTAAAAAAGATGGTGCAACTACAGTAGCTGCAACTATGATTATAGCTAAATTAGCAGGGATAAAAGTATTTGCAACAGGAGGTATAGGAGGAGTTCATAGAGGAGCTGAGACAAGCTTTGATATATCCGCAGATTTAGAAGAACTTTCAAACACTGACGTGGCAGTAGTTTGTGCAGGGGCTAAGTCAATTCTTGATATTGGTCTTACACTAGAGTATCTTGAAACAGCTGGTGTACCTGTAATAGGTTTTGGAGTAGATGAACTTCCTGCTTTTTATACTAGAAAGAGTGGGTTTAATGTAGATTATAATATAGATTCACCTGAAATGATCGCAGCGATGTTAAAAGCCAAATGGGATCTAAATCTTCACGGCGGAGTAGTTATAGCAAATCCAATTCCAGAAGAATTTGCAATGGATTATGATACTATAAACGGTGCAATATTAGAAGCTGTAAAAGAATCACATGAAAAGGGAATAAAAGGTAAAGATAGCACTCCGTTTTTACTTGCTAAGGTAAAAGAAATAACTGGAGGAAGTAGCTTAGATGCAAATATAGAGCTTGTATACAACAATGCAAAGGTTGGAGCACAAATCGCAGTAGAACTTTCAAAATTGGTATAATAATATAAACACCCTCTAATTATTAGAGGGTGTTTTCTGTTTTTTAAGTTTTGTAACAATTAAAATAAAGATAGGGAGTATCACTTGAAAAGGAAAGGCATAATATTTATAAATTTTAATCCATTCAATCATATGCATAGTACTACTATATAAAATAAATGAAACTGACATCATAAGTAGCCCTAAAGGTGCAGAAACCCCCTTATAATCGGGAAAGTTAAATAATCTAGCAGTTCCAATACAAGATGCCAGTAGACAAATAGATACTTTTATAAATCCAGCTATTGTGATTACAATACTTACTATAATTTCAAGGCCTCTTATAAAATTTCCTATATCTATTAGGGTTACAGCATCATATGAAGGGAAAGTACTTGAACTTAAGATTGGAAAGCCCAATATAAGTATATTTCTTATAGCGACACTTAAAAGAATTAAACTCCCTATAAATAGCCCTTTTAGATATATCTTAGATGATTTCTTTTTTTCTTTAACGCTATTTAAAATTGATAGAAATATAACAGTTTCTCCAAAAGGAAAGGAAAAGTTAGAAAAACTAGCCTTTAAAATGGATAACCAACCATTTTCTAGTAGGGGTAATAAATTATTTGTATCCACCTTTGGGATAGCCATAATCAATGTTATGGCTATTATAAAGATTAATAAAGGAAATACAAACTTATTTACCCTAGCTATAACTTCCATTCCAGATTTTAAAACATAAATAGCTAAAGCACCTATAAAAAAGGTAGTTACGTATTGGGGTGTATCAGGGAAAGAAGATAGCTGTATAAATTCTGTTATATTTCTAATACAAATAGCACCTAGGTGAAAAAAATAAAAGGTGTATAGAAATCCTATTATTTTACCAACTATTTTTCCAAATAAATATTCTAGAATTTGAAATATATCTTTATTTGGATGATTATTTAAGATTTTTCCATAGACAATGACTATAGGGATGGCAAATGCTAGGGATATCAACATGGAAATCCATGTATCTTGTTCACTTTCTGAGTAGGAAACTAATGCTAAAGATGTACCGAAGATAAAAGTTATTATCAATATATAAGCTTGCGACTGAGAAATTTGTTCTTTCCTAATTGGAATGCACCTCCTTAATATATGAAGACATTTACTATATTTTCTATGAAGTTTGAGGGGCTTGGAACTTCAAACTTTAGTCCCACTAAGACAACTATTAAAAAGGAAATGGATATTATAATTAAATTAAATCCAAATAACATATGGTGATTATTTTTTTAAATAGGCATAAGATCAAAGATTATAATAAATAGGTAGAGAAATAAATATATTGGTATTATCAGCATATTACTCAACCACCTTTAATGGTTTTAAATAATGACCAGTATTTTTTATTTGTATATCACAATTTATATTTAAATCTAGATCCTTAAAGATAGAATCCCAGTCTTTTTCCATATTATCCCAAAGTCTAGGGTTTCTTTGCCGTATGATATTACCAAATCCAAATATATCAAATCCAAACTCCTTTTGCACATCCTCTATGTGGCTTTTTATTTTTTTTTCTAAGGACTTTTGAGCTAACTTTTTAAGTCTCTCCCTTCCTCGCTTGGATACATAGTCAGTAGTAGTCGTTAGTTCTCCTATGGTCACATCTGTTTTAATGGAAATATCAAAGCCGAGAGTTTGGGAATCGTATATAGGTTTTATTTTTGTATTGCTACCTAATATCTCTAAAGTTATTGTGTCATTTGGATTTCGCTTTTCAGCCTCTACATTTAAAAAACCTGCTTCTACCTGGTCTTTTATAAATAAGTAGGGTAGTATATCTTTCTCTTCTAAAAAACCTACAAGTTTTCCCATGCTAAAAACTGCTCCTCCTGATAATAAATTTGTAGGAGTTCCATCATTGTAAAATGATTTTACAGTTGGTAGTACAGTATGAACCTTTGGTATTGCAAGTGCGTTTATAACTTCATATGTCTTTAATGCAGGCACCTTTACTATGTTTTTACTTTCATTTACCATTATAGCTAGTTCAAACGATCTTACATCAGTTGAGAAGCTTTCTCTTTGTAGTACCTCTTTAGCTGATTTTTCTTTAGAAATATAAATATTGGTGGAAAGTCTTGCTTCTCCTCTTCTTACAATTAAATCTAAAAATTGAACAATTCCCTCACGTGCGACTTCTTCACTGATTATAATAGTGGTTGCATGACCCCAATAAGCTCTTTTTGCAGAAATTCTGGTCATCTTAGTAACCGCATCTGAAATAGAATCACCCTCAGTTTCCAATAGAATAGACTCAAAGCTTTGTTCTCTTTTATTGTCCTTTATATTTATAAATTCTGTTGCTATATTATATTTATCCGAATTTTCCGCCTTATCTATGGCTATTCCAGCTACTATATAAAGAGCGTTTATCTCTTTATAACTCCAACATCCTGTAAGGACTATGCTAGATATTAGGATAATAATTAATAATATATATCTATTCATCACCTTTCCCCCCAATAGTGCCTCTCTTAGAATCTTTGCTCATAAATTTTGGTCTATATCTCATATACCAAGCTGGGCCCCTTATTATAGTATCCTTTATAGACTGCATATGAAATGAGGTCAAATGCCCCATAAAAGGGATACCACATGATCTTAATGAAAATAAATGTATAATTAAAGCTAGCATACCAAATATATATCCATATATTCCCAGAACTGAGGATAAGAGCAGAAGGCCTGCCCTAATAAATGAAAGAGTTACAGTCATATTTGGTATCATAAGTCCTGTAATAGAGGAAACTCCAACTATTATAATCATAGGAGCAGATACTAGACGTGCATCGACAGCAGCTGTTCCCAACACCAACACTCCTACTATACTTATAGCCTGGCCCATCGTACTAGGAGCCCTAGATCCTGCTTCTCTTAATATTTCAAATACAGTAAGTAGGATTAAAAGCTCCACAATACTGGGAAAAGGAACCCCTACTCTAGCTGCATAGATAGTTATTAAAAGAGGAGTTTGAAGTGTTCCCTGATGAAAAGACACTAAAGATAAGTATAATGCAGGTATACTAATACTTGCAATAAAACCTAAAATGCGAAGTAATCGTCCTAAACTTGCATAGTAATAGTTTATATAGTAATCATCCCCTGCCATAAATGACTCTATAAAGAGGGAAGGAAGAGTCATAACTGAAGGACTCCCGTCAACTAATACAGCAACACGACCTTCAAGTATTTTTCCAGATATAGTATCGGGTTTTTCGGAAGTAAAGCTAGTTTCAAATAAAGAAAAAGGATTCTCATCTATAAATTCTCCAATATATTTAACATCTGTAATTCCATCTATAGAGATATTTTCTATCTTTTTAATTATATTATTTAATATATCTTCATGCACTAAGCCATCTATATAGCATATACATACTTTAGTTCTTGTTCTTTCCCCAAGGGTCATAGAGATAAATTTTAAGTCTTTAGAACAGACTTTTCTTCTTATCATACTTAAATTAGTAGACATTGATTCTATAAATCCCTCTTTTGGACCTCGAAGCACTTTTTCACTATTAGGCTCTTCGATGGCTCTAACTTTCCATCCTTTAGTAGAGTTGATAATAACTTCTTGATATCCTTCTAAAATTAAGACTGTATCTCCAGAAACAATTGCATTTACTAATTCATCTATAGATGTAGAACATTTTAGAGTGCTAGATGTAATTATTTCATTTGATAGATATGATATAAGATCTACATCATCTAATAAAACTTTGCTCTCTAAAATAGGCTTTAGTATATGTTCATTTATGACCTTTGTATCTACCATATCAGATATAAAGAAAAGGCATCCCCTTAGTCCACTATATTGATTTTGAAATATACGCATATTTATGCTTTCATCATTCTTGAATATTTCTTTAATCATCTTTATATTTTCATCTAAGAAACATGTAAGTGAATATTTTTTTAAATCCTCCATAAAAACCATCCTTTTTATACCATTAAAATTAGTATTGCCATTAAATTTTTTATAATTCGCATTGCTTATATAGAATAATAATAATTGTAATTATAAAAATATTTATGATGTATATGCTTTTACCTAATATAGAAAATATCCCATACTATGCTATAATATACTAATAATAAAGAAGTTTAGAAAGTGGGGGAATTAATGAAAAAAGAAGTAAAAAAGATATTGGCCTTTAGCGGTCTTATATGGATTATAGCAAATCTTCATCATCCAGTTACACCTTCATATTTTACAGGTTTAAAATTACCTGATCATATATTTGGAACATCTTATGCAGCGATGGTATTTGCAATATTTATAACTGCTCCAGTTTGGGGTAGTATAGGAGATAAAGGTAAGAGGAAATTGACCTTAGTTATAGCTACCTTTTTTTATGGGATAGTGCAAATTAGCTTTTCACTTACAACATCAGTTTGGAGTATATTGGTTTTTAGAGTTTTAGCAGGAGTGGGAGCGGGGGGATTTCAGGTAAGTCTGATGTCAGCGCTTGTTGATGTAAGTAAGAGGGAAGAGAGTAAAGTTATAATGGCAAACTATTCAGCAATACTAAGTGTTTGCTCAGCAATAGGTTTTCTTATAGGGGGAATGCTTGGCTACCTTACTCCTCAAACTGTATTTATTATTCAAGGTGTGTGTATGATTTTTCTTTCATTGGGGATAAAAATATTTTTAAAGGAAACTAATCCACAACAAAGAGTAGATGCTAAAAAAACTAAATTTATATGGAATATTGTAAAGGATAAAAAGAAGAGTGAAGGAGTCTTTAATCTTTGGATTATAACATTTTTATTTATAACATTTTTTGTAGGTTTAGCTTATAGTGGAAATAATAATGCATTTAATTACTATTTAAAAGCAGAATTAAATATGTTACCCGTGGTAAATGGTATATGGAAAGCTTTAACGGGAATAGTAGGATTAATTGCAAACCTTAGCATAAATGTTTGGATTATTAATAAGACAGATATAAAAAAATCCATGGTATTTATTTTATTTTTTAATGCTATATTTGCATATCTTTTATTTTTAAATGATAGTATTGTTCCATTTTTCTTATATAGCTTTCTATTTTTTACTCTCTATACTATTTTGCTTCCCATACTTCAAGGTTTTGCAGTAGAAGGAGAGATGAAAGATATAGGTTTTATGTCTGGAATGTTTAATGCTATAAAAGCATTTGGCGAGATGATTGGTGCAATAGTGGCTGGTTTTAGTTATAATTTAAGCAGTAAAATGCCCTTTTTAATTGCAGCAATTTCACTTGGTATAGCATTTATATTGTCATTTTTAAGCTATTTAAGAGATGAAAGAGGAGAGGGAGAATCATGTATATAAAAGTAAAAGATGTGTTAGAAATTGATGAATTTAAAGGTTCCCATCTAATCTCTGGAAAAGAAGGTATATATAATATTGTAACTAATGCAATGCTTATGGAAGTTCCTGATATATTTCCCTATGTTGAAAGCAATAGTTTACTTATCACTACCCTATATCCTATATTTTCAGATGAGGAGGCTATAAAAAGTCTTATCCCTAAACTTGTAGAAAGAAAAGTATCAGGCATATGTATAAAGCCTGCTAGATATATAAAAGAAATACCTCTTATTATGATTGAACAATCAAATAAATTTAATTTTCCTATCATAGAATTGCCTAAAGATGCAAACCTATCTAAATTAGTATCCTCCATACTTGAACTGTCATTGAGAAATTATATAAGTGTATTAAATTTTAGAAATTATGTACATGAGCGATTGATGAAATTATTTCTAAATGGTGAAGATATAAATGCACTTATAAATAATTTATCTGAAATAGTAGATTATCCAGTTCTTTTATTAGATAATGATATGAATATAACCCATATATCACAAGATATAAGTAAAGAAAATGTATCTATATTATCAACAAATGATAACAAATATAATGAGTTAATAATAAAATTACAAGATAAAGAATACGATGAAAACACTTATATAAAATATTCTATTAAAGCAGGAGAATCTAAATTTGGATACATTCTATTATTAAAAGGTGAAAATGAAAATAAAAACTTGATAGTTGCAGTTGAACAGGCAGCTTTGCTTATAGCCTCAGTATTTTATAAAAACTATGCTGTGATGGAGAAAGAAAGAAGTTTTCAAGATGCATTTATTAGAGATATTCTTCAAGGTAAAATATATTCACCTATAGATATCATAAAAAATGCCAAAAATTTTGGATGGGATATAAAGTTTCCACAGGCAATCATGATTATAAAGATACTAACGGATAATTATGAAAAGAAAAAAGAGATATATGAATATATATTGTACTCAAACATTATAGAAAAGACACTTGAAAAATATATGTCAATTAATCTAAATAAAATTAAGATAGTATATATAGATGATTCTCTTGTAATTTTTATCAACTCAATATTTATAAATGATATTAGAGAAAATTTTATTGAAATTGGTAAAATGATAATTAAAAATTTAAATACAAACATCAAAATGGGCATAGGAATATCAAATATAATAAATAATATAAATGATTTTCCCTTAGCTTACTCAGAAGCTCAACAAAGTATAGTTGCAGGATCTATATTAAATAAAACATCTTTTGTCAGTCATTATAGTGATTATGAAATGTTTGCTATTATAAAAGAAGTAAGAGATATTGATATATTAAAAAAGTATCTAAACAATAAATTAGGAAAAATAATAGAATATGATAAGGAAACAAATATGGAACTTATGGAGACACTAAAAGCTTTAATTGAAGAAAACTTTAATATAAAAAAAGCTTCAGAAAAACTCTTTATACACTATAATACTTTAAGGTATAGGATAGAAAGAATAAAAGAGCTCGGAATAGAGATAAAAGATGGATTCTTTATAGGTGAATTGGTTTTAGCATATAATATATATCTATGGTTAAATGCAAATGATAGTTAATAGATTACAATATTATTGCCATATAAAAACACGGAAAGTGATTTTCATTGTAGAGAGTTGACAATGGAATCGCTTTCTTTTAGTTATATATAACGATGACTTTGAAATCTAATAATGATAACATTATAGTATAAGTAAGGTAATACAAAATGAAAGGAGTAAATATATGGAGAACAATAAACCTAAGTTATGGCATAAAAGTGATATCAATGGTTTCTTTGGACTTTTTACAAATAACTTAACTAATATTTTAGTTATGGCTAGCCTTTTAACTGTATCTATAGGGATGCCTGGTTGGATAGTTTTTGGAAGAATATTACCGGCTGTTGGACTTTCAATCTTTTTAAGTGGAATTTACTATACTTGGATGGGTTATAAACTTGCCGTAAAAGAAAAAAGAGACGATGTCACAGCCCTTCCTTCTGGAACTAGCGTTCCACATATGTTTCTTATAGCTTTTTTAATTATGGGTCCAGTTTATTGGGATACTGGAGATGCACAATTAGCATGGTATGCAGGTCTTGCTTGGTGTTTTATTGAAGGACTTGTAGAACTATTTGGCTCTATAATAGGCCCTAAGTTAAGAGATACTATTCCTAGAGTCGCTATGTTAAGTGCACTAGCAGGAGTATCAATAACATTTATAGCCATGAACCCAGCTATGCAAACGTTTAGAATCCCATATATAGGCCTTGTATCTTTTGTAATTATACTTCTTGGATGGTTTGGTAATATGAAGATGCCCTTTAATATTCCGGTTGGATTATTTGCTATAATCATTGGAACAATAATTGGGTGGACAAGTGGATATATGGATTATGATTCTTTAATTTCATCGTTTTCAAGTGTCAAACCTTCATATGCAAGATTTTCAATATCAAATATAGTTAAAGGTTTAAAATATGCAGCTCCTTATTTAACAGCTGCAATACCATTAGGAGTGTATAACTTTTTCGAAACAATGGATAATGTAGAGAGTGCTTCAATAGCGGGAGACCATTATGGAGTAAGGGAAACTCTTATAGCAGATGGTGCTACATCTATAATTGCAAGCCTTTTTGGTAGCCCTTTTCCAACTGCTGTATTTATCGGACACCCTGGATGGAAAAGTACAGGCGCAAGAATTGGATATACATTTGTTATGGGCTTAGTAATTTTAATAATAACATGGTTAAATTTAATAACATTACTCTCAAACTTAATACCTTTAGTTGCAATAGTTCCTATACTATTATATATAGGTATTATGATAGGTACACAGGCATTTACCGCTGTAGATGGCAAATATGCTCCGGCAGTATTACTTGGAATTATCCCTTGGATTGCAAATTGGTCACAGGGTAATATTGATAATGCACTAGGACTTGCAGGTAAAAGTGCTGAACAAATTGGATTTGATAAATTAGCAGTAGCAGGACTAGAATATGGCGGGATGTTAACTTTAGGAGCAGGAGCGATACTAGTAAGTATGATATGGTCTAGCCTCTGTGTTTATATTATAGACAAGGAATTAAATAAGGGAATTGTTGTTGTATTAGTAGCGGCAGGACTTACATTTTTCGGGATAATTCATACTTCAAGCATAGGAATTGGAAATGCCAATGATGTAGTAATAGCTTATTTAATGGTTGCGGCATTATTATTTATAATGGGTAAAACCCAGAATAATGATTTAAATATAAAAAAACAATTATAAACAATTATAAAAAAACAGGAGGAATTTAAAATGACAAAGTATACAGTTGATGCAAAGCCTTATGAGTTTGAGTTTAATTTGGAAGAGACAGCTTTAATTATTATTGATATGCAAAGAGATTTTTGTGCTCCAGGTGGATTTGGTGAAAAACTAGGAAATGATATAACTCCTACAAGAAAAGTAATAGAACCAATTAAGAATGTATTAGAGGTTGCAAGAGAAGCAGGTATGCTAGTAATTCACACTAGAGAAGGTCATAGACCAGATTTATCTGACTGTCCTCCAAATAAATTGAGAAGAAGTAAAAGACAAGGTGCTGGAATTGGTGATATGGGACCTATGGGAAGAATTCTGATAAGAGGAGAATATGGACACGACATAGTAGATGAACTTACACCAATTGAAGGCGAACCAATAATAGATAAACCTGGTAAGGGTGCGTTTTACCAAACTGATTTAGATATCATATTGAAAAATAAAGGAATTACTAATCTTATAGTTACAGGAGTTACAACTCATGTTTGTGTACAAACTACAATAAGAGAAGCAAATGATCGAGGTTTTAATTGCTTAATGTTAGAAGATGGTACAGCTGCATTTGATCCAAAAGATCAAGAAGGTTCTATAAGAATGATAAATCAACAAGGTGGTATATTTGGTTGGACTACAGAGTCTAAGTATATTTTAGAAACATTAAAAAAATAAATTGATTTAATTTTAAGGAGGCGTAATAGATGACAAATAAAAATGGAAATAATGGAGCCTCAGCTAATGGTACTCCTTGGTGGGTAAAGGGAGATTTAAACGGTTTTTTCGGTTTGTTTAGTAACTCTCTTACTAACTTTTTAGCAGCTATAGGATTACTTGTCTTTGCTATAGATATGCCTAAAGAAATTGTTTACGGTAGAATTGTACCAGCAGCGGCACTTAGCATAGGTCTTGGTAATCTAATATTAGCTTGGCAGGCCAAACAACTTTCTATTAAAGAAAAAAAAGGAGATGTAACAGCACTTCCTTATGGGCTTAGTGTTCCACATTATTTTGTAGTTGCATTTGCAGTAATTCTTCCAGTACATCTTCAAACAAATGACTGGAACCTTGCATGGTCTGTTGCATTAGCATGGAATATAGTACAAGGATTGATTATGACAATAGGAGCTTTTGTAGGACCTTATATTAAGAAATATATACCTAGAGCAGCTATGCTTGGATCTTTAGCTGGACTAGCTATAACATATATAGCTATGAATCCTATGGGAGAAATATTTACCACTCCATATATTGGACTTACAACACTAGCTATAGTAGTTGTAGGATGGCTTGCAAATAAAAAAATGCCTGGAAATATCCCAGCAGGTTTAGTTGCTATAATAGTTGGCTCAACACTAGCTTGGGGAACTGGATACATGGATATTGGAGCTGTAAAAGAAGCAGCAAGTGGTTTTTCCCTAGCATTTCCAAAGCTAGCAGTAGGAAATTTAGCAGAAGGATTTGCTTATCTTTCACCTTTTTTAGCAGCGGCAATTCCTCTTGCAATATATGACTTTTTAGAGAGTTTAGACAATGTGGAAAGTGCAGAGGTTGCAGGAGATCATTATGATACTACAAAAGCTATGCTTATTCCAGGAGTATTAACTCTACTAGCAGCCTGTTTAGAAAGTCCATATCCAACCATAATATACATTGGACATCCAGGATGGAAAGCTACTGGAGCTAGAGTAGGATATGCTTGGCTTACAGGTGGAGTTATGATAATAGTAGCACTTTTAGGATTACTACCATTAGTACTAACATTGATACCACTAGTAGCTTTATTACCAATATTAGTTTATATCTCAATGGTGATAGGGGCTCAAGCTTTTTCTTCAACAGAAAAAAGACATATACCTGCATTAATAATAGCGTTTATGCCTTTTATAGCAAGCTATGTAGTAACTCAAGTAAATAATGCACTTGGAGCTGCAGGTACAAGCGCAGCAAAAGTAGGAATAGAGGCTTTAACAAGTAGTGGTATTCCTTATGAAGGATGGAAAATACTTGGATCGGGAGATATTTTAGTTGGAATGATGCTAGCTACAATAGTTATATTTGTAATAGATAAGAAATTTAAAATATCTGCAGTTTATAGCCTTATAACAGCAGCATTATCGTTCTTTGGTATAATTCATGCTTCCGAAATTGGATTTGGTACAGGTGGAATGGTTTCCTTAGGATATGTAGCGATGGCTGTAATATTTATGATTATGGAATATTACAGAAAAGAAGAAAATGTAATTACTGAAATTTAATAGAATTAATAAAAAAGGAGGGGATAAGATGGGTACGTTGACATTTTATGCCCTTTCTTATGATAGAGGGTTTAAAAATTTAATAGATAAAAATATAAGTAATCAAGAACTCAAAGTCCATAGTATATTTAAAAGAGTTATCAACTTTATAGATATGGATAGACAAATATATAGTATATTACAAAATCATCTTGACAATGGACCATGTGCTATGAGATTACAAGTAGATAAAGATTATAATTTTACTGATTTGAATATTGAAGTAAATGATAGAGTAAATATTGAACAAGACGCACTAAAGATAGACAATAAGATGGTTATTTATCTTAAAAATACAGAACTTTGGTCACCAGATTTACTAAAAATACAAGTAAATGAAAACGATAAGATTAATTTTAGTAAAAATATCAAGCTATTTAATGAATATTTTCTTCAAAATGCAGTAGATGGTGGAAGTAAATACTTTTATATAAATACACTTATAAATTTAGAGAAAACTTATAGAGTCTCAATTATAGAAAAAGAATTAAAAAACAGAATTGAGATATTTTTGTTAAGATTAAATGAAAGCTTAGAAGAACTAAACAAGAGTATAATTTCAGTGATAGGCTTTGGCAATGGTCTTACTCCATCAGGAGATGACTTTTTAGTTGGGTTTATTACTGCTTTAAATTCTATTGAAGTAGAAAAATCCAAACTACTATTTAAAAAGATTAAATATATCTTAGAAAATACAAGCCTCTCTACCACTGATATTAGTAAAAACATGATAAAAGCTAGTATTGAAGGAAATAGTAGAGAAATTATAATAAACTTTATTAAACAAATTTTTAATGACGATAGAGACGGATTATACCACAGTATAGATGAAATGTTTTCAATAGGTTCTTCATCAGGAGTAGATTTATCTGTTGGAATAATTTTAGGACTACTATACGGTTTAGATATTTTAGAAAGTGGAGGTAAAGAGGATGCAAAATACTATAATTAGAAAAAATGAATACTTTGATTCAGTTACACTTATGTCTTTATCTAGTAAAATCCTAGGTGTAGAAGGAGTAGAAGAAGCAGTAGTTTCTATGGCAACGGATATGAATAAAGAATTATTAAGAAATGTTGGGCTTAGCACTAAAGAATCTGACAATGCAGAAAACAATGATCTTTTGATAGCTATAAAAGCAATAGATGAAAAGAGTTATAATGAGGCTTTAAAATCTATAGAAGAACTATTAAAACCAAAGAATAAAAAGAAAGCTAAAGGTGAAGTGGAAGACCCTAAGACAATTAGTGAAGCATTAGAGCAGATGGAAGATGCGAATATAGCCTTGATTTCAGTTCCAGGTCAATATGCAGCTAGAGAAGCTAGAAAAGCTTTAGAAAACGGGCTTCATGTTATGATTTTTAGCGATAATGTAACTTTAGAACAAGAACGAGAATTAAAAGAAATGGGAAGAGACAAAGGTCTTTTAGTAATGGGACCTGATTGTGGAACTGCAAGTATAAACAATATAGGACTTTGTTTTGCTAATGAAGTTAGAAAAGGAAATATAGGTATAGTTGGAGCATCTGGAACAGGACTTCAGGAAGTTATGGTTCAAATTCATAATCTTGGTGGCGGAGTATCTCAGGGAATAGGAACTGGTGGAAGAGATTTAAAAGAAGAAATTGGCGGAATAATGATGATAGAAGGATTAAAGGCTTTAAGCAATGATGACAATACTGAGATAATTGTTTTAGTTTCTAAACCACCTGCAAAAACTGTTGAAGAGAAAATATTAAAAGAAGTAAAAGCTATTAAAAAACCAGTTATCATTTGTTTTTTAGATGGGATTAAAGATGATAAAAAAGATTCAGATGTGAAGTTTGTATATAATCTCTTCGATGCAGCAAAAGAAGCTGTAAATTTAGTTGGGATAAAGACTGGAAAAGAGAAAAGTCATGAGGCTTTAAAGCTAAAGATAAGAGAAGCTAAGGAAAACTTAAAGGCAGAACAAAAATATGTAAGGGGACTATATTGTGGTGGTACTCTTTGCGCAGAAGCACTATCGGTTTTAAGGGAGAACATTCCATCTATAAAAAGTAATGTAGCTAAAGTTGAAGAAGAAAAACTTGAGGATATAAAAGAGTATTCAGGGAATATACTTCTGGATTTAGGAGAAGATCAATTTACTGTAGGAAGGCCTCATCCTATGATAGAGCCTACTTTGAGATTAGAGCATATATTAAAACAAGCAAAAGATGAAACTGTAGGAGTTATATTATTAGATTTTGAACTTGGATTTGGATCGCATGAAGATCCTGTTGGAGTAACTCTAGATACTATAAAAGAATCAAAAGAAATTGCAAAATCTAATGGTAGAGATTTAGCTTTCGTAGCATATATCTGTGGAACTGATATTGATAAACAAAACTATAATAACCAAAAAATGATGTTAGAAGATGCAGGCATAATAATAGGAGAAAGTAACTTAGAAGCAGCAAATATAGTAGCAGAAATATTATCATAAGAAGAGGAGGCTTTACTATGAGCGGGATTAATAAACTGTTTTCACAAGAATTAAAAATATTAAATATAGGGACAAGTAAATTTAAAGATGACTTGGAACTTCAAGGTCAAGATGTTCTACAATTAGACTGGGAACCAGCTGCTGGAGGAGATATAAAACTTTTAAATATAGTAGATAAACTATCTTCTAGAAAAGAGATTGAAACTGCCAATAAAGAAGCAGTTAAAAGAATGATAAATTCTCATCCAATACTTGTAGATATAGATAAAGCTATAAATGTAATTCCTGGTATGAAAGAAAATATGATACTTCACTCAGGTCCGCCTATAGAGTGGGATATGATGGCAGGGCCTATGCAAGGGGCAATAATAGGAGCTTTAATCTATGAAAAAAGAGCTAAAAATGAAGATGAGGCAAGAAAGATTGCTGCTTCAGGAGAGATCGAGTTCGCACCTTGTAATGAACACAATACGGTTGGACCTATGGCAGGAATAGTATCTCCTTCGATGCCCGTACATGTGATATATAATAAAACCTATGGAAACTACGGATATTGTACAATAAACGAAGGTCTTGGCAAGGTATTAAGATATGGTGCCTTTAATGATGAAGTTATAGAAAGACTTCGTTGGATAGAAGAAGAATTTGCTCCTACTATGAAAAAAGCTTTAAAAAATACGCAAGATGGAATAGATATAAAATCCATTATCTCCCAAGCAATCCATATGGGTGATGAGTGCCACAATAGAAATAAGGCTGCAACTAGTTTGTTTTTTAGAGAGATAGTTTCCTATGTAATAGATACAGATGTTGACACTAGTGTAATAAAAAGAGTATTAGACTTTATAAAAGAAAATGAACATTATTTCTTAAACCTTTCCATGCCATCTTGCAAAGTTGCAACTGATGCAGCTCATGGGATAGAAAACTCTACTATAGTAACCACCATGGCTAGAAATGGAGTAGAATTTGGGATAAGAGTAAGTGGACTTGGAGAAAAAGAGTGGTTTACGGCTCCAGCAAATATGATAAAGGGTTTAATGTTCCCAGGGTTTAAAGAAGATGATGCAAGTCCTGATATAGGGGATAGTTCTATCACAGAAACAATGGGTATAGGAGGATTTTCTATGGGAGCATCTCCTGCTATTGTTCAATTTGTAGGAGGAACTATAGAAGATGCGATTGGATATAGCGAGAGCATGTATAATATAACAGAAGGAGAAAATACTAACTATTCTATTCCAAATTTAAACTTTAGGGGTTCTGCTATTGGAATAGATATAATTAAGGTAATTGAAAAAGGAATTTTACCAATAATAAATACTGGTATGGCTCATAAGGTTGCTGGAATAGGGCAAGTAGGTGCAGGTCTTGTAAACCCACCAATGGAATGCTTTAAAAAGGCAATTACTGAATTTGATAGAAAGAATTAGAAAAAAATATATTTATTAAGAAAAGATAGAGAATTAGATAGCTCTATCTTTTTTGTTATTAATTTTCAGACTTTTATATGATATACTAAAATCAGAAAATATAATAAAAAAATAAGTTGTTAAAGGGGGAAAAGGTATGAAAATAGTAGTTTTAGATGGTGATAGAGTAAATCCAGGGGATATTTCTTGGGATGGATTTAGAGAACTTGGAGATTTAAAAGTATATGATATGGTATCTTTCAACCTAAAGGATAGTGATCTTATAATAGAGAAAATAGGAGATGCAGAGGCTATTCTTATAAACAAAACTCCTATAGATAGAAAGATAATAGAAGCCGCTTCAAACTTAAAATATATAGGAGTTATGGCTACAGGATATAATACTGTAGACTTAGATTCAGCAAGAGAAAATGGTGTAGTGGTTACAAATATTCCCACATATGGAACTGATGCTGTAGCTCAGATGACATTTGCACTTCTTTTAGAACTTACAAACCATGTATCACATCACAATAGTGAAGTTAAAAAGGGTAGATGGAAAGATGAACGTGAGTGGTGTTTTTGGGATAAGCCTTTGATGGAGTTAAAGGGAAAGACTATGGGAATTATTGGTTTTGGTAGAATTGGGCAAAAGGTAGGAGAGATAGCAAAGGCTTTTGATATGAAAGTTTTGTCTACGACAAGTCGTGATGATAAATTGGATGAAGTGCTTAAAAACTCAGATATAATAAGCTTAAACTGTCCACTTACAGAAAAAACCCGTGGGATTATAAATAAAGAATCAATAGCCAAGATGAAGGACGGAGTATTGATTATAAATACAGCTAGGGGTGCTCTTATTGTGGAAAAAGATTTAAAAGAAGCACTAGATAGTGGGAAAGTAGGAGGAGCTGGAGTAGATACAGTATCTTTTGAACCTATAAAAGATGACAACCCACTACTTTCTTCAAAAAATATAATTATAACACCACATATATCTTGGGCTCCAATTGAAACACGTGCTAGGCTTATGGATATAGCAGTAGATAATTTTAGAAATTTCTTAGATGGTAAAATAGTAAATCAGGTTAATTAATCACTCCAATAAAACCGTTGAACATAGAAGAAACTTTTACTAATCTGATGTATGCAAAAAATACACCTTAAAGTTAGAATATAATAACTTTAAGGTGTATTTTATTTAAATTAACTCTTCTAATGGTTTATATTCCATATCAAAGGCATCTGAAACACCTTTATAAGTTATAAATCCATCTATAACATTTGCTCCTTTAGCTAATGAAGCATCCTTATTTAGGGCTTCCTTCCAGCCCATATTTGCTATTTTTAAAGCATAAGGAAGTGTTACATTTGTAAGTGCAAGTGTTGAAGTTTGAGGCACAGCCCCTGGTATATTTGCAACTGCATAGTGAATTATATCATGCTTTACAAAGATAGGATTATCATGAGTTGTAGCAGCTTCTATAGTTTCAACACAACCCCCTTGATCGATTGCAACATCAACTATAACGCTTCCCTTTTCCATATTTTTTACCATTTCTTCAGTTACAAGCTTTGGAGCTTTAGCTCCTGGTATAAGAACTGCTCCTACTACTAAATCGGCAGATTCTACAGCTTTAGTCATATTATAATTGTTAGAATAAAGGGTTTCAATTCTTCCCATAAAAACTTCTCCAAGATAGGTAAGTCTATTCATATCAACATCTAGTACTGTAACTCTAGCCCCAAGACCTACAGCACGTCTTATAGCTCCAGTTCCAACTATACCTCCTCCTACAACTACTACATGAGCTGGAGGAACTCCTGGTACTCCATCTATAAGTTTACCCTTACCTCCACGAGTTTTCTCTAGATAGATAGAACCTTGTTGAACTGCCATTCTTCCAGCAACTTCACTCATAGGTGTCAAAAGAGGAAGTGATCTATTTGGAAGCTGAACTGTTTCATAAGCTATGGCAGTAGTCTTTGCTGCTATAAGAGCTTTTGTAAGTTCTAATTCATTTGCAAGATGAAGATAAGTAAAGAGAATGAGATCTTCTCTAAAATATTTATATTCTTCTTTTAAAGGTTCTTTTACTTTTAAAACCATATTTGATTTATTCCACACATCTGAAGCCTTATCTAAAACTTCTGCTCCGAATTTTTTATATTCTTCATCTGAAAATCCTGCTCCTAAACCTGCACCAGTTTCTATAAATATAGTGTGTCCTGCTCTTTTAAATGCATCAACGCCTGCGGGTGTTAAAGAAACTCTATTTTCTTGAGATTTTATTTCCTTTGGAACTCCAATTATCATTAATTATTCCTCCTTCTTATACTATAAGTATATTCTACCATGAAATAAAAGTATTTTCACTATTTTTAATATTAATACTTCCTTTGTGATAAGCTATCTTTATAGTGAAATAAAAATATTATTACCCATTAATCCCAAATAATAAATAATTATGATATAATAAAAAAAGAAGTTAATAGATCACGAGAAAGAAGGATTTTAAAATGGATAATAAACCAACAAAGATAAAGCTTATATTAGAAGATATACTTCTTATAAATCTATCTTATATATTAGCATTGTATATAAGATTTGATACGATTAACCATCCCAGATTTGCAATATATTTTGAATTATATATAAAAACAGCTATTTTCATAACTATAGCAAAACTTGTAGTATTTAATCTTTTTAATATGTATAATACCTTATGGAAATATGCAAGTATTAAAGAGCTTAAAAACATAGTGCTGGCGGTATTTCTATCAAATGCAATCGTAATAAGTTTTCTATTTATAAGTGGAAACAATCTCCCTAGATCAGTTTATGTTATAGTTCCACTTCTTGAAATGTTTTTAATAGGTGGAATAAGATTTAGCTATAGAACATTTAGTAAAAACAATATACTTAGAAGATTTAAAGCTAAAAATAGAAAGAGGATTCTTATAATAGGAGCAGGGGATGCGGGGGCTATGGTTATTCGTGAATTTAGAAATCATGAGAAGTTAAACTCAGAACCAATAGCCATTATAGATGATGATAAGAGCAAAAAAGGCAGTGTTATAAATGGTATAAAAGTAGTCGGAGGAAGAGATGATATAATCAATGTATCCAAAGAATACAGAATAGATGAAATTATAATTGCCATGCCTTCAGCTTCAAAAGCTGAAATAAAAGAAATTCTAGATATATGTAAGGAAACCAGGTGCAAACTTAAAATGTTACCCGGCATTTATGAGTTGATAGATGAAAAGGTAAGTATAAAAGAGATAAGAGATGTAGAGATATCAGATGTACTAGGAAGAGAAGAGATAAGGGTAGATTTAGAGAAGATAAGTTCTTATATAACAGATAAAACTGTTATGATAACAGGTGCTGGAGGGTCTATAGGTTCTGAACTCTGTAGGCAAATGGTAGGGTTTAAGCCTAAAAGACTAGTGCTATTAGATATTTATGAAAACAGTGTTTATGATGTTCAAATGGAACTAAATAGAAACTATCCTGATTTAAACTTAAAAGTATATATAGGTTCTATAAGAGATAAAGCTAGGCTTGAAGAAATCTTTCTCATAGAAAAACCTCAGGTAGTATTCCATGCAGCAGCTCATAAACATGTTCCTCTTATGGAAGATAGTCCAAAAGAAGCTATAAAAAACAATGTATTTGGGACACTGAATTTAGCAGAGCTTTCAGATAAGTACTCTCTTGAAAGATTTGTAATGATATCTACTGACAAGGCAGTAAATCCAACAAATATAATGGGAGCTAGTAAAAGGCTTTGTGAGATGATAATTCAATCTATAAATGTACATTCTAAAACTGAATTTGTAGCTGTAAGATTTGGAAATGTACTTGGTAGCAACGGCAGTGTAATCCCACTATTTAAAAAGCAAATAGAAGAGGGTGGCCCTGTAACTGTTACCCATCCAGATATAATAAGGTATTTTATGACTATCCCTGAAGCAGTTCAACTTGTAATACAAGCAGGTTCCATGGCAAAGGGTGGAGAAATATTTATACTAGATATGGGAGAACCTGTAAAGATAATAGACCTTGCAAGAGATGTTATAAGACTTTCAGGATTTGAACCAGATATAGATATGCCTATTAAAATAACTGGACTTAGACCTGGTGAAAAACTATTAGAAGAGTTGTTATTAGAAGAAGAGGGATTAACAAATACTTCTCATAATAAAATATTTGTAGCAAAACCTACATTTACAGATTATAGATTACTTTTGAAATCTTTAGATGGACTTAAGGCTTTGATAAAAGATGGAGATGTAGAAAAGGTTAGAGAACAAGTAAAGATGATAGTTCCAACCTATAAAGATAATAGAGTGGTAAATAAGGAAATAGAAGAAAAGAGAAAAAACAGTTAAGTAAAGACCCTCAAGTTTTCTTGAGGGTCTTTATTTAAAAACCTACCTAAGCGACATAATTCCTGTAACTATTGGAGCTAAAGCTGACAGGATGAAAATTGCAGCTAAAAAGATAGCCATTTTTCGTTTCATTTTCGCACCACCTCGTTTAAAATGATAGTTTAATTATATTATATTTAGGGAAAATTACAAGTAGAATGATTAAAAAATATTTGACTAGTTAAACTTAATAATATAAAATTATATAGTTAATGTAAGAGAAAGGGAGAGAAAAAGATGCCAACTAAGTATATATTTGTAACTGGAGGAGTTGTATCATCTCTAGGAAAAGGTATAACAGCAGCAAGCCTTGGACAACTTTTAAAAAGTAGAGGTTTAAAGGTAACAATACAAAAATTTGATCCATATATAAACGTAGATCCAAGAAATATGAGTCCTTATCAACATGGAGAAGTTTTTATTACAGATGACGGAGCTGAAACAGATTTAGACCTTGGTCATTATGAAAGATTTATAGATGTAAATTTAAATAAAAACAGTAATGTAACTGCTGGAAAAGTATATTGGGCTGTTTTAAATAAAGAGAGAAATGGAGAATATGACGGAAAAACTGTTCAAGTAATTCCTCATATCACTAACGAAATATCTGAGAGAATGATTAGGGCATCTAAAGAGGGAGAAATAGATGTAGTAATAACTGAAATAGGAGGAACAGTAGGAGATATCGAATCACTTCCTTTTATGGAAGCTATAAGACAGATAAAGTATGTAGTAGGAAAAGAAAATGTGATGTATTTGCATGTAACTTTAATACCATATTTAAAAAAGGCTGGGGAATTAAAGACTAAACCAACTCAGCATAGTGTTAAGGAACTAAGGGGCATTGGTATTCAGCCAGATATATTGATATGCAGAACTGAAATGCCACTTGAAAAACATATAAAAGAGAAACTAGCTCTTTTTACAGATCTAGATCCTTCTGAAGTTATAGAAAATATGGATGCGGATTCACTTTATGAAATACCTTTAATGCTTGAAAAACAAGGACTTTCAAAACTTGTAATAGATCATTTAGGGCTTGAAACTAAAGAGCTAGACCTTACTCATTGGTATGATTTAATAGAAAAAGTAAAAAACATAAAAGGTGAAGTTAATATTGCCCTAATAGGAAAATATGTAGAACTTAGAGATGCCTATATTTCAGTAGTAGAGGCACTAAATCATGGTGGCATTGAAAATGGAGTAGATATAAAGATAAAATGGATACAAGCAAGAGATTTAGATGGTGAAAACTGTAAGACTCTTTTAGAAGGTATGGATGGAATACTTATCCCTGGAGGATTTGATGATAGAGGAGTAGAAGGAAAACTTGTAGCTATTAGATATGCTAAAGAAAACAAAGTTCCTTATTTTGGGATTTCTCTTGGTATGCAGCTTGCAGTTATTGACCATGCTAGAAATGTACTTGGACTTAAAGGAGCAGATAGTACTGAATGGAATGAAAAAGTAGAACATCCAGTAATAGATTTAAGACCAGAGCAACCTGATTTAGATCTTCAAAATGGAGAGATAAGACTTGGACTATATCCTTGTAAGCTAAAGGATGGAACATTAGCACAAAAGATATATGATGATGAATTGATATATGAAAGACATATGAATAGATATGAAGTAAACAATGAATATAAAGATAGACTAGTTCAAAGTGGGATGATAGTTTCTGGAATTTCTCCTGATGAAAGATTAACTGAAATAATAGAGTTAAAAGATCATCCTTGGTTTGTAGGAGTAAACTTTCATCCAGAATTCAAATCAAGACCAACGCATGCTCATCCTCTATTTAGAGAATTTATAAAAGCAGCAATAGATAATAGAAAGTAGATATAAAACCTAAGCTTAAGATGGCTTAGGTTTTTTTATATAGAAAAAAGGGTTAAAAAATGATAAAGTAGTGGAGAGGTGAGACGTGTGAGAGAGATGGAAATTTGGGAGTTTGCTAGTGAATATATATTGGAGGAAAAACTCTTTATTGTACCAACTAGAGCTATAGGTGTTTTAATGATAGAGCATATGGCTAAAGGGGGGAAGAGTGCTTTAAACTTAAACCCAGTTACAATAAAAAAACTTAGTCAAGATATATGTCAAATGTATATAGAAGAAAATGATATTTTAGTTATAGATGATATACTTGGAAAGAGTATAGTATTAGATTGTTTAAAGAGTTTAAATCAAGAGAGCGATGAATTTTTCTTTAAAGAAAACCTAATAGATGAAAAGACAGCAGAGGAAGTATATAGCGTTATAATAGAATTAAAGTTAAAGAAGATAGATGATTTTCCTAAGGAAAAAGATTTAGATAAAATCTATAAAAGATATACTTTAAAACTAGATAGATTAAATGCTATGGATTACTGCGATATACTCTTAAAAGCTAGAGAAGTTAAGGAATTATCATCTTTTAAAGATAAAACAATAGCAGTAGCTAGCAATATTGAGTTTCATGATTTGGAGAGAGAACTCTTTAGTCAGCTAAATCAAAATGCAATAAAGATAAAGATGCCCGTAAAGAAACTTATAGATTCACCTAAAGAATACTTTTTTAAAGAAAGTGTTGAGTCTATAGACCGAGATAAAAAAGTATGCTTTTTTAATCAGTTTGGCATTAGAAATGAAATAAAATATATTATAGATGATATATATGTAAAAAGCATACCGTTAGATGAGGTTGTCATAGCTTATACGGATCAAAAATATGTAGAATGGATAAATCTAGAGTTCCAAAAGGAAGACCTTGGAATAAGTTTTGCAGATGGTTTAGATATACTTACAAGTACTACATATAGATTTATAAAGACAATATGTGATTTTGCCAAAAATTATTACAATATATGGGAACTAAGACCTATGTTTTTTAATGGAAGCTTAAATGTAGAAACTGGACTAGAAAAAGATGATGAAACAATAACTAGTAATGATATTTATGAAGAATTAGTTAAATGTAAAGTATTTTATGGTAGAGAAAACTATGAAAGATTAAACTTTATCTCCCCAGAACTAGATGATAAGGCAAAGGTTAAAAGAAAATGGATAAGAGAGTTTTTTAATAGTATTATGTTTACACTTCCAGAAGGAAATGTAGAATTTAGAGAATACATAAAAAGACTATCCATCTTAATAAAAAAATATGTAAAGATTCCAGATTCTTCTAAGGCTAATTCTTATGATAAAACTTCTATGAAAGCTATATTAGAAACTTTAAAGCGAATGGAAAAAATTCCTTTAGAAATAGAACCAGATAGATACTTTGATATAGTTTTATCTTATATAGAAGAAATAAATACAAATAGAAGTGGTGCTAGGCCTTCAAAAGCATTTGCATGTAAATACAATATAGCAGCGTATACAGGTAGAAAACATCTTTATCTTATAGGATTAGATAGTAGCTCTTTAGATAGCAAAATAGTAGAGTCAGCTATACTACTTGACAATATAAGACGAGATATATCACCTAGTCTATCATTTTCTAAAGAAAACTATAGATATAAAAAATATAAGATAAGAGAAGCACTAACAGCTAGTTTTACAAATATAAGTATAGGATATTCAAATTTTGATATGGTAGATATAAAGGCAAAGACCCCTTCAAAGATTTATACAGAATTAAAAGAAGAATATGGACATGTAGAACCTTGCAAAGCTATTGATAGAAAACTTATGTCAAAAGACCTTATCTTTTCAGGTACATCTATAGAAACTCTTGGTCAATGTTCTAGAAAACTATATTTTAAAAATAGACTTTTCTTAAAAGAAAAAGAAGATATAGAGATAGATCTAGATAGATGGCTAGATGCATTAACTAAGGGTAATTTAGTTCATGAAATTTTAAATCTTTATTTTGACTTACCAAAAGAAGATAGAGATGAAGAAATACTATCAAAGCTAATAGAAGAGAGAGTGGAGAAAGTAGCAAAGGAAATTCCATATATACTAAAAGAAGTTTACAATAGAGAAAAAGAAGAGATAAAAGTCTACTGTAAGAAAATTTTAGAAAGAGAACAAAATAGCCAGTTAGAAGTATTTATAAATGAACTATCCTTTGGAAGAAATAAAACAAATCGAATATTTGGTCCCTTAAAAACACAGGAAATTACAATAGGAGATTTAAATTTAACGATATCAGGTGCTATAGATAGGGTTGATATAGATAAAAAAGGAAAGTGGTTTAAAATAGTAGATTATAAGACTGGGAACTTAGCAAACTTTGATAAAAGGCTTAGAAAATCAGAAGGTAGAGGCAAAAACAAAACCTATGACTATAGTGAAGGTCAAAAGTTTCAATTTTTCATCTATAAAAAAGCTTTAGAAAATATAATAAAAGAAAAGGATGAGTATAAAGATTTCTCAGTAAAGAGTTTTTCATATGAATTTGAAGATGACTCTATAGATTTAATATTTGATGAAGAATTTATAAACAAAATAGAAAATAGGATAAACGATCTTTTAAATATAGATATATTTCAAAATGATAAAAAAATTGTTTATAATAATACCGATTCCCTAACTTGTAAATACTGTGAATTTAAAAATATATGTAAAACCGACAATATAAAAACAGAAGAAGAGGAGGTGGATTATTAGATGGAACATCTTATAAAAGATGAAATAGACAAGAGAGAGAAGATAGTAAAGAACTTCAATACTAACTATCTACTAGAAGCTGGTGCTGGTGCTGGAAAAACTACTATCATAGTAGAGAGAGTTATAAACCATATAATAGATGGCAGTGTAAATCCTAGAAATATCGTAGCTATAACATTTACTAAAGCCGCCTCACTAGAGCTTGCCCAAAGAATACAAAGAAAAGCTTCTGATTATCTTTCCAAAGAAGAATACTTTTTTGCTAAAGAAAGACTAGAAAGAGTAGAAGAAATATTTACAGGAACTATTCATTCCTTTTGCGAACTTCTTTTAAGAGAGATGCCATTTGAAGCTGGTCTTACTCCTGGTTATGAAATAGTAGAGGCGAGTGAAAAGTTCTATGAAAAGATCTGGTATGAGTTTTTAAGAGAGTTTGAAGAGAGATATAAAGAAGATATAAAAAATCTAAATAGATTTAATATTGACTATAGAGAGTTAAAACAAAGTGCCTTTATAGCTATGGATAATCCAGATATAACCTTCGTTGGTTTTAAAGATAAACTGGAGTTTAAATCAGTAGAAGAAAAGTTTGAAAGAATAGATACAAATGTCTTAGATGCTTCTCTTATAAAGACAGGTTCAAACCTTGGAAAATTATGTATAAGTATTATAGAAGATAAAAGAAATCTAGAGGATTATATAGATATAATTTTAATAGAAGGTCCTAAGATATCTGAAGGCGAAGACTTAGCTCTCAAATTTATTTATAAAAAGCATTTACAAAGTGATGGAGTAGAGAAAATAGTAGATTTTATAGAAATCTTATTATCTATATATAAAGATTTAAATGCTATTATTTACAATATGTGTACAAGTTTTATAAACCGAGTAGTAGATTATAAAGATAAAAGATACACTAATAGCCTTACATTTAATGATTTACTCTTTAGAGCATCCAATCTTATAAAAACTTCTTCAAAAGCTAGGACTCATTTTAAAAATAAATTTAAATGTTTTTATATAGACGAAGCACAAGATACTGATCCTATGCAGGCAGAGCTGCTACTTCTCCTAAGTCATGATGGAGATATAGAAGAGTTAAATTCTCTAGAAGAGGTAAAACCTCGTGATGGTTCACTCTTTATAGTTGGGGACCCCAAGCAATCTATATATAGATTTAGAAGAGCCGATATAACTATCTATGAAAGTGTGAAGAAAACAATAGCCTCTCATGGTGAAGTAGTTTATTTAGATATAAACTTTAGATCAACAAACTCTATATGTAGCTGGGTAGAAAAAAACTTTAAAGATAGAAAGGATGGATTTGCATTTGCAAAAAAGGCTACCAAAGTACAAGCAGGTTTTGAAAAGATACTTAGCCTTTGGAGCGATGATGAGAAAGAGATAGATGAAGAAAAAAACAAACTCTCTGGAGTATATGGCTACAAGTTCTCTGAAGATATGGGAATTAAAGAAGAGGAGTATGTAGCAGCTATAGTTAAAGATATTATAGATACAAGATTTATAGAGGAAAAAATTGGAAGAGACAAGATTGAAACTAGAAAGATAGAAAACAAAGATATAATGATTCTAACTAAGAGCAACGAAGAAACTGGAAGATACCTAGATGCACTTAAAGCTAAGAATGTACCAGCACTTTTAGCAGGAGAAAAAAAGCTTGGGGACACTCGTGAAGTGTTTAATTTATATTTACTAATAGACTTTATAATATATTATAAAGATGAAATAAAGCTTATAGCAGCTCTTCGAAATAGTTTTTATTTGGAACTTGAAACTATAAATTATCTATTGAAATTAGAAAGACAAGAAAAGATATTATTTAATGAAGAAAAAATCAAAGTTATAAAACATCCTCATTTAAAAGAAATATTAGTTTATCTAAGTGAAATATTTGTAGATTCAAAAGCGTTAACACCTATTACATTTATAGAATTACTTATAAAGAATAAGATGGGAATTTACGATTGTTATAGGGAATATACTGAAATAGAAAAAAGAGATGCAGATACTTCCTTAGTTCAAACACTAGAGATCTTAAAGTCAAAAAAACCTATAAGTCTCTATGGAGTAAAAGAGGAGTTAGAAGATATAATAGAAAAAAAGGTAAACTATGAACTGCCTTTAGATCTTAACTTTGCACAAAATGCGGTAAGAATAATGAATATACATAAAGCAAAAGGATTAGAGTCTAGCATTGTAATCTTAGCTGGAGCAGATAAAAAAAGAACCCTTGGGGGAGATAGCCACTATGTTGAAAAGATAGGCAATAAAACAAAGGGCTATATAGTTTATAAGAAAAATCTTTTAGTAAATTGTCCAGATGAAGATAATAAAAAGTCAAGAGAAAGAGAATTTAAAGAAGCAGAACTAGATAGACTTATCTATGTAGCTGCAACCCGTACAAAATCAGTTCTAATAACACCTTCTATTATAGACGAAAAATTCTTTTTACAACCTCTTTCAAATGACTTTTCATCTATAATAGATGCTAAAAACATAGAAATTACAAAACAAGATGAAGCTTCTAGTTTTAGGAAACTAGAAGAGATCAAGATTACAAATAGCCTTATAAAAAGAAATCAAATATCTAAGCCAAGTTATTTAAAATTAAGACCTTCTAGTTTAGATGAATTTAAAACTTATGATAGAGAAATAGAACTACTTGAAGATAAACATACTCCAAGAGGAATTGTATATGGAGTTATAGTTCATAGAGTCTTTGAAATAATATTGAAAAATAAATTGGACATAGAAGCTATATCTCAAATAGAAATAAACTATGCTATAAAAACTTCTATAAAAGAAAACATAGAAACTTTAGAACTAGATAATGATACTTTGGAGGGACTCTATCCTAACAATACCTTCAATCTAGAAGATATAAAAGAGCGTGAAAATATAATAAAAGATTTAGAGATCTATCTAGTTACAAACTTAAAAAGTGTAGTAGATTCATTTTTAAACAATAAGGATATAGTAGAGTTGTTTTCTAATGCCAAGAGGATATTTACAGAATTTCCATTTACAGCTTCTATGGATACTTCTATACTAAATAAAAATCAAAACGAAAAAGTAATAGTAAATGGATTTATAGACCTTTTAATCCAGAACAAGGATGGTAGTTTTGTAATAATAGATTATAAAACAGATATAGTTTCAAATGAATTTTGCCAAGAAACATTCACATCTAGATATATAAACCAATTAGAAGTTTATAAAAAAGTGCTAGAAGAAGTTTTAAAAGCACAAGAAGCGATTGTAGATAGATTATTAATTTATTCTACTTGCTTAGAAAGAATAGTCTCTTTAAAAGAAACCTCTTTAGCATAGATAAAAGATTATAAAAATCCAGCTAGACTATTTATAATTTTAAAGATATGGTATAATAATATACACTTTTAAGGAGGGTAAAATGATGATTGATGTTTTAAGAGAAGTAAAGAAAATAGAAAAAGAGATTATATCTTGGAGGCGTGAACTACACAAAATTCCAGAATTAGGTCTAGAACTACCCAATACAAGCAAGTATATACAAAGGAAATTAAGTGAAATGAAAATAGAATATCATACCCTAGTAAAGGGCAATGCGATTGTAGGCATTATAAAAGGTAGTAAAGAAGGAAAGACAATAGCTTTAAGGGCAGATATGGATGGGTTACCTATTAAAGAAGAAACTGGGCTTTCCTTTGCATCTACTAATGGACTTATGCATGCTTGTGGTCATGATGCACACTCAGCTATGTTGCTTGGAGCTGCAAAAGTATTAAATGAAAATAAAGATAAGTTAAAGGGAAATGTTAAACTTTTCTTTCAACCTGGAGAAGAATATCCAGGGGGGGCACTTCCTATGATAGAAGAAGGAGCTATGGAAGATCCTAAAGTTGATGCAGTTTTAGGGCTTCATAATGGATCGATATCAAAAGATGTAGCAAAAGGTAAAATTGGAGTTTGTTATGGACCTATGATGGCATCTATGGATAGAATCTTAATTAAAATAAAAGGCAAAGGTTCGCATGGTGCATATCCAGAACAATCAATAGACCCAATTTCTACAGCAGCTGAAGTGATATCTGCTCTTCAAAGGATAGTTAGTAGAGAGGTAAAAGCAATCGATCCTGCAGTACTTTCTATTACAAGAATAAATGGTGGATTTAATCAAAATATAATTCCTGATGTTGTAGAAATAGAAGGAACTGTGAGAGCCGTAAACCCAGAAACAAGAAACTTTATAGCTAAAAGAATAGATGAGATAACTAGAGGAGTAACAACGGCTATGAGGGCCGACTGTGAAGTGGAGTATGAGTTTAAATATCCACCACTTATAAATTCTGAAGATTTTACTAAAAATTTTGTAGAATCTGCAAAAAAAGTAGTTTCAACAGAATCGATATATGAAATGAAAGACCCTGTAATGGGTGGGGAAGATATGGCTTATTTCCTTGAAAAGGCACCAGGTACTTTCTTTTTCTTAAGTAATCCAAATAAAGTTGATGGGATAGCTTATCCACATCACAGTTCAAAGTTTGATGTAGATGAAAATTTATTCTATATAGGTTCTTCACTTTTTGTGCAAGCAGTATTAGATTTCTTAAAATAAAATAGAAGAGGTGAAATTATGAAAAATGTTAAATTGCATTTAATAGCACTGGGACTTGTAATAATATCTGAACTAATTGGAATCATACAAATACCCGTAGGAATAGGTACCATTGTCTTACTCCCAATGCTATTTGCTATGGTTTTGGGAATACTTACAACACCTAAGTTTTTAAAGATTGCAAAAGAAAAAGAAATGGATGATGCAGGTTCTTTAATTGGTTTAACTCTTATGCTACTAATGGCTAAATATGGAACAAACATTGGGCCGACATTACCAAAAATCTTGGCAGCGAGTCCTGCACTTATATTACAAGAATTAGGAAATTTGGGAACGGTAATTCTAGGAGTACCTTTGGGAGTAATCGTACTTGGTCTTAAAAGAGAAACTATCGGTGGAGCTCATTCTATATCAAGAGAGCCAAATGTTGCCTTAATAGGAGATAAGTTTGGTTTAGATAGTGAAGAAGGTCAAGGAGTTCTTGGAGTTTATATTGTAGGAACAGTAATAGGTACTATATTTATTGGACTTATGGCAAGTTTTCTTGCAGTAAACACGCCACTTCACCCATATGCACTTGCCATGGCTTCAGGAGTAGGATCAGCAAGTATGATGACAGCAGGGGTAGGTTCACTGATTGCAGTTTATCCTGAAATGGAAGAGATGATAACCGCATTTGGAGCATCAAGTAATATGCTTTCAGGATTAGATGGGATATATATGTCTCTAATTTTAGCACTTCCGTTTTCAGAATGGCTATATAAAAAGTCATATAAGTTCAAATATAAAGAATTTCCAGAACCACCTATGACTAAGGAGGAGAAATAATATGAAATTAAGAGATTTTATAGTAATATTATTGATAACTGCAGGTATTTCAGTTGTAGGAAACTATATTGGATATAAGGTAAATCCTATTGAAGCAATTCCTGGAATGCTTATACTTGTAGGAATTGCAGTAGCAGGAATATTACTTTCCAAATTTATTCCAGTTAAAATTCCAAGTGTAGCCTATATAGTAACTCTTTCTACATTGCTAACTGTACCAGGGATTCCGGGTTCAGCATTTATCACAGAACATGTAGCAAAGGTAAATTTCTTAGCCTTAGCCACACCAATCCTAGCTTATGCTGGTATCTATACAGGAAAAAACTTAGATTCATTGAAAAAAACTGGTTGGAGAATTGTAATTTTAGCTTTAGTAGTTATGATAGGAACTTATGTATCCTCTGCAATTATAGCTAATATAACATTAAAGATGTTAGGTCAAATATAAATTTATCTTATCCGATAGTTTAACAATTACAATGTTTTTTTCCTTTTAGGATAGAGTATGCAAGAAATATATCTCATGAATAAGTAAGAACTATATATTAGAAAAATTCATCTAAAAATAGAGGTAGCTAAGCTATCTCTATTTTTTTATATTTAAATACACAAATTGTCAAATTATTGCTATAATTTGACAATTATTATCCGATATATAACAACACATATCTTACATGAGAGGAAGGGTGGTTATGAAAGAAGAAAATAATAATAATAAGTCAAAATTCAACAAAGATTCAATCAAGGTAAAACTCTTAGTTATACCAATAGTGCTAGTAATAATATCTATTGTTGTTATAGGTATTGTTTCTAACTATAGTGCTAAGAATAGCTTACTAGATCAAATGAATAAAAATGGAGAATTTACATTGGGATCAGTTGTAGCTCGAATACAGGATAATTCAAATTCAGTTGAAGCTATGAACAAAACAATGGAAAGCGTTATCAAGAAGGCTATTAACTCTTTACAAAATGTAAATAATGGATTAAGTAATGAAAAATTAAGTCAATTAGCAGATGATTTAGGAATCGATGAGGTAAATTATTATGATAAAAATGGAGTTGTCAAATATTCAAATATGCCAGATAATATAGCTTGGGCACCAGGGGAAGATCATCCAATAACTATATTGAGAAAGAGTAATGAAACTGAACTAATGGAGAAGATCAGAAAAGATTCGGTAAGTGGCGTTCATTTTAAATATGGAGCTATAAAAAATTCCGATGGTAGTATTATTCAAGTGGGGATAAATGCTGATTATATTTATAATTTGACAGAACAATTTAGCTATCAAGCACTTATGGAGGATCTAGTTTTAAGTGATGAGATTGTATATGCAACTTTTATAGATACAAACTTAGTAGCGATTGCAGATAGTGATATTGAGGATATAGGAAAAGATCTTTCAAAAGACAAATCAATTACCTCCACAGTTAAAGATGGTGTTCCAAATTCATCAGAATGGGAATATGGAAAAAACAAAATAAAGGTGTATGATGTTGTATACCCAGTAGTTATAAATGATGAACAAATAGGAGCTATAAATATAGGCTTTTCTATGAAAGACGTTAATTCTGCTATTTCTAAAAACTTAAATGTTATTGCTATTTCAGGACTTATAACCATTTTACTTCTAGTATTTATATTGTTTTCAACATCTAACTACGCTGTAAAAACAATAAATAAGCTAAAATTACTAATGAACTCTATGGCACTAGGAGATTTTAGAAATGATGTTCCAAAAGATATCTTGGCTAAGAAAGATGAACTTGGTGAGATATCAAAATCAGTAAATACTATGCAAGGGGCAATAAGAGAGATGATTAAAAATGTATTAGATAGATCTCTCATGGTTGCCGCTCATTCAGAAGAGCTTACTGCAACGACCCATGAATCTGAAAAGGCATCTGATGAAGTATCTAAAGTTATTCAAGAAATAGCAATGGGCTCTAGTGAACAAGCGATGGATACTGAACAAGGTGTTGCAATTTCAGAAGAACTTGGAAATGTAGTCATTAATAATACAAATTATATAAGAAGTTTAAATGATTCAACCAAAAAGGTTAACGGACTTAAGAATGAAGGATTAGAACTAATAAAAGATTTAGTTGAAAAGACAGAAAATAGCAGTAAAGCTGCAAAAGAAATTTATGATGTTATAAAAGACACTAACTTAAGTGCTGGTAAAATTGATAGTGCTAGTCAAATGATTAAAAATATAGCAGAACAAACTAATCTACTCGCTTTAAATGCAGCTATAGAGGCTGCAAGAGCAGGAGAGGCAGGTAGAGGTTTTGCTGTTGTGGCAGATGAAATAAGAAAGCTTGCAGAAGAGTCTAATAAATTTACTGAAGAAATTGAAATTATAATTGATGATCTAATATTAAAAACATCTATGGCAGTTAAGACAATGGGGGAAGTTGGAGGTATCGTACAATCTCAAAGCCAGAGTGTAAATTTTACTAGTAATAAATTTGATGGTATAGCTGATGCTCTATATGAAATGGAGGAAGCAATAATTTTAGTAAATAGTTCAAGCGATGAAATGATAAATCAAAATGAAAAGATAAAAGAGGTAATGGAACATCTCGCAGCAATCTCGGAGGAAAATGCAGCAGGATCTCAGGAGGCTTCTGCATCTGTAGAAGAGCAAAATGCAGCTATGGCTGAAATCTCAGGTGCAAGTGATGAGCTTGCGAGAATTGCTGAAGAACTTAATGGCATGATAGAAAAATTTAAAATCTAAAAGAAATAATAACTAAAAAAAGAGAATTATGATGGGGTTAACTATAATAAGCTATCTCTTTTTTTTATGCTTTATTGTTAAAATAAGTGTAAAATGGTATAATAAGTTTGATAATAAAGGAAAGGGTGATGTATGTGTTAATGACAGGTAAAGAATTATTATTAGATGCACAAAAAAATAAGTATGCAGTTGGTGCATTCAATGTAAATAATATGGAAGTAATACAGGCGATTATTGGAGCTGCAGAGGAAACTAATTCTCCAGTAATACTTCAAGCAAGTCAAGGGGGCCTAAAATATGCAGGAGTAGAGTATATTGCAACACTTGGAAAACTTGCAGCTAGCATGACCAAAGTACCAGTAGCACTTCATTTAGACCATGGTACAGATTTTGATCAAGTTATGCAGTGTATTAGACATGGTTTTACATCTGTTATGATAGATGGTTCTAGATTTCCTTTAGAAGAAAATATAGCATTTACTAAAAAAGTAGTTGAAATAGCTCACATGGTTGGGGTTACAGTAGAAGCAGAACTAGGCAAGATAGGCGGAACTGAAGACCATATCACAGTGAGTGAAAAAGATGCAACTTTTACAGATCCACAGGAAGCTAAAAGGTTTGTAGAAGAAACAGGAGTGGATTATCTTGCGATAGCGGTGGGTACGGCTCATGGAGTATATAAAGGAGTCCCAAAACTTGACTATGATAGAATAACAGCTATTAGAAATATAATAGATATTCCTCTAGTATTACACGGTTCAAGTGGAGTACCTTATGAAAGTCTTAAAAAAGCAATATCACTGGGTATCTGTAAGATAAATATAGATACTGATATAAGAGCATCTTTTGCAAAAACTGTAAAAGAATATATAGAGAAAAATCCAGATCAAATAGATCCAAGAAAGATACTTGGACCTGCTACAGAGGCTATGAAAGAAACTATTAAAGAAAAGATGGAAGTATTTGGATCAACAAATAGAGCTTAAGTTTTGATATAAAAGGAGGATTTAAATGAAGTTATTTATTGATACTGCGAATTTAGATGAAATAAAAGAAGTAAGTAGCTGGGGAGTTTTAGCAGGTGTAACTACTAACCCAAGTCTTATAGCGAAAGAGGGAAGAGACTTTAAAACAGTTGTAAAAGAAATTACCGATATCGTAGATGGACCTATCAGTGCTGAAGTAGTAAGTGAAGACCATGAAGGAATGCTAGAAGAGGCAAGAGATTTAGCTAAGATTCATAAAAACATAATCATAAAAGTACCTATGACAAAAGAAGGTCTTAAAGCTGTTAGTATATTAAATAAGGAAGGCATTAAGACAAATGTAACTCTTATATTTTCTGCAAATCAAGCACTACTTGCAGCAAGATCTGGGGCAAGCTTTGTAAGTCCTTTTGTAGGAAGACTTGACGATATAGGAAATGAAGGAATAAATATAGTAGAAGATATTTCTGAAATCTTTAATATATTTGGCATAGAAACTGAAATAATATCTGCAAGTATAAGACATCCTATACATGTACTAGAATCTGCAAAAGCAGGTGCTGATATCGCAACTATTCCTTATAAAGTCTTTAATCAAATGTTAAATCACCCTCTTACTGATAGTGGAATAAAACAATTTTTAAGTGACTGGGAAAGTGTAAAGTAATCTAAAATTTAAGTTTATCAGATGGGAACTTCTTCCCATCTGATAAACTCTTTTAAGCTAACACATCTCTTAAATATAAATCTAATTTTAAAATCTTTAATTATTCAAATAAACTTAATATAAAAATACAATAAAATATGGAGGGGTATTTTATGGATAGAAATTTACCTGTAAATTTAGGAAGAGTCACAGAAGCTGCAGCTTTAGCAAGTGCAAAATTCTTAGGACAAGGAGATAAAAACGAGGCAGATGGTGCAGCAGTAGATGCCATGAGAAGGATGTTTGATACATTAGATATTGACGGAGTTGTAGTAATAGGAGAAGGCGAGATGGATGAAGCTCCTATGCTTTATATTGGTGAAAATATCGGAACTGCTAAAGAAGATGGACTTAAAGTAGATATAGCAGTAGATCCATTAGATGGAACACAAGCAGTTGCAAATGGGCTTGCAAATGCTATATCAGTAGTAGCAGTAGCTCCTCGTGGATGTCTTTTACACGCACCTGATACTTATATGAAAAAGATAGCAGTAGGACCTAAGGCTAAGGGTTCAATAGATATTCATAAATCTGTTGATGAAAACATAAAAAATGTAGCCAAAGCTCTCAACAAAGATGTAAGCGATATAACTGTTGTAGTATTAGATAGACCAAGACACGAAGATCTTATAAAACAAATCAGAAAATCAGGTGCTAGGATTAAGATGATCCATGATGGAGACGTTTTAGGGGCTATCTCTACTTGTTTTGATTATACAAACGTAGATATACTTATGGGAGATGGGGGAGCACCTGAAGGAGTTATATCAGCAGTTGCTCTAAAATGTTTAGGTGGAGAACAACAATGTACTTTAAAACCAGTTACAGAAGAACAACATAGAAGATGTTTAGAAATGGGTGCGGATTTAGAAAAAGTATATCATATAGAAGATTTAGCTAAGGGTGAGGAAATGAGTTTTGCAGGTACAGGAGTTTCTTATGGAGAACTTTTAGATGGAGTGAAGTATATGGAAAACAATACTGCAAGTACTCATACACTTATACTTAGACTTGAAACTCAAACTATTAGATTTATAGAATCTATACATCAATTAGATAAAAAACCGGAGTATGCTAAATAGAAGGAGGATTTTCTTGAACCCTGGAGAACTAGAAAAGAAAAAAATAGTAGATCTTAGAGAAATAGCTAAGAATTTAAATATAAGTAGTCCCTATAAATATAAAAAATATGAGCTTATAGAATGTATTTTAAAAAGTGATAAAGACAAATTAGTAGAAGATAAAGATAGTTCTACAGAAGATAAAGCTAAAATAGATAGAAAAGAAATAAACATGAAAGATTTATCGGATAAAGCTACAGAAGAGATGGAGCAACTTGATAATATAAATATGGCAGAAGGAGTACTGGAAATTCATCAAGATGGATATGGATTTTTAAGACGAAATAACTATCAATCGGGAGATGATGATATATATCTATCTCCATCTCAGATAAGAAGGTTTAGGATGAAAACTGGTGATAAAATATCAGGAGTTATAAGACCTGCAAAGCAAGGGGAAAAATTCAAAGCTCTGTTATATGTAAAAGCTATAAATGATCTAAATCCTGAGACAGCAGTAAACAGACCTGACTTTGACAATTTAACTCCTATATATCCAGATGAGAGAATGGAACTTGAAACCACTTCAAGTGAATATGCAACTCGAATGATAGACTTAATAGCACCACTTGGAAAAGGGCAAAGGGGCATGATAGTTTCTCCACCTAAAGCAGGAAAGACAACTCTTTTAAAGATGATTGCAAACTCCATTAAAAAAAATCATCCTGAGACAGAAATGATAATCCTACTTATAGATGAGAGACCTGAAGAAGTTACAGATATGAAAAGAACAGTAGCAGGAGATGTCATATATAGTACATTTGATGAATTACCTAGAAATCATACTAAAGTTGCTGAAATAGTACTAGAAAGAGCTAAGAGACTGGTAGAACATGGAAAAGATGTAGTAGTTTTACTAGATAGTATAACTAGGCTAGCACGTGCTTATAATCTTACTATTCCTGCTACGGGAAGAACTCTTTCGGGAGGTCTTGACCCAGGGGCACTTTATATACCAAAGAGATTCTTTGGAGCTGCTAGAAATATAGAAGAAGGTGGAAGCCTTACTATTTTGGCAACAGCTCTAGTAGATACTGGAAGTAGGATGGATGATGTAATATTTGAAGAGTTTAAAGGTACTGGAAACATGGAAATCCATCTTGATAGAAAGCTTTCAGAAAAGAGGATATTTCCAGCAATTGATATCCATAAATCAGGCACAAGACGTGAAGATCTTCTTCTTTCACAAAAGGAATTAGAATCAATATGGGCCCTTAGAAAAGCTTTTAGTAATACTCCAAGTTTTGAGGTTATTGAAACCTTTATGAACAGACTTATCAAAACTAAAACAAATGAAGAATTTATAAATGATATGATAAATAAAAATCTATTTTAGTTGATAATGGATTTTTATTATGGTATAATTTAATGGTTAAAATGATAATATGTCTAACCGATATATATACATTTGGAAAGAGGTGAAAGAAATGAAGAAAGATATTCATCCAGATTATGTAGAGGCTACTGTAACATGTGCTTGCGGCAATACGTTTAAGACAGGCTCTACACAAGATACTATAAAAGTAGAGATTTGTTCAGAATGTCATCCGTTTTATACAGGTAAACAAAAATTTGCTGAGCGTGGTGGACGTGTAGAAAAATTCAAGAAGAAATATAATAGAGATTAGTTTCTTCGAAAATCTAGGTTAGTTGCAAGAGCATCTAACCTTTTTTTGAATACTTTTATAAGTAAAGGATAGTGATAGGTTTGAAAGAAAACTCCTTAAAGCATAAGACAACTATAGGAGGGCAAGCCCTTATTGAAGGTGTAATGATGAAGGGGCCAGAGAAAATTTCAATGGCTGTTAGAAAACCAGATAGTGTTATAGAATTAAAGGTAGATGAAATAAATAGTATAGGTAAAAAATACAAGGTACTCTCTTTTCCGTTTATAAGGGGAGTAGTAGGACTTATAGAAGCGATGATAATAGGAACAAATGCTTTGATGTATTCTGCCGATTTTTTTGAAGAAGAGGAAGAAGAAGCTAAAGAAACTATTTTTGATAAGATATTTAAGGACAAAGCTAAAGATGTATCTATGTTTTTAATGGTAGCTTTTTCAATTATGATCTCTATACTAGTATTTATGATAATTCCAAATATCATAACAAGTATATTTAAAAAGTGGGTAGCAAATCCTATTTATTTGAACTTAATAGAAGGCTTAATTAGAGTTTCTATATTTTTTATATATGTGATGTGGATATCAAAGCTTGAAGATATAAAGAGAGTATTTGAATATCATGGAGCTGAGCATAAGTCTATTCACTGTTATGAAAGCAGGGAAGAACTTACAGTTGAAAATGTAAAAAAACATCCCATACTTCATCCAAGATGTGGAACAAGTTTTTTATTTATGGTAATGATAATAAGTATATTTGTATTATCATTTTTTGGTTGGCCAAGTCCTCTTCAAAGAATAATTATAAGAATAGCTATGTTTCCTGTAATAGCAGGTATTTCTTATGAAGTAAATAGACTTATTGGGAAAAGTGATAGTAAGTTTGCATATATACTTTCATATCCTGGACTTATGGTTCAGAAGTATGCAACTGTTAAGGAGCCAGATGACTTACAAATAGAAGTAGCAATAAAAGCACTTAAATCTGTGATTCCAGAGAACATGGAGGATGACATTTGGAAATAAGACAACTTTTAGAAATCGGAAATAAAAAACTTACTGGAGTAGAATTTGTAGATCCAATAAAGGAATCTATATTTATACTTTCAAAAGTTTTAGATGTTGATAAATCTTTTGTATATATAAACTTCGATAAATGGGTAAATGAAAAACAAACGGAAAAGTTTTTAGAAATAATAGATAGAAGAGCCTTAGGAGAACCCATTAGCTATATATTTAATACAAAAGAATTTATGGGGATTGACTTTTTCGTAGAAAAAGGAGTTTTAATACCAAGATGGGAAACTGAAATTTTAGTAGAATATATTATAGATTATATAGAGAAAAACTTTAAAGATGAAGATATAAACCTTTTAGATATAGGCATAGGAAGTGGTGCTATATCTTTAAGTATTGCAAAGAATTGCAAAAACGTAGAAGTTCTAGGAATAGATATATCAAATAGAGCTATAAGTGTGTCAAATAAAAACTTAGATAGATTAGCCCTTGACAATGTAAGCTTTAGAAAAAGCAATTTATTTGAGAGTATAAAATCAGATGAAAGATTTTCTATAATAGTTTCAAATCCCCCCTATATAAAAACAGAAGTTATAAAAGATTTACAAAGGGATGTAAAAGAGTTTGAACCAAGTCTAGCACTTGATGGTGGGATGGATGGGCTCTTATTTTATAGAAAAATAAGTAAAGACTCTAAGAATTATTTATTAGATAAAGGAATGCTTATATATGAGATAGGATTTGATCAAGGTAAAAGTGTCAAAAAAATAATGTCAGATGAAGGATTTAAAGATGTAAAAGTAATAAAGGATTTACAAGGTCTTGATAGGATAGTACTTGGGTTTAAGAAATAAGGAGAAATTATATGAAAGTTTTAATACAGCTTTTTATGACGTTTTTTAAAATTGGAGCTTTTAGTTTTGGAGGCGGGTATGCTATGCTTCCCTTACTTGAAGAGGAGGTCATTAGAAATCATGGATGGATGACAAGTAGTGAATTTATAGATATATTTGCCATCTCAGAGATGACCCCGGGGCCTATAGCAGTAAATGCAGCTACATTTCTAGGCTTTAGAGTAAGTGGGATAATAGGAGCTATAACAGCTACTTTTGCAGTTATACTACCTTCCTTTATAGTTATAAGCATTATATTTGCCTCTCTTTCTAAATTTAAAAATTCTAAATATGTAGAATGGATATTTGAAGGTATAAGGCCGATTGTAATAGGACTTATACTAGCTGCAGGAATTACAGTTTCTAAGAGTAGCTTTGTAGATATAAAATCAATTATAATAGCTATAGGTCTTTTTTATGGAGTAACATTTAAAGACTTAAATCCAATACTTGCAATAATTATTGGAGGAGTTTTAGGGGTGATGCTTTATTAAAAAATTAAGAAAATATATAGATATGTTTTTAACGTTTTTTAAGATAGGTGCCTTTACCTTTGGTGGAGGATTTGCAATGATCCCCATTATACAAAGAGAAGTTGTAGAAAAGAAAAATTGGATAAAAGATGAAGAGTTTATAGATACTATATCTATAGCACAGTCTGCACCAGGACCTGTAGCTGTAAATTCAAGTATATTTGTGGGTTATAAGATAGATGGTTTAAAAGGCGCTATTATATGTACGGTAGGAACAGTCCTTCCCTCATTTTTTATAATACTCTTTATAGCAGTTTTCTTTACCCAGTTTAAGAACAATCCTTTATTTGAAGAAATTTTTTTAGGAATTAGACCAGTAGTAGTAGCCCTTATATTTTCAGCAGTATATAAACTTATTACAAAAGCACATTTAGGATATAAGGATTTAGTTATAGCAATAATTGCAATGCTGACAATAGTTATATTTAATGTAACTCCTATCTATGTTATAGTTGTAGGAGTAGCGTTAAGAGTAATATATAATAAATTTAAAAATAAAGAGTAAATAGCGGGGGTTTTTTATGTTAGAGAAATTAAGTTTTATTGAGAAAAAATATGAAGAATTAAATCAAAGAATAATGGATCCAGAACTTGTAAAGAATTTAGATGAATATCAAAGCGTTATGAAAGAGCATTCTGATATTGAGCCGATAGTTTTTAAATACCAAGAGTATACGAAGATACTACAAGAACTAGAAGAGTCAAAGGAACTCCTTCATAGTAAATTAGATGATGATATGAAAGAAATGGTAAAAGAAGAAGTCAAAGGATTAGAAGAAGCACTTGTAAATGTAGAGGAAGACTTAAGAGTTCTTCTCATTCCAAAAGATCCAAATGATCATAAAAACGTAATAGTAGAGATAAGAGGAGGAGCTGGAGGAGATGAGGCTGCTCTATTTGCAGGAGTGCTTTTGAGAATGTACTCAAGATATGCAGAGAGAAACAACTGGAAAGTTGAAATGATGGACTCTAATGAAATAGGGATAGGTGGATTTAAGGAAGTTATATTTATGATAAAAGGTAAGGGAGCATATAGCAGACTAAAATATGAATCAGGAGTTCATAGAGTTCAAAGAGTTCCAGAAACTGAGTCAAGCGGTAGGATACATACATCTACTGCAACTGTTGCAGTTCTTCCTGAAGCAGAAGATGTAGATGTAGATGTTCAAGATAAAGACTTAAAAATAGACACATATAGATCTTCTGGAGCTGGTGGACAGCATGTAAACACTACAGATTCAGCTATTAGAATAACTCATTTACCAACTGGGATAGTGGTTTCATGTCAAGATGAAAAGAGCCAAACTAAAAACAAAGAAAAAGCTATGAAGATAATAAAAACTAAAATATATGATCAAGTTTTAAGTGATCAGCAAGCAGAAATAGCACAGGATAGAAAAGGTCAAGTAGGTACGGGAGATAGATCAGAGAGAATAAGAACATATAATTATCCTCAAGGAAGGATTACAGATCACAGAATAAACCTTACAGTTCACAAGTTTTCTGCCGTTTTAGATGGTGAATTAGATGAACTTATAGATGGACTAATAACTACAGACCAAGCAGAAAAACTAAAACAAAATTCATAATAGAAGAGAGATCTCTCTTCTATTTTACTATAAATGTAAAGAGGAAAGATATGGATACTAAAATAATAAAGATAGATAAAGATAACTTTAATCAAGAAGATTTAAATAAAGCGGCTAAAATTATAAAGGCAAACGGAGTAGTAGCTTTCCCAACAGAAACAGTTTATGGTCTTGGGGCAAATGGCTTAAACCCTGAAGCAGTAAAAAAAATATATAGAGCTAAAGGAAGACCTTCTGACAATCCTTTAATTCTTCATATAGGAGAAGTATCCCAATTAGATGATTTAGTAGAAGAAATAACAGAAGAAGCTACTAAATGCATAGAAGAGTTTTGGCCAGGCCCCATCACTATAATACTCAAAAGAAAAAAAGTAGTGCCTGATATAATAACCGCAGGCCTTGATACTGTTGCGGTAAGAATGCCAGAGAGTTCTATTGCAAGAACTCTTATAAATTTAGCGAAAGTTCCCATAGCAGCTCCCTCAGCAAATTTATCAGGAAGACCTAGCCCTACAAGTGCAGGTCATGTAATAGAAGATATGATGGGCAAGATAGATATGATAATAGATGGTGGAGAAACTGGAATAGGTATTGAATCTACAGTACTTGATCTATCAGGAAGTACACCTATAATACTAAGACCAGGCGGGATAACATATGAAGATTTAAAAAGAATCCTTCCTGATGTAGTAGAAGATAAGGCCAATTTAGAAAATGATATTATACCTAAATCTCCAGGACAAAAGTATCGCCACTATGCACCAAAAGCTGAAATGCTTGTATTTACTGGGAATTTAGAAGCAGTAGTAAACAATATAGATAAATATACAAAACAAGCAATTATAGAAGGAAAAAAAGTAGGTATAATGGCCACTGATGAAACAAAAGAAAAATACAATGACGGAACAATAAAATCTCTTGGAACAAGAATGGATAAAACAACTATAGCAAATAGTCTTTTTAGTGCACTTAGAGAATTTGACCATTTAGATATAGATATAATATTTGCTGAAGGAGTAGAAAAGGACAATATAGGACTTGCTATTATGAATAGGATGATGAAAGCTTCGGGAGGAAAAACTATTAAATGTTAGGAGAATGTTTTTGAATATACTATTTATATGTACAGGCAATACTTGCAGAAGTCCCATGGCTGAAGGAATACTTAAAACCATAGCAGCACAAAAGGGACTAGATATAAGAGTAAAATCAGCTGGTATATTTGCAGACAATGGAAGTGGTGCTTCTATAAATGCAATTTCTTCTATGAAAGACATTGGAATAGATATAAAGAATCACTCATCTCAAGCGGTAACAAAAGAAATAATAGAAGAGAGTGATTTGATTTTAACTATGACAGGATCTCATAAAGATATCTTAGTTTCTAATTATCCAGATAAAATATATAAGATATTTTCATTAAATGAATATGCTTTTGGTAAAGAGGTAGATATAAAAGATCCATATGGTGGAGACAAACACTTTTATGATATGGCAAGGGATGAGATAATGCATGCTATTAAAAAGATATATCAACATATATAAAAACTTATAAAGGAGAAAATAAAAATGAAAATAGGAATAGGTAGCGACCACGGAGGATTTGATTTAAAAGAAATTATAAAAAAAGCTTTTAAAGATAAAGTAGAATTTGTAGATTATGGAACTAATTCTAAGGATTCTGTAGATTATCCAGACTTTGGAAAAAGAGTGGGAGAAGCTGTAGTAAAGGGAGAGATAGATAGAGGTATAGTTATCTGCGGAACAGGAATTGGTATTTCTATAGCTGCAAATAAAGTAGATGGGGTAAGATGTGCTCTTTGTAATGATTTATTTTTAGCTAAAATGAGTAGAAATCATAACAATGCCAATGTTTTAGCAATGGGTGGAAGGGTTATAGGAGATGTGCTTGCAATAGAAATAGTAAAAGTATTTTTAGAAGAAGAGTTTGAAGGTGGAAGGCACGCTGGAAGAGTTGAAAAAATAAGTAAAATTTAAGTCGAAATATGTTATAATGTTAATTGAAAAACTTATAGGAGGAATTTAAATGGGAAAAGTAACAGTGTTAGACCATCCTTTAATAAAGCATAAATTAACTTATATTAGAGATAAAAATACTGGTTCAAAAGAATTTAGAGAGCTAGTATCAGAATTAGCTATGCTGATGGCATATGAGGTAACAAGAGACTTAGAACTTGAAGAGATAGAAATAGAGACCCCTATTAAAAAAATGATGTCTCCGGTAATTTCAGGCAAAAAACTTGGAATAGTACCTATATTAAGAGCAGGTCTTGGAATGGTAGAGGGGATGTTAGCACTTCTTCCAGCAGCAAAAGTGGGTCATGTTGGACTATATAGAGATCCTGAAACACTACAGGCTGTAGAATATTATTGTAAAATGCCTCAAGATATAAGTGAAAGAAAACTAATAGTAGTAGACCCGATGTTAGCGACTGGAGTATCTGCAATAGCAGCTATAAATTCAGTAAAACAAAGAGGTGGTACAAACATAAAACTTGTATGTTTAGTATCGGTACAAGAAGGAATAGATGCTGTACAAGAAGCTCATCCTGATGTAGATATCTATGTAGCAAGTATAGATGAAAAACTTAATGATCATGCATATATAGAGCCAGGTCTTGGAGATGCAGGAGATAGACTTTTTGGTACTAAATAGAGATAAAAAATAGAATGAAAACTTTCATTCTATTTTTTATCTCTATTTAGTACTTGTTTGTTTATAAGTTTTTTATTATAGCATATTCTAACTATATTCTCTATATAGATAGAATTAAACTTATATTTAAATATAAAAATTAAATAAACAACGTTTTCTCTTGTAATTTTCTAAATGTTTTGATAAAATAGGGAATATGTAGAAAAAGATATTCCATAATTAAAATAGATTTTTAAGGAGTGATTTTAATTAATAAAAATAACAATAATAAAAGTGCCCTTAAAAACCTAGCTCTTATTTCTCAAGTTGGAATTTCGGTTATAACTCCTATTCTTCTTGGAGTATATATTGGTCAATGGATAGATAAATGGGTAGGTACTAATGGTCTATTTATGATTATATTTATACTTTTAGGTACTGGAGGCGGATTTCTTAATCTATTTAAGATTACAGGAGTATTTAAGGACAAAAGGAAGTGAAACTTAATAGATGAAGGAAGATACAATTACAAAAATTTATAAAAGAGCATTAGTATTAGGTTTTATTATTATGGGATTTTCATTTTTTATATTTAAAAACCCAAAACCTATAGTTTTGGGGTATTTGTTTGGTCTTATTATTAGTATGTTATCTTTTAAACTTTTAGAGAGTACCATAAATAGGGCTGTAAAGATGACACCTGGAAGGGCAAGTCGTTATACCTTTGTGCATTATACACTTAGGTATCTCATATACTTTATAGTCTTAGCTACAGCTGCAATAGGAGATTATTTGAATCTTCTAGCTACTTTATTAGGTCTTCTTATGGTAAAATTTATTATAATAGCTTCTGCTTTTATAGATAAAGATTTTACAAAATAAAGTTTAATATTCATACTAAAAATATAATTTTATTTTGGAAGGAGGAATATTTTGGAGCTATTAATAACAATAGGTGGAAAAGAGATTATTATTCACTCAAGTATAGTAAATACGGTCTTAGTAGTTATACTTTTATCTTTATTTGCCCTCTATGTAAATAGTAAATTTAAGAGTGCAGATACAAGTAAAAAGCCAGTTGGACTTCAAAACATAGTAGAAATATTAGTTGGAGCTGTTAATAACTTAGTTATGACAACTATGGGAGAGAACAATTTTAAATTTGCACCATTTATATTTACTATTATATGTTTTATAGGAGTTGCAAATCTACTAGGACTTACAGGACTTACACCGCCTACTTCCGATTATAGTGTAACATTTTCTTTAGCTCTTATTACGTTTTTTATAACACAAATCATGTTATTTAAAACAAGGAGAGGACTCGGAGGGTATTTGAAAAGCTTTACAGAACCCTTTGTACTTTTAACTCCGCTAAATGTAATAGGAGAGCTTGCAAATCCAATATCATTATCTTTCCGTTTATTTGGTAATATAATGAGTGGTGGTATAATAATGACATTATTATACAGTGCATTAGGATATTTTGCTCCAATAGTAACACCTGTATTACACGGTTATTTTGATGTGTTTTCAGGGCTTCTACAAACATTTATATTTGGAATGTTAAGTATGATATTTATCAGTGGGGCAACAGAAGAGTAAAAACAACAATTTTAAGGAGGAGTAAACAATGGAAGGAATAACAAGTGAAGCGTTTATATTAGGATGTTCAGCAATAGGTGCAGGATTAGCAATGATCGCAGGTATAGGACCTGGTATTGGTCAAGGTAATGCAGCAGCTAGAGCGTGTGAGGCAGTAGGAAGACAACCAGAAGCTCAAGGAGATATAACAAGAACAATGCTTCTTGGTCAAGCGGTAGCAGAGACAACAGGTATTTATGGACTTGTAATAGCTATCATATTATTATTTGTAAGACCATTAATGACATACTATGTAGGTTTAGGATTATAATCTAAGGATAATTTTCCTTATATTAAGGAGGTTAACATATGGAAATACAAGTATTAGCCTTGCCTGAACTGGTATCTATGATAATTACTTTAGTTTCTGTTTTTATTCTATATTTGATACTAAAAAAATATCTCCATAAACCAGTTACACAATTCATACAAAAAAGACAAGATGATATTGAAGCTGAGATAATGGAAGCAAAAATCTTAAAACAAGAAGCTATAGATTTAAGAGCTAATTATGAAGATGGAATAGAAAAGGCAAAACTAGAAGGGCAAGAAATAATTGAAGGCTCTAGAGTTCGTGCAACTGAACTAGAAAAAACAATGCTTGAAGAGGCTAAAAAAGAAGCAGCTGCAATACTAGAAAGAGCTAGAATAGAAATAGCTAGAGAAAAAGAAAAGGCATATGAAGATGTTAAAAAGTCTGCAGGAGAGATGGCAATTCTTATAGCTACAAAAATTATGGAAAAAGATATAAATTTGGAAAACCAAAATACATTAATAGACAAATTTATAGATGAGGTAGGTACTTCTCAATGGCAGAACTAGTAGGAAAAAGATACGCCTCCTCTCTTTTTGAAGTTGGAATTGAACTAAATAAATTAGACGATTTTCATAGCCAATTAGAATTTATAGAAAAAACTTTTCGCTCAGAAGAAAAACTTATTCAAATATTAGAACACCCAAGGATTTCTAAAGGTGAAAAAAGAAGAATGTTAGAAAACATTTTCACGCAAAATATATCCAAAGAGATTTTAAATTTCCTATTTATAATAATAGATAAGAGAAGAGAAGATAGTCTGATGGATATAGTAAGAGAATATAATACGCTTTTTAAAGAATATAAAGGCATACTCGAGATAGAAGCTGTTACTGCAGTTTCCATGAAAGAGGATGCTAAAGAAAAATTAAAGCTTGTTTTAAAAAATAGATTTAAAAAAGAAATACAACTTTCAAACAGTATAGACCCTTCTATAATAGGAGGAGTTGTTTTAAAGATGGATAATAAGGTAATTGACTCTTCACTTAAGAGCCAATTAAAAGAAATGGAATCAATCATTAAGGGAGTATCACTATAGAAGACTGAGGTGAGAAAATTTGGAGTTAAGGCCAGAAGAAATAAGTTCAATTATAAAAGAACAAATTAAACGATACGAAAGTAAGATAGACCTTGTAGACGTAGGTACTGTAATACAAGTTGGAGATGGTATTGCAAGACTTCATGGACTAGAAGGATGTATGGCTGGAGAGCTCATAGAGTTCCCAGGAGATGTATTTGGAATGGCTCTAAACTTAGAAGAAGACAATATAGGTTGTGTACTTTTAGGATCTGATAAAGATATAAAAGAGGGAGATACTGTAAAGAGAACTGGAAGAATAGTAGAAGTTCCAGTAGGCGATGCTCTTATAGGAAGAGTTGTAAATGCTCTAGGTCAACCTATAGATGGAAAAGGAAGTATAAATACAGATAAGTTTAGTCCCATAGAAAAAATAGCACCAGGTGTTATCACTAGAAAAAGCGTAAATGAACCACTTCAAACTGGAATAAAGTCAATAGATGCACTTTTTCCTATTGGTAGAGGACAAAGAGAGCTTATAATAGGCGATAGACAAACAGGTAAAACAGCTCTTGCAATAGATACTATCTTAAATCAAGATAAGACAGATGTTATATGTATCTATGTAGCTATAGGTCAAAAGAGATCTACAGTTGCACAAATAGTAGATGTTTTAGAGCAAAGAGGTGCTATGGATTATACAATAGTTGTTTCCTCTACTGCAAGTGAACTTGCACCCCTTCAATATATAGCACCATATGCTGGTGTTACTATGGCAGAAGAGTTTATGGCACAGGGAAAAGATGTTTTAATAGTTTATGATGACCTTTCAAAACATGCTACAGCTTATAGAGCGATGTCACTTCTTTTAAGAAGACCACCAGGAAGGGAAGCTTTCCCAGGAGATGTATTCTATCTTCACTCAAGACTTCTTGAAAGAGCTGCAAAACTTGATAAAGAATATGGTGGAGGATCTATTACTGCTCTTCCTATTATCGAGACTTTAGAGGGAGATATCTCAGCATATATTCCAACAAACGTTATATCTATAACAGATGGACAGATATTCTTAGAGACAGACCTATTCTTCTCAGGACAAAGACCAGCTATAAACACTGGACTTTCAGTTTCAAGGGTAGGGGGAGCTGCTCAAATAAAAGCTATGAAAAAGATAGGTGGTAAACTTAAACTTGATATAGCTCAATATAGAGATTTAGCATCATTTTCTCAATTTGGATCTGATCTTGACCCAGAAACACAAGCAAGACTAGACCAAGGTGAAAGACTTATGGAAGTATTAAAACAACCTCAATACAGTCCATTAGCTGTAGAAGATCAAGTAATTATTCTATATGCAGTTACAAACAATCATCTAAAAGATATACCAGTTGATCAAATATCTTTATTTGAAAAAGAATATTTAGATTTTGTTCACAATAACTATCCTGAGATAGTAGGGATGATAAGCGAAAAGAAAGTATTAGATGATGATATAATAGCAAAAATAAAAACATCTATTGATGAATTCAAGAAAAACTTCTAGTTTAAGAAAATGGAGGTGATAGTTTGGCACAATCCACTAGAGAAATAAAAAGAAGGATAAAAGGGATTGGAAGTACTAGACAAATCACAAAAGCTATGGAACTTGTATCTTCTACAAAAGTTAGAAAAAGAAGAATAAAACTAGAAAAAACAAGACCTTATTACAATACTGTTTTAAAGAGTATAAAAGAAGTATTAAAAAATGTAAATATAAACCACCCTCTTTTACAAGAGAGAGAAGTGAAAAAATCACTATACATTACAATAAATGCTGATAGAGGACTTGCTGGAGGATACAATTCAAATATAAATAGGCTTATAGATAATAAATTTAAAAACAATAAAGACTCCATTTCTTTGATAACTGTGGGAACAAAGTCTAGAGACTTTTTCAAAGGTAGAAACTATAATATATTAGAAAGCTTTGTAGGAATCTCCGAAGAACCAGAGTTTTCAGATGCAAGAGAGATTGGTAAGCTGGCTATGGATCTTTATATAAAGGGTGAAATAGATGAGATAAATGTAGTATTTACTGAATTTGTAAGTACTATATCTTACAAACCCCAAATTATAAAATTATTACCTAGTGAAAAGATTAAAAAAGAAGAAGGTAAACCTAGTGCAATAGTAGACTTTGAACCAAGTCCAGAAGAAGTATTGGAGTATTTAATACCAAAATATGTTGAAAGTAGTATATATGGAGCTCTTATAGAGGCTTCAACAAGTGAGCAATCTGCTAGACGATCTGCTATGAGTGCGGCTACTGACAACGCAAATGAAATAATAGACGAGCTTAATATGGTATACAATAGAGCAAGACAATCAGCTATAACCATGGAACTATCTGAAATAGTTGCAGGAGCTGAAGCATTAAAGTAACATAGAAAGGAGTGGGCAAATGGAACAAAATATAGGAAAAGTAGTTCAAGTAATTGGCCCAGTAGTAGATATCCGTTTTAATGAAGAAAAACTTCCCAATCTATTAAGTGCTATTGAGATAGATAAAAAAGGTGAAAAGATAATAGTAGAAGTAGCACAGCACCTTGGAAATGATACAGTAAGATGTATATCCATGGGTCCAACTGATGGTCTTGTTAGGGGAATGGAATGTGTTGATACAGGAAAACCAATAGCCGTTCCAGTAGGAGAAGATACTTTAGGAAGATTGTTTAATGTACTTGGAGAAACAATAGATGGAAAAGAGGAGCTTAAAAACGTACAAAAATCCCCTATTCATAGAGAAGCACCTTCTTTTGAAGAACAAGAAACTTCACAAGAAATCTTCGAAACAGGTATAAAAGTAGTAGACCTTATGGCGCCTTATTCTAAAGGTGGTAAAGTAGGACTATTTGGTGGAGCTGGGGTTGGTAAAACAGTACTTATCCAAGAGCTTATAAACAATATTGCAACTCAACACGGAGGAATCTCAGTATTTACAGGAGTTGGAGAGAGAACAAGAGAAGGTAATGACCTTTATCATGAGATGATTGAATCTGGAGTAATAGACAAAACAGCTCTAGTATTTGGTCAGATGAATGAGCCCCCTGGAGCTAGGATGAGAGTTGCTCTTACAGGACTTACTATGGCAGAATACTTTAGAGACCAACAAGGACAAGATGTACTTTTATTTATAGACAATATATTTAGATTTACTCAAGCTGGTTCTGAAGTTTCAGCACTACTTGGTAGGATGCCTTCAGCAGTAGGTTATCAACCAACACTAGCTACAGAGATGGGTCAGCTTCAAGAGAGAATCACATCTACAAAGAAAGGTTCTATAACTAGTGTTCAAGCAGTTTATGTACCAGCAGATGACCTTACAGACCCTGCTCCTGCGACAACTTTTGCACATCTAGATGCTATAACAGTATTATCTCGTTCTATATCAGAACAAGGATTTTACCCAGCGGTAGATCCACTTGAATCTTCATCTAGAATGCTTTCTCCTAATATAGTAGGAGAAGAACATTACAATGTTGCAAGAGGTGTACAGGAACTTTTACAAAGATATAAAGAATTACAAGATATAATAGCAATCTTAGGTCTTGATGAGCTTTCAGATGAAGACAGACTGATAGTATCAAGAGCTAGAAAAATACAAAGATTTTTAACACAGCCTTTCTTTGTTGCTGAAACATTTACCTCCCTTCCTGGTAAATATGTACCTATAGCAGAAACTGTAAGAGGTTTTAAAGAGATACTAGATGGAAAGCATGATGATGTATCAGAAACAGCTTTCCTTATGGTAGGGACTATAGAAGAAGCACTAGAAAAAGCTAAAAAGGTGGAAGATTAATATGGCTGCAATTCATCTAGAGATAGTTACTCCTGATAGACTTTTTTTCAATGAAGATATAGATAGTATCATCGTTCGTGGAATAGAAGGAGATTTAGCTATTTTAAAAGGGAGAACTCCAATAGTTACACCTTTAAAGATTGGAAAGATAAGAATATTTCAAAACGGCACTGAAAGAGTAGCATCAGTAACAGAAGGATATGTTACTGCAATAGAGGATAATATAACTATAGTTACAGATGCTGCAGAGTGGCCTGAGGAGATAGATATAAATAGAGCAGAACGCGCTAAGAAAAGAGCTGAAGAGAGATTAAGCGGTAAGTCGGATATGGACTTATATCGCGCGGAAATTGCTTTAAAAAGATCCATCAACAGACTAGAGACATCAAAGTATAAAAAATAATTTTTAAATAATGTATAAAAAGTATCCTTCCTTGGCAATACTTAAAATATAAGGGAAGGGTACTTTTTTATTTTAATGTTTTGTCCCCCTTTACATTAAAGAAATGAGTATCTTTCCCTAATTATATTTTAGGAGGCGTTTAAAATGAAAAGAATAATTATATTTGCACTTATTTTATTTATACTTATACCTATATTTCCAAAAGCAGAAGAAACAAACGGCGAATGGAATGTATTAGAAGATATGTTATATGATCTAGAAGGAAAACCTTCAGAAGGTGAGATGGTTTTTAATGGAGTTATAAAGAATGGTTTTATGAAAGAAAAAGAGATTACTAGTTTAGGAGAAAAAATGGTTAAAAAATTGGGGCTTGTGGGTGAAGAAATTGATCCATTTATACTTCAAGAAAAAACAAAAGATAAATTTTATTCTAAGATGGTAATATTTGAAAAAGATTATAGTCAAATAAATTATGATGGATATGATAGTAATGGAAACCAGATTTCTATAAACTTAAATTCATATATAAATGAAGAAGTAAACTTAGAGGAAACTTCCCTTTCAATAAGTATTGTAAAAGATGATGATTTTTCCAAAATAAATGATATAATAGAAAAGATAGAAAAAATATATAAAGACTTTGACTGTCAATGGGATTTAACTTCGTGTTTAATAGGCAAAGTAAAGGGTAAATATCCTAAAGAAGAATTCTCGGACAAGTTTAAAAGTGTATTAAATAGTATAGATGGAACAATAGTAGAAGAATTTTCTGATAAAGATTTTTCATCTTATACTATTTATAGTCCACTAATAGAAAACTATTTAACAATTAATAAAAAAAAGATTAACATTCATCTATCTATAAGGTATAATAGAGAAGAAGACTATACATACTTGTGGATAGGTACGCCTATAATAACAACAGGATATTAAAGTAGTATAATAAATTAGGGGGAGATAATTTGGAAATAATAGTAGTAGAGAAAAGCCCTCCGTTGAAAGGGAATGTAAGAATAAATGGAGCGAAAAACTCTGCGCTTCCCATAATAGCGGCATCGCTATTGGGAACTGAAGATATAATATTGGAAGATGTGCCAGATTTAAGGGATGTAGGTATAATATGTGAAGTTTTGAGATCCCTTGGAGCAGAGGTAGAATTTATAGATAAAAGAACTATAAAAATAAATTCAAAGAATTTAAATAATCATATAACTAGATATGATCTTATGAATAAGATGAGAGCATCTCTTCTTGTAATGGGACCACTAATTGCAAGACTTGGAAAGAGTAAGACTTCTCTTCCTGGAGGATGTGCTATTGGTACGCGTCCAATAGATTTACACCTTAAAGGATTTAAAGCCTTAGGAGTAGATATAAATACTGAACACGGAAGTATTGATGCATCAGTAGATAAGTTAATAGGAGGAAAGATATATTTAGACTTTCCATCTGTTGGAGCTACTGAAAATATAATGATGATAGCATCTATGGCAGAAGGAGAAACTATCTTAGATAATGCGGCTATGGAGCCAGAAATTATAGATCTTCAAAACTTTTTAAATAAATTGGGTGCAAAGATTAAGGGAGCAGGTACTAGCACTATAAAAATAAAAGGTGTTAAACGTCTTGGTGGATGTAGACATCAAATTATTCCTGATAGAATAGAAGCGGGAACATTTTTAGTTGCGGCGGCTATAACTGGTGGAGATGTAGTAGTAGAAAATGTTATAGCAAGCCATATAAAACCTGTAATTGCAAAACTTAGAGAAGCAGGAGTAGAAGTAATTGAAAATGATGATAATATAAGGGTGATAGGTAATGGAGAAATCAAACCTATAGATGTAAAGACTCTTCCATATCCGGGTTTCCCAACAGATATGCAATCTCAATTTATGGCTATGTTAACACTTTGTAAAGGAACAAGCGTTGTGGTAGAAACAGTATTTGAAAATAGATTTATGCATGTAGATGAACTAAAACGAATGGGTGCAAATATAAAAATAGATGGTAAATCAGCTATTATTCAAGGCGTAGATGGCCTTACAGGAGCACCTGTAAAAGCTACAGATTTAAGAGCGGGAGCGGCTCTAGTCCTAGCTGGACTTGTAGCTGAAGGAAAGACTGAGATAGAAGATATATATCATATTGAAAGAGGATATGATGGTATAGAGGAAAAGTTTTCAAAACTTGGAGCTATTATTTATAGAAAAACAGTTTAAACTTACTAATTTGTAAAAAAGAATGGGAATATGATTATTCTTATTCTTTTTTTGTGTTTAAAGGAATAAAATGATAGGCTTTAGAATAAGTATATATATACTAAAGTGATAAGGGGGAAGACATGAGAAGATTTGGGGGATACTTACTTGTAATGTTGTTAATAACAATTCTAATTCCTTCAGTTATAGCTAAAAGTGTGGACATTGTATCAATAAAAAGTGTTTCAGAAGGAAAGAGATTTGTGAAAAAAGAAAATGGAAACAATAAAAAAGATGAAACGGCTAAATCTATCAAAAAGGCAAGTGTTCCTTTAAAGATAGGCGAAAAAGAATTTGAATATATAAAAGTATACAATGAAAATACTAAAGAGGTAAAAGAGATCTTATTAGATGAGTATATAAAGGGAGTTGTTGCAGCTGAGATGCCAGCTAGATTTGATATAGAGGCCTTAAAAGCGCAAGCAGTCGCTGCTAGAACTTATGCTATTAATAAGAGCTTAAGGTTTGAAGATGGTCATCCTAATCATCCCAAGGCACCTATTTGTACTGGAGTTCATTGTCAGGCGTACTTATCTTTAGAAGATTTACAAAAGGTACATGGAGAAAAATGGGTAGAGGATTATTGGGATAAGATAGGAGAGGCAGTAAATACTACAGCAAATCTTGTTATTATGTATGAAGGAGAAATTATAGAACCACTTTATCATTCGACAAGTGGAGGTATGACAGAGGATTCTGTAAATGTATTTGCCAATAATTCTCCTTATTTAAAAGCAGTAAAAAGTCCACATGAAGAAGAAGCGCCAAAGTTTAAAGAAGTAAAGACTCTAACTAAGGCTGAATTTGTAAAGGCCATAAACTCTAAGTTTCCTAAGGCCAAACTTAAAGAAAATGATTTTTTAGAAAAAATAAAATTAGTAGAAAAGACTCCAAGTGGAAGAATAAATAAACTATCTATAAATGGTATAATTGTAGAAGGTAGAGAAGTAAGAGATATATTTGAATTGAACTCTACTAACTTTAAGTTTTTATATGATAAAAAGGTAGGGCTTATGGAGATAGAAACTCATGGATATGGCCATGGAGTTGGAATGAGTCAGTGGGGAGCCAATGGTATGGCTAAAAATGGTAATACATTTGAACAAATATTAAAACATTATTATTCAAAAGTGGAGATAAAAAAGATGTAACTTTTTAAAAAAGTTACATCTTTTTTCTAATTTATAAGGTATTAAAAAAGCAGAAGTGGAAATAATAGGTATTAGAGGTGATAGAAGATGAAAGAAAAATTGGTAAAGTTTGTAAAAGAAAATGGATTTTTATTATTTCTCTTTATATGTGTGGGTGTAGTGGCTTTTAGTACAATCTATGTAGTTACTCAAGAGGTAGATCCTAAAGGAGGAGAACTACTTACTAAAGAGCAGATGAAGGATTTGCCAGCAGAATTAAATAAAAAAGAGGCTTCGAAAAACATTCCTAAAAAAGAAGTTCCAAAAGTTGAAACTCCAAAAGTTGAAACTCCAAAAAAGGAAGTTCCTAAAGTAGAAGTTCCTAAAGAAAAACCCAAACAAGAAAATAATCTTAACAAAGAGAAAGAAGAGTCCAAGCCTATACAACAAGTAAAAGAGCAAAAGCCACAAAAGATAGTAAAAGAAGAAGAGGTTAGAGAAACTTTTTCAGAAAATACAATATCAAAAGATGATTTACCAAAAGAAAAAGAGGAGCCACAAAGCACGGGTAAATTTATAATGCCTGTAGGTGGTAAGATAATTACTGAATTTACAAAGGATAATTTAATTTACTCTAAGACTTTAGATGAGTGGAGAGCACATCCGGGTATAGATATTGCAGCTAAAATTGGCGAAAAGGTAAAGGCACCTTTAGATGGAAGAGTAAAGGAAATAAATGAAGATCCACTATGGGGGAAAGTAGTAATACTTGATCATGGAAATGGGCTTCTTACTAAGTTTGCTAATTTAGGAGATACAAATATGATAAAGAAAGACCTAAAGGTAAAAAGGGGAGATTATATAGCAGTAGTTGGAAAAACTGCAGATATAGAGATGTTAATGGAATCCCATTTACATTTCGAAGTGATAAAAAATGGTAATATAGTAGATCCTCGTTCTATTCCTTAAAAAAAGGCATATGTATATATATACCCAAATTTAAGAGGGGGTTATTGTATTGAAGGATTATATAGAGGAAAGGACTTTAGAAATAGCGAAGTACATACTAAATGAAGGGGCTACCGTCAGGCAGGCTGCAGGTGTTTTTGGAGTTAGCAAAAGCACTGTTCATAAAGATGTAACTGAGCGTCTACCAAAGATAAACCCTCTTATAGCATCTATGGTGAAGGAAATATTAGATACTAATAAAGCTGAAAGGCATATTAGAGGTGGGGAAGCCACTAAGAGAAAATATATAGCAACAAATGAATAAACCATATTTCTCAACGCTATATTTAAGAACAAAAGATATAAAAAAGACTAGAACCCGGTTCTAGTCTTTTTTATTTTAATATTTAAGCTTTAAAATAAAAAAAGAAACTATTTGATATCAAATAGTTTCTTTTACCGACTTATTATGGTCGGGGTGAGAGGATTTGAACCCCCGGCCCCATGGTCCCAAACCACGTGCGCTACCAAACTGCGCTACACCCCGTTGTTTTGTTAACGTGTTTCTCTTTTGCCAACTATTATAGTATAAGACATATCCAAAAATAATGCAATACCTTTAATTTAGATTTAATAGTCTTATAAAGATATGAAATAGTATTATAAGCAATATAAGCATGATTATCTAATTAATACTACTTATATCTAATTAATTCAACGTATTTCGTAATTTACATTAAAAAGATTAATGTTTTATTTTCTTTTTTTATTGAATAATAGTTTTAAGGAGGCTATAATAGAATATAGGGAGAGGGGAATTGGACTTTATGATAGAAATACTTGAAGAATTAAAAGTTGAAATAATAGTTATGTTTTTTTCTATGCTTCCTTTGATAGAACTTAGGGGTGCTATACCTCTTGGTATATCTTTAGGACTAAATCCCTGGCAAAGTGCAATTATAAGTATATTAGGCAATATTCTTGTGGTATTTATACTGCTTAATATCCTAAACCCTGTTATGATTCATTTTGAAAGGACAAAGTTTTTTTCTGCCACTCTTGGAAAGATAAAAGAAAGATCTATGAAGAAATCGAGTGTTATTAAAAAATATAGTTTACTTGGACTTTTTATATTTGTATCTTTACCTATTCCTACAACAGGAGCTTGGACAGGTGCACTTATTTCATCAATTTTAAAATTAGATGTAAAAAAAGCATTTGTTTCAATGTCACTAGGAATAGTCGTAGCAGGTATAATAACCCTAACTATAAGTCATAGTATATTTACAATACTTTAAAAATAAGTTTGACTATTATTTTTATCCGTGATAAAATCTATTAGTAAAATTAAATAGTTCCTTATCAAGAGCGATGGAGGGTATGGGCCCTATGAAATCCGGCAACCAGTATTTATACAAGGTGCTAAATCCCACAGGACTTTGGTTCTGAAAGATGAGGTATAAGCTTAAAATGCCTAACCTTTTCTTTGTGGAGAGGTTTTTTTATATTTAAATTTAGGAGGAAGAAAAATGAAAAAGACTTTATTTACTTCTGAGTCAGTAACAGAAGGTCATCCTGACAAGGTATGTGATCAAATATCAGATGCGATATTAGATGCAATCCTTGAACAGGATAAAGAAGCAAGAGTAGCATGTGAAACAGTAGCTACAACGGGAATGGTTCTAGTAGTTGGAGAGATAACCACTTCATGCTATGTAGACATACCTAAGATAGTTAGAAACACTGTAGAGGAAATAGGATACACTAGAGCAAAGTATGGTTTTGATGCTGAGACTTGCTCAGTTTTAACTTCTATAAATGAACAATCACCAGATATTGCTATGGGTGTAAATAAAGATGATGAAGACGGTTTAGATAAAACAGGGGCTGGAGATCAAGGGATGATGTTTGGATATGCTTGTAATGAGACAGATGAGCTTATGCCCCTACCTATATCTCTATCACATAAACTAGCTAAGAGGCTTGCAGATGTAAGGAAAAACGACACTCTAAGCTATTTAAGACCAGATGGTAAAACGCAAGTTACAGTAGAATATCATGATGGAAAACCGGTGAGAATTGAAAACATAGTAGTATCAGCTCAACACAGTTCAGATGTAGAGATCTCTACTATAAAAGAAGATATAATACACCATGTAATAGAAAAGATAGTTCCAAGGGAACTTATAGATAAAGAAACAAAGTACTTTATAAATCCTACTGGAAGATTTGTAGTTGGAGGACCTATGGGAGATTCAGGGCTTACAGGTAGAAAGATTATAGTAGATACCTACGGTGGCTTTGGAAGACATGGAGGAGGAGCTTTTTCTGGGAAAGATCCTACAAAAGTAGATAGATCAGCTTCTTATATGGCTAGATATATTGCTAAAAACATTGTAGCTGCTGGGCTTTGTGATAGATGTGAAGTAGGATTAGCTTATGCTATAGGGGTATCTCGTCCACTATCTATATATGTAGATACATTTAGAACTGGTAATGTTTCTAATGAAGAAATAATAAAACTTATAAATGAAAACTTTGATTTAAGACCTGCTGCAATTATAAGGGATTTAGATTTAAAAAGACCTATATATAAGCAAACAGCTAGCTATGGTCACTTTGGAAGAGAAGATTTAGATCTTCCTTGGGAAAGATTAGACAAGGTAGAAGCTTTAAAAAAATAGAAAAAAGATAGATGAAAAGATTTAAACTAGAAATGGTTTAAATCTTTTTTTAATTTAAATAGTAAATTCTTTCTTAAGAGCTATATATTGAACAAGAAGAGAGGGGGTGAAAAAAATGGCTATAAAAAATGTAAAAGAAAAGACAAATTTAAAACTAGAATTAGACGGAGGGATTGTAGATGAAAAGCAAAAGCTTATCTCTAAAACATATAGTAAGATAAAAACTGATGCTTTAGATGAAGAACTCTATGAAACAGCTTTAGCTCTACAAACACTTCAAAGTAAAGACCTTTTAAATGTAAAGAGGGTTGAAGAGATGTCACTTATATCTCAATAGTGAAAGTGAAATATTAAGTTGGAGGTGAGAAAATGATAAATACAATTTTGGAGCTAGACTTTTTAGATGGAATAAATAAAAAATTTAAGCTATCGGTAGCAGAACCTAAAGAAGACTTAGAGGAGCTTCAGATAGCAAGTGCTATGGATACTATATTAGAAAAAAATATATTTATATCCAATAATACAGATTTAGTAAAATCAGTGGCAGCTAGGATTATAAAGACAACAGTAGAGACTATGGAATTCTAAGGAGGGTATAAAAAATGGAAGAGATATATACTCATATAGCTAATTTAGGTTTTCCAATAGTCATTTCCATATATCTCTTGGTAAGGATAGAAGGAAAACTAAATCAGCTAAGTGAAAGTATAAACGAACTTTCAAATACAATAGCAAAAGTACTCTAAAGATGACTGTTTATCAGTCATCTTTTTGTACATATGCAGTAAACCTATGTTATAATTTACTTATGATAGGAGGGGTTTTTTTGCTAACTATAGAAGGTATAGTAGAGGAGATAATATTTAGAAATGATGTAAATGGATATACTGTTGCAAAACTTAAATCCTCTGATGGGATGGTGACTATAGTAGGTAATGCTGCATTTATAAATTTAGATGAAATGGTGGAAGTAGAAGGTGAATGGATCTATCATGATACCTTTGGAGAGCAACTTAAGTTTGAAACTATTAAAACCACAGTACCATCTACTTTAAAAGGAATAGAAAACTATTTATCTTCAGGTCTTCTTCCATATGTAGGACCTAAGACTGCTAAAAACATAGTAGCTGAATTTGGAGAAGATTCACTAGATATAATTCAATATAATCCTGAAAAGTTAAAGCGCATACCTGGAATTGGACAAAAAAAGCTTGAAAAGATATCTGCTGCTTACGAAGAGCAAAGAGAGATAAAAGATATAATGGTATATCTTCAACAGTTTGATATTACAGTAAATAATGGTATAAAAATATATAAAAAGTATGGTAAAGATACTATAAAATTAATAAATGAAAATCCATATAGATTATCAGAAGACATATATGGAATAGGATTTAAAACTTCAGATGCTTTAGCCCGTAATATGGGAATAGATTTAAGTTCTACATATAGAATAGAGGCAGGGCTTAAGTTTGTAATGATGAGAAGTGCAGGAGATGGACACTGTTACCTTCCTAAGGAAGAACTTATAAATAAGACTAGCGTTCTTCTAGAGGTAGAAAACTCTCTTATAGAAGAGTCTATAAAAGATCTTATATTTAAGAAAAACTTTCATATAGTAAATGGTTTAGAAAGTAGCTTAGTCTACTATGCACCTTTTCATGTAGCAGAAAACAATGTCGCTAGAAAGATAGTAGAACTCTCAAAGCAAGAATTTAAAGAGTTGGAAGTAGATATAGAAAAAGAAATTACAAGCATACAAGATGAAGAAGAGATAGAATTTGGAGAAAAACAACTTTTAGCCATAAGAGAATCAATAGAAAATGGAGTGGTTATAATAACAGGAGGACCTGGAACGGGGAAGACTACCACAATAAATGCTATCATAAAGATATTTGAAGATTTAGAGATGAAAGTAGTCCTCACAGCACCTACAGGAAGAGCTGCCAAGAGGATGACAGAGACAACAGGAAGAGAGAGCAAGACAATCCATAGGCTTTTAGAGTTTTCTTATTTAGAAGAAGATATGGCATTTAATAGAGATGAAGACACTCCTATAGAAGGAGATGTCATCATAATAGATGAATCATCTATGATAGATATACTTCTTATGAACAGTCTTTTAAAAGCTATAAACGAAGGAACAAGAGTTATACTAGTAGGAGATATAGATCAGCTTCCAAGCGTTGGAGCTGGAAATGTACTTCGTGATATTATAAATTCTGAATCTATAAAAGTAGTTATGCTAGATAAGATATTTAGACAAGCAGAAGAAAGTATGATAGTGGTAAATGCCCATAAAATAAATAAGGGAGAATTTCCTGTATTAAATGGAAAGGATAAAGATTTTTATTTTTTATCTAAAAATAACCCTATAACGAGTTTAAAAACTATAATAGAGTTAAATAGTAAAAGACTTCCAAGTTTTTATAATTATGATCCTCTTAAAGATATCCAAGTCTTAACACCTATGAAAAAGGGTGATGTTGGTATAAATTCTCTAAATAAAGAACTTCAAGAGGCTCTAAATCCAGAATCTAGTTTAAAAGCTGAGAAAAAATTTGGAGATGAACTCTTTAGAGTTGGAGATAAGGTAATGCAAATAAAAAATAATTATAATTTGGAGTGGAAAAAAATAAAAGGAGGATTGACTTTAGAAAAGGGAGAAGGAGTTTTTAATGGAGACTTTGGATATATAGAATCTATAGACAATGAAGACAATATATTAAAAGTAATATTTGATGAAGAAAAGATAGTAGAATATAGCTTTAATTCTTTAGATGAACTAAAGCTTGCATATGCAATAACTGTTCACAAATCTCAAGGAAGTGAATTTCCAGTAGTTATAATGCCAGTACACTGGGGGCCACCTATGCTTTTAACTAGAAATTTAATATACACAGGAATAACTCGTGCAAGAGAACTTGTGGTATTAGTTGGTGAAGAAAAGTTCCTTCATATGATGATACAAAACAATAGAATAACTAAGAGATATTCGAGTTTAGATAAAAAGATAAGAGAATATATAGATGTATTTTATAGCTAAGGAGAAAAGATATGGAATATATAAAAAGTGTGTTTGATTTAATCTTCCCTACAAAAAATCTATGTTATTTTTGTAATGAAGATGAATTGAAAATAGAAAACTATATATGTAGATCTTGTAGAAACAATATAGAAATAGTAAATAAAGAAGTCTTTTTAGACTCATCATTTATAAGTGAGTGCTATTATACAACTATATATGATAGATTTATGAAAGATATAATTAGAAGATATAAATTTAATGATAAATCCTTTTTATATAAGCCATTAGGGGAAATACTACTTAAAACTATATATGAAAAAAATCTAGATAAAAAGGTAGATCTTATAGCCTTTGTGCCATCTCATAGAAGAAAAGAAGCTATAAGAGGATATAATCAATCAGAACTCTTAGCCATGTTTGTCTCTAAAGAGCTCCATATTCCTCTTTTAAAAACACTTATAAAAAGCAATCATACTTTGGATCAACATTTTTTAGATAAAGAAGATAGAAAACACAATTTAAAAGATGTTTTCAAAGTGAAAAGAAAAGAAGATGTGGAGGAAAAGAGCATACTTTTAATAGATGATATAATTACAAGTGGTTCAACTATGGAAGAATGTGCTATGGAATTAATAAAAAATGAGGCAAAGGCTATCTTTGCATTAGCCCTTACCTCAAGTAGAAAGATTTAAAACTTGTGAATAATACCTACTAACAAACTTTTATCTATATGAAGTTTATATCCGTAGGTTTTAAAAAAATCCAAAGTAGCATTTATTTCTCCGCCAAGTACTATTATTATACTACTTATATAAAGCCAAATAAAAAGAAGAATAACTCCAACCAAGCTGCCATAGGTTATGGCAAATCTTCCAAAGTTATTTACATAGTATGAGAAAAATACGGAGGTAAGCATCCAACCAAGTGTCGCAAATATAGCGCCCGGAAGAGTACTTGTAAACTCTATTTTATGGAGCTTATTTCTACATGGACTATATTTATAAAGAAGTGCAAATATAAATATCATATAGCAAAGAGGAATTACAATCCTCATATAAGACCAAAGTGTCTTAAAAAAGAAACTAAGACCTAAAAATGTAAATAGCTTATTAGCTAGTACTTCTCCAAATATAAGGGTCATAAACACCAGTACAATAAGAAGTAAAAGAGCTATAGTAAAGACAATAGACATAAGTCTAAGTTTTAAATATGACCTGTTTTCTCCAGAATTATAGGCTTTATTTATTGCCTTTATTACAGCTTTCATCCCTGATGAAGCAGACCATATTCCAAGAACAGCAGCGATAGATAAAAGTTCTTGACTGCTAGAGACTGCAATTTCTTTTACAAATCCGTGAAAAAGTTTTTGAGTTTCAAGAGGAAGATAAAATATTATATCATATAAAATACTCTGCTTTATAAAAGGGGTATAGCTCACAATATTTAAAAGCATTATAATAAATGGAAATATAGAAAGTATCAAAAAAAATGTAAGTTGAGTGCCCGTTGCAAATACCTCATCATCCTTTATTCTAAAGAGGAGTTGATCTAAAAAAATAATAAATCTTATTTTTGTAAGTTTTTGCAAGAAATAATTCATAAGAGCACCCTCCTTAATTTATTTTAAATATTTTTCAAACCAATTTTTTATCTCTACTAATCTTCTAATCCTATGTTTAGGTTTACCAGATCTGCTTAATTCATGGTTTTCTCCTCTAAACATACAAAGTCTTGACTCTACACCATGATATTTTAAAGATGTAAACATTTGAATTCCTTCTGGAAGCCAACATCTATAGTCCTCCTCTGAGTGAATAAAAAGAGTAGGTGTAGTTACTTTATCAGCATATTTCATAGGGGAAGAGTTCCATAATTGGTTAAAATCATTCCAAGGTGTAGCTGCTATCTGGTCATCTACAAAATAATAACCAATATCAGTTGTTCCAAACTTAGATATCCAATTTGAAATACTTCTTTCAGATATAGCAGCCTTAAATCTGCCAGTATGACCTATTATCCAATTGGTCATAAATCCACCATAAGAGCCACCCATAACCCCTAGTCTATCTTTATCTATAAAGTGATATTTTTCTAAAACTAGGTCTGTAAATTCCATAATATCTTCATAATCAATAGTTCCATATTTTCCCCTTATATCAGCAAACTTATTTCCTCTACCATCACTACCTCTAGGATTGCAGAAAAACACTACAAAACCTTCATTTGCTAAATACTGCATCTCATGAAAGAAAACTTCTCCAAAGGCTGTTTTAGGGCCACCGTGAATATTTAAAATAGCTGGATAATCTTTTCCAAGTTTAAAATTGGTAGGTTTCAGAACCCAACCCTCTATAAGAGTTGCATCTTCTGTTCTAAATGTAAGTTTTTCAGGAATGGAAAGAGTTTTATCAATCATAACCCATTGATTGAAATTTGTTAATTGTATTTCTCTTTTATCTTTTAAAAGATATATCTCTTGAAGTCTTAAACTCCTAAGACCTATAAATTCTATATTTCTATTTTTAACATCAAATCCATCAATAGAACCCTTCTTATTTGTCAGCTTTTCCATCTTACCATTTATATCTATCCTATTTATAAAAGAGGAATCTCCTTCAGTTGTTACAAAATATAAAAAACTTTCATCTACTAAGGTTGTAGAATCACTGCCGTATCTAGAATCACTTCCTATAGAATTAGTAGTACTAAAGTCAAATCTATCAGATGATATCTTTTTAACTCTAAATCCATCTAAATCACAACTATAAAAGTGAGGATTTTGATTTAATCCAAAATCCTTCATATCAGAGCCTATAAATATAATTTTATCTTCTAAAAAATTAGCATATGAATAGTCAAAACCTTCAAAAGGTGAAATTTTAAGTAAAAAATCTTTTTCTATATTATATATTTGGAGATCTGTAAAAGTATATTTCTTATCTATAAAAGAGTTTGTTATCATAAGTATATTTTCTTTATCTTTATCTAATTCAAAAGAGTATACATCAGTAAAATCATCTGTGATAGGTAAATAAATTTCTTCTGCTATATTATATAGATATAGTTTTGTTCTCTTTTTATTAGTAAAACCCTCCCCATTTGACCAAAATGGTATTTCATCTAATATTTCATAATCTTTTTCTTCTTTTAAGCTATCTAAAAGTTCATCTTTTCCTTCTGCATCAAGATTTGGAAATTCTGAAAAAGCAGGATCAAAACTAGCTAAAAAAATAAAATTTTCATCATCAATAATTTTTATAGAGGATATATTTAAAGGAATTTCAAATAGTTCTTTTGGGTTTTCATCTTCTATTTTCATTTCACAAATACGAGTAAATGGTTCCCCTTTTTCACGTCGTTTTTTATCTTCTTGAAAGTCTTCACAAAAAATAAAAGTCTCATAATCTTTCCAAACAAGATTGCTTTGATGCTTAGAGTTTTTTAGTTTTTTTATAGTGTTATCATTATTATCTAATAGATTGATCTGTGATTTATAGCTATTATCTTCTAAATCTACTTCATTACATATAAAAGCTGTATGAGAAGCAGTTGGTGAAAATTTAAGGCTTGATAAATATTTATATTTAGTAAAATCTTCTAAAAATAGTTTTTCCATGATATCCTCCTACTTAATTTATAAAATCCTTTAAGTTTATTAAATTTGTTTTACTCCCTAAGTCTTTATCTTGAAGAACATAATTAGTAAGTTTTTTGCCAAGAGTTGTAATCTTTATAAAATTTTCTTCATATATACTATAGTCCATTAAACCTAGCAATTTAAAATATCTTCCATAAGAGAAAAAATGATTTTTACCTTCTAAAGAAAAGTACTTATGAGAATATTTCTTTGATGGATTCATTAAGGCCAATTTATTTAAAAAGTCATTTTTTTCTTTCTTTGAAAAATCTTTTTTAAAGTTTAAAACATTTAATACAAAACCTTTAGTAGAAAGATATTCAAATAAGAGGATATATTTTTCACTATCTTCTAATAATAAATAATCCATTGCCTTTTTATTAAAGTAGAGTTTATTATTATCTATAGTTAAAATTTCTAATTCTAGAGCTAAATGGTAAAAAAAGTTAATATTTATAAAATCTCTTTGATTTGGGGCTTTTGAAATAATTTTTGTTCTGCTTTCTAGATGATTATTTATTTGTAAAAGATCATCTCTTTTAATATATGATTTTTTAAGTGTTAAGTCTAGAGTCTTTCCCTCTATATAGATAAGAAATATATCAAAATCTCTAAGCAATTTTAAAGAATCCGAATTTAACATATCCGATATATAGTAAGAGAGATTTATATCTATATTAAAACTTTTCTCATAAGAATTTATCTTTTTTATATATTTAAATGGAGTTTCACTTATCTTTAATATCTTTTCATATTGTGATTTAAAAGAGTTGTCCTTTTTACTTAAAAATTCAAAATATAGTTTTAAAGTTTTAATGTAAGAGATTAGTTCTCTTTTTACCCCTATAAAACCATCTTCTATCGACCATATAAAAAATCTTTTTAAATTTATATGTGGTAAATCTTCTATGGCTTTATCGTTATCTATAAAATAAGATTCAACTATATTTGATAGATTATTTATATGTTCTAATACTTCATTTTCATTTATCTTTAAATTCAAATAGTTTTCAAATTCATCAAATTCATCGTATTCACTTATCCTATAAAATTCTAAATCACCCTCTTTTTCTATTAAGTTAAAGATAGTTTCATCATATATTTTATATAGATTAAGTCCAAATCTTTTTAAGTAATCTTTCATAGTAAGACCTCTATAATCTCTTCTTGTAAGATTGAAATCTCGGAGAACATCTTTTATAAAATCATGTTTACTAGAAAGGGGTAAATAATTTATATCCCCTATAAAATTATAATTATCTAAACTTTTTCCTATTCTTGAAAATACATATTCTCCCTCTTTAATTATATTTGGAAGTTCTGGCTCAAGGAGTGAAAAATCTTTTTGGGTTAAAACATCTTTTACTCTTACATAATCTTTATCATATTTTATTATTTCAAATAAAGACACATAAGAATCTTTTCTTTCCTCTAAAATTTTCTTTTCTTTTTTACTTAAAGAATTAGACTTTTCTTCTAAAAATTTTTCTGTAAAAGTTTTACCATCTTTATGGATATAATCTAAACTAAGCCATATATTAAAGGCTATATTGTTTTCGGTATCATAAAAGTAAGAATACTCTCCATCAAGTTCTTCCATCACTTTATTTAAATTTACATTGTTATATATATATTTAAAGAGCTTTTTTGTAACATCAAGTTCTATCTTTTTTAATCCTTCATAATTTGCCGTGTTCATATTCTCCCCCTAAAAATTAAATCATTTAATCATTATTATACACTATTATTCTTATAAGTTCTAATAACAAAAAAAACCTTTATAATACAGAAAAGATGAGAATTAGGTAAGTATTCTCATCTTTTCTATTCTATTTTTTTCTATTTTTTCTATTATAAACTTAATATTGTCATATTCTACCATTTCTTCTTCTTCAGGAAATCTTCCAAGCAATCCTATTACAAAACCGCCTATAGAATCAAAATCTTCAGATTCTATAGTTGTACCTATTAAATCATTTAAGAGATCTATCTTCATACTTCCATCCACTATATACTCATCTTCTTTTATGACAACTATTTCTTCATTTCCCTCATCATATTCATCGGTTATCTCTCCTACAATTTCTTCTACTAAATCTTCTGTAGTTATCATACCAGCTGTTCCACCATACTCATCCAATATTATAGCTGTAGGATAGTTATTATCTCTCATCTCTTGAAAAAGTTCTTGAGTTGATTTAAATTCATAGGTAAAAAATGCTGGTCTTAAATAGTCTCTTATATTAAAGTTTTCTCTATCTTCTATAGAAAAGATAAGATCCTTTACATGAAGCACTCCTATGATATCGTCTATATCTTCTTCATATATTGGCAGTCTTGAAAATGTTTCTTCTTTAAATAGTTCTACCAAATCTTTATATGAAGAATCTACACTTAAAGCTACCATATTTGTTCGAGGTGTCATAACATCTTTAGCCTGTGAATCACCAAATTCAAAAACATTGTAGATCATCTTTGTTTCCCCTACTTCAAGAACACCCTCTTCATGGCTTACATTTACTATAGTCTTTAATTCATCTTCAGTTATAAGAGGTTGAGTTTTAGAAATGCTTCCCCCCATAAGTTTTATAAATATATTTGTAATAGATGTAATTACATATATAAGGGGTGACAAAATTATTGTTATAAAATATATGGGTTTTGATACTCTAATTGCTGTCTTTTCTGAATTTTGAGCAGCTAAAGACTTTGGGGTAACTTCCCCAAATATAAGTACTACTAGTGTCATAACTACTGTTGCTACACCTATTCCTTTACTACCCCATATATCAATAGCCATAGAAGTCGCAAGAGATGAGGCGGCAATATTGACTATATTGTTCCCGATTAAAATTGCACCTAGTAATCTGTTTGGTTTATCTACAAGCGTGCTTACAATATTGGCATTTTTAACTCCCTCATCAACCATTTGTCTAAGTCTTATCTTGCTTAAAGAAACTAAAGCAGTTTCTGAAGCGGAGAAAAAACTTGATAGGAGTATTAATATAAAAAGAATTATAAGTTCCAGTGTTAAATTTGAAGGCACTAAATCACTTCCCTATTTTAATATATTTGTTTATATTATACCCAAATATCTCCTTTTAGGAAACAAAAATAGAGTAAATAAACTTATTTCTTTTAAATCCACAAAGTTTAATAAGCTTATCCACATGAAAAAAAGGACAAACACATTAATCCACAAAGTTATTAACATTATCCACAAGTTATTAGATTAATTATTAACAAGCTATAAACAATATTATAAAAATACATGTGATATATTTTTATGATATTGGGTAATATATTATTAAATATATAAGTTTTAAGTTTTACTTATATAGAAAGGGGCTGAATACATGAATATACAATTCGTAGGAAAAAATGTAGAAGTGACAGATGCACTAAGAGAGGTAACTGAAAAAAAATTAAATAAGTTAGAAAAATATTTTGAAGGAGTCCTTGTAGGAAATGTAACTTTTAGCACTCAAAAGAATAATAAAACTATAGAAGTTACAATTGATATTCCAGGAACTATTATAAGAGCTGAAGAAACAAGTGATGATATGTATGCTAGTATTGATAGAGCTATTGATGTATTGGAAAGACAAATAAGAAAATATAAAACAAAGCTTCAAAAGAAATATAAGGAAGGACAAACTATAAGATTTGAAAATGTTATGCCGCTTCAAGAAGAAGATGACGATGATGATAAACCAACTATTGTAAAAACAAAGAGATTTACTATAAAACCTATGAACTATGAAGAAGCAGTACTTCAAATGGAATTACTTCGTCACAACTTTTTCGTATTTAGAAATGGTGACACAGATGATATAAGCGTAATATATAAGAGAAAAGATGGAAATTATGGACTTATAGAACCACAAAATTAAATTTAAAATTACATAAAAAAGTTGTAGCCCTAAGGTTACAACTTTTTTATGTATAATAATTCCATAAAAGTTGAAACTCTTTAGTATAAGTGGTAAAATAAATGATGCGCTTATATTGAAAGGTGGTAAAAATATGGGATTTTTACAAAAACTCTTTGGAGATTATAGTACAAAAGAGCTTAAAAAGATAGAACCAATGGTATTAGAGATACTTAATTTGGAAAGCAAAATGGAAAAACTTACAGATAGTCAATTAAAGGAAAAGACAAAAGAGTTTAGAAATAGATTAGAAAATGGAGAAACTATAGATGATTTAATGGTTGAATCATTTGCAGTTGTAAGAGAAGCTTCATGGCGAGTACTTGGCATGAAGCATTTTAAGGTGCAAATTCAAGGTGGGATTATACTTCATCAAGGAAGAATTGCAGAGATGAAAACTGGTGAAGGTAAAACTCTAGTAGCAACACTTGCAGCTTATTTAAATGGTCTTGCTGGAAAAGGAGTTCATATAGTTACAGTAAACGACTATCTTGCAAATAGAGATAGACAGTGGATGGGTAAACTCTATGAGTTTTTAGGTTTAACTGTGGGATGTATTATCCATGGGATTACAAATGAAGAGAGAAAAGCAGCTTATAGGGCAGATATTACTTATGGTACAAACAATGAATTTGGATTTGACTATCTAAGAGATAATATGGTTATCTATAAAGAAGAAATGACCCAAAGACCACTATCATTTGCAATAGTAGATGAGGTAGATAGTATACTTATAGATGAAGCTAGAACTCCTCTTATAATTTCTGGAGCGGGAGATAAGTCAACCGAACTATATAATTTAGCCGATAGTTTTGCTAGAACTTTAAGTAGTAGGGTGATAACTCAAGATGAAAAGAAGAATGACTTTTTTGATAGAGAAATAAAAGAAGAAACCGTAGACTTCTTAATAGATGAAAAGTCTAAAGCATGTAGTCTTACCGAAAATGGGACTGCAAAGGCAGAAAAATATTTTGGAATAGAAAACTTATCAGATGTTAGCAATATGGAAATAGCCCACCATATAAATCAAGCTTTAAAGGCTAGAAGTATAATGAAAAAAGATATAGATTATGTGGTAAATGATGGAGAAGTTTTAATAGTAGACGAGTTTACAGGTAGACTTATGCAAGGGAGAAGATATAGCAATGGACTTCACCAGGCAATAGAGGCTAAAGAGGGTTTAAATGTTCGTTCAGAGTCAAAGACTCTTGCAACTATTACATTTCAAAACTACTTTAGAATGTACAAAAAACTATCAGGAATGACTGGTACTGCTAAGACAGAAGAAGATGAATTTAGAGAAATATACAATATAGATGTTGTAGAAATTCCTACAAATAAAGATATTCAAAGAGAAGACTTTCCCGATAGTGTATATAAAAATGAAGCGGGTAAGTTTCGAGCAGTTGTAGAAGAAATAAAAGAAAAGCATTCTAAAGGGCAACCTATTTTAGTTGGTACTATAACAATAGAAAAATCGGAACTAATTAGTAAAATGCTTAAAAATGAAAAGATAAAACATGAAGTTTTAAATGCTAAATACCATGAAAGAGAAGCTGAAATAATAGCAGATGCAGGTACTTATGGTTCTGTAACTATAGCTACGAATATGGCTGGTAGGGGAACTGATATAGTTCTTGGAGGAAACCCTGAAAACAAGGCCAAACTTGATCTTAAGAAAAAAGGATATGAAGAGGAAGTTATAAACCTTGTAGATGGATTTTTTGAAACTGATGATGAAAGAGTACTTGAAGCTAGAGAAATATATGAGAGTTTATATAAAAAACATAAAGAAGAGGCAGATATAGAGGCTAGAAAGGTAATGGAAGTTGGTGGACTTCATATAATAGGAACTGAAAGACATGAATCTAGAAGAATTGACAATCAGCTTAGAGGCCGTTCTGGTAGACAGGGAGATGCAGGTAGTTCAAGATTCTTTATTTCTCTTGAAGATGATCTTATGAGACTCTTTGGTGGAGATAGACTTACAAAGCTAGTAGAAACTATGAATATGCCAGATGATGAGCCATTAGAACATGGCCTATTAACTAGAACTATAGAAGGAGCACAAAAGAAAGTTGAAGGCAATAACTTTGCTATAAGAAAACACGTACTTCAATATGATGATGTAATGAATAAGCAAAGAGAAATAATCTATGGCGAAAGAAGAAAGGTTCTAGAAGGTGAGAGTATTAAAGATGATATAGCTAATATGGCTAAAAATCTTATAGAAACCAATATAGAACTATATACAAATGGATCTCAGTACCCTGAAGAATGGGATTTAGAAGGCTTAGAAAACTATCTTATAAAACTATTTGACCTTGAAAAAGGATTCTTAAATAAGAATAATATACAATCCCTTACAAAAAAAGAACTAGTAGAAGATATACTAGAGAAAGCAAAAGCAAAATATTCTCAAAAAGAAGAAGCATTTGGAGAAGAAAAGTTTAGAGAAATAGAAAGAATAATACTTCTTCAAGTAGTAGATAGCAAATGGATGGATCATATAGATGCAATGGATCAGTTAAGACAAGGCATAGGGCTTCGTGCATATGGTCAAGAAGATCCTGTGCGTTCATATCAAATGGAAGGCTTTGATATGTTTGAAGAGATGACTGCTTCCATATGGGAAGAGACAGTAGGGCTTTTATATCATGTTGAAAACCCAGAAAAAATAGAAAGAAAAAGAGTAGCAAAACCTACCTCATCTAATAGAGAGGAAGTAAATAAAACTATAGTAAAGAATAAAAAAATAGGAAGAAATGACCCTTGTCCTTGTGGTAGTGGTAAAAAATACAAAAAATGTTGTGGGAAGTAGGGAAAAAAATGCAAGATATCTATGGAGAAAGATCAAAATTAAATACAATAAAAGATATGATAAAAGAACTAGCGGTGTCTCTTTGACCTAGAATCTCTTAGAGAAAAAATAAAGATAAATGAGGAACTTTCTTTTGAAGTAGATTTTTGGAGTGATGTAGAAAAAGCTCAAGAGATTATGAAAGAGACAAAACAAATGAGTGGTGAAATAAAAACTTACGATGATCTTTTAGCTAAAATAGAAGATTTAGAAGTTTTGATAGAGCTAGTTTTAGAGGAAGAAGACTATAAAAATGATAGTGAAATCTCAAAAGAAATGGAAGAGATAGTAAAAGAGTCAGAAGATTTCAAATTAAAAGCTCTTTTAAGAGGTGAGTTTGATAAAAACAATGCTATTCTTTCTATCCATTCTGGAGCTGGAGGATTAGAAGCTCAAGACTGGGCCGAGATGCTTCTTAGGATGTATAGGAGATGGGCAGATAATAAGGAGTATAATGTAGAAACACTAGATCTTATATCAGATACTGAAGGTGGTATAAAAGCTGTAACACTTCTTATAAAGGGTCACAATGCATATGGGTATCTAAAATGTGAAAAGGGCGTTCATAGGCTAGTTCGTATATCGCCATTTGATAGTGCTGGTAAAAGACATACTTCTTTTGCAAGTGTAGATATATTTCCAGAACTTACTGGAGAAACTGATATAGAGATAAGTGAAAAAGATATAAAAGTAGATACATTTAGAGCATCAGGTGCTGGTGGACAACATGTAAACACTACTGACTCTGCCATAAGAATAACTCACTTGCCAACTGGTATAGTAGTTCAATGTCAATCAGAAAGAAGTCAACATACCAATAGAGAAACGGCTATGAATATGTTAAAATCAAAGCTTATATCTCTTAAGGAAGAAGAAAACAAAGAAAAGATTGAAGATCTACAAGGAAACTATTCTCAAATAGGTTGGGGTTCTCAAATTAGGTCCTATGTTTTTCATCCATATAGTATGGTAAAAGATCATAGAACAAATGCTGAGATAGGTGATGTAGATAAAGTAATGGATGGATCTATCGATTATTTTATAAATGAATGTTTAAAAGACAAAGTCACTACTTAAAGTGGCTTTGTCTTTTCTTGTTAAATTTTTGAATTAAAAATGATTTCGTACTTTAATGTAGTATAATATACGTAAAAGTACATAAAAGGAGAGGTTTATTTGGATATATTAGAAATACTTGTAAAAGAGTTTAAAATAAAACAGAAATTTGTAGAAAACGTTATCGCTTTGTTGGATGAAGGAAATACTGTTCCATTTATTGCAAGATATAGAAAAGAACAGACAGGTGAAATGAAAGATGAAACTATTCGTGATTTAGCCGATAGACTAAATTATCTAAGGAATTTAGAATCTAGAAAAGAAGAAGTTAAAAGACTTATAGGAGAACAAGAAAAGCTTACAAAAGAATTGGAACTTGAAATAGAAAAAGCCCAAACTCTTCAAAGACTAGATGATCTCTATAGGCCATTTAGACAAAAGAGAAGAACTAGGGGGTCTATGGCAAAGGAAAAAGGATTAGAGAGTTTAGCTCATATAATACTTGAGCAGAAAATAGAAGAAGAAAATCTCCAAAACGTTCTAAATACATATATAAATGAAGAAAAAGGTATATCCTCTGCACAAGAGGCAATAGCAGGGGCTGAAGATATAATAGCAGAGATGGTTTCAGATGATCCAGATTATAGAAAAGACACTAAAAAGATCATAGAGCAAAGTGGAATTATAAATTCTAAAGGGGTAGATGAAGAGACTTCTGTCTATAGCATGTACTATGACTATAAAGAACCAATAAAGTCTATTGCAAATCATAGAATCCTTGCTTTAAACAGGGGAGAAAAAGATAAGAAATTAAAGGTAAATATAAATGTAGATGAAAATAGGATATTAGAATTAATAAATATTAAAATTTTAAAAAGAGATTCTACTACGAAAGAGATTATTAAAAGGGCAGTAGAAGATGGATGGAAGAGACTACTTTTTCCATCACTTGAGAGAGAAATTAGAAATGATCTTAAAGAAAGAGCAGAAGAAGATGCTATAAAGGTATTTTCTGAAAATCTAAAACCATTACTCATGCAGCCACCTATAAAGGATAAAAATATATTAGCTCTTGACCCAGGTTTTAGGACAGGGTGTAAGGTAGCAGTAATTGATGGAACAGGTAAATTTTTAGATAATGCAGTAGTTTATCCAACACATTCTGAAAAAATCATAGAAAAAGCTAAAGAAACTCTAAAATCATTTATAGAAAAGTACGATATAGATATAGTGGCAATTGGAAATGGAACAGCTTCTAGAGAAACGGAAAGCTTAGTTGCAGAAATTTTACAGGAATTAAACAAAGAGGTATCCTATATAATAGTAAGTGAGGCGGGAGCATCTATATATTCAGCTTCTAAAATTGGTATAAAAGAATTTCCAGACCTAGATGTAACTATAAGAGGGGCTATCTCTATAGGCAGAAGACTTCAAGACCCATTAGCTGAGCTTGTAAAAATAGAACCAAAACATATCGGGGTAGGACAATATCAGCATGATTTAAATCAAAAAAAGCTAGATGAAAGTTTAAAAGGAGTAGTAGAAGAATGTGTAAATAAAGTAGGAGTAGATTTAAATACTGCTAGTCCTTCACTCCTTAGCTACGTAGCTGGTCTCTCTAATAAAGTAGCCGAAACATTAGTATCAACCAGAGAAGAAAAAGGAAAGTTTAAATCAAGAAAAGAACTTCTAAAAGTAAAAGGGCTTGGTCCTAAAACATTTCAACAATGTGCAGGATTTTTAAGAATTGAGAATCCTAAAAATCCCTTAGATAATACTGGAGTTCATCCAGAAAGTTATGATATAGCCTTAAAGCTTTTAGAAATTGAATATAAAGATAAAGATATAGAAGCTCTTTCTAAAGACCTAAATGTTGGAAAACCTACATTGATAGATATAATAGAAGAATTAGAAAAACCAGGTAGAGATCCAAGAGATGAGATGATAAAGCCTCTTTTAAGACAAGATGTTTTAAACTTAGATGACTTAAAGATAGATATGATTTTAAAAGGAACTGTAAGAAATGTAGTTGACTTTGGTGCTTTTGTAGATATAGGTGTTAAGGAAGATGGTCTAGTTCATATATCACAACTTTCAAATAAGTTTATAAAACATCCAAAAGATATAGTAACAGTTGGTGATATTGTAGAGGTAAAGATAATAGATATAGATAAAGGGAAAGGAAGAATATCTCTAACTATGAAAGAGGTCTAAGGAGTGTGAAAGTAGTGGGGAATCGGCAAATAAAAGATACCAGGGATATGATGCCAGAAGAATACTTAAAGATTCTAGTAAATTTATCTGAAGGTATATTTCATGATTTCAAAAATACTTTAGCTATTATATCAGGATTATCTCAACTCTCAGCATCAAAGGTTGATTCTAAAGAAGTAAAGGATAATTTAAAGATCATAAATGAATCCACATTTGAATGTAGGGATGCTATTGACAGATTTTATGGATTTATAAATGGTTATAGTGTAAAAGATAAAAAGGCAAATTCGCTAAGGCATATTTTATTTACTATATTAGATATGGTAAAATATGAACTAAACTCAGTTAATACTAAGGGACATTATATAGAAACAAATCTTACTGTAAGTACAGTTGGACAAATATATGGAAATGAATATGAATTAAAACAAGGAATTTTAAATATCGTATTAAATGCTATACAATCCATGGAGAATACTGGAGGAACTCTAGATATAAGGTTATATGAAAAAGAAGATCATATTATTTTAGAAATTGAAGATACGGGTACTGGGATCGCAGAAGAAAATATTGGAAAAATATTTGAACCAAAGTTTACTACTAAGGGTGATAAGGGAACAGGGCTTGGACTTATAATATCTAAAAATATAATGGAGGAAAATGATGGCGAGATTTCGTTTAAAAGCGAACTAGGTAAGGGAACTAAATTTACTATAAAGTTTCCTATTGTTGAATAATTTTAAATAAGCTGATAGAGGTAAAAGTATTATTCACAGTAAACTTTCAGGGGTCGTGTCACCAATGTTTGACTTCTCTATAATGGAAAATTTGTAATTTATATTTTTTGATTAAAGTTTAACTAAAAATGTACGATAATGATAGATAATAGAATAAATTATAGAAAAGGGTGACAAAAATTATGAATATCAATACTAGGGACTGTGCAAAAATTGATTTTTTAACAAAATTATATAGCAGATCATATTCTTTAGAATGTATAAAGATGCTTATTGAAGATAATAAAGAGTTTTCTATTTTTTATATTGATTTAAATAAATTTAAGACAGTAAATGATGTATATGGACATGACATAGGAGATATAGTGCTTAGAGAAGTAGGGAAGAGATTTAAATCCCTAGAAAAGGAGGACTTCTTATTTGCCCGCTTCGGTGGAGATGAATTTATTGGAGTGTATCAAAGTGTAGATGAGGATAAAATAAATCAGCTAGGGCAAAGTATAGATAAAGTATTGAAAAACCATATAGTAGTAAGCGAAAGTGAATTTACTATATCAGCAAGTATAGGAGTTGCTAGATATCCTTTAGATTGTGATAATGTAGATGACTTATTAAAGCTTTCAGATATGGCTATGTATAACGCTAAAAAGTATGGCTCTAATAAATACTTAATTCGTGATGAACTAAGTAAGAAATTAGCATTTAGAAGAAAGATAGAAAAGCTTTTTAAAACAATCGATTTTGAAAAAGATTTATTTTTAGAATACCAACCTATTTTTAACTTGGAAACAGGAAATCTAACTTCTATAGAAGCTTTAGTTAGATGGAATCACAAAACAGAAGGTATAATTTATCCCAATGATTTTATCTATATTGCAGAAGAAATAGATAAAATAAAAGATATAACTAAATGGGTTTTTATAAATAGTTTAAAGCAGATAGGAGAATGGAATAAAAAATATGGTACAAACTATAAAATATCCCTAAATGTAGCAGATGCTTGTATACACAATAAGATATTTTTTAATAATGTTAAATATATGTTAGAAAAATTTAAAGTGAAAGCAGAATGGGTAACTATAGAGTTGACAGAGCTTAGTCTATCCGTATCACCTGAATATATGAAGAAACTTTTATGCTCTATAAATGAAATTGGAATTGATATACACATTGATAATTTTGGGACATACCCTATAATTATTTCTGATTTAAAAGAATTTAAGATAAATGGAGTTAAGATAGCTAAGAAATTTATAGATAAATTAGATAATGAAGATGGCGTTTCTATAGTAAATGCTATGATACTACTATCTAAAGGACTAGGAATAGAAACAATAGCCAAGGGAGTAGAAAAGAATGAAGAATATAAAGTTTTGAAGGATTTATCTTGTGATAAAATTCAAGGCTTCTATCTAGAAAAACCTATGTCAAAAGAAGCTTTGGAAGAGAAATATATGATAAATGCAATCAAATAAACAAATAATTAAATGCTGATAAAATATAAGATGAAAAGAAATAAAGGATAATTTACAACTAATTTAATAGTTATTGAATAATTTAAAATAATCACTCTTGACAGGGCAAAGAAAAAAATATATAATTAAATTAAATAAATATATATCTTCAGGGCGAGGCGTAAATCCTCACCGGCGGTAAAGCCCGCGAGCCTATTTATAGGTTGACTTGGTTAAATTCCAAGGCCGACAGTTATAGTCTGGATAAGAGAAGATGTATTAGACGCGTGTTTAACATGTCTAATTTAGCCCCGAAGTATCATCTTCGGGGCTTTTTTTCAATCCCGAAGAAAAACTAAATTGGAGGGATTTATTATGTATACTTTAACAAGAGACACTTTTAACACAAAGAATATGGTCAAGATTTCAGTACTTGGTGTAATATCTATGGTACTAATGTTTTTTGATCTATCAGTATGGTTTGCACCACCTTTTTTAAAATTAGATATATCTGATTTACCTTCTTTAATTGGCGCATTTGCCATGGGACCTATGGCAGGAGTTATAACTCAACTTTTAAAAAATATACTTCATCTTTTAGTGCAGGGTTCAAGTACAGGAGGAGTAGGAGAAATTTCAAACTTTTTCGTAGGAAGCGTACTTGCCTATACTGCAGGAGTTATATACTATAAACAAAAGACTTTTAAAAGGGCTGTAGTAGGTTTAGCTATAGGAGTTATATTGATGAGTATATTTGCAAGTCTTAGCAATTACTTTGTGATATTTCCTCTATATTCAAAGATACTACCATTAGATCAAATAATAGCTATGGCAAGTAAATTAAATAAATATGTAGTAGACTATAAAACTTTAATACTTTTTGCAATAGTTCCATTTAATCTTTTAAAAGGAACAGTAGTTTCAATAATTACACTTCTTATATATAAGAGAGTATCACCAGTTCTTCATAGATAAAAATAGAAGATTTTAGTAAAGATAATTCTAAACAAGATAGCAAAAAATAAAATACGGAAAGAACAATATATCGTAGAAAGATGGAAAATATATGAAAAAAATGATTTTAGGTATATCTATGTTTGTAACTGGCTTTATTGGGTTTGCAATTCTTTGTGGTGCAACTATGGCAAGTAACTATACTCTTAACGGCTCAACTTACTATATGGAAATGTGGCGATTATTTGGCATTACGCCTATTGTCATAGGGTTTCTAATATTAGGGGTTGTTGGTATTATCATTACGATTATTGGGTTATTTCAAAAGTCAGAATAAAAAAGTGGTGTCTATCAGAGGATAGACACCACTTTTTATCTGTTTATCGGGTCTTAATTTGTAGGCCAAAGTATCCGTTGCGTGGGGCTCTTTGAGCATAGCAATAATCGTATTCATATTTATAAAAGATTCTATTACTGCTGACTAAAACTTATATTGTTATAATTAAATTTAATTTTAAATTTGACATTTCTTCATGTAATTATTTTGCTAGTGGAAAAATCAACCTATTCCTCTTGACAATGATGCTATTAATAATTATAATAATAGCACAGATGTCAAAAATGAGGTGAGATGATGACAGGAGTAAATAGGTTAAAGAAAATTATAAAAAAGCATGGTGGAATCATAACTACAAGTTTAGTTGAAGAAAATAATATTCACCGTGAATATTTAAACATTCTAGTTAAAGAAGGTGAATTAGAGCGAGTTAGCCATGGTATTTATATAACTCCTGATATCTGGGAAGACCGACTTTTAATCAATCAATTGAAAAGAACTAGAATGATTTACTCCCATGGAACAGCACTATATCTCCATGATTTAACAGATAGAGATCCTTTACAATATGTTGTTACAGTACCCCAAGGTTATAATCCCTCTAGGCTTAAAGAGGAAGGTTTAATTGTTCATACCATAAAAAAAGAATGGTTTGAACTAGGCGTATGTACTAAAAAAACTGCCTTTGGAAATGAAGTAAAGACTTATAATATGGAGAGAACTATTTGCGATATTTTACGAGATAGAAATAATCAAGATTCTGCTATCGTAAATGATTCTCTTAAAAGATATTTTTGTAGGAAAGAAAAGGATTTAAATAAATTGATGAAATACGCTAAAGAATTGAGAATTGAATCTATTCTTCGTACTTACTTGGAGGTGTTACTGTGAAAACATCAACACAATTAAAAGCTTTAATTAGAAATTTATCTAGAGATAAAAGAATTAATGCTGAAATTCTTCTAAGAAACTTTATGCTTGAAAGGTTACTAGAAAGAATATCGTTATCTGAATATAGGGATCAGTTCATATTAAAAGGTGGTATGCTTATTGCTGCAATTGTTGGTATTGATGCTAGATCAACTATGGATATGGATGCTACTATAAGAGGTTTTGAATTAACGGAAGATAAACTTAAAGATATTTTTAATGAAATTCTATCTATACCTATTGATGATGGTGTACTTATGAAATTATCTAAAGTTGAAAGTATTAGAGATGAAGCTGAATATCCGGGAATTAGAATATCAATTGAATCTATTTTAGATAAAACTAGGCAAACTATGAAAGTAGATATTACAACAGGTGATAAAATAACTCCAAGGGCTATTGAATATAAATTTCAATTATTATTAGAAGATAGAACCATATCTGTTCTTGCTTATAATCTAGAGACTATATTTGCTGAAAAACTTGAAACTATTCTATCAAGAGGAACTACAACTACAAGAATGCGTGATTATTATGATATTTATATATTAATGGAATTACATGAATTTAATCTCAATGATGAGTTGTTGAAGGAAGCATTTATAAAAACTTCTATAAATAGAGGCACATTTGAAAATATCAAAAATCATAGTTCCGAGTATATTCAGATGATAGAGTCATCAGAAATCCTATTGAACTTATGGGAAAGATATAGGGCTAATAATGAATACGCATCAGATATAATATGGAAGGATGCACTTAATAGTATGGAAAGAGCGTTCAGCAAAATCAATTTGTCTTGACAATCATGCAATAATTAAATATAAATATAGCATCAAAGTCAAATATGTCAAAATTATTTCACATGGCTTAGTAGAGGGAAGCAATTCTATGTTTATAATTATCATAACATTTAGAATTTGAACTAATTTTTGACTTAGAATAATAGCTAATATATGATTAAAATGAATCAAATAGGCAACAACGTGTGACTATTAAGCGTAGAAGTGGGATGTTGTTCCAAGTCACAGTGTTCTATGGACCTTCCGAGGGGTTATATGTAGTAGACTATAAAACTTTAATCTTTTAAAAGGAACAGTAGTTTCAATAATTACACTTCTTATATAAGAGAGTATCTCCAGTACTTCATAGATAAAAATAGAAGATTTTAGTAAAGATAATTCTGAACAAAATTGCAAAAAATAAAACAGGGATGGTTCTTTTTACACTTATTCTAAGGTTTTTATAGATTAAAGCTAGATTTATGATATAATTAAATATTGATTACTTTAGTGATGAATGATTTCAAAAGTTGCAAACTTTAATTTTATTAAAATTTCAAATAGATATGATGGATAAATATGGATACTAATAATATTAGTACTATTGAAATAAAAACTGAAAAGAGGTACAAAACATGAAAATTAATTTTACAAAAAAACAGTTTAGAATATTATTAGACTTATTGTTTGCAGGAGAATACGTTATAAATGGTCACAGGGTACCTGATGAAATCATAAAAGAATATGAAGATATCAAACAATATGTTTATTCCTTTGCAAAACAGTTTGGATATGAGGATTTAATTGAATTTGATAAAGAATTTAATATGTTTTTTGAAACCCGTAAACATGATGAGAGTAAAATTAATGAATTAATATCAGAATATGATAATGAGGTTTTCTGGGATGAATTATCATCAAATTTGGCAAAAAGAGATATTTCTAAAGAATATATTGGAGAAAAAAAGGATATAAATCACGAAGAGCTAATGAGAAAGATATGGAGTAGAGAAGAAGAATATAATGAAGAATTTTATGAAAATGGACTTGATAATGTAACAGTAGACTTATAAATTAAGATAATTAGAATAGTTTATTTAAATATAGGGGAGTTAAAAAGTGGAAAAACTTATCATGAAATCAAAAGATTTAATAAAAGAAAATATAAAAAGCATAGGAAAACTTTTTCCCAATGTTATCACAGAAACGAAAGATGTAAGTGGAAACATAAAATATGCTATAGATTTTGAATTATTAAAACAAGAATTAAGTGATGAAATAATAGAGGGAAATAAAGAAAGATATACCATAAATTGGCCTGGTAAGAAAGAAGCTATATTGCAAAGTAATACTCCTATAGATAAAACTTTAAGACCAGTAAAAGAAGAAAGTTCAAACTGGGAAAATACGAAAAATATATATATTGAAGGAGATAATCTAGAAGTATTAAAGCTACTACAAGAATCTTATCTAAACAAAGTAAAGTGTATATACATAGACCCTCCCTACAATACAGGAAAAGATTTTGTTTATAGAGATAATTTTACTCAAGATAAAGATGAATATGGAGAAGAATCAGGACAAGTGGATGAAGAAGGTAATAAATTATTTCAAAATACAGAATACCACGGGAGATATCATAGTAATTGGTTAACTATGATGTATTCAAGACTAAAATTATCTAAAAATTTACTTAGTGAAGATGGAATAATATTTATATCTATAGATGATAATGAGGTACATAATTTGAGGAAGATATGTGATGAGCTATTTGGAGAAAGAAATTTTGTTGGAGGAATTACTTGGCAAACAGCAACTGATAACAATCCTTCCCAGATATCCATAGAACATGAGTATATAGTTTGTTATGCTAAAAACATGATTTATCAAGAACCTTGGTTAATTAAATCTGAAAAAGCAAAGTACATCACTAAGAAATATGATGAATTAAGAGAAGAACATGGCAATAATTTAGGAATAGTACAGAAAGAATTAAAAAGATGGATTAAAGATACAATTAGATTAAATAAAATAGACTTAGCAGGTATTTCTCATTATTCATATGTAGATAATAAAGGGGTTTACTATCCAGGAAATTCTGCAAATACAAGACCTGGAGGGTATGATTTTAATATTATACACCCCATTACTGGAAAGATATGTAAAAAACCTTCAAATGGATATAGATGGCCCAAAAATACATTCGACATCGCTGATAGTATGGGAGATATAGAGTGGGGCGAAGATGAAACGACAATTCCTAAAATAAAAAAAAGAATCGAAACGGCCACTGAGTTACTTAAAAGCTATTATTATGAAGATAATAGAAAATCGAGTAGCTATTTTAATAATCTTATGGGAGGTAAAATTTTTGATAATCCTAAATCTTTAGAATTAATGAAAAGATTATTAAAATTTACATCACTTAAAGATTCCGTAATCCTAGACTTCTTTTCAGGTTCTGGCACTACAGCCCATGCAGTAATGCAACTTAATGCTGAAGATGGCGGAAATAGAAGATATATTATGGTACAACTCCCAGAGAAAACAGATGAGAAATCAGAAGCATTTAAAGCAGGATATAAAAATATAGCTGAAATAGGTAAAGAGAGAATTCGTAGAGCGGCTAAAAAGATTAAAGAAGAGACAAATGCACATATAGATTATGGGTTTAGAGTATATAAAGTAGATTCCAGCAATATGAAGGATGTTTATTATTTACCGGATGAATTAGAACAAAAGTTTTTAGATGACTTAGAATCTAATATAAAAGAAGATAGAACCGGATTAGACTTACTAACTCAAGTGATATTGGAATCAGGTCTAGAACTATCTCTTTCTACTTATACTAAAATCATAAAAGAAAAAGAAGTATACTTTGTAGATGAGAATTCTCTTATAGCTTGTTTTGAAGAAAAAATTGATGAAGAATTAATCAAAGAGATAGCTAAAAGACGTCCATCAACTGCTATATTTAGAGATAATAGCTTTAAAAATAGTGCTAATAGAATAAATCTAGAAGAAATATTTAAAAGTTTGTCACCTAATACAAAAATTAAGGTATTATAGGGGTGAGTACATATGAAGATTAAATTTAAAGAACAACAATTTCAGATAGATGCGGTAAATTCTGTAATAGAATGTTTTAAGGGTCAAATAAATGATATGTCTAATTTTACTATTGATATGGGTAAAAGAAAGAATAATTTAAGTGGTCAAAAAGAATTTATAGAAGAAAAGGGATTTAAAAATAATGACATAAGATTAACAGAAGAAATAATATTAAAAAACATTAAAAAAATTCAACTAAAAAATAGTATTCCTTTATCAGATAAGCTAGAAGGAAAATATAATTTAACAATTGAAATGGAAACAGGGGAACGTGTCATAATAGTGACAGGGTGCATAAATGCTTTAGTATCAAGGGTTTCAGGAACTTTTATTAAAAATAATTCATGCATTGCTTAGAGTAATTAGGTATAATTGTTGTAAGCAGTGCATGAGAAGGAAGGATTTAGTGGAGTGGTTATATTGGATACTAAAAAATTAGAAAAGGAGAGGCTTTTCAATGGATGATGCAAATATTGATAGAATAAAAATTGATGATGAAGTTTATTTGAACATTTACAATGACAAAATTTCAATTAATATAAAAGGAACTAGCAAATTAGCATTTGTAAATTATACAGATGAATTGTTGGCAATAATAAAGAATGCTAGGTTTCGTGTCCCAAAAACTGAAAAGGCGATTAAAGAGTACGAATATCCATATTCAAATGAGTATAAAAAAACACTTCATCAAATTGTGATTGATTACTATTTTGGAGAAGATTTTAGAAGGAAACTTTATGAATTCGATTATATAATAGAGCACTTAGATAATGATGGATTTAATTGTGAGATTTCAAATTTATACTTTTTAAAGAAAATAAAAAATACTTATAAAGGATGGCATTTTGATAAAGAAGTAGTGAAATCTATACCAATTATGGCTTTGAAAATGTATCATATTATAGAAAATGAAACATTTCAAATAACTATTGTTTTTAATCAATCTTTTGTTAATAAAACTTCAGGAAAAGTATTAGATACTATAAAATTACTATATGAATATAATTATGATATTGTATTACAAGATGCAGAACAAATTTTAGAAACTGTTGTTAATTCAAACTATATAAACCTTAGTGAGTGGAAAAAACTATATAGGTATAATGATATTGAAATTAACTATGCTCCAGAAATTCAACTTACAGAAGAAGAAAAACAACAAGGTTACGGAACAATAATCTATAGAGAAGGGAAAGCCCATATTTTACTGGGGCAGGATGAAAACTCTGTAGGGTTAATGAATTCAGTTCCATATAAATCGAACTGGGAATTAAAATAAAAAAATCATAGAATAAAAATCTTAGCGGTTCAGACGTAAAAATCTGGGCCGCTTTTTTTATTTCCCCTAGAAAGGAGGTTGCCTAGATGGTAAATGATGATGTAAATAACAAGGCTATAAACATTGAAATTAAGGTTGCACAGTATTCTGCAAAAGCTATCTTAAAAGCAATGAAAAAGATTATGGAAGATGCTGCTGAAAAAAGCCAGCCACTTGCAGACTATCTTAGTGAAAAAAGAAAAACTAATTCAAGAAAGCTTAAGGATATGGTAAAGAAGGGCCAACTAGAAAATATTGATTTACAGAAAGGTGAAGTCAAGGAACTAAAGAGGCAGCTTAATAGGTATGGTGTCAATTTTTCTGTTATGAAGAATAAGGAGTCAGGACTATACTCTGTATTTTTCCAAGCCAAGGATACTAAGGCTATGGACTTAGCCTTTAAAAAAGCTATAGAAAGATCAGAAAAGAAAGAAAATAAAAGAGATTCTACAAAAGAAATACTAAATAAATTTAAGGAGAGGGTGAAAAATGTGGCAGTTAAAGACAAAGTTAAAGAAAAACGTCATGAACAAGAGAGATAAAAGGACCAGGCATTTAAGATAAATCTTAGGTGTCTTTTTTATTGTGAAGAGGTGATGCAATGGATTTTGATTATTTTTATGGAAGAGATTCTGAAAGTTTTAGATTTATCCGTTTACCTGTAGTTCTTATAGAAGATGAGATATATAAGGACTTATCAATAGAGGCCAAAGTGCTCTACTCCATGTATTTATCAAGAAGCACTTTATCTTATAAGAACAACTGGATAGATGAAAGTAGAAGAGTATATATATATTTTACCGTAGAAGAAACAGCTAGACAATTGGGGTGTGGGGTTAAAAAGGCAGTAAAACTTATAAAAGATCTTGAAGAGATCGGTCTTATAAAAAAGAAAAGAACAGGACAGGGTAACCCCACTAAAATCTATGTTAAAGATTTTATGAGTATTTTTAGAAATGAAAATCCTAGACCTGTCAAAAAGGAAAATCAAGACTTGTCAAAAGGACAATTCAAGAATGGTGATTTTGACAATTCAAGAATGGTGAAAAAGAAAAGTCTAGACTTATCAAAAAGACAACCTAACTATATAGAGAATAATAAGATTGATAAGAGTTATATTGATTTTAGTAAAGAAGACAGAAAAGGAACCTTCCTAAATGTAACTTTATCTGATGAAGAAGAAAGGCTATTAGAAGAAAAGATACCTAACTTAAATGATTATATAGAAAGATTATCAGCCTATATGCAAAGTACAGGAAAGATATATAAAGACCATGCTTCAACTATTATGAGCTGGTACTTAAAAGATAAAAAAGAAGGAAAGCTTAAGGGTGAAAAAGCTTATACAGGAGATCCTTCAGATTATGAAAGCGAGTGGAACTTAAATAATTAAGAGAGGTAGAGAAAATGGAAGATAAAATAAAAACTATAGAAATTGATGGAGTAGAGTTTCCTTTTAATCTAGATAAGGCATTTGAGAAAGATGGTCATGTTTACTGTAGAGAATGTGAAGAGAGGATAGACTCAGATCCACTTAATTACTTAGGAAATAAAAAGATACTATTTCGTAGGCAATGTAAATGCGATAGGGAAGAGGAAAGCTTAAGGAAGGTAAAAGAAGAAGCGGACCATATTAGAAGATTTAAAGAAGAGTGCTTTCTAACAAGTAGAAATCTTAATAGTTGCACTTTTGATAAGCTTATAGCTCCTGATAGACAGGAAGTAATTATAGCAAGGAATTTTGTTAAGAACTTTAAAGAGCTATCCAAGGAAAATAATGGACTTATATTTCATGGAAATGTAGGAACAGGAAAGACCTACCTAGCAGCTTGTATAGCAAACAAAATTATAGAGGACTACCAAATAAGAGTTAAGATGAGAAATATTCCACAGATAATAAATGATATTGAGAAGGGTGGATTTGATATTGACAAGAATGATTATTACAGAAAATTATCAAGCGTATCCCTTCTTATTCTCGATGATTTTGGGATTGAAAGAAATACAGAATATGTAAATGAAATGGTCTACCAGATAATAAATACTAGGTATGAATCAAAGAAACCAACTATTATCTCAACTAATATTCCCCTTGATGTGATTATGAATGGAAGTAATGACATTGATAAAGAGAGGATTTATTCAAGGATTAGAGAGATGTGTATTCCAGTTAAAATTGTAGGAAAAGACATTAGAACAGAACTAGGAAGAAAAAAATTAAGAAAAACTAGAGACCTACTTTTAGGAGATAGATGAGGTGAAATAAATGTATAAAATAAAGGTGTTTGAAAATAGAGAGTTTGGACAAATAAGGATAATGTTAATTGACGATGAGCCTTGGTTTGTTGGTAAAGATATAGCAGAAGCTCTAGGGTATAAAAGACCGAGTGATGCTATAGCAAGCCATGTTTATGAAGGGGATAAGCTGAAACGGTGTTTTACAGTATCAGGTCAGGGAAGAAATATGCTAGTAATAAATGAATCTGGAATGTATGCACTTATCTTTGGAAGTAAACTGGAAAGTGCCATAAGATTTAAGAACTGGGTAACAAGTGAGGTCCTTCCTTCAATTAGGAAATATGGAGGTTATTTTACTGGCCAAGAAGAGATGAATGATCAAGAACTTTTAGCAAGAGGATATCTTGTAGCCCTAAGACAAATAGAAGCAAGGACAGGAGAATTAGAAGGTCTTATACCTAAAGGAGAATTCTTTGATAAGTTTATAGATCTAGGTGACTGTATATGCCTTAGGGATACTGCAAAAGAATTAGGAGTTTCTCAAAATAGGTTTATAAATATACTTATAGACAGGGGTTATCTCTATAGGAATCAAAAAGGGAAATTAAGATTTTACTCAACTGCAGCTGATTACTTTAAATTAAAAGATTATATCAATAAATATAATGGTGAGCCTGGAGTTTATACAGTAGTAAGACCTGAAGGAAGAGCATATTTTTTCTCCCTACTTAAAGAAATGGGAGAAATTTAAAGGAATAGGAGATGGTTTTGATGTTAATGTTAAATGAAAAAAGTTCTATTGACTGTGATGAGCTTGAATTTGAGAAACATAGTGAAGAAATAGAAGAGCTAATGGAAAAGCTAATAAAACTAGAAGATTATAATTGTGTAGTCCTTCATAAGTATATAGATTTGGCTCATAAGGATAAAGAAATGAAGGTTATAGACTCAAATTTATGGGACATTTACGAGTTAGTTGAATATGCAGATTTTAAAAATGGTGTAGACATTCTTATTGATGATGAAGGATTCTTAAATCTATCAGTTCATGGTCAGACCTATAGAATGGATGGAAATGATTATTTTATCAATTCTATTTTTAAGATTATTCCACGAGATAAAGACTGGAACTTTCTTGATATATCTGATTTTTTACTGGAAGGAAATGAAGTGAAACTTTCAGAAAAGCAGTTAGATAGAAAAAAGAAATCAACCATTGAATTTCTGAATGAATATAAGGGAAAGTTAGATAAAATTAATCCTATAAAAAAGGAAAAAGAGAAAAGAGGTATGGGTGAGGAAAGATAAGAAACTCCAAGCTAAGGAGGTGGTACTTTGAGTGTAATAGAAAAAATAAAAAAAGATATAAAAGAATTATTTCAAGTGCAAGATAAGAAGATTTTTCTTAAGAAGAATATACCTTATCTTGCATTTTTCTATGTAGGAGATATTTTTTCCCACCATGTAAGTTCATATGTAGGAGGTGATGCAATAGACCGTATATTTCAAGCGGTCCTGGAAATAGAAATAATGAGCTATCTTCCTAGCTTTGATCCAAGAGATTTACTTATAGGATTTATTTTAGCAGCAATAGTGAAACTTATTCTTTATAGTAAGGGTAAAAACGCTAAAAAATTTAGAAAAGGTGAGGAATATGGTTCAGCAAGATGGGGAAATTCAAAGGATATTGCTCCATACATGGATGATGATTTTAGGAATAATCTTCTCCTTACTCAAACTGAAAGAATTACTATGAATAGTCGACCTAAAAATCCCAAGTATGCAAGGAATAAAAATGTTCTTGTAATTGGTGGTTCTGGTTCAGGGAAGACAAGATTCTTTGTAAAACCTAATCTTATGCAACTTCATTCAAGCTATGTAGTAACTGATCCTAAAGGAAGTTTGCTTCATGAGTGTGGCAAGATGTTAGAAATGAATGGATATGAGATAAAAACTCTAAATACAATTAACTTTAAAAAAAGCATGAAATATAATCCCTTTGCCTACCTTAGAAGTGAAAAAGATATTCTAAAATTGGTTCAGACTATTATAGCTAACACTAAAGGAGAGGGAGAAAAGGCAGGAGAAGATTTTTGGGTAAAGGCTGAAAGGCTTTATTATACAGCCCTTATAGGATACATCTTTTATGAAACACCAAAAGAGGAACAAAATTTTACTACTCTACTAGCAATGATAGATGCTAGTGAAGTTAGAGAGGAAGATGAAAACTTTAAAAACGCAGTAGATTATATGTTTGATGCCTTAGAAGAAAAGGATCCAGACCATTTTGCTCTTAAGCAATATCGCAAATATAAGTTGGCAGCTGGAAAAACTGCAAAATCTATTTTAATATCCTGTGGTGCAAGGTTAGCCCCTTTTGACATTAAAGAACTTAGGGATTTAATGAGTGAAGATGAAATGGAACTAGATACCCTAGGAGATAGAAAGACTGCCCTATTCGTTATAATTTCAGATACAGATGATACCTTTAACTTTGTTGTATCACTCATGTATTCCCAGATGTTTAACTTGCTCTGCGATAAGGCTGATGATGTATATGGGGGAAGGTTACCAATTCATGTTAGATGTCTTCTAGATGAGTTTGCAAATATAGGCTTGATTCCTAAATTTGAAAAACTTATAGCTACAATACGTTCAAGAGAAATAAGTGCCTGTATTGTATTACAGGCACAATCACAACTAAAGACAATTTACAAGGATAATGCAGATACCATAATAGGAAACTGTGATACAACCTTATTCTTAGGAGGAAAGGAGAATGGTACTTTAAAAGAGATTTCAGAAACATTAGGCAAGGAAACTATAGACCTATTTAACACATCAGAAACAAGGAGTAATCAGAAGTCCTTTGGGCTTAACTATCAGAAGACTGGTAAGGAGCTTATGACCAAGGATGAGCTTTTTGTAATGGATGGAAGCAAGTGCATTATGCAACTAAGAGGTGTAAGACCTTTCCTATCAGAAAAATTTGATATTACAAAACATAAAAATTATAAGTTCCTAGAAGATTATGATGATAGGAACTTCTTTGATGTTGAAGAATATATGAAAAGGCAGGGTAAGGCAAAGCTCAATAAGGAGTCAATAATAACAAGATTGTAGGTGAGAATATGGAAGTTAAGGTGAGAAGTCCTTCAATAAAAGAAGGCAATCAAGTTAATAAATTTAATTTATAGCGATTGGATAAGAAACAAGTCCAGTCGCTTTTTTTATTTCAAAAAAGAAAAGAGGAGGCTAGAATTAGAATATGGCAAATTTTAAAGAAAGAGATATGAAAAATGTAACAGCTAATCTAGTAGGAGAGGTAAAATCAGCTTCTTTTGACTGGGATGGTGAAACTATCAATGTAACAAATTTCTCCCTTGTAGAAAAGAAGAATGGGAAAAGGCACTATACAAACTGTGCAGCTTATGGTGAATGGTCAGAAGTAGCAAAGGAACTAAAGGCTGGAGATCTTGTCCATGTCTTTGGTTATATTAGGGAAAGAAGAAATAATGACAAGCTATATAAGAATTTTATAGTAAAACATATGAATAAAATTGAAAAAGAAAATAAGGAGGAAAAATAATATGGCATTTTTTACAGAAGGAATAGCAGTTTTAAAAACTTTAGTTACTGCAATTGGTGCAGGTTTAGGGGCATGGGGAGTAATTAACCTTATGGAGGGATATGGAAATGACAATCCTGGAGCAAAGTCACAAGGAATCAAGCAGCTAATGGCAGGCGGAGGTATTGTTCTTATTGGAATGAAACTTATACCTTTACTTGCAAATACACTTAATTAAGAAAGAGGTAGATAAAATATGTTTGGACTTTTCGACAAAATAACTGAGTTTTTCCAGGAGATTTTCATCGGAATTATCCAAGCAAACCTTGAAGCAATGTTCTTAGATATAAATGAAAATGTAAGTCTTGTAGCTACGGAAGTCGGGAAAACACCAAGTAGCTGGAATGCAGAAGTGTTCAGCTTTGTAAAGAATATTAACGATACTGTAGTTATCCCTATAGCGGGAATTATCATAACCGCCGTCTTGTGCATAGAACTCATAAACATGGTCATGGAGAAAAATAATATGCACTCTGATACAGATACATTTGATTTCTTTAAATACATTATCAAGATGTGGATAGCAGTATGGTTTGTAAGTAATGCTTTCACTTTCTCGATGGCAGTATTTGATGTATCACAGACACTAGTAACTAAGGCGGCGGGCGTGATAAATACAAATGCATCCCTTGATGCTATGGATGTGGCCGCAATGATAGATCATCTAAAAGATGAAAGCTTATGGAATCTGATACTGATAGCAATGGATACTTCACTGGTGAAGCTTTCAATCCAGGTTGTATCAATCATAATTACCGTAATAACTTATGGAAGAATGATTGAAATTTGCTTGTATAGCTCAGTATCAGCAATTCCATTTGCAACTATGGGAAATAAAGAATGGGGTCAGATTGGAACAAATTATATCAAAGGATTATTTGCACTTGGGCTTCAGGGATTGTTTCTTATGATATGCCTTGGAATATATGCGGTTCTTGTAAAGACGATTCATGTAACCACAGATATTCATGCTAGCATATTCGGAGTTCTTGGATATACGGTACTTCTTGGAATTATGATGTTAAAGAGTGGAACAATTGCAAAGAGCATAATGAATGCTCATTAAAAACATGGAGGAGGAATAGATTTGGAAATAAAAAAGGAAAAATTAATAATAGGCTTGGCACTTACAGGAGCAGGTCTTCTAGCTTCTGAAATTATAAATAGAAAGAAGTTGGGTGTGCTTACCAAAAGACTTAATAATACAGAAGACTTTTTAGATGACCTTGAAGAAAAAACATGGAGTTCAAATAGGTCTATGAAGGAAATTGCTAAGGCTCATAATAGCTTAATAAAAATGAGAATAGATGATTATGAAGGCTTTGATGAAAGATTTTACGAAATTGAAGATGAAATTGCTACTATCTATAGCCACCTTGCAGAACTTGATAGACTTAAGAAAAATAAAAAAGGTGTAGGTGAAAGTTCAAAAATATTAAATATCAACCCTGATGAATTGGAAGAAAGCATAGATGAGATTGAAGAAGAATAGAAAAGCTAATGGAATAGTGAGGTGATAGAGATTGGCTTATGTTCAGATACCTAAAGATTTAAGTAATGTTAAAACAAAAGTAGCTTTTAATCTTACTAAAAGGCAGCTCATAGGGTTTGGGGTGGCAGGTATTATTGGTATTCCAACATATCTAAAAACAAGAAATATTCTTGGTAATGACCTAGCTGTCTTTTTAATGATTATACTAACTATACCTATTTTCTTTGTGGTCTTTTATGAGAAGGATGGGCTTTCAAGTGAGAAATATCTTAAATATATATATCTTCATGAAAGACACCAACCTAAAGTTAGGGTTAGTAAGGAGAGATTTATAGAGATGAGGAAGGAGGAGCAAAACATAAATGGGAAAAAAACAGATTCAGCAAAGAAATTTAGAAAAAAGAAAAAGGCAGGAAGAAAAACTGCAAAGAAAGGAAAAAGAGCTAAAAAAAGTAGTTAAGGAAACAAAAAATCTTAAGTCTAACCAAAAGAAAAGCTCTTCATTCCTTGAACTCTTAAAGAAGGAAAAGAAAAGATATACCATAGAAGATACCATTCCCTATAAGAAGATGTATAGGAATGGTATATGTTATATCGGTGAGGGAAAGTACAATAAAGTTATAAAATATGAGGATATAAACTATCAGCTTGCACTTGAGGAAGATAGAGATCTTATCTTTAATCAATTTGCAGGCTTTTTAAATTCCTTTGATTCAACAACAGAGCTTCAACTAAGCTTTGTTAATCAGGTAGGAAGAATTAAGGAAATGGAAAATGCAATTACTATACCAGGTAAGGGGGATGGTTTTGATGAGATAAGAAAAGAATTTAGGGGAATGCTTAAGGACCAGCTTTCAAAGGGTAATAATGGTCTTAGAAAATCAAAGTATATCGTTGTTAATACAAAGTCAGAAAGCTATGACCAAGCCAAACCTGTTCTTGAGAGGATAGAGATAGATGTCCTATCAAATTTAAAAAGTATGGGGGTAAGGGCTGAAACCTTAGTAGGTCTTGAAAGACTTAAACTACTTCACGATATGCTAAATCCTGATAATAGCTTTGATTATGATGGACAAGGACTTGAAAATAGGGACACAAGAAAACTTATAATGCCTAGTACATTCAAGTTCATAAATCCTAAATATATGCAGATGGGGAATTACATTTGTGCCTTAAGTCATTTTCAGATCTTAGCAAGTGAGCTTTCAGATAGGTTTTTATCGGAAATTCTTTCTATTGAAGATAATATGTATGTAAGCCTTCATATTCATGCCATAGATCAGGTAGATGCTATTAAGATGGTAAAGAGAAAGAATACAGACCTTCAAAAGATGATGATAGAAGAACAAAAAAAGGCTGTAAGAGCTGGCTATGATATGGATATTATACCATCAGACCTTAATGTATATGGAAGTGATATAAAAAATCTTTTGACTGACCTTCAATCTAGGGATGAGAGAATGTTCCATGTAACCTTTACCATTATGAATTTAAGCAAAAGTAAGGAAAAGCTAGATAATACTATAGCCCAGATTTCTTCCATATGTAACCGTAATAACTGTGCCTTAAAAAGACTAGACCATCAGCAAGAGCAAGGTTATATGTCAGTTCTTCCTTTAGGAGTAAATGAGGTTGAAATAAAAAGACAATTAACATCTTCATCAACTGCTGTATTTATGCCTTTTACAACAGAAGAACTTTTTATGGGTTCAAATACAAGCTTATATTATGGGCTTAATTCTCTGTCTCATAATCTTATAATGGCAGATAGGAAGAAACTAAAAAATCCAAATGGACTTATTCTAGGAACACCAGGGTCTGGAAAATCCTTTGCAGCCAAAAGGGAAATGGCAAATGCGATTTTGGTTACAGATGATGATGTGATTATTACAGATCCAGAGGGTGAGTATGGAAGTCTTGTAAAACAATTTAAGGGTGAAGTTATTAAAATTTCAGCTAAGTCTAAAGACTATCTAAACCCTCTTGATATTAATATGAACTATGGAGATGGAGACGCACCATTAAAGGATAAGGCAAATTTTATAATGAGTATGCTTGAACTTGTAGTAGGTGGCAGTGGTCTAACTGCAGCTGAAAAGTCTGTAATAGATAGGTGTCTACCTAAGATATACAAGGATTATTTTGCAGACCCTAAACCTGAAAATATGCCTATACTAAGTGACCTTTATAATCTTCTCCAAGAACAAGAAGAAAGTGTAGGAAGAAAGCTGGCTACAGAAATGGAAATCTATGTTACTGGTTCTTTAAACGTATTTAATAACAGAAGTAATGTAGACCTTAATAAAAAGCTTATATGCTTTGATATAAAGGAACTGGGAAATCAACTGAAGAAAATAGGAATGTTAGTTATACAGGACCAGGTATGGAATAAAGTTTCCTCAAATAGGGGGGCTAATAGGGCAACAAGATACTATATTGACGAGTTTCACTTGCTTTTAAAAGATCAGCAAACTGCCCAATACTCAGTTGAAATATGGAAAAGATTTAGAAAGTGGGGTGGAGTTCCAACAGGTATAACACAAAACGTAAAAGACCTTTTAGGAAGTGCAGAAATTGAAAATATCTTTGATAATACAGACTTTGTCCTCATGCTTAACCAAGCTTCTGGAGATAGGGAAATCTTAGCCAAAAAACTTAAAATTTCTCCTTTTCAATTAAACTATGTTACAAATTCCAATGCAGGAGAGGGACTTTTATTCTTTGGGAATACTATTGTTCCCTTTGTTGACAAGTTCCCTAAAGATACAATCTTGTATCAGAAGATGACAACAAAACCTGAGGAAGTAGATTAAAATGAAAGATAAGAAGAAAATAAAAAGGAGAACATATCTAGATATAGGTAAACGTGAAAAAGCAAAGGATTACAAGGATAAAAGAACTAAGGATGGTGAAAGATTTCAAGAAAACATTGTAGAAAAGAAGTCTAAGTTAAATAATTTTGAGAGAGAAATTAAGTCCACTGATAAAAAAGGTGGACTTTCTTTATCTCAAAAACAAATAGAAAAACATAGGGCTAAGGAAGAAAGGACTGGTGATTCAAACAATTTAGAAAAGATTACTACTGAAAGTAGGCAAGTAAAGGAAGTCATAATAGAAGAAAAAAATCTTGATATAGGTGCAAGGGTAAAGACCAGTAACTATCTTGGTAAAAGGGTTCATGAGAAGGATAGATTTGATGAATCTATTATGAAAAAGAAAACAAAGTTAAAGCATGAAAAAACTAAGGTTACTAGCAAGAAGAGTGATGAATACAAGGATAGAAAGGGATATGATAAGGGTTCTTTAGATAATTTACAAGATAAATCAATAAATGTAGAAAAAGTAAAAAAACAGAAACAGATAAATAATTTAAAGCAAAAGATTGAAGATCCAAAACATGAAGATTTAGATAAGGAAATAGAAAGCAATACCCTATTTAAAGATGATGCCAACAATCTCATTATTCCTAATAAGGAAGACGATGAGGTAAGGGTAGAAGATTTTGAGGAAAGAGCCAGTGGCGTAGATAGTTTCAAAAATAATAGTAAGAAGAAAGATTATTATAAGAGGAAGCTTGTATATGATCATCAGAAAAAAATAAACAAAAAAGATGGTAAATTAACTACAGATGATGTTAAAGACCTTAAAGCTGGCATGGCTAATAAGACAGGTGAAAAAGTTCCAAGTCAAACTATAGCCCTTGAAGGGAAGGTAGAAAAACAATATAGAAAAAGCGAAAGCAAACTAATTCAAAAAAGGAAAAAGGCAAGTAAACTTTATCACAAGCCTAAATATGATAAGACAGGAAAATTTGCAGGAGGAATTTCAGGGGCAAGCTATCTGGCCGCTGAATATATTAGGGCTGGAAGTGATGAAAATGTAGCCATTGATGCAAGTGAAAAAGGTTTATACCTAAATGCAAGTATGACAAGACATGCCCAAAACAAGCTTCAAAGGCAAAGAAGAAGTCCCATAAAGCTTGAAAGAAAATTAAATTTAAAGCATCAGAAAAATTTGGCAAGAGCTGAATATAAGACTGAAATCAAGGGTTTGAAAAATGAAAAAGATTTTCAAAAAAAGACTACCTATAAGAAATTGATTAAAAGAAGGCAGATGAAAAAGAAAATCTATGAAGAGCATAATATTGCAATTGGTTTCAAAGACAGGCTAAAAAAAGGAATGGAAAATATTTTAAAAGGAAGTTCCCAACTAATAAGAAGAAATATAAGAAAGATCCTTATTCTTCTTGCTATAGCCATTATAGGTTTTATGACCCTGAGCCAAGTTGCAACATTCTTTCTAGCTGGAATATCATCAGTAACTAGCCAAGTTATGAGTACCACCTACTTGTCAGGGGAAGATACTCTTGCAGATATAAATAGTGAGTTTACCAAGCTAGAGTATGAACTAGGAGATGAACTTGCCAATATAGAAAGTTATTATCCAGGCTATGACGAGTACCATGTAGGAGGAAATACTGATATAGGTCATGACATTCATGAACTTTTAAGCTTTATAACTGCCAAATATGGACAAGTAACCGATGTATCAAGCCTTAGTGGAGAATTAAAAAAACTATTTAATAAGATGTATAAGGTTGATTATGAAACCATAGTTGAAACCAGATATAGGCAGGTATGCTATGGAAGTGGTGAAGATAGATACTGTGTAATGGAGCCTTATGACTGGTATGTTTTGAAGGTTACAGTCACGAAAAAAGAAATGGATACTGTTGCAAGAGAGGAATTTGATGGATACGAGGAAAACCTTGCTCACTATGAAGCCCTTCTTGAAACAGGTGGTAACATGGAGGAGTATTTTGGTGGAAGTGGTATAACTCCTGTTATTCCAGATAGCACCATAATAGGGGAATTAGTAAACAACCCTAATCTTTCAGATAAGGAAAAAGCTCTTGTATTAGCAGCATATAGAACACCTACAGCTGGTGGTGGTTACTGTGCTGCATGGGTAAGCAATGTTTATGTAAATGCAGGTTATCCAAGACCTGGAGGCAACGCAAATGATCAGTATTATTGGTACTGTAATAGCAATGACCTTTCAGAACTTAGACCTGGAATGATGGTAGCAGTACCTACTCATAATCATACTCAGGCTGGGAAGAAATATGGTCATGTTGGTATTTATGTTGGCAATGGAGTCATAAGAGAAAATATTGGTATTGTAAAGGATACCAAGCTTTCAGATTGGATTGCCTACTATGGAAGTAGTGCAAAATGGGGATTTCCCTATTAAAAGAAGGAGGTTTTAATGAATGGATAAAAAAATGGAAAATAGATATAAGAAAATAAAAAGAGACCAGAAAAAGCTAAAAGATCAAATTAAAAAAAGCGAAGATGAATTGGAACTTTTAAGGTTGGAAGAAGAGGAAATAGCAGGTCAAGAGATTATGGCTATATGTTATGAGCAAGAAATTAATCTTTTGGAAGCAGTGAAGATTTTTACTGAAACAGAAAAAACAAGAAAAAATGAAAATAAAATATGTAAAGAATTTGAAAAGGAGAATCTGACCTATGGAAAAGAACAATAACATGAGAAAAGTTATAATGATATTACTAGCACTGGTTATAGTAAGTGCAATTGGAACAAGCTATGCATCTAAAGTCTTTGCATCTGACTCTAGTCGAGAACTTGAAAGAGAATTTGTAATAGATGTTAATAGTCCTGAAAATGCTAAAAATAAGGAAGATAACATTACTGTTGATGTTAATAAGCCTTCACTAAATCCAGCAGAAACAGGCAATGGTTTTCTAATAGATGTAAATAAGCCAAAGGAAGAATCAACTATACCAAAGGAAAATCCCTATGAGCCTACAGATCCTAGCCAGGCAAGGGGAACTATTACAGAGTCTGTTGGGGCTGATAATAGGGAATATCCAAGAAAAAGTGAGATTACAGATGCTATAGATGGACCTAATGGTGGTCAAATGAAGGAAAGACCAAAGGCTGATGCAAGAGAATTTCTTACTTTTCAAACAAAGAGTGGCAAGGTATTTCATCTTATTATTAACCATGACGAGCCTGATTCTAATGTTCAACTCTTAACTGAGGTATCAGAACAAGACCTACTAAATATGATTGAGCAAGATGAGGAAAGAAATGGAACGAATAAGATTAAGGAAGAACCTAAAAAAGAAGTATTGAAAAAAGAAGAAGCTGAACCAGAAGAACCCAAGAAAGAAGATTCTAAGGGTTCTTTTTTAATGGTCCTATTTATAGTAGCTGCAGTAGTAGGAGCTGGATATTACTTTAAGGTTGTTAAGTCTAATGATGATGGATTTGGAGATTTTGAAGATGATGAAATTCCAAATGATGATTTTTTTAGACCTAGTGATAAAGAAGACAATGAGGAAGAGGATAATGAAACTGAATACACAAAGGAGGATTTGATGTAATGGGTAAAAAAACAGGATTATTTAAAAAAATGTTAGCAGGGATACTTAGTCTTACTGTAATGTGTGGACTAGTAACCCCTGTACTTGCAAGTGATAAAAATGATAGATTTTCTTATGAAGTTGACATGGTTATTGTAGTTGATATTTCAGGATCAATGAATGGAACTAAAATGACAAAGGCTAAGAAGTCAGCTAAGGATATGGCTGAGGCCATATGGAAAGAGCAAGAGGCTCATAATATAAACACCAATATAGCACTTATTAGCTTTGCATCTGATGTGATCCATTATAAAAATGATGGAACAGTTTTTTTGCAGAAAAAAGATAAGAGTAAGCTATTTAATGTTATTGATGGGCTTGTTGCAAAGGATATGACCTTTACACAAGGGGGAATTCATGAAGCAAGGATGATATTTAAAAAATCAACTGGAGATAAGAAAATTATAGTTCTTCTTTCAGATGGAGAAGCAAATCGTATTTATGAACCGAAAATTAACCTTGATGATTATATGAATAACAATAAAAAGGTTCTTGAAGGAAGTTTTTATTATGATAAGGCAGGACAAGACACAACCACTAGCAAGGGTAAGTTTTGTGCCTTAGCAGAAGCTAATCTTGCAAAAAGTGACAATATAGATGTCCTTGATATTTATACAGTAGCTGTTGACTGTAATGAACAAGCAAAAGAATTTTTAAAGGAAGTAGCAAGTGGAGATGATAAGTTTAAAGATTCAGATACAGACGACCTAGAAGATGTTTTTCAAGACTTAACTGATGAAATAAAAGATAAGATAGAAAAAGAAAAATTAGAAAAAGAGCTTGAAGACCTTAATAATAGGATTGATGAATTAGATAAGGAAAAAGCAGAGCTTGAGAAAGAGTTTGCCAAGGAGAAAGAGCAAGCAGCCAAAGATAAGGAAGAACTTAACAAGGAAATAAATGACTTGAAGGATAAAACTGATGAACTTGAAAAAGCCAAGGATAGGTTAGAACAAGAATTAGCTGATGAGAAGGAAAAATCAGAAGAAGATAAGAAGGCTCTTGAAAAAGAGATAGATGCTCTAAAGAAAAAAACTGATGATCTAAATGAAGCTAAAGAAAATCTAGAAAAAGAGCTAGAAGATACAATAGATAAGATGGAAGAGGATAAAAAAGAACTTGAAAAGGATATTGCAGATTTAGATAAGAATCTTGAAGATTTAAGAAAGGAAAAGGCCTTAGTAGAAGAAGAACTTAATAATAAAATCAAAGATCTTGAAGATAGGCTTAATCAGGAAAAGGCTGAGTATGAGAAAGATAAAAAAGAGCTTGATAATAAGATTTCTGACCTTAACGACAAGCTAGACAAATTAGACAATGAAAAAACAGAAATTGAAGGACAACTTGAAAAAGAAAGAGAAGAATCTAAGGCAGAAAGAGATGAGTTAAGAGAAAGTATTGACAATTTAGATAAGAAAATTGAAGAAATGAATAAAGAAAAGGCAGAACTTGAAAAAGAACTGGCTGATGAAAAAAATAAGACCAAGGAGGAAAGAGAAAAACTTAAGGGTGAGATTGACGAGTTAAATAAGGATTTAGATTTAATAAATAAGGAAAAAGAAAGGCTAGAGGATAAACTAAATCAGGCTATAGAAGTCTTTGATAAAAAGGTAGAAAAACTAGAAGATAAAATTGAACAATTATCTAAAGATAAGGACTTACTTGAAGCAGATTTAAGAAAAGAACTAGATAAGATGAATAAAGAAATAGAAGCCTTGAAAAAGGCAAAAGAAGAGATGGAAAAAGAGCTAGAAAACCAAAAAAATCAGTCAAGTAAGGACAAGGAAAAACTAAATAATGAGATAAATAAGCTTGACGATAAAATCTCAAACCTTAGTAAAGAGAAGGAAAAGCTTGAAAAGGACAATGAGAAATACAAGGGGAAATTTGAAAATCTTGAGGATGATGTAAGGGATTTGAGAGAAAGCATTGAAAAAGAAAAGGATAAAAACAATTTAAAGGATATGAACCTTCCAGAGGGTGTCAAGGTTAATCAATGGTATCCTGAAAAACTAGTAAGCTTACCTGATAAAAAGACCTATGATGATGGTGAAAGCATAGATATGACTGGAATGAAAATGAGATTTGCTCGTGTAATAAAAAGTAATGGAAAATATATAAGGGAAACAGAAGATCTTGACTATAAAGATTTTAAGAGTAATTATAGGGGATGGGAGTTTAATTTAAAGACTAAAACTGCAAAATATGAGGAAACCACAAATGGAAAGATGAAAATAGTATTTACATTTTCCCTTAAAGATCCAAATAAATCCTGGTAAAAATAAGTAAATAGAGAAATAGTAGCGGCTTAGATAAGTAATTATATCTAGGCTGCTATTTTTTTGTCCAAAAATGAAATGGAGGAGATAATTTGAAATTAGTAATAGCAGAAAAACCAAGTGTAGCAATTAGTATAGCCAAGGTAATAGGTGCAAATTCAAGAAAAGATGGATATATTGAGGGAAATAATTATATTGTAAGTTGGTGTGTAGGGCATCTAATTAGGATGAGCAATCCTGAAAGTTACGATGAAAAATATAGAAAATGGGATATAGTTGATCTTCCAATTTTTCCTGATAATTATAAATATGAAATTTCAAAATATACTAAGAAACAATATTGTATTTTAAAGAAATTGCTAACAGATAAAAAAGTTACCCAGGTTATAAATGCTTGTGATGCAGCAAGGGAAGGGGAACTTATATTTAGACTGGTTTATAATCAGGCAGGATGTAAAAAACCTATCAAAAGACTTTGGATCTCATCAATGGAAGATAAGGCAATAAAAGAAGGTTTTAATAGTCTTAAAGATGGGAGAGAATATGAAAATTTATTTAGATCTGCACTAGCAAGGGGACAGGCTGATTGGTTAGTGGGAATGAATCTTTCTAGATATTATTCTTGCCTTCATAATAATAACTATTCAGTAGGTAGGGTGCAAACACCAACACTTGCAATGGTTGTAGATAGGGATAAGTCCATAAGAAATTTTGTAAAAAAGAAGTATTTTACAGTTCAGATAAAAGCACAAGATATTGATTTAGAGACATCAAGAATCGACGAAAAGGAAAAAGTAGAAAGGTTACTTTTATCTATACCTGAACTTGTTGAAGTAAAGGAAATAGAGAAGAAAAGAAAAATTACTAGACCTGATAGACTTTTTGATTTAACAACACTTCAAAGAGAGTGTAATAAGTATTTTGGCTATAGTGCAAAGCAGACCTTAGACTATGCACAAAGTTTATATGAAAAGAAACTTATAACTTATCCAAGGACAGACAGTAGGTTTCTTACCGACGATATGATTGATATTGTTAAAACTTATGTAGATTCCTTTGGGAATGACTTTGATGAAGAGAATTTTAAAAGTATTTTTAACTCTAAGAAGGTAGAAGATCATCATGCCATAATTCCAACAAGTGGTTCTCTTGACTTTGATACTAGAAGTTTACAAGGTTCAGAAGAAAAGATATTTGAGCTTATAAAGGCAAAGCTTCTAGCAGCAAGATCAGGAAATCTAATTACTGAAAACACTAAGGTTATATGTGATGTAGAGGGCTATGAATTTACAAGTAGAGGAACAGTAGTAATAGATGAAGGATTTACTAAATACCTTACTTCATATACTAGAAAAAAAGAAGATAAGGTTCTTCCAAGGCTAAATAAAGGTGATAGGCTTAAGGTTGAGGATAAGAAAATAAATGAAAAATATACAAATCCACCTAAAGCCTATACAGAGGATACCTTGCTTAAGGATATGGAGCTTGCAGGTAAAGATGCAAAACAAGATTTAGATATAGAAACTAAAGGCTTAGGTACACCAGCAACTAGGGCTGGAACAATTGAAAACCTTATACAAAAAGAACTTATAAAAAGAGATGAGAGGAAACTTATTTCAACATATAAAGGAGAGCAGTTATTATCTCTTGTGGCAGACTTTCTTAGAAATCCAAATACAACAGTAGATTGGGAAGTAAAACTGTATGAAATTGCAGAGGGAAAAGCTAATTTAAAGGATTTTATAGGAGATGTAGAAAAAAGAATAAGGGAAGTTATTTCACAAGTATGAATATTGTAGAGCTTTTTGGTGGTATAGGTGCAATAAGGAAGGCTTATATCAATAGTAAAATTCCCTTTGAGATTGTAGATTATGTTGAAATAGATAAGAATTGTGTAAAAAGCTATAATGCACTCTTTAATGAAAATTATGAGCCACGAAGTGTATGTAATTATAGTCTTCCAGATACAAAAGTTGATTTAGTAATTCATGGTAGTCCCTGTCAAGATTTTTCTAGGATAGGTGAAAAACTTGGAGGAAGGAAAGGAAGTGGAACAAGGAGCAGTCTTCTTTTTGAAACTATAAGGATAATAGAAGAAAAACAGGATAAACCCAGATGGATAATATGGGAAAATGTTAAGGGAGTTCTCGATAAAAATATGAGAGCTTCCTTTTTTTATTACCTTAAAGAAATGGAAAGACTAGGTTATGAAACCAAGTATGAAATCCTTAATTCAATAAACTTTGGAATAGCACAAAAGAGGGAAAGGATTTTTGCCATTAGTTATTTAGGTGAAAATCCTTTTGAGTTTAGCAATCTAAAACATCAAGAAGCCAAGCATTTATCAGACTTTCTTGAAGAAAATGTAATGGAGAGGTATGGAGATATATTTTTAGTTAAGCAACCTTCAATGCTTAGAATACTCTATGATCCATCCTATAAGCCACAATTTCAAGGAAGGCTTCAAGTAATAGAAGACTTTTGTTATACCATATCCACCAAACAAGTAAGAGTTCCTAATTCAGGAATACTTACCATAGGCAATAATAGCTATAGGTATCTTACTGAAAGAGAATGCTTTAGGTTAATGGGATTTGATGATAGTGATTTTGATAAGCTTATAGAAATATTTCCAAGAAGAAAGGATTGTATGTCTAGTATTCTCTATAAACAAGCTGGTAATAGCATAGTGGTTAATGTTTTAGAAGAAATAATACAGGAAATTCATAATTGTAGCTTATAGCTTATATTTTATTATGGAAGAAGGAGGAAAACATGAGGATAAATGATTTTGAGCATTTTATACAAGAAATCAAGTCAAGGGTTCTCTCTAATAGTGATGAGTATATTTCACTTATGAGAACTATTGGAAATAATTATAAATATGATTTTACTAGCCAACTTAGCATCTATGATAAGAATGCTAGTGCAAGAGCCTGTGGAGAATTTGATTTTTGGAGAAAGAAATTTAATAGAACTGTAAAGCGTGGAGAAAAAGGAATTCCTATATATAAGAGTTATAGAGAGTATGGTAAAGTAACCTACATCTTTGACCTTAACCAAACAGTATCAATGTCAAGAGCCACAAATCAAGTTGAGTTATGGGAATTAAGCAATGGAGAGGTTAGCTTAAGGGAAACTTTAGGGTTTGATGGTGCTTTTAATGAAGATGAAATAAAGGATATGACAATAGATGAAACCCTTGAAAATATTGCATATACAGAAGTAATAAATAGGGGTAATTATATTTTAAATGAACTTAAGGTAGCTCCGAGCCATAGGAAGGTATTTAATGATTTTCTTACAGAGTCTATAAAAATAGGGTATGCTAGCAGACTTGATATAAATTATGAAGTAGATAGAAATAAGATTAATAGTGTTCTTGGAAGTCTTGATGAAATTTCCTTAACAATAGTAGGAAATGAGTTAAATTCAATGGTTGAAAGTATCCTTGAAAGAACAATTACTATAGATAAAGAAATTGATAAAAATAAGGTGCTGACAAAAAGACTAGCAGAGCGGTACAATGAAAATATAGAAGATAGAGGTAATGAAGAAAATATAGGAGGGATAGACGATGGATTTCGAGGAGAGACTGGAAGCATACCAGAAGGAAGAGAAGATAGAGAACGAATATCAGATGATTTTTGGACAATGCGAAACACAGGAAGGGATAATCCTGAAGATGAAGGAAGTATCGGAAGAAGTTCTGATGAAAGATCAGACCTACCAGACCCACAGATTCGCCAAGGTCAGACTGAACTTCATGGCAGAGGAGAAGGAGGATTTATTCCAGGAGATGTTCCTAGAGAAGAGCCTAATGAAACACCTACTAGAGGTAGAAGAGACAGCCAGGAACTTTATAGAGATGGAGAAACCAAGGATGATGGAGAGCTTTGGGCTGACAGAGAAATTAAAGGAAGAGGATCAGATGAAGTGGGTAGGACTGATGGAGAATCTCAATCATCAGCTGAGGGAACTAGCAATGAAGGAGTACGTTTACAATTAGATGAAGAAATAAGTAAAGATAGGGACCAGGAGGTAGACGATAAATCTACTTCCTTTTTTATTCCTCAATATTATTCAAAGGTTAATCCTAGAGAACTTATGAATGATGAAATTTTAGAAAAAGTTCCTAGATTAGGAGAAACAGGAGAGATATCTGTAGGAGATAAAGCAGTCCATGCAGCTTATATTATTCCTTTTAAAATTAACTGGACCTGGTATTTAACAGAGTATGACCCTGAAACAGAAGATGCCTTTGGTCTTGTAATAGGTATGGAGCCAGAATGGGGTTATTTTAATCTTAGGGAGCTTAGGGAAGTAGGAGCAGAAAGACTTATTCTTGAAGATTTTCCTAAGACATTTAAAGAACTAAGAGACAGTGAACTTAAAAAACAGTTAAGTGAAGAAGAAATTCATAGGGTATTTTTTGGAGAACTTGATGACTTTACAAGAGATGAAGCTTCACAGGAGGTAGATCCAGAAATTCTTTTTATGCAAGGGGAAGATCAGATAGGGGAGGAGCTTATTGCAGCAAAAGTAGGTACAGAATTTATTATAATTCCAAAAAGCTATCTTAGTCATATAGAGCTTGATGAGGATGAAAGACCGATTTTTCTTGAGGGGATAGAGTATCAACTTTACAAGGGAAAAACATTTGAAGATTCAAGAAAAATAGAGCTTTTTATGGATGAAGAAGCTTATAAGACCTATAAAATAAATGATTATCTTATAGATATAAAAGACCAACAATTAAATAGAGAGCCTATTGCTAGGGATAGTGTTATAAAAATGTGGGATAATCCCTTTATTGTAAAAAGCATAAAAGAGGAACTTCTATCTATTGAAATCCTTCCCTATGAACTTAAAGATGGGTATATTCTTGACGTAAGACAGGTTAGAAGACTTCAATTTGAGGATATAGATGAATTAAATGAATTTCTTTATACTGCAGAGCTTTATGATTTTGATGAAGAAAAATCTAAAGAAGTAGAGCAACTGACTTTTTCTCTTGACAACTTTGAGGATGATAGGGATAGGCAAGAAAAAATCATAGAAGAGGCAAGGGGCAAAAACTTTGTAATTACTGATGAAATACTAGCTGAAAGTCTTCCACCACAAGAAAGATTAGAGAATAATATCAATGCTATAAGGGTTCTTAAAATATTAGAAGAAGAGGATAGAGAGGCTAGTAAAGAGGAACAAGAAACCTTAGCTAAGTATGTAGGCTGGGGTGGTTTATCGGATGTATTTGATGAAAGCAAAACTGGCCAATGGGAAAGAGCTAGAAATTTCCTTAAAGATAACCTAAGTCTAAGTGAATATGAAGCTTGTGAAGAATCAACACTTACGGCCTTTTATACTCCTAAAGTAGTAATGGATGGGATTTATCAAGCACTGGAAAACATGGGATTTGAAAAGGGAAATATACTTGAGCCTTCATGTGGAGTTGGTAGCTTTATGGGTAGCCTTCCTGAAAGTATGAAGGGGTCAAAGATTTATGGTGTAGAACTTGACAGTATATCAGGGAATATAGCAAAAAAATTATATCCAGAAAATAAGGTCCAGGTAAAAGGATTTGAAGAAACTTCATTTTCTAATAACTTCTTTGATGTAGCAATAGGTAATGTTCCTTTTGGTGAATTTAAGGTAAACGATAGAATATATGACAAAAACAATTTTTTAGTACATGATTATTTTTTCGCTAAATCAATAGATAAGGTTAGAAGTGGGGGTGTTATTGCCTTTATTACTTCAAGTGGGACAATGGATAAAAAAGATGATTCTGTTCGTAGATATATAGGTGCTAGATGTGATTTTCTAGGAGCAATAAGGCTGCCTAACAATACCTTTAAAGGTATGGCGGGAACAGAAGTAACCAGTGATATTATCTTCCTACAAAAGAAAGATTCAGTAATAGAAAAAGAAGAGCCTTGGTATGAGCTAGAAAGGGATGAATATGGTCTTAGCTACAATAGCTATTTTGTGGAAAATCCTGAAATGATACTAGGAGAAATGCTAGAGGTACCAGGAAGATTTGGTAATACTATAACTTGTAAAGCAAATGATTATCACGATTTAAGGGCTAAACTCTTTGAAGCAATTAAGAATATTAAAGGGAAAATAGAACCTATAAAGATAGAAAGAGAGGATGGGGATAGAGAGCCTGAAATTATTCCAGCTGATGATAATGTAAAGAATTTCTCCTTTACTGAAAAAGATGGAAAGATCTATATGAGAGAAGATTCCATAATGAGGGAGGTTAATAGGAACGATAAGGACCTGGATAAGATTAGAGATTATATTGCCCTTGGAAATGCCCTGAGAGATGTGATTGATTCACAATTGGAAGATAGAAGTGAAGCAGAAATTAAGGAAACTCAAGAACATCTAAATAAGATCTATGATGCCTTTAGCAAAGAGCATGGTTATATCAATGGAAGAATGAATACTAGACTCCTATCTGAAGACAGCAACTTTGCACTTATTTCAAGTATTGAAAAGTTAGAAGAAGGAAAGTTTCAGGAAAAGGGAGATATATTTACAAAACGTACTATTAAAAAAGCTATTCCTGTAAGCCATGTAGATACACCAGATGAAGCACTTATTCTTTCTATAGCGGAAAAAGGAAGAGTAGACCTTGACTATATGGGAGAGCTTACAGATATTGATGAAAAAACCTTGGTAGATAGCTTAAAAGGAAAAATCTTTCTTGATATTAAGGAATTTGATAGAGAAAATAATGCCCTACCCTTTACTGAAAAAGAAAAGCATAATCCTATGGCTTTTAATTATGTAAGTGTTGATGAATATTTAAGTGGGAACATAAGGGATAAAATAAATGTCTTAGATGAATATATTGAAACAATTGAAAGAAACCTACGTTTTATAGATGATAATGATGGCACTAATCTAAGAGAAACAGAAAATAATTTATTGAATTTAAAAACACAAAGAGCAAGTCTTAAAGAGGTAATGCCAAAGGAACTTACAGCATCAGAGATTACAGTAAGACTTGGGGCTACCTGGGTACCAGCCAAAGATGTGGAAGAATTTATGTTTGAAACCCTTAAGACACCAGGATTTGCAAGATGGGATATTAATGTTAGATACTCACCCTTTACTGCTGAGTGGAGGATAGAAGGAAAAAGTAAAGATGGAGGAAATGACCTAGCAAACATGACCTATGGGACTAGTAGGGTAAATGCCTATAAAATCATAGAGGATGCTTTAAACCTCAAGGAAACCAAGGTATGGGATAGAGTTACTAATCCAGATGGTAGTACATCTTCCTCACTGAATAAAAAAGAAACTATGCTAGCTAGTCAAAAGCAGGAACTTTTAAAAGAAGAGTTTAAAAACTGGATATTTAATGAGCCAGATAGAAGACATCGTCTAGAAAAAATATATAATGAAAAATTCAATTCAGTACGCAATAGAGAGTATGACGGTTCTAATCTTCATTTTGAGGGAATGAACACAGGTATTATTCTAAAAGATCATCAAAAAAATGCAGTAGCTAGAACCCTTTATGGTGGCAACTCTCTTCTTGCTCATACTGTGGGAGCAGGCAAGACCTTTGAAATGATAGCCTCAGCAATGGAATCTAAAAGACTTGGAATGAGCAGTAAAGACTTATTTGTAGTTCCTAATCATTTAACTGAACAAATAGGTAGAGATTTTATGGAACTCTATCCTGGAGCTAATATTATGGTTGCTACAAAGAAAGATTTTCAGCCTAATAACAGAAAAAGGTTTATAGGAAAAATTGCAACAGGGGAGTATGATGCAGTTATTATAGGTCATTCACAGTTTGAAAAGATTCCTATGAGTAAAGAATATCAAGAGAACCATATAAGAAGAGAAATAGAAGGGATACTTGATTATATAGAAGAGTATAAGTATGACAGAAGTCAAAATTTCACAGTAAAGCAACTTCAAAACACTAAGAAAAAACTTGAAGGTAGACTAAAGAAATTAAATGATGATTTTAAAAAGGATGATGTAGTAACCTTTGAAGAACTTGGTGTTGATAAGCTTTATGTAGACGAAGCCCATAACTACAAAAACCTATTTCTTTATACAAAGATGAGAAATGTGGCAGGAATAGGGCAGAGTGAAGCACTTAAATCTTCTGATATGTTTATGAAATGTAGATATTTAGATGAAATGACAGGTGGAAGAGGGGTTGTATTTGCTACTGGAACTCCAATATCCAACAGTATGACGGAACTTTATACTATGCAAAGATACTTACAATTTAATGAACTTGAAAAGAATAACTTACAACATTTTGATTCTTGGGCTAGTACCTTTGGTGAAACCGTAACAGCAGTAGAACTTTCTCCTGAAGGAGATAAGTATAGGGCTAAAACAAGATTTAGCAAATTTTATAACCTTCCTGAACTTATGGGCATGTTTAAAGAAGTAGCAGATATTAAAACAGCAGATATGCTCGATTTAAAGGTTCCTGAAGCTGAATATGAAACAATAGTGACAATGCCTACAGATGAACAGAAAGAAGTCTTAAAAGGCATTTCAGAGCGTGCTGATAGGGTAAGAGATAGAAGGGTTGAGCCAGAAGAGGACAATATGTTGAAAATTACTAATGATGGTAAAAAGTTAGCATTGGATCAAAGGCTTATCAATTCCCTACTACCAGATGATCCAGATAGCAAGGTCAATGTATGTGTTAAAAATATTTATTCCATATGGGATAAAACAAGGGATAATCGTTCAACGCAACTGGTATTTTCAGATATGTCAACACCTAAAAACGATGGTAGCTTTAATGTATATGATGATATAAAGAAAAAACTTTTAGATATGGGAGTTTCTGAAAAAGAGATAGCCTTTATCCATGATGCCAATACAGAAAAACAGAAAGATGAATTATTTTCAAAAGTAAGAAAAGGTAATGTTAGAATTCTTTTAGGTTCTACTCAAAAAATGGGAACAGGTACAAATGTGCAAGAAAGACTTATAGCTATCCATGATCTTGATGTACCCTGGAGACCAGCTGATTTAGAGCAAAGGGCGGGTCGTATAGTAAGACGTGGCAATAGAAATGACAAGGTAAAAATATTTAGGTATGTTACTGAAAATACATTTGATAGCTACCTCTGGGTGCGACATGAAGTCGCCTAATTAATTGTCTGGCACTTTGACTAGACCAACTTTTCCGTAAGTTGAGCCTAATATCAACTGCATTACTGGTAACGGTAGTGTGGTAAGCTGATATGAAAATGTAGCCCTATTTAGAGGTGAAGCCGTGAGGCAGAACCGAAACTGTTAGCACAATACGGTTAGGGAGCAGGCTCGATGGCATGGTTAACGTAAGTGAACTACTGATAAACGTCGTTAAGGTGAACAGGCTAAAGTTGCTGATAAGCCTGAACCAAAATGGTACGCAGTCGGATAACCCTTTCCATAGTGGGGTTACACGGACATAAGACTGCCGGCGAAGAGGTAGAACCTAAACCATCATTTATTAATTAGGCGGAACATGGTAAGCCCGTATTGTTGCTTTTAGCAAAGCAGACCGCAAGGAATGCCGATAGCAATGCGGGTAAAGGAAAATGGAAAAAGCGAAGGCCATGCGGTAATAGCATGGATAGGAGTTTAAATGTTACTCCACACGAAAGTGGGCAGACTTCCATTCGGTTTTTAATCACAAGAGAATTTTTAGAACTTTTGAAAGGAGAGAAGGCAAATGAACGCAAAAGCGTGTGCTACTTCTGACAGAGCGAGGAATTGGGAAAGTATTGACTGGAACAAGGCTCTAAGCGATGTTAAAAAGCTACAAATGCGTATTGTGAAAGCTCAAAAGGAGGGCAAATATAATAAAGTAAATTCTTTACAATATTTGCTTACTAATTCATTTTATGCAAAGGCATTAGCAGTAAAAAGGGTAACTGAAAACCAAGGAAAGAAAACACCTGGTGTTGATGGAGAATTATGGTTAACATCAGAAGCTAAATTCAAAGCAATATCGAGAATGAAACGTAGAGGGTATAAACCAATGCCCTTAAAAAGGATTTATATTCCAAAAAGCAATGGTAAAAAAAGACCTTTAAGCATACCAACTATGCTAGATAGAGCTATGCAAACACTCTATAAATTTTCATTAGAGCCAATTGCAGAAACAGTTGCAGACCCGAATTCTTATGGGTTTAGACCCAAAAGACGTACACAAGATGCAATTGAACAATGCTTTACTAGTTTGAATAAAGGTAAATCTCCTAAATGGGTACTTGAAGGCGATATTAAAGGGTGTTTTGATAACATCAGTCACAGATGGATGATGAATAATATTCCAATGGATAAAGAAATACTTAGGAAATGGTTAAAAAGTGGATACATCGAAACACAAAAACTTTTTCCAACTGAAAAAGGAAGTCCACAGGGTTCACCAATTTCACCAGTAATTAGTAACATGGTTTTAGATGGTCTAGAGATAGTTCTCAAAGAAAGATTTTCTAAGAAAAAAGTGAATGGAAAGTATCATTTTCCAAAAGTTAACTTTATTCGTTATGCTGATGACTTTATTGTAACAGGAGAATCTAGGGAATTGTTAGAGTATGAAGTTAAACCATTAATTAAAGAATTTCTAAGAGTCCGTGGGTTGGAACTTTCGGAGGAAAAGACATTTATTACACATCTCCATGACGGATTTGATTTTCTAGGTGTTAATATAAGAATGTATGATGGAAAGCTCTTAACAAAACCTTCTAAGAAAAATTATGAGGCAATTATTAAGAAGATTAGGAATATAATCAAAGATAATCCTTCAATGAAACAGGAGCTACTGATTAGAAAACTCAATCCTATTATTAGAGGTTGGGTTAACTTTCAAAAGTTTAATGTTTCTGCAAAAGCGTTTGAAAAACTCGATTATGAAATTTGGCAAAGTTTATGGAGTTGGTGTAAACGAAGACATCCAAAGAAAGGCAGAAGATGGGTTGCAAAAAAGTATTTTCATACAATCGGTAATAGGACATGGAGTTTCAGTGTCCCTACTAGAGATAAAATGGAAAACGGTGAAGATTTCTTTATCAGGTTAATTTATGCAACAAATACTGATATAAAAAGATTCACTAAAATCAAAGCAGCGGCCAATGCTTTTGACCAAGAATGGGAAGATTATTTCGTTGAAAGAGAAGAAAAATTGATGAGAAATGAAATCAAAGGGAGAAGAATCATTAGCAAATTGTGGAATGACCAAAAAGGACATTGTACACATTGCAACGGGAAAATCACCCTTGAAACTGATTTTAGAATTTATCAGTTTGGTCTTGATAATAAGGTAAAACAATTGGTTCACCCTGATTGCTACGAAAAGCTAAAAACACAAAAGAATGAAAAAGAGTTGGCCCTTTAATTAGGGCTTATAGAAACTTGAGCCGTGTGAGGGGGAAACTCTCATGCACGGTTCTTAGAGGGGAAGGCAGTAGAGATATTGCTGACCCACTCGACCAAACCATAGAGAATAAGCAAAAATTTATTTCTCAAATTATGACCTCTAAAACACCTGCTAGAGTGGCAGAAGATGTTGATGAGAACACCTTATCCTATGCTGAAATTAAAGCCCTTGCAACAGGCAACCCCTTAATAAAAGAAAAGATGGACCTAGATATTGAGGTTACAAAATTAAAGATGTTAGAAGGAAATTATAAGAGCAATCTATATAGCCTTGAAGATAAAATTATTAAGACCTATCCTAGGGAAATTGAAAAGTATGAAAGACTTATAGAAGGTGCTAAAGAAGATATTAATAGAATCGTGCCACAGGGAACAGGAGAAAACAAATTTACTTCTATTAAAATTGGTAATGAACTTATTAAAGATAGGAAAGAAGCAGGAGATAGGATTTTAGAAGCGGTTAAAGGGATAAAGCTTAGAGATAAGAAAGTTATTGGAGAGTACAGGGGATTTCCTATAGAGGTAACCTATAGCATTATTGCTAATGAACATAACTTTAACTTAAAAGGTTCTAATAATCATTATGGGGACTTGGGCCAAAACAGGGATGGAAATATTACAAAGATGGACAATGTAATAGATAAAATTCCAGATAGTTTAAAAAGCTTTGAAGAAAGACTTATAGCTACTAAAGAACAATTTGAAATTGCCAAAGAAGAAGTAAAGAAGCCTTTTGATAAGGCAGAAGAACTAAAAAATAAAGTATCAAGATTGGCTGAAATTAATAAACTCCTAGATATGGGTGAAGTAGAGGAACTGGAAAACTTAAGTCCACTCATTGAAGATGTTAAAAGAGCCATAGTTGATTATTTAAATAAAGAATTTGGCGAAGATCATGCTTATGAAGATTTTAATACACTTTTTCCAGATGAAGGTCATATTGGGCTTGCCTATACAACTACAGAGGATGGTAACCATGAAATACAGTATGAAATAAGCCTTAAAGATTATTCCTGGACACAATATGTAGATAATAAAGAAATATCTCATAGGTCTTATCTTGAAGATGAAGATGGCGGGACAGTTAATAAGGAACAAGCCCTTGAAGCCTTTCTTTTAGACCTTAAGTATGGGGAGTTTAATGACTATGTAAGGGTCGATGAAAATGATTTAAGGGAAAAATTAGGACTTGAAATAGATGATGATGGAAATTATTATGATCCACTTGAAAAAGACCTAGATAATGATGGTATACCAGATAGGTATGACAATGATTTTAGGAGCAGCAACTATTTTGAATCTACCTATGATGTAGATGGTCTAAAAAAAGATGATAAGGAGTCTACACTTGTAAAACTTAAAAAGTATAAGGCAAAGGTTAGGGAGGAATTTAGTCTGTCACAGGAGGACATAGACAAGGAAAAGGATAAGGGTGCAAGATAATATAAAACTTTATTTTTGGTAAATTCTATGAATTTATTAAAAATAAAGTCCACAGGGGTTATTAGGGGGTGTAGCCCCCTGATGCCCTGACACAAGCTCTGAGGAAACTCGGAGTTTTTCCTTTTTAAAAAACTATAAATACATTGTTAAAGAGAATTATAAATGAAAACCGTAAGGAGGAATATTATGTTTAATGAAAAAAACAGGCTACTGGAACACTTTGGTCTTAATAGCTATGGAGAAATAATGACCTATATTAGGGAAAATCCAGAGGATAAAAAGGTTAAGGAGATAAAGGAGTTATTTGAAACCCATTCTATAAACCTTGATGAGGAGGCGGATAGGAATGAAAAATAATTTATATAGGGAATTTAATTGTAATAGCAAGGAAGAACTTTATGAAAAAATAAAAAGACAGGATGATGAGATAAAACCTCTTTTAGAATTCTTAGATTATGCCAAGTCCAATATTAAAAACAATAAAAAAGCAATAGATAGTCCTGATGTCTTAGTAGATTATATAAAATCAACAAACTTACCTACTAAAGATACCGGGACTATTATTTTTGTAAATACAAAGAATCATCCTGTTCATCTAAAGAGAACTAGGCTAAGTTGGAAAAACAGTGTGAAGGAAACTTTAAAGGAAGGTTTAATGGCAGGGGCTAATAGGGTATTCATGGCTTTTTCTAGTGAGACTCCCTACGAAAGAATGGAAGAAACTAAAGATTATTTTGAAAAAATAGGTATGAAAGTTATAGATACCATAAATTATGGAAAGGAAAATAATAGTTTCTTATCTAAAAAGGTAGGCAAAACCTACTATCCATCTATGTCTTATGGATTGGCTAATGATTCAGAAGTAGTTTATGGTAAAAAAGATTATAGTTTGAAAAACAAATATGAGGATTTTACAAGTTATCTAGCTAGTAATGAGTTAATAGATTTAAATGTAGTAGAAGATATAGATGCAATAAAGGAGTTATTAAAAATAGGGTTTCAACACCATCAACAAGAAGTCTTTGGTATGTTAATCTATGATAGCAATGAAAAGATAATTGGAGCTGAAGAGCTTTTTAAAGGGTCTACTGATGCTTCAATTGTAGACTTAAAGATTATGGCTAGAACATTGTTCAACTATCAAGATGTAAAAGGATTTGCAGTGTTTCATAATCACCCTAGTGGAAATCCTACTCCTAGCAGTGAAGATATAGCCATGACTAGGAGATTAGAAAACATGACTGAAATATTTGAATTAGAGCTTCTAGATCATTTAATAGTAGGTAGGGAAAAGACCTTATCTTTTTCACAGGAAGTTAGTGGCTTTCTAAGCAATAATACAAGCTATCAGGATAAGATGGAAAGAATGTCAACTGTGAAGGAGGACAAGTCCATCTATGATGGTGAAAAGGCTATTGTAGAAGTAGGAGATAAGATTAAAACTGCACTATCAGATGAAACCATTGTTTTAGATGTAGATAAGGATAATGCTATCTTATTTGATGGAAGACAATTTGTTGAAGTTTTTGGCTTACAATGTGATAACGATAAATTCTTTTGGAATCAAGGCAACTACTCTGATAGCTATCCTCAGAAAAAGGATGGTACAGTAATTGATAAAATAAATAAAATAGTAGATGAAGACTATGAAGGTTTTGTTAAAGCTATGATTACTATAGAGAATGGTATAGAGGATCCAGAACTACTAGATGAACTTTATGACAGATTTATGAATAACGATGGAGTAAATCTAATCAATGACTACTTTGATGAACTTATATATGACCTAGAGTATGATATTACAAGTGGTAGAGAAAAGGATATTGAGCCAATTGAAATGTCAAGTAAGGGGAAAGAAATTTTTAATAAAATAGATGGCTTTGTAGATGCTTATACAGATTTATCTAATGCTATGTATGATATAGATTATGGTGCGACACGTTTGTAGTTGAAAAGACTACACACTAAATTTATATTTAGGAGAACTAATACTCTGAGCAATTAAATGAGAAGGTAACGCTTTGAAGAATTGCCATTAATACTACGGTATGCAGTTG
>NZ_LTDM01000060.1 GCF_001940565.1 Tissierella creatinophila DSM 6911
TTTTTCTTTATAATACTTATATCCTTCAGATTTTCTATCCCTCGGCCTATCTAGTTCTATTTTCATATCTTCCATTATTTTACCCTTATTAGTTGACATGACTATGACTCTATCACTTAGATAAACTGCCTCATCTACATCATGAGTAACCATAACTACCGTTGTTCTATCTTTTAACCAAATTTCTTCCAATTCATTTTGTAAATTTTGTCTCATTTGAAAATCTAAAGCTCCTAAAGGTTCGTCCATTAGAAGCACTCCAGGTTTCGTAGCCAACGCTCTAATTAAAGCAGTTCTCTGCTTCATCCCTCCAGAAATTTGATGTATATATAAGTCTTCTTTTCCTTGTAATTGAGATATTTCTAGTAAAAACTTTAGTCTTTCTTCTCTTTCTGCCTTTGGCATTCTTATTTGCTTCATTGGAAATAATATATTATCCTTTACGCTCATCCATGGAAATAGGGCATAATTTTGAAATACAAACCCTCTATCAGGACCTGCTTTCCTAACCTTCTTTCCTTCTACTATTATTGAACCTGAATCAGATTTTTGAAACCCTGCTATTATACTAAGCAAGGTTGTCTTTCCACAACCTGATGGTCCTAGTAGAGATATAAATTCTCCCTTGTCTGCCCCAAAACTAATATCTTT
>NZ_LTDM01000061.1 GCF_001940565.1 Tissierella creatinophila DSM 6911
GCCTACATGAAGCCGGAGTTGCTAGTAATCGCGGATCAGAATGTCGCGGTGAATGCGTTCCCGGGTCTTGTACACACCGCCCGTCACACCATGGGAGTCGGAAATGCCCGAAGCCAGTGAGCTAACCTATTTATAGGAGGCAGCTGTCGAAGGTAGGGTCGATGACTAGGGTGAAGTCGTAACAAGGTAGCCGTATCGGAAGGTGCGGCTGGATCACCTCCTTTCTAAGGAGTTCATGACCTAACAGAAATCTTTGATTTCGTTGTAGGTCAGATGTCGCGAAGTCCAAATCTTTGATTTGGTTAACGGAGCCGACTCAGGTACTCACACTACTTTTTTATATATAATGACCTAACACAATGAACGATAGTGAATTGATGTAGGTCAGATGCAGAAGCACCAAATCTATGTGAGCATAGCGAACAAATAGATTTGTGTTAGCGGATGCGAAATATGAACATTGAAAACTACAAAGAACAATAGATAGATATTTAATTTAAAAATTAGGTCAAGTTATTAAGAGCATAGGGCGAATGCCTTGGCACCAAGAGCCGATGAAGGACGGGATAAGCACCGATATGCTTCGGGGAGTCGCAAATAGACACTGATCCGGAGATTTCCGA
>NZ_LTDM01000062.1 GCF_001940565.1 Tissierella creatinophila DSM 6911
CTTTTCTATTGCTCTTAAAACACTTTTAGTAGAAAGATTATCAGTTAAATGCCAACCGACTATTTTTCTTGAATATAGATCCATTATTGATGCTAAATATACAAAACCAGATAAAGTATAAATATAAGTGATATCAGTTACCCAGACTGTGTTTGGAGAGGATGGATTAAATTTTCTCTCCAGTATGTTTTTAAGATCACTATCAAAGTTTGTATCTATTTTAACCCTTTTATAAGGTGTAACCCATATAGCTCTAATATTAAGCTCTTTCATATAGTTACCTACAGTTTTCTCGGCAACTGCATATCCTCTTTGTCTTAATATTTCAGTTATTTTTGGGGCTCCATATATTTGGTTTGATTCATTGTAAATCTCTGTTATCAGATGTTTAATCTTGCTCTTTCGTTTTGACTGATTAGATTCTTTTCGATTTATGAAGTCGTAGAATCCCGATGTAGAAACGCCTAGAAACTTAGACACACCCTTAACTGAAATTTGACGTTTCTTTCTAGCTTTATCAAGCTCAATATAGATAGCTTCAGTTAGTCTTCGTTGAGTATGCCTATAGCCTTTTTTAGAATATCAAGTGCATCTTCCTTGTCACGAAGCTCCTTTTTTAG
>NZ_LTDM01000063.1 GCF_001940565.1 Tissierella creatinophila DSM 6911
AAGCCAGTGAGCTAACCTATTTATAGGAGGCAGCTGTCGAAGGTAGGGTCGATGACTAGGGTGAAGTCGTAACAAGGTAGCCGTATCGGAAGGTGCGGCTGGATCACCTCCTTTCTAAGGAGTTCATAAGTACTCACACTATCTTTTTATATATTTAACAATTAGCTGATAACTAGCAGGTTATCGATAAAAGTTAATTGTTATTTTTACCGTGGGGGTGCACCCAATCCGCAAAATTGCAACAAAGCAAGCTTTGGCAATTATCCGGTAGGGCACGCAAGACCCCGCATTAAACACCAATGGGGGTGTAGCTCAGTTGGGAGAGCACCTGCCTTGCAAGCAGGGGGTCAGGAGTTCGACTCTCCTCATCTCCACCACAAATAGCACTTTGTGCTATTTCATATGAACATTGAAAACTACAAAGAACAATAGATAGATATTTAATTAAAAATTAGGTCAAGTTATTAAGAGCATAGGGCGAATGCCTTGGCACCAAGAGCCGATGAAGGACGGGATAAGCACCGATAT
>NZ_LTDM01000064.1 GCF_001940565.1 Tissierella creatinophila DSM 6911
GTATAATAGGAGAAGATTAAATAAAAAGAAAAATATATTGGATAGCCAATATATTTTTCTTTCTTTACTGATATATATTAATTTACTATAAAATTTAATATATATTTTATAGTATAATTATGTAGAAATTTGTAGTATAATAGTATTTGCTGTCATAAAATACATAAAAATAAGATTACTAAAAACTTTCTAATGTTTAAGTAAAGAAAAATTTGGTAATAATCATAATGAAGGAGGAGAATTTATGGCATTGTCAGATTCAAAAGTCTACGATATATATGAAGAATTGAAATATAAGTTTTTGTTTAACAATGACATAAATTGTATGCATATCCTCCTAAACCTATATGAACTAGAAAATAATATAAATAATATTTTTCCTAAATATATTTCTATAAGAAGACTTAGAAAAAATATTAGAAAGGCTTTAAATGATAGGAGAGGTAATCATTTAATAGCATATAACTTAGGTGAGCTTATTCACGAAGATATAAATAAGTTAGAACTACTTATATATTTAGAAGCTTATAAAGCTGGGTACTTAAATAAAAAACATGTAAATATTTTAGAAAATATAACTCTAAAATATTTTTCAATCTCAAATCTATATAATATGAGATATTTATTTAACTTTGATACTTCCATAAGTGAAGTAAATAATTTTAAACTAGATATATATGAAAGTTTGCTTCAAGAAGAAAAAACTCAAAACATTTTAAAAGGAACTATAACAAGCTATACGGAAAATATATTAAAGCCTAAGGTTTTAAGTTTAAACAAATACTTGGACAAACAATTGTCAATAGAATATCAATCTAAGCCTCCTTATTTTAGAGATGAAGAAAGCATACTTACTTTAGAAGAATTAAAGGTGGTTTATAAAGAAGTAGTAAAGATAATAACAATAAATGCAAATAAATTATACAATCATGCATATTGGAATGGATTAAATGATAGACTTATTAGCAGATACAAATAAGTATAATAATATATATATATGGAAATAATATCCCTTTAGATAGTAATCTGGAGGGATTTTATGAAAAAAAACAAATTTATAATAATATTTACTATTTCAGCTGGACTATTTTTACTTAGTTTTTCATTAGGATATCAATTGGTAATGCAAAAGCCGAATCAAAAACTAATTAGCTCAGAGACCAATAAAGCAAAAAAAACTGATAAAGACATCGCAATAATTAAAGAAGAAGAAAAAATAACACCTAATACAATTGTTGAAGAAAGAGTACTTTATAAAGAATGTGGAGATTTAATCATAAATAATAAAACTCCAAGTACAACTATCATCAATATGACAAAAGAAGAATATGATAATCATCTGATGAAAGAGTCTTCTTTTTTAAGAATTATTTCCTTTTCAAGTAATAAAATAGTACTTTGGGGAGAGAAAGATTTTATGTGCGATAAACATTTTATTATTGGTGAAGAAGATGGAAAGATAGCTATATTTAAAATTGGTCCACAAGGAGAAAGAGTTCTTGATAAAATATTCGAAGATTATCCTGTCGAGATGCTTATGGAATTGGATCAAGAAAAGATAGAAAAAGGCATAAGGATAGATAGTGAAGAAGAACTCTCAGATGTTTTAGAAAACTTTATTTCTTAACTAAGTTAGTAAACTAACTTAGTTTTTTTACATATATATGATATAATACATATAGAAAAATGAAAAGAGGAATAAAATGATTATACTTGGGATTGATCCAGGGCTTGCAATAGTAGGTTATAGTGTAATAGAATATAAAGGTAGCACTTTTATACCCTTAGAGTATGGAGCTATAACTACAGATTCAAAAGCTTTATTTCCAGATCGGATAAAGATTATATATACTGAGTTATTAGATATAATAGATCAGTATAAACCAGAAGATTTGGCTATAGAAGAATTGTTTTTTAATAAAAATGTTAAAACAGCTATAAAGGTTGGACAAGCTCGGGGGGTTGAAATCTTAGCTGCTATAAATAAAGGATTAAATATCTATGAATATACTCCGTTACAAATAAAACAGGCCACTGTAGGTTATGGTAGAGCTGAGAAACACCAAGTTCAAGAGATGGTTAAAGTACTATTGAATTTAAAAGAAATACCTAAACCAGATGATGTTGCAGATGCTTTAGCTGTAGCTATTTGTCATGCGAGTTCTTTAAAGTTTAAAGAAGAGTTTAGAATGAAATAAAAAGGATAGGGATAAAATGATAGAGTTTATAATAGGAGATATAGTAGATATAAAAGAGGATTTTACAATAATTCAAAATAATAATATTGGATATAAAGTATTTAGTTCATCTAATTCTTTAAGAAATTTAGAAATAGGTAAAAAGAATCAAATGATCTATACTCAATTAAATGTAAGAGAAGATGGTCTTTTTTTATTTGGATTTATAACAGAAGAAGAAATGGAGATGTTTAACTTACTTTTAAGAGTTTCTAAAATAGGTCCTAAGATAGGAATAGGAATATTATCAGCTTTGAATCCAAATCAATTGAAGCTTGCAATTATGAATAAAGATATATTTACACTATGTAAAGCCCCAGGAATAGGAAAAAAGACTGCTGAGAGAATAGTATTAGAACTTAAAGATAGAATAGATATAAATATAGAACTTGAGATTGAAAATATAAATAGCATCAATAATGGCCATGATGAAGCTATAGAAGCACTTATATCTTTAGGATATTCTAGGTTTGAAGTGGAAAGAAGTATAAGAAATTTAGATGTTGAAAATATGGAAGTAGAAGAGATCATTAGAAACGCATTAAAGAAACTTTCTAAAAATTAAAGGAGTAATTATCCATGAAAGATCAAACAAACAGAATAGTATCCGGAGGCATAACAACAGATGATATAGAAAGTGAATTATCTTTAAGACCTAAATGGATAAGTGAATATATAGGACAGGATAAAGCTAAACAAAAACTAAATATATTTGTAAAAGCAGCTAAAGGAAGATCCGAGTCACTAGACCACGTGCTCTTATATGGACCTCCAGGACTTGGGAAAACAACTCTTGCAAATATAATAGCAAACGAGATGGGTGTAAACATTAGGGTCACATCAGGACCAGCTATAGAACGTGCGGGAGACTTAGCGAGTATTCTTACAAATTTAGGGGATGATGATGTTTTATTTATAGATGAAATACATAGAATAAATAGAACTGTAGAAGAAATCCTCTACCCTGCAATGGAAGACTTTGCATTAGATATTATAATAGGTAAAGGTCCTTCTGCAAGAAGTGTAAGGCTTGACTTATCAAAATTTACTTTGATTGGTGCAACTACCAAAGCTGGACTTTTAACATCACCTTTAAGGGATAGGTTTGGAGTAATGCTAAATTTAGAATTATATGAGACAAAAGATTTAAAAGAAATAATAATAAGGTCAGCTTCTATTTTAAATATAGAGATAGAAGAAGATGGAGCTATAGAAATAGCTAAGAGATCTAGGGGAACACCTAGGATTGCAAATAGATTATTAAAAAGAGTAAGAGACTATGCAGAAGTTATAGAAGATGGAATTATAACACTTGGAGTAGCTGAAAAAGGATTAAAGATATTAGAAGTAGATGAACTAGGGCTTGATGCCGTAGATAGGAAAATACTTTTAACTCTTATAGAAAATTTTAGTGGCAGACCTGTTGGAGTAGATACTTTAGCTGCTGCTACGGGAGAAGAAAGAGCTACTATAGAAGATGTATATGAACCATATTTACTTCAGATTGGGTTCATAAATAGGACGCCTAGGGGAAGAGTTGCGACTAAAAAAGCTTATGATCATTTCAATATTCCCTATATAGAAGAATAAAATTAAAAGAATAAGAGAGGAACAAATGGAGACTAAAGATTTTTTTTACAATTTACCAGAAGAACTAATAGCACAAGTACCACTTAAAGATAGAACTACATCAAGACTTTTAGTTCTTGATAAAGAGTCTGGAGAGGTAGAACATAAAAAATTTAAAGATGTAATAGATTATTTAAATGAGGGAGACACTCTTATATTAAATAATACAAGAGTATTACCAGCAAGATTATTTGGAAATAGACAAAATAAAGAAGAAAGAATTGAATTTTTACTTTTAAAAAGAAACGAAGAAGATATATGGCAATCTCTAGTAAAGCCAGGAAAGAAAGCTAAAATAGGGTCAATAGTTGAGTTTGGCAATGGGCTTTTAAAAGGAGAAGTAATAGGAATTGATGAAGAAGGAATAAGACAGGTTAAATTTCATTACGATGGAATATTTGAAGAAGTATTAGATAGTTTAGGAGAAATGCCACTTCCTCCTTATATCAAAGAAAAACTTTCAGACAAGGAAAGATATCAAACGGTATATTCTAAACATTTAGGATCTGCAGCAGCTCCTACTGCAGGGCTTCATTTTACTAATGAACTCTTAGAGAAAATTAGTAAAAAAGGTATAAATATAGGATTTATAACTCTTCATGTTGGACTTGGTACATTTAGACCAGTAAAGGTAGATGATATATTAAAACATCATATGCATTCGGAATTTTTTACATTATCTAAAGAAACAGCCGAGCTTATAAATAAGACAAAACAAAATGGGAAAAAAATAATAGCAGTTGGAACTACTTCTGTTAGAACGCTTGAAACTTTGGGTAATGAAAATGGACTCATAGAGGCAGGTTCTGGATGGACAGATATATTTATTTATCCAGGATATAAATTTAAATTAGTAGATAGCCTTATTACTAATTTTCATCTCCCTGAATCCACGCTCCTTATGCTTATAAGTGCGTTTACATCTAGAGATATGATACTCAAAACTTATGATATTGCTATAGATGAAAAATATAGATTTTTTAGCTTTGGAGATGCTATGATAATTAAATAGTAGGAGGTAATTTTTAAATATGGCAATTAAATTTGACTTAATAAAAGAATCAAAAGATTCAAAAGCAAGACTTGGGAAAATAACTACACCTCATGGTGAAATAGAAACTCCAATATTTATGCCAGTAGGTACAAGAGCAACAGTAAAAACTATGACCCCAGAAGAAGTTAAGGACTTAGGAGCACAGATTATATTAGCTAATACTTATCACTTATATTTAAAACCAGGTCATGAACTTGTAAAAGAAGCGGGCGGTCTTCATAAATTCATGAATTGGGATGGACCTATTTTAACAGATAGTGGAGGATTTCAAGTATTTAGTCTTGGAGATTTAAGAAAAATTAAAGAAGAAGGAGTAGAATTTAGATCACATATAGATGGGTCAAAGCAATTTATAAGTCCTGAAAAATCTATAGAAATTCAAAATGCTTTAGGTTCAGATATAATGATGTGTTTTGATGAATGTACGCCTTATCCAAGTACCTATGAATATGCTAAAGAGTCTATGGAAAGAACAACTAGATGGGCACAAAGATGTAAAGAAGCACATAAAAACACTGATAAACAAAGTTTATTTGGAATAGTGCAAGGTGGGATGTATAAAGATCTAAGAGAGAAAAGTGCTAAAGATCTAGTTGCTATGGATTTTCCTGGATATGCAATAGGAGGAGTAAGTGTAGGGGAACCAAAAGAGATGATGTGTGAAATCCTAGACTTTACAACTCCCCTACTACCCAAAGATAAGCCGAGATATAATATGGGTGTTGGAACTCCTGATTATCTCTTTGAATCAGTTATTAGGGGAATAGATATGGCAGACTGTGTAATGCCTACTAGGATAGCTAGAAATGGTACAGTAATGACAAGTAATGGAAGATTAGTTATAAGAAATGCAAAATATGCAAAAGATTTTGGAAAATTAGATCCAGAATGCGATTGTTATTCTTGTAAAAACTATTCTAGAGCTTATATAAGACATTTATTTAATGTAGATGAAATATTGGGGGCTAGACTTGCAACTATTCACAATCTGTATTTTTTAATTAAGCTTATGGAAAATATTAGAACTGCTATAAAAGAGGATAGACTCATGGAATATAGAGAAGAATTTTATAAAAAATATGGATATAATTAAAAAGTTGATGTTTTTTAAAAAAAATATTGTATAATAGTATTAAGAGGAGGGGAAAAATATGACACCACAACAAATGCAAGGGCTAATAATCCCTATTGGTTTTTTAGTTGTTTTTTATTTATTTGCTATAAGACCACAAAAGAAAAAAGAAAAAGAAATAAAATCAATGAGAGATAGTTTAAAAGTAGGAGACGAAGTAATAACCATAGGAGGAATTTATGGAAAGATATTACTTGCTAAAGAAGATAAAATAACTTTAGAAGTAGGTTCTACTAAAACTAGATTGGATGTTACTAGATGGTCTATAGGTAGCGTTATAAAATCTCGTGAAATAAAACAAGACTAATACTTTTACAAAAATCAATTCTAATTATTTAAAAACTTCCTTATTAAGGAAGTTTTTGTAATAAATGCCTCTTATCTTAAATAAATTAAAGTAAGATAGGAGGTGTATTAATTGAAAAATAAATTAAATGTAAAATTTTTAGCTAAAGCATTATTTTTATCGTTTTGTATTACTATCTTTATGATATTGGTATCTTCACTAATATTTCAATTTACAACTTTAAGAGAAACCAAGATGGTGTTGATAAATAACATTATAATGGTAATTAGCATTTTTATCCCTAGTCTCTACTTAGCATTAAAGGTAAAAGAAAATGGGTGGCTTAATGGTTTTTTACTCGGTTTTGTTTACTACGTAGTTATCATCTTACTAAATATATTTCTTTTCAAAAGCAATATAACGCTAACTTTTTCTCTAGGGAAACTATTACTTACAAGCCTAATAGGAACTATAGGCGGAATAATAGGAATCAACTTATCATAAAAGACAAAATAAAACTTTAAATTAAAAAATCTATATGTTATAATAGATTAGATAAAATATAAATAAAAATAAGGAGTGGTGGGTATCCACTACTTTTTATTTTATTTATAAACTCTCTCAAATTTACTTAAAGAATGAAAAATAGGAACGTATTGGAGGAAAGGCATGAAAAGTAAAAATATTATTATACTTATTTTAATTCTAGCTATTGTTGCTACTGGTGTATTCGTGGCTTTAGAAGGCATACAAATAGGAGATTTTAAAATTGGTAAAGCTAAGGATGAAGTAGATTTAGGACTTGAATTAGCAGGTGGAGTATATGTAGTTTTGGAGGCTAAAACTGATGCTAAAGGTGAAGAACTAAGGAAACTGATGGAACAAACTAAAGCAATATTAAGTCAAAGAGTAGATGGTCTTGGTATAGCAGATCCTACTATAGTTATAGAAGGAGATAAAAGGATAAGATTAGAACTTGCAGGAGTAGAAGATCCCCAAGAAGCTATTGATTTAATTGGGAAGACTGCCCAATTACAATTCGTAGATCCTAATAAAAATGTAGTTATAAGCGGTAAGAATGTTGTAAATGCAGATGTAGCTTTTCAAGAGAATTCAATTGGAAAAGAAGTGCCTGTAGTTTCTTTGGAACTTGACAAAGAAGGGACTAAAAGTTTTGCAGATGCTACTGGCAAACTTATATTAGAAGATAAAATTGAAGATAGAATAATCTACATAGTTCTAGATGGGGAAATCATATCTTCACCTGCCGTCTCTAATATAAACGAAGGTGGCAAGCCAATTAGTGATGGAAAAGCGGTAATAACTGGAAATTTTGATTTAGAAAGTGCAACTAATTTAGCAACTTTAATAAGAGCTGGTTCTCTTCCAGTAGAACTTAAAGAAGAAACCACTTCAGTTATCGGTCCAAGCCTAGGACTTGAAGCATATGAAACAAGTATAAAAGCTGGAGGAATAGCACTTTTAATAATTTTTGCATTTATGACTCTAGTGTATAAAATCCCTGGACTTATTGCATCTTTAAGCTTGATAGTATATACTCTTATAACTATTTATACAATGATTATACTTGGAGTAAAACTTACACTTCCTGGAATACTTGGTCTAATACTTTCTATAGGTATGGCAGTAGATGCTAATGTATTAATATTTGAAAGAATAAGAGAAGAGTTATTATTAGGGAAGAGTTTAAGAGTTTCTGTAGATGCAGGATTTAAAAGAGCCCTTTCTGCTGTAATAGATTCCAATGTTACAACTTTAATAGCTGGTGCAGTTTTATATTATTTTGGTACAGGCCCTATTAAAGGGTTTGGAATTACACTTATTATAGGAATAGTTGTATCTGTTTTGACTGCAGTTATACTCTCTAGGTCCTTATTAAAATTGGTTGCGTCTTTATCAGATGGTAAAAATATAAAAATGTTCGGTGCATAAGAAGGGGAGTGGAAAGATGAATGTAATTAAAAATAGGAGAATATATTTGTTTATATCCTTAGTTGTAATAATTATAGGTCTTGGAACTATGGCTTTTAGAGGTTTAAACTATGGTATTGACTTTACAGGAGGAACTATAATTACTGTAAATGCAAATAAATTTATTCCAGCTGAAGAAGTAAAACAAATAACAAATAAACTAGATAAAAATATGTCTGTTATTTATAGCGGAAAAGATAAAAAAGATATTATTATAAAAAGTACTTTAAACATTTCTAATAAAGATATGATAGCTATTGGAGATGAGTTCAAAGATAAACATGATATAGAGAGTAAAAATATAAATGCAAAAATAGTAGGACCCTCTATAGGAAAAGAAACTAGAAACAAAGCAATACTATCTACTATTATTGCAAGTGTGCTTATGTTAGTATATATTACATTTAGATTTGAATTTACCCTTGGAGTGTCTGCTATAGTTGCATTAATACATGACGTACTTGTTACTATATCAATCTATGCAATTTTTAATCTTCCAGTGAATTCTTCTTTTATAGCAGCTATACTTACTATAGTTGGATATTCTATAAATGATACTATTGTAATTTTTGATAAAATAAGAGAAAATATGAGATTTAATTCGAGACAAAAATTAGAAGAGATTATAAATAACAGTGTCAATACTACACTTAGAAGAACTATTAATACTACTATAACAACGCTTATTGCCGTTATAGTTCTCTACATTATGGGAGTTGAAGATATAAAAGTTTTAGCACTACCTTTAATATTAGGAATGATATCTGGAACATATTCTTCAATTTTCATAGCTCCAAGCTTATGGTATGATATAAAATCATTAAAAACAAGAACTGCTAAATAAGCAGTTTTTGTTTTATCTAAAGAAATAAGTAGAATTAATATCTCTAAAGTGATAAAATTTAAATATTATAGATATTTATATGGAGTGATAATTTGGAAAAATGGTTTGTAAGAAATAAAAATATAGATTATAATGAAATAGCAAAAAAAAATGGAATTAGTCAAATTGTCTCTAAAATATTAGTAAACCGAGAAATCTTTTTGAAGGATTCTATTGAAAATTTTTTAAATGGTGATTTAAATCATCTTCATTCTCCTATTATTATGAATGATATAGAAAAGGCTGGGAAATTAATCAAGATGTATATATCTCAAAATAAAAGGATTAGAATAGTTGGAGATTATGATGTTGATGGCGTTATGAGTACATATATCTTATATACTAGCTTTTTAAAATTGGGAGCAAATATCGACTATGTAGTGCCTGATAGGATAAAAGATGGGTATGGAATAAATGAAAGCATTGTAAAAACAGCCAAAGAAGAGAATATAGATCTCATAATAACTTGTGATAATGGTATATCCGCCTTTGATGCAGTAAATCTTTCAAAACAGCTTGGAATAAAAATGATAATAACAGATCATCATGATCTTTCCTATAAAATACAAAATAATGAAAAAATTTATATGGTTCCAGATGCTGATGCCGTTATCAATCCCAAGAACTTAAAATGTGAGTATCCATTCAAAAAGCTTTGTGGTGCAGGGGTTGCCTATAAACTTATAGAATATGTTTATGATTTGTATGAAATAAATAAAAATGAATTGTATTCTCTTTTGGAATATGTAGGTATAGCTACTGTATGCGATGTAGTAGATTTGATTGATGAAAATAGAATCATTGTAAAACATGGTTTGAATTTAATAAATAACACTAAAAATATTGGACTAAAGGCTCTAATTGAAGTTTCAGGCATTAAAAATAAAATAAGTACATATCACCTAGGCTTTATAATAGGACCTACCATAAATGCTTCTGGAAGGTTAGAGACCGCTTTACTGGCATTAGACTTATTGCTTTGTAAAGATGAAATTACAGCTTATGAAATAGCAGAAAATTTGCGTGCATTAAATGAAGAGAGAAAAGCCATTACAAATATAGGAATTGAAGGTGTAAAACAACAAATAGAAGAAACAAAATTAAAAAAGGATAAGGTCTTATTAGTTTTTGTTCCTGATATTCATGAAAGTGTTGCAGGGATAGTAGCTGGTAGAATTAAAGAGATGTATAATAAACCTACTATAGTTCTTACAAAGAGTGTAGATGGGGTTAAAGGGTCTGGAAGATCAATTGATGTGTATAATTTATTTGAAGAATTAAATGAGTGTAAAGAATTACTAAAAGGATTTGGAGGACATCCTATGGCAGCAGGTCTTTCGCTTCATAGAGATAATATAGAAAATTTAAGAACTAAATTAAATAATATAACATCTCTTAAAGAGGAAGATTTTTATAAAAAGATATATATTGATTTAGTGCTTCCAATATCCTTTTTAAATGACTCTGTAATGGAAGATTTAAATTTATTAGAGCCATTTGGCAAAGGCAATTCTAAACCTCTATTTGGAGAAAAAAATCTAAGTATAAAAAAACTTTATAAATACGGTGAAAAGAAAAATGTATTAAAATTTAATTTGTATGATAATAAAAGCACTTACATAGATGCTCTTATATTTAATAATACTTTAAACTTTGAAGAGAGTATTATTTCTAAATATGGAAATGAAGAATTAGAAAAGTTATATAGAGGAGAAGAGAATAATATTTCTTTAGATATAATATATTATCCTTCTTATAACCATTATAATGGGAAAACAACTATCCAAATTACTATTGAAAGTTATAGAATTTAATAAATAAAACTTGCATCAGGTGATTTAAGGATAGCAAAATCTTTACTTATTCTAGGAGTTAGAAAATCATAATCTATCAGATAAATAATAATTATTGGAGGTGAAATAAGATGAGTGATAGTGATATGTTAGAAAAATTAATTTATCAAATTGAACAATATAATCCACAAGCCGATCTTAGCTTAATTGTAAAAGCCTATAACTTTGGCGATGCTGCTCATAGTGGTCAGCTTCGTAATTCAGGGGAAAAATTTTTCACTCATCCTGTAAATGTTGCTCTGATTTTAGCCAAATTAAATATGGATACGCCTACTATAGTAGCGGGTCTTTTACATGATGTTATTGAAGATACATCAATAAGTTATGAAGAAATGGGAAAAGAATTTGGCTTTGAGATTGCAGATTTAGTAGATGGAGTTACTAAATTGAAAAAATTAGAATATAAGACAAAACAGGAAAGTCAAGCTGAGAACTTAAGAAAAATGGTACTTGCAATGGCAAAAGATATAAGGGTTATAATAGTAAAGCTTGCAGATAGACTACACAATATGAGAACTCTTGAATATATGACAGGTGAAAAAAAGAAAGAAAAGGCATTAGAAACCCTAGAAATTTATGCACCCATTGCACATAGACTAGGAATTTCTAAAATAAAATGGGAATTGGAAGATTTATCTCTTAGATATTTAGAACCTGAAAAATACTATGAACTAGTAGAAAAAGTTTCTATAAAAAGAAGAGAAAGAGAAGCGTATATAAATAAAATAATTAAAACTTTAGATATAAATCTTAGAGAAATGGATATCAAGGCTCAAATAAACGGAAGACCTAAAAACTTTTATAGTATATATAAGAAAATGGCTATACAAGGAAAAGACTTTGAACAAATATTTGATTTAACAGCTATTAGAATCTTAGTAGATAATATAAAAGATTGTTATGGTGTACTTGGAATAGTGCATACTTTATGGAAACCATTACCTAGAAGATTTAAAGATTATATTGCAATGCCCAAACCAAATATGTATCAATCTCTTCATACCACAGTTATTGGAGAAAAAGGTGAGATATTTGAAGTTCAGATTAGAACTTATGAAATGCATAGAACAGCAGAGTATGGTATTGCAGCTCATTGGAAATACAAAGAAGGAGTTTCTAAAACAGAAAACTTTGACAACAAACTTACTTGGCTAAGACAACTTATGGAATGGCAAAACGATTTAAAAGATCCTAAAGATTTTATGGAAACTTTAAAAATAGACTTTTTTACAGATGAAGTATTTGTGTTTACTCCGAGAGGAGATATAATAAATCTACCTGAAGGTTCCACTCCTATAGATTTTGCATACAGGGTTCATACAGATGTAGGAAATAGTTGTGTAGGTGCAAAGATAGATGGAAGAATTGTACCATTAAACTATAAATTAAATAATGGTAATATAGTATCTGTTATAACATCTTCAAATAGTAATGGACCGAGTAGGGATTGGATTAAAATTGTAAAGAGTACTCAAGCTAAAACAAAGATTAGGCAGTTTTTTAAATTAAAAGATCGAAGCACTAATATTACAAAGGGTAAAGAACTTTTAGAAAAAGAATTAAAAAGACAAAATTATAAAGTAAATGAAATAATGAGAGAAGAATGGTTAAAAATTGCTGCTGAAAAATTTAGTATGAACTCTATTGATGATTTATATGCTTCCATAGGTTATGGAAATATAAAATACAATCATGTGATAACAAAATTAAAGGAGCTATATGAAAAGACAGTAGGATTTAAACTAGATGAAAAATTAAAAAAACCTGTACAAAAGAAAACTAAAAAATCTGATAATGGAATTTCTATAGAAGGTATAGATAATATTAAGATAAGAATATCAAAATGTTGTAATCCTGTACCAGGGGATAAGATAATAGGCTTTGTAACCAAGGGCAGAGGAGTTTCAGTTCATAGAGCAGATTGTCCAAATATTGAACAAGATGTAGAAGCTAATAGATTTATTGAAGTTCATTGGGATTCACAAAAAGTTTCTTCTTATCCTGCAGATATTCAAATAAAGGGAACAGATAGATCTGGACTTTTAGCAGATGTAGCTATGAAGATAAGTGAATTAGATATAAGCTTATTATCTATAAATGCAAGAACAGCCAAAGATAAGACCGTTCTTATAAATATGAGTATCGAAATAAATGATATAAAACAATTGGAGTATATTCTAAGAGAAATTAAAAGAATTAGAAATATTATAGATGCATATAGAATTATTGCTTAAGGGGATGTATAAAGTGAGAGCGGTGGTACAAAGAGTTAAAGAAGCTTCTGTAACTGTAGATGGCAAAAGAGTTAGTAAGATAAAAGTTGGTCTATTAGTTTTTTTGGGAATTGGGAAAGAGGATGAGGAAATAGATTTGGAATATTTAGTAGAGAAGGTCTTAGGTCTTAGAATATTTCAAGATGAAGATAAAAAGATGAATCTATCTCTTTTAGATATAAAAGGCGAACTATTAGTAGTATCTCAATTCACTCTTTATGGTGATGTTAGAAAAGGCAAGCGTCCTAGTTTTTCTGCATCAGCACCTTCAGATATGGGAGAAGCGTTTTATAAACAATTTATTGAAAAGTGTAAAATTAAGGGTATCGAAACTAAAGGGGGGTTATTTGGAGCAGATATGAAAGTGGAACTACTAAATGATGGCCCGGTTACCATATTATTAGATAGTAAAAAATGTTTTTAGGAGGTAAGGATTTGAAGATATTTAAAATACCAGCAGGAGTATACGCTGCTAATTGTTATATAGTAGTTGATGAGAGTACAAATAAAGCTATGGTTATTGATCCTGGCGGAAATGCAGATGATCTATTAAAATTTATAAATAGAAACTATTTAAGTGTAGAATATATAGCTTTAACTCATGGGCATGCAGATCATATAGGAGGAGTTAAAAGTCTTAAAACCAGCTTAGATGTTCCCATTATGGCACATGTTGATGAAATAGAAATATTAAAAGATGCTGATAAAAACCTATCTAGTCAAATGGCTATGGATTCAATTGAAATAGAACCTTCTATTTTTTTAAAAGATGGAGATAAGTTTTTTCTTGGTAATTTAGAAGTAACTGTTATTCATACTCCTGGACATACCCAAGGGGGAGTATGCTTTAAAATAGAAGATAATTTATTTTCTGGAGATACACTTTTTAAAGGTTCAATAGGGAGATCAGACTTGTATGGAGGTAATCCTAAGGTACTCATAGATTGTATAAAAGAAAAAATTTTAAATTTAGGTGATGATATAAAAGTATGGCCAGGTCACGGTGAAGCTACAACTATAGGAGAAGAAAAATTGTTTAATCCCTATCTAAATTGAAAACAAGGTGATAAAAATTATAAATATATATATAGAAGGACACGATTACAATCATGATTTATTTGAACTTGTAAGAACATTTTTTATAAAAACAGATATTAAATTTATAGAATATAAGGAACTTATTAATAAATACGAATATTTACTAGTAAGTAAATTACTCCAAAATGAAGATAAATCTACTTCTCTTACAATTTTTTACTATAATGGGAAGATAGTAGAAAAGCTAGAAGATGATATAGGATCTATCAATATCCCCTTTTATGACAAGAAAAACCTTGAAAAGCTTTCTGTAAAAAAAGGAGTATATAATGTTTTATCTAAATATTTAAATAAGACACTTCCTTGGGGAATACTTACTGGTATAAGGCCAGTAAAAGTAGTTCATAAGCTTATAGATACAGATATTCCTAATAAAGAGATTTTAGAAATTTTAAAAAATGAATATAAATTTATGAACTCAAAGGCACAATTAATATTAAATATTGCATTATCCCAAAGAAAACATATATATCCCATAGATAAAGAAAAATTTAGTTTATATATAAATATTCCATTTTGTCCTAGCAAATGTTCTTATTGTTCTTTTCCAAGTTTTAAAATAAAAAATAATAATGAAATAGTAGAAAGATATATAGATTGTTTGATACTAGAACTAAAATCAAGCAAAGATATATTTAAATATAAAACATTAAACACTATTTATATAGGTGGAGGAACTCCTACTTCGCTTGAAATTTCTCAGTTAAAAAGAATAATTAAAGAAATAAAAGATATATTTCCGGGAAATGTAAAAGAGTTTACCGTAGAAGCAGGTAGACCTGATACAATAGATATAGAAAAACTTCGAATGTTAAAATATTATGGGGTAAACAGAATAAGTATAAACCCTCAAACATTTAACCCTAAAACTTTAAAATGTATAGGAAGAAATCATGATATAGAATCTATAAGAGAATCTTATAATCTTGCTAAAAGTTTAGATTTTGATATAATAAATATGGATATTATATTGGGCCTTCCTGGTGAAGGAATGCTAGAACTGGAAAACACACTAAAAGAGATAAAAGATTTAAATCCAGATAATTTAACTGTACATACTTTATCTCTAAAAAAAGGGTCAAAGCTATATAATAGAGAAACCACGGATATAGATAAAAAAACAACAGTAGAAAAGATGCTTGATAGAACATTTTTATATGCAAGTGAAGAAGGATACCTTCCTTATTATATGTATAGGCAAAAACAAATACTTGGAAATTTAGAAAATATAGGATATACAAAACCTTCTAAAGAGTGTATATATAATATTTCCATGATGGAAGAGAAAGAAACTATAATTGGTTTTGGACTAGGTGCTGTAACAAAGATTTATTATCCAAGTGAAGATAAAATAAAAAGAATTCCCAATTTTAAAAGTTTGCACGATTATATAGATAGAATATCTGAAGTTATTCAAAAAAAGAAGGATATAAATTTCAATCTTATTAAAGATGAAGATAATCAAAAACCACTTAAAAGAAAGGATATTTAAAACATGAATTATTCTGAACTAAGTTTAGAGATGCACGAAAAGAACAAAGGGAAAATTGAAGTTGCTTCAAAGGTAAAAATAGATACAAGAGATGATTTAAGCATTGCATATACCCCTGGTGTAGCTGAACCTTGCAAAAGAATCTATGACAATAAAGATGATGTGTATAAATATACCTCTAAAGGAAACCTAATAGCAGTAGTAACTGATGGAAGTGCGGTTTTAGGTCTTGGCAATATTGGTCCTGAAGCTAGTATGCCTGTAATGGAAGGAAAGGCTATATTATTTAAAGAATTTGGTGATGTAGATGCCGTACCAATTTGTTTAAATACTGGAGATGTAGATGAAATAGTAGAAACGATAAAGAGGATTTCTCCTACCTTTGGTGGTATAAACTTAGAAGATATTTCAGCGCCTAGATGTTTTTTAATTGAAAAGAGGCTAAAAGAGGAATTAAATATACCGGTATTTCATGATGATCAGCATGGAACAGCAGTAGTAGTAAGTGCAGGACTTATAAATGCATTAAAAGTTGTAGGTAAAAAATTAGAAGATGTAAAAATTGTAGTTAATGGTAGTGGGGCAGCAGGTGGGGCTATTGTTAGAATGCTTTTATGTCTTGGCGTTAAAAATGTTATAATGTGTGATAGTAATGGAATTATATATAAAGGTTCTACTACAAACAACTGGGTAAAAGAAGAATTAGCTAGCTTAACAAATAAAGAAAATCTAAGGGGTAGCCTAAAAGATGCTATGATAGGTGCAGATGTATTTATAGGTGTATCTATAGGAGGAGTAGTATCTAAAGAGATGGTTAGGTCTATGAATAAGGAATCTATAATTTTTGCTATGGCAAACCCTACTCCTGAAATCTTTCCAGAAGATGCAAAAGAAGCAGGAGCCAAGATAATAGGAACGGGAAGATCTGATTATCCTAATCAAATCAACAATGTATTGGCATTTCCTGGGATATTTAGAGGAACATTAGATGCTAGAGCGCGAGATATAAATAACAAAATGAATATAGCAGCAGCTTATGCTATTGCTAATATGGTAGGGGAGAAGGATCTTTCTCCGGAATTTATAATACCTGATGCTTTAAATAAAGAAGTATCTAAAAAAGTGGCAGAGGCTGTTAGGCAAGAAGCTATTAAATCAAATTTATCTAGAATATAAAAAGTTTTTAAATTTATGATAAATACCTCTCTTTTCTGTAGTTCAGTAATGAGGGGTATAACAATTTAGGAGGAAAGTCATGGGAAAAGGCATGGGTAGTTTAAGAAGAACTGATATGTGTGGTAATTTAAGAGATACAGATGAAGGAAAAGAAGTAGTACTAATGGGATGGGTTCAAAGAGAAAGAGATCTTGGATCTTTAGTATTTATAGATCTTAGAGATACAACTGGAATTACCCAAATCGTATTTAATGATACCCTTTCAAAAGAGATATTTGAAGAGGCAAAAAAGATAAAATCTGAATATGTTTTAGCAGTACAGGGAAAAGTTAGAAAAAGAGAGTCTATAAATAAGGAAATACCTACTGGAGATATAGAAGTTTTAGCAAGCAGCTTTAAAGTGTTAGATGAATCCGAAACACCACCTATATATATAAAAGATGATGATAAGGTATCAGAAAACATGAGATTAAAATATAGATATCTTGATCTTAGAAAACCTTCTATGCAAGAAAAACTTAAGATGAGATCTAGGGCAGCAAAAGTAGTGAGAGACTTTTTTTATGATAATGATTTTTTAGAAATTGAAACTCCAATGCTTACTAAACCAACACCAGAAGGAGCAAGAGACTATTTAGTTCCAAGTAGGGTTAATGAAGGTAAATTCTACGCGCTTCCTCAATCACCCCAACTTATGAAACAACTTTTAATGGTATCAGGTTTAGATAGATATTTTCAAATAGTAAAATGCTTTAGGGATGAGGATCTAAGGTTTAATAGACAGCCTGAATTTACACAAATAGATGTTGAGATGTCTTTTGTAGATGTAGAAGAGATAATAAATATAAATGAAAAGTTTTTATTTAAACTATTTAAAGAATTAAAAAATATAGAAATATCTCTTCCTATAAAAAGAATGACATATAAAGAAGCTATGGAAAACTATGGAGTAGATAAACCCGATTTAAGATTTGACTTTAAACTTATAGATATATCTGAATTTGTAAATAAAAGTGAATTTAAAGTATTTAGCTCCACTATAGAAAAAGGTGGAAGTGTTAGAGGAATAAATATTAAAGGTTGTAGCGATAAATTTACTAGAAAGGATATTTCTTCATTAGAAGAATATGCTAAAATTTATGGTGCTAAAGGATTAGCATGGATGAAAATCACTAATGATGGAATTACTTCTCCCATAGCTAAATTTTTACAAGAAGAAGAATTAAATAGTATTTTAGAAAAAATGAATGGAAAAGCAGGAGATTTACTTATTTTTGTGGCAGATAAAACCTCAGTCGTATTTGATAGTCTTGGTAATTTAAGAAATGAAATAGCAAAGAGATTAGATCTAATAGATAAAGATGATTTAAATTTAGTTTGGATAACTGAGTTTCCTTTATTTGAATATGATGAAGAAGAAAAAAGATATGTAGCAAAACATCATCCATTTACATCTCCTATGGAAGAAGATATTGAACTTCTTGAAACTGAGCCTGAAAAGGTAAGGGCGAAGGCTTATGATATAGTAATAAATGGTGATGAAATGGGAGGGGGGAGTATTAGAATAAATAATATGGATCTTCAAAACAAGATGTTTAAAGCACTAGGCTTTAGTCAAGAGGAAGCTGAGGATAAGTTTGGATTTTTACTAGATGCTTTTAAATATGGCGCTCCCCCACATGGTGGAATAGCTTATGGATTTGATAGACTTATAATGACTCTTACAAATAGTTCTAATATAAGAGATGTCATAGCATTTCCTAAAACTCAATCCGCAACTTGTGTGCTAACTGATGCGCCTACAGATGTTTCTGAATTTCAATTAAAAGAAGTTCATATAAAAGTAGATAAAAAACAAGACGAATAGATAAAACACAAAAAAACCTTTATATAAAGGTTTTTTTGTGTTTTATAATGTAAATAGAAAAATGGATTTTTTTATGATATAATGATTTATAGATTAAGATAAAAATAGTAACATTTATATAGGAGGTGCTGGGATGGAACAAATTGGCTTTGTTAGAAAAGTAGAAAAAGGTAAGATGGAATTAGAAGTCAGAAGGGCTTCGGGATGAGGTAGCAAATGTAAAGAATGCAGTAGTAGCTGCGAAGTAGTTCCACATATTGTAGTGATACCTAATGATTTAGATGCTAAGGTTGGAGATTTTGTTGAAGTTAAAGCTGAAATTTCAAGTTTATTAAAATATACTTTTATTTTATATATGATTCCATTTATATTTTTAATAGGAGGAATTTTTATTGGAAACTTTTTATTTAGAAATGTAAATATAGATAGCAGAGAAATACTTAGTTTTTTATCGGGAATAGTATCTGTAATGATTTCTCTTTTAATTCTTAAATTTATGGATAAAAGGGTTGAAAAGAGAGATGATGAGGCTATTAAAGCTACAAGAATCCTTTAATTTTGTCTTTTAAACCTTCTGATAGTTCTTGTAAATATAGTAGAAACTATAATTCCCATTGCTATAGCAGCAGCCATAAAAAAAACTTCAGTGCCTGCATTTATAGCTTTATTAAAGTTTCTACCAACTAAGTAGCTCATTGTGTAATACATTCCAGCACCAGGAACTAACGGTACAATACCGGGAGTTATAAAAACTGTTGCTGGTTTTTTATATTTGATTGCTAAAGCTTCACCAAGAGTTCCAACTAAAAACGCTCCCATAAAAGTTGCCAATATTTTATCATTTAGAATTGAAAACATAATATAATATAAAGACCAAGAAGCACCTCCTGAAATCCCTGAAGGAATAATAGAGTTTACAGGAGCTCCAAAATATATAGCAAAACCTATTGTGGCAAAAAAAGAATACATAAATTGAAGTAAAACGGACAACTATATCCACCCCTTTGATTTTAAATTAAGAACTATACCCACTCCAAATGCTATTGCCAGTGCTGAAAGAATAGCTTCTATACCTTTAGATAAACCTGAGAGTGAATCTCCAGACATTGTATCTCTAATGGAGTTTGTAATGGAAACACCGGGAACTAAATACATAATAGAGCCTATAATTATTTTATCTAAATTCACCCCAATCCCCAATTTTACTGCAAAGATTGCCAGTAAAGAAGAGAGGAATGCACCTATAAATCTATCTATAAAAAATGTAAGATTAAATTTAGAAAGTTTATCTAATATTATAAGGGAAATAAAACTTGCTATAAAGCTTGGAAGAAAGTCTTGAGGTGATCCACCATACATAAGACTAAAAAATCCTGAAACATAACTGCCTCCAAGAATCTTTAAATACTTTGGATAACCTGGGATATTATTTATTTCATCTAAAGTTTTCATTCCTTTTTCTAATGAAATATCTTGATTTACAAATTGTCTTGAAAAATCATTTACTAAATTTATCTTATTTAAATTTATACCTACATCTTTTACTCTTTTAAGATAAGTGAAAATTTCTCCCTCATATTCTAAAGTTAAAAAAAACCCAGATTGAGTGACAAATGAATCAACTTCCTTTATATTTTCCTTAGAACTACATATTCTATTTATAGTATCTTCTACTCGATAAGTTTCAGCTCCATTACTTAGCATAGTTTTACCTGCAAAGATAGCTAAAGTACTTAATTTTTGCACATCTTTCCGATTCTTTATAATAAAATGATTCATATTTCACCTCTAAACTTTATAATGTTTGTAATTGTGTTATAATATATGTATAATTATATCAAATGCTATAAACACATATTATAGTATTTTAGGGAAATAATCAATAATGTATTTTAGATTTAACTTTATAAACAATATGGGAGGAAATCTATGGATTTTAAAAACTTAAATGAAAAAGATAAAACTATGATGAGCTTTATTAATGAAGAAATTGAAAGGCAAAATGAACATATAGAATTAATTGCATCAGAAAACTTTGTATCTAAACAAGTTATAGAAGCTATGGGCAGTCAACTTACCAATAAATATGCAGAAGGTTATCCAGGAAAGAGATATTATGGAGGCTGTGAAGTAGTAGATAAAGTGGAAAACTTAGCTATAGATAGACTAAAGAAACTATTTGGAGCTGAGCATGCAAATGTACAACCACATTCTGGATCAAATGCAAATTTAGGCGTTTATTTTGCAGTGTTAAAGCCAGGAGACAAGGTGCTTGGAATGAATCTTTCTCAAGGTGGACATTTAACCCATGGAAGTCCTGTAAATATTTCAGGGGTATATTATAATTTTGTAGCTTATGGAGTAGATAAAGAAACAGAACTCATAGATTATGAAAAGGTAAGAGAAATAGCACTAAAAGAGAAACCAAAGATGATAGTGGCGGGAGCTAGCGCTTATTCTAGAATAATAGATTTTGAAAAATTTGGAAAGATAGCTAAAGAAGTAGGAGCCTATTTGATGGTAGATATGGCTCATGTAGCAGGTCTTGTTGCAGTTGGACTTCATCCAAATCCCGTTCCCTATGCAGATTTTGTAACTACTACAACACATAAAACCTTAAGAGGACCAAGAGGGGGAGCTATTCTTTGTAAAGAAAAATATGCAAAGATAATTGACAAAGCAATTTTCCCGGGAATTCAAGGTGGACCACTTATGCATGTTATAGGGTCCAAAGCAGTAGCATTTGGGGAAGCTTTAGAAGATAGTTTTAAAGAATATCAAGAACAAGTTTTAAAAAATGCTAAAGTTTTAGCTACTTCTCTAGAGGAAAAAGGATTTAGAATAGTTTCTGGAGGAACTGATAACCATCTTATTCTTTTAGATGTAAGAAATAAAGGGTTAACGGGTAAGAAAGCCGAGGCTCTTCTAGAAGAAGTAGGAGTTGCTACCAACAAAAACACTATTCCCTATGATCCAGAAAGCCCCTTTGTAACTAGTGGTATTAGATTAGGAACACCTGCTATTACAACTCGTGGAATGAAAGAGGAAGAAATGAAAGAAATTGCTGAAATAATAAACTTAAGTTTAGATGAAGAAAATTCTAGGAATGATATAAAGAGTATGGTGAAAAAACTTTGCGATAGATTTCCATTATATTAATTCAAACGGCCTACAGTATAGTCTGTAGGTCAAATATTTAAATCTAAACTTTTATACAATCGAAAAGGTGAAATGAATGGAACTGGGAAATATAAAAGAAACAAAAAATATTATAGAAGAAGTAGATATAGGAAGCATAGCAGCTGAATTAGGAATAGAAAAGGGTGACATAATTCTTTCTATAAATGGAAAAGAAATAAAGGATATTATTGACTACAAATATCTGGTTTCCGATGATTATATTTTATTACAAATTCAAAGAGCTGAAGAAATATGGGAATTTGAAATAGAAAAGGATTTTGATGAAGATTTAGGAATAATATTTACCAATCCTCTTATAGATAAAGCAAAGTCTTGTAAAAATAAATGTATATTTTGTTTTGTAGACCAATTGCCTCCAAATATGAGAGAAACTCTTTACTTTAAAGATGACGATTCTAGACTCTCTTTTTTACAGGGGAACTTTATTACTTTGACAAATATGACAGATGATGAAATAGATAGGATAATAGAATATAGACTTAGTCCTATAAATGTATCGGTGCATACAACTAATCCTGATCTTAGAGTAAAAATGCTAAAGAATAAAAATGCTGGGAAGGTTTATTCTATTTTAAAAAGATTTCATAAAGCCAATTTAGAGGTAAACTGTCAAATAGTTTTAGTTCCAGAAGTCAATGATGGTGAAGAACTCGATAGAACCTTAAGAGATCTTTCCAAGCTTTATCCTTCAGTATCATCTGTAGCAGTAGTACCTATAGGTATTACTAAATATAGAGAGAATTTAGAAAAAGTAAAGTCTTTTGATGCTAATATGTCTTCTAATTTACTAAAATATTTTTCTGAGATACAAAATAAATTTTTAGTAGAACTTGGAACACAGTTTGTATTTCCTTCAGATGAATTTTTTGCTCTTTCTCATAAAGAGTTGCCTTCTTATGAAGAATATGAAGGTTTTCCCCAACTTGAAAATGGTGTGGGGCTTATGAAACTATTTCAATATGAAGTAGAAGAGGAATTAAAAAATACCCCTGATGGACATAACATAGATAAGACTTTTACTATAGCTACAGGAACATTGGCTTACGACTTTATGAAAGATATAGCAGAAAGAATAGAAAAAAAGTTTAAAGGGTTAGAAATAAAAGTAGTTCCAATAAAGAATAACTTTTTTGGAGAAAAAATTACAGTTTCAGGACTTATTACAGGTGGTGATTTAATACAAGGTTTAAAGGGAATAATTACAGATAAGATTATAATTCCCAAATCTATGATGAAATCAGGTGAAGATATATTTTTAGATAATATAACATTAAAAGATTTAGAAAAAAAAATTGGGGTTCCTGTAATGATTTCAAAAGTTTCTGGAAAACAATTTATAGACTTATTTAGAGGAGAGGTGAAAAAATGAATAAAGGCATATTATGTATAATAGGTAGACCAAATGTAGGAAAATCTACTCTATTTAATCGAATAGTAGGAAAAAAGATAGCAATAACAGAAGATCAACCTGGGGTTACTCGTGATAGAATCTATTCAGAAGGAGAATGGCTTGGAAATCATTTTACTGTAATAGATACTGGGGGACTTGAGCCAGAAAAAGAAGATACTATAATGAGTAATATTCAAAAACAAGCACAAGTAGCAATAGAAACAGCTGATGTAATTTTATTTGTGGTAGATGGTATAGAAGGTCTTACAAGTACTGATAGAGAAATAGCTAATATACTTAGGAAATCAGGAAATGAGGTTATACTGGCTGTAAATAAAATAGATAATCCTAAGAACGGATCAGACGTATATGAGTTTTATGAATTAGGATTTGGTGAACCTATGATAATTTCAAGTGAACAGGGTCTTGGTATAGGAGATTTATTAGATGAAGTAGTAAAATATTTTCCAAAAGAAATAATGGATTCAGAAGAAGATGATTTAATAAAAGTCACTCTTATTGGTAAGCCAAATGTAGGTAAATCATCCCTTATAAATAATATCTTAGGAGAAGAAAGGGTAATAGTTACAAATATACCAGGAACTACTAGAGATGCTATAGATAGTTATTTTAAGTATGAAGAAAATGAATATGTATTTATAGATACTGCAGGTCTTAGAAGGAAGAGAAGTATAGATGAAAATATTGAAAGATATTCTGTAATTAGAACACTAACTGCCATAGATAGAGCTGATATATGTATTTTAGTTATAGATGCTTTAGAAGGAGTTACAGAGCAAGATACAAAGATTGCAGGTTATGCTCATGATAATGGAAAAGCTATGATAATTGCAATAAACAAATGGGATTTAGTAGAAAAGGAAAATTTAACATATAGAGAGTTTGAAAAGAGTATTAGAGAGACTTTAGGCTTTATGACTTATGCACCAATAGTTTTTATATCAGCTCTTACAGGTCAAAGAGTTCCAAAACTAATGGATCTTTTAAATATTGTAAATAACAATTATAGTCTTCGTATAAGTACAGGTGTATTAAATGATATAATAAATCAAGCAGTGCTTATGAATCAACCACCATCTGAAAAGGGTAGAAGATGTAAAATTTATTACGGCACCCAGGCTTCAGTAAGACCTCCAACATTTATTATTTTTATTAATGATAAAGAGCTGATGCATTTTTCATATGAAAGATATTTGGAAAATCAAATCAGAACACATTTTGGATTTTCTGGAACGCCAATAAAACTAGAATTTAGACAAAAAGGTAAGTAATTATGAGTTATATTTTTTTAATTATCATATCTTATCTTATGGGATGTTTTTCTTCTGCCTATATAGTTGGAAAAACCTTCAAAAAGATAGATATTAGAGACTTTGGAAGTGGAAATGTAGGATCAACAAATGCACTAAGAGTTATGGGAGTTAAATTTGGAATATTTACATTTTTACTAGATATCTTAAAAGGCGTATTAGCAGTTTATATAGGAAAGTTTATATTAGGAGATATTGGAGGAGTGGTAGCTGGATTATTTGTAGTAATAGGGCATGACTGGCCAGTTTTTATTGGTTTTAAAGGAGGTAAAGGTGTTGCAACATCTATTGGTGTGCTACTTGTATTATTTGGTGTTATGATATTTATACCTTTAGTTATAACTATTATAATTATATCTATTACTAAGTATGTATCTCTTGGTTCTATAGCTTTCCTAGTTATGATGCCAATAGTATATTCAATATTTATAAGAGAATTTAAGATGGAATATTTTATTCTTTCTCTAATGCTTGCTTTATTTGGAGTTATAAGACATAAGGAAAACATTAAAAGATTAATAAAGGGAAAAGAAAATAAGATAAAAATAGGTAGGTGATGTTCAGTGGAAAAAATAAGTGTCTTAGGAGGAGGAAGTTGGGGAACTGCACTTAGTATATTACTTGCAAATAAAGGGAAAAATGTAGAGTTGTGGGTAAGAAATGAAGAACAGTTTCAAGAAATGCTTAGCTTAAGAAAGAACAATAGATATCTTCCAAATATATTATTACCTAAAAATCTAAATATAGTTAATAATTTAGAAAATACAATATTTGAAAAAGATATAATATTATTAGCTGTTCCCACTCATGGAGTAAGAGATATATTAAATAAGATCAAAGGTTATGTAAGAAGTGAACAAATAATTGTAAATGTAGCAAAAGGCATAGAGAATGATACACTTCTTAGAGTTTCAGAAATAGTTGAGGAGTTTTTACCAGAGAATAGATTTGTATGTCTCTCTGGCCCATCTCATGCGGAAGAAGTTGCACTTGATATCCCAACTACAGTTGTTTCATCTTCAACTAATATCTCTACTGCAGAGTATATACAGGATGTATTTATGACTTCTAATTTTAGGGTCTATACAAATCCAGATTTAATAGGTGTAGAGTTAGGGGGAGCTTTAAAAAATATAATTGCATTAGGAGCTGGCATTTCTGATGGACTTAGATATGGAGATAACACAAAAGCCGCTTTAATGACCAGAGGGATATCTGAGATGGCAAGACTTGGAAAAGAGATGGGAGCATCTTTAGATACTTTCTGGGGACTATCTGGCATAGGAGACTTAATAGTTACATGTACTAGTATGCACAGTAGAAACCGTAGGGCAGGTATATTAATCGGAGAAGGCAAAACAACTGATGAAGCTATAAAAGAAATAGGAATGGTTGTAGAAGGCATAAAGACAATAAAATCCGCATATAAATTATCAGAGAAATATAATATAGATCTACCTATAACAAGAGAACTTTATAAGGTTATCTATGAAAATAGTAATGTAAAGACATCTGTACTCAATTTAATGGGAAGAGATAAAAAGCACGAAATGGAGAACTTATCATTTTAAAATAAGCTAATTAAAAAATCTAATAAATTTTATAGATTTTTTGATTAGCTTGTAATATTTCCAAGACTCCTTACGTATATATATAATGTTAAGTATTTGTATACAATACAAGGGGGGAAACATATGAAAGGTTTTGATATATACCAAGATATAGCACAAAGAACTGATGGTGATATCTACGCAGGTATAGTAGGGCCTGTAAGAACAGGTAAATCAACATTTATAAAAAGGTTTATGGAGTTACTAGTATTACCTAATATGGAAGATTATCATAAAAAAGAGAGAACTAAAGATGAACTTCCACTAAGTGGGGCTGGAAAAACTATTATGACTACAGAACCCAAATTTATACCTAATGAAGCGGTAGAGCTTACAATTAAAGATAATGTTAAGTTTAAAATTAGAATGGTGGATTGCGTAGGATATCTAGTAAAAGGGGCCTTAGGTCACGAAGAAGAATCCTCACCAAGAATGGTAACTACGCCTTGGTTTGAAAATGAAATACCTTTTCAAGAAGCAGCAGAGATTGGAACTAAAAAAGTTATAAAAGATCACTCTACTGTAGGATTTGTAGTAACAACAGATGGATCTGTAACAGACATTGATAGATCCAATTATATAAAAGCAGAAGAAAGAGTAATAAATGAATTAAAAGAACTAGAAAAACCATTTGTAATTATATTAAATTCTAAACATCCAAATTTAGATACTACAATAGCTCTAAAGGAAAGTCTAGAAGCTAAGTATGGAGTGTCAGTGATTTTAATGGATTGTTTAAATATGCAAGTCAATGATGTAGAGCTTGTATTTGAGAAGTTACTTTTTGAATTTCCAATAAAAGAAATAAATATAAACCTACCAGGTTGGGTTGAAGGATTACCAAAATCTCATTGGATACGTACTACCATCATGAATTCTCTTAAACCAGCTATTGAAGATTTACAAAAGTTAAATCAGGTAGATGAATCTCTTAAGTCTCTAAGAGACTTAGAGATGGTAAAAAAGATAGTTATGCCTGAAATAAACTTAGGTGAAGGCATAATTCATATCGAACTAATAACTGAAGAAAACTTGTTTTATGAAATATTAAATGAGATTACAGGATATAATATAGATGGTGACTATCAAATTCTAAGTTTAATAACAAGTTTAGCTAATACAAAAAAAGAATATGATAAAATAGAAAAAGCATTAACAGAAGCTAGAGAAATAGGATATGGACTTGTAAGCCCTAGCCTTGAAGAATTAGAATTAGAAGAGCCTGAAGTTTATAGACAAGGCAATAGGTTTGGAGTTAAAATAAAAGCCAATGCACCATCTTTACACGTTCTAAGGGCCGATATAACTACAGAGGTCGCACCTCTTATAGGAAGTGAAAAGCAATCAGAAGAACTAGTAAACTATTTTTTATCAGAATTCGAAGAAAATCCTACAGAAATTTGGCAATCAAAAATATTTGGGAAATCATTATATGATTTGGTAAGTGAACAGTTAAATGGAAAGCTTACCACTATGCCAGAAGATGCTAGACAAAAGTTGAGACGTGCGCTTGAAAAGATATTAAACGATGGTAGCGGTGGCCTAATTTTTATAATAATATAACATAAAAACAAACCCTTTTAAAAGGGTTTGTTTTTATGTTTATTGATCATAACTAATGTTATCATAAATGATAATAAGTAATAATAAACGAAAGTATATTAAACAAACAACGTAAAATAGTTTAAAATAAAGAAATAATGTGATATAATAAAAAACAAGTATACGCATTAGGAGGAAAACAAGTGTTATTATTTTTACGTGATTTAGCTATTCTTCTGTTTTTTATGAGCTTATTTGGATATATATTAATAATTATAAAAGAAAAAATATATATGAACAAAAATATAATAATTATTGAAAATAAATATTTAACTAAAGATGATCTTGAAGAAATAGACATAAATGAATTTATGGTAAAGGGTAAAAAAGTTAAATCTGGAGATGAAATTAAAATTATTACTTTAAAAAGAGAAAAAATAAATGGTACTATTATTGGTGGAAACAAGGCGAACAAAGCTATTCATATGATTACTTTTGATAATAAGGTCAAAAAACTAAAAATAGATGCTATATTAAAATTTAAAGTAATAAGTAAATATGGGAAATTTCTTAACTATTAGAGGTGGACAAAGTTGTCTTATGAACAAAGAAATATAAATAGACAAAAAAGAGAAAAAAGACATAGATTTATGATAATTGGATTAAGTATCATACTATTAATAGTTTTGTTATTTTCTTTATTTAATAAAAAAACAAAGACTATATCACCTTTGGAAGATACATTTTTAAAAGAAATAAATCTTCAAGGGGCACTTATTAAAAATGAAAAAGTTTTTAAAATATCAGAAACTGAAGATATAGATTTGTCTGTTTTAGAAGGGAAAAGAGTACCTATAGGAACGAGAGTTGGGAATGCTACTTTATTAAATGATTTAAAAACTTTAAGAAATGAGCTAAAACAAGTAGAAAATGCAATTTCAACTCTAAAAAAATCAAATAAAGATGAAGTTTTTAAAAATGATAAAAAAAAGTTAATTGAAAACTACACTATATTGATTGAAAGATTGCAACAAAATATTTATATTGAAAATTACAAGGAAATAGAAAACATAAAAAAAGAAATTATATTAACAAACAAACAAATAAAAGATCTATCACCTCAAAACAATCTTTTAGGTCAAAGTATTGAAAGTTTGAGTGAAAAAAAAGAAGAACTTAAAAACTCAATAAATCAAAAGGATAGTTCTTATACTACTAAGTTTGCTGGGATAATATCATATAAAATTGATGGATATGAAAATATTTTTAAGCCTCAAGGGTTTGAAAATTATACCTATGATACATTTACTATACCTGAAGAGGAAATTGATGATAATGGGGAAATTAAAACTCCTAAAGAATTTAAAGGTTTTAAGATTATAGATAACTTTCAGTGGTATTTAGCTATCAAGATTGAAAATAGAAAAGATATAAATGATTATACTATAGGTGATATTCTATATGTAAAATACCCCATAAAGGGTAAAGAATTAGAAATTGAAGGAAAAGTAATTTCTATAAATAATAGTTCTAATAAGTCTGTTATAATATTAAAGTTTAATAAATATTTACATGATTTTTACAATGCTAGATTTCCTAAAGTCAAATTGGTTCAAGAAAAAATAGAAGGACTTAAAATTCCTAATAGTACAATATTTGAACAAGATGGCGAAAAGGGGGTTTATATAAAAGATTTTAGTGGAATAGTAAAATTTAGACCTATAAAAACTATAGCTACTAGAGGGGAATATACTTATATAGATAAAGGAGATAAAGATACTTTAATAAGTATAGACACCAAAAAAGATAATGTACGAACTATATCTATCTATGATGAAATACTTTTAAACCCTCATAGGTTTAAAGAAAATCAAATCTTAGATTGATATGAAGGGGGGATAATGATTTATATAAATGATAATTTGAAGTTTATAAAAGAAGATATAGAAAATATTTTGTCAATGCAAGGTAGAAATAAAGATAGTGTAAATATTATAGCAGTTACTAAAACAATAGATATAGAAAGTATTCAAAAGGCTATAGAATTAGGTGTTAGAGACATTGGCGAAAATAGAGTACAAGAATTGATGGAAAAGATGAATGTTTTTAAAAAAAATGCAAATTATCATATGATTGGACATCTACAAACCAATAAAGTAAAATATATAATTGATAAGGTAAGCCTTGTACATTCTCTTGATAGAATTTCTTTAGCTAAAGAGATGGACAAGCAAGCAAAACAAAAGGATATAATAGTAGATGCTTTAATCCAGGTAAATGTAGCAGAAGAGGAAAGTAAATTTGGACTTAGTGTAAAAGAAGTTATTCCTTTTATAGAGGAAGTTTTAAACTTTCAAAATATCAATATAAAAGGTCTTATGACTATAGCACCATTTACAAATGATGAAAAGTTATTGAGGGATATATTTAGAAAAATGTACAATTTAAAACAAAACATAAACGATAAAAATTATGAAAATGTAGATTTAGAATATCTATCTATGGGTATGACAAATGATTATAGGATAGCCATAGAAGAAGGGTCTAATATGGTAAGGATAGGAACTGGAATATTTGGCAAAAGAAATTATTAGGAGGGATTTTGATGGGGAATATGATGAATAAATTCAAATATTTTATAGGGCTTGATGATTATGATGAAGAGGAAGAAGACTTTCATGGGGAAGAAGATTTTGAAATACCTGTTTCTACAAAAACAAAAAAGATTAATAATAAAGTCGTGAATATCCATACTAATAGTAATATGAAAATTGTAGTTCACGAACCAATAAATTATGAAGAGGCACCGGAAATAGTAGAAAACTTAAAATCAAGAAAAGTAGTAGTGATTAATTTTGAACAATTAGATACAAATTTAAAAAGACAAATTTTTGATTTTGTAAATGGAGCACTCTATGCTATGGAAGGTAAAATTCAAAAGGTTACAAAAGATATATTTATATTAGCACCAAATAATGTAGAAATAGATGGATTAAAAGAAGAGTTAAAAAGTAAAGGGATATTTCCCTGGTAAATAGGAGCGATATATGATTGTTTTTTATAAAGCATTAGAAATACTGATAAAACTAATAGAATTTTTAATTGTAATTAGGATTTTGTTATCCTTTATAAACCTTAGAGTAAATAGTTCTATAGGAGAATTTATATTTAATTTGACAGAACCAATATTATCTCCAGCTAGAAATTTGATAGCTAAATTAAACATAAATACTGGATTTTTTGATTTTTCACCATTACTTGCTATACTTTTATTAAGACTTTTTTATAGTATAGTAGGAAGGATATTGTTTTCCTAGAAATGTATATAGATAAAGAAGAGTATACAAATCACATCAAGGATAATGAAAAGAAAATTAAAATTAGAAAAATATTAGATCAGATACAAATAGTCTTAAACAAACACATGATTAAAACAACAGATTTTCTAGACCCTTATGAGATTTATTTAGCTAAATCCGTTTTAAATAGATTTGTAGATTTAGAATATCTTGTAGATGGTGGATATGAACATTCAGAGAGAAAGATAATAGTTATTTATCCTAATTATATCTCTAAAGAAGATATAAAAATCCCTTTATCTTCTTTAGAGATAACAGGAAATTTAAGAGATATAGATCATAAAGATTATTTAGGTTCAATTCTAAATTTAGGTTTAAAGAGAGAAAAAATAGGAGATATTTTAGTTTATGATCACTCAAGTATTGTAATAGTAAAAACAGAAATTAGTGATTTTTTAATATATAATTTAGAAAAGGTTAAAAATAGAAACGTAGAGATATCTATACATAATCTAAAAAATATAAAAGACCCTAAGGTTTCATATAAAGAGTTGATTAAATTTATAACTTCTCTTAGACTTGATTCTGTAATTAGTTCAACTTTTAATTTATCTAGAAAAGAAAGTATGAATATTATAAACTCGGGAAGTATAAAGGTAAACTTTGAAGTTATAGAAAAATCCTCCAAAGAAATAGAAGAAGGAGACATGATATCTGTAAAAGGATTTGGAAGATTTATATTACATGAAGTAAGAGGTAGAAGTAAAAGTGATAGGTTTATATGTATAATAAGAATTATATTATAAAAGGAGTGGTTATATTTGCTTACACCTTTGGACATTCAAAATAAAGAATTCAAAAAAACTCTTAGAGGTTATGATGCAAAAGCTGTAGATTTATTTTTAGATGAAGTGATTGAAGATTATGAAAAGGTTTATAAAGAGAATATAGAATTAAAAGATAAGGTAAACTTATTTTCTGATCAAATACGTCATTATAATACTTTAGAAGAGACTTTGAAAAATACTTTAATAGTTGCTCAAACTACAGCTGAAGAAGTTATAAGTGCAGCTAGAGCAAAATCTCAAAATATAACAGATGAAGCAGAAATAAATGGAGACAAGATAATTGAACTTGCAAAAGAAAAAGTAAGAGATGTAAAAGCAGAATATGAATATCTACGAAAAGAAATGTTTTCTTTTAAAACTAGATATCAATCTTTTATCGAGGCTCAACTTATAACTTTAAATAACTTTCATAGAGAAATTGAAGAAAAATCTATTGTAAATAAATCTACAAAAGAAGATATAGATAAAAATATTGATGAAGAAGTTAGTGAAGAAGAATTACAATATTTACATGAAAATAAAAAGTTAGATAATTTGGGGGCTTAAAGTCCCTTTTTTAATTGTTTTATGAGTATATTATTATAATTGGGTATATTAATATAATAATATTACATTTAAGGAGAGTAAAACATGGATAATAAAAAACTGCAATATTTTAAAAAGAAACTTTTAGAAGAAAAAGAAGAACAATTAAAATCTTTAAGAAATAGAGAAAAAGAAATAGATGAAACTATGGATTTACTAGATAGTGAATTGTCTTCATACGATAATCATCCAGGAGATATAGGGACAGAAGTTTATATGCTAGAACAAGAAAAAGGATATATAGAACAAATTAAAAGCACAATAGAAAAAATAGATAATTCTTTAGAAGATATAAAAAATGGTAATTATGGAATTTGTGATAATTGCAATAAGAGTATAAAAGAAGAAAGATTAGAGCTTATTCCCTATGCTAAAACTTGCTTAAAATGTGCAAATGAAAATGAGAAAAATGAAGGTATTGATGATGAAAAGATTTATGAATCTTTAAATTACAATAGTTTTGACTTAAGTCCTCAAAGCGATAATGAAGACATAGGATATGATAGAGAAGATATCTATCAAGATGTACTTCAAGATAACGTTGTTCCAAAAGATCCATCTTTTTCCACTGGAGATAATATTGGAATTGTTGATGAAAAAAAATATAATGAGGATGAAATGATAGAAGAGATAGAAAAGATATCCCAAGAGGATTATGAGGATACTTTAGAGTAAACTTCTCTGATTAATCAGAGAAGTTTACTCTATTATATTGATGTTTTTGAATTAATGATATAAAATGAAATATATATATTTAAAATGTAGGAGGAATTAAATGGAGTTTTTCTTAATAGCATTTATAGTTTTTGCAGATCAAATAAGTAAGTATGGAGCTATAAGATATCTAAAAAACCGTAGGCCATATGTAGTATTAGAGAATTTCTTACAATTAAATTATGTGGAAAATAGGGGAGCGGCTTTTGGTATTTTAGAGCATAAGAGACTGTTTTTTATAATAATAACATTGGCTATTATTATATTTTTATCATTTTATATGATAAAAAATTATAATAATTTAAGTATATTTACTAGAATTTCTTTTTCTATATTAATAGCTGGGGCAGCTGGAAACTTAATAGATAGAATAAGACTAGGATATGTAGTAGATTTTATAAGCTTTAGATTAAAAGGTTATTATAATTTTCCAGTATTTAATATAGCAGATACATTTATAGTTATAAGTACAATTTTAGTGGTTATAATAATTTTATTTGATAAAATAGAAGCATAGGGGTAAAAATGAAAAAAATCGAAATAAATATAGAAGAAGAAAGATTAGAAAGACTTGATTATTACTTATCTACAATATTAAATGATATATCTAGAACTGAAATTCAAAGATTGATTAAAGAAGGAAATATCTTAGTTAATGGAAGTATAAAAAAACCTAAATATTTGTTAAAAATTCGAGATAATATTGTAATAGAAATACCTAGTGATGCAAAACACGAAATCTTACCACAGAATATACCGTTAAATATTATATATCAAGATGAAGATTTAGCAATAATAGATAAACCACAAGGTATGATAGTTCATCCGGCAACTGGCAACTATAGTAATACTCTTGTAAATGCATTATTATATAATTTCAAAGAGCTCTCTAGTATAGGTGGCGAAATAAGGCCAGGAATCATTCATAGATTAGATAAAAATACTTCGGGGCTTCTAATTATAGCTAAAAATAACTTTTCTCATGAAGTTTTATCTGAAAGTTTAAAGAATAGAGATGTAAAAAGAGAATATATTGCTTTAGTTAAAGGTGTTATAAAAGAAGATACTGGAGTAATAAATGAGCCTATTGGAAGAAATACAAAAGATAGAAAAAAAATGTCAGTAGTTCATAAAAATGGCAAAGCTGCTATTACTCACTATGAAGTATTGGAGAGATTTGAGAAATATACATTAGTAAAAGCTAAACTAGAAACAGGTAGAACTCATCAAATTAGAGTCCATTTTTCTTATATAAAACATCCGATAGTAGGAGATACTATATATTCTCATAAAGATGAATTTAATTTAAAAGGACAACTTCTTCATTCTATATGCGTTGGATTTATTCATCCTAGAAATGGTCAATATCTGGAGTTTAATACTGAAATTCCAAAAAGATTTAAGGGTGTAATTAAAAAACTAAAATAAATAGGTGATAAGATGAAAACAAAAGCAAGTATAATGGATGAAAAAGCTATTAATAGAGTAATAACACGTATTGCAAATGAAATAATCGAAAAAAACAAAGGTATTAGAGATGTAGTACTAGTAGGGGTTAAGACTAGAGGCGTTCCATTTGCTAAAAGATTAGGTAAAAAGATAGAAGAAATAGAAGGAAGAAATATACCTGTATATGAACTTGATATAACATTGTATAGAGATGATCTCTCTAAAATAAATGTAGAGCCTTCTATAAATGAGTCGTTTGAAGGAGAAGTAGATGAAAAAATAGTAGTCCTTATAGATGATGTAATTTATACAGGCAGGACTGTTAGGGCAGCTTTAGATGCTGTCAGTGAAAATGCTAGGCCTAAAAAAATACAATTAGCGGTACTTATAGATAGAGGACATAGAGAAATACCTATAAGACCAGATTTTGTAGGTAAAAACTTACCAACATCTAAAGATGAAATAGTAGATGTTAATTTTAAAGAGATAGATGGTTTTGATGAAGTTATGATAAAATAAAACCTGTAGATCAATCTACAGGTTTTATTTTATCAATTTTTTCTTTTGAGGGGTTTATATTTATGGTTTTAAAATTATCATATATAACCATTCCAGTTTTAGAATTAGCAGGTTTTTTTACATGTTTTTTTTCTGTATAGTCAATGGACACATTTGAGCTATTTTTAGCTTTACTATAATAAGCGGCAAGGGTTGCAGCTTCTTCTAATGTAGAAGTTGGTATTTCTTTGTTTTCCTTTTTTATAATTACATGACTTCCAGGCATTCCTTGAACATGAAACCATAAATCATCTTTGCGAGCTAGTTTGAGGGTTACGTATTCATTTTGTAAATTGTTTTTTCCTACATACATATCAAAACCATCCTGAGATATATAATGATAAGGCTTGAATTCCTTTTGTTTTTTTCGTTTTCTTCTTAATTTATCTTTGCTAGTATCTCTAATATAAGATTCTTTTATAAGTTCATCTCGTATCTCATCTATTTCTTCTACGTTTGTGGAATGATCAATACTAATTAATACATTTTCTAAATAGTCTATTTCATCTTTAGTTTCTTTTATTTGTACTTTTAAAAGTGATTCAGCCGTTTTTAATTTAGAATATTTTTTATAATATCTTTGTGCATTTGCGGGTAATGATATTGTTTTATCTAGAGGTATATTTAATAATTCCATATTTTCATCATAAAAATTTGGTAAATCTATACTTTCAACTCCAGGTTTTATATTATGGATATTGGCTGAAATTAAATCTGCATATACCTTATATTTTTCCCTATCCTTACTTTCTAATAATTCGTTACTTTGTTTTGAAAGTTTATTTATAGTCCTATCAAGTTTAATTTGAATAGACTTTTTTATGGATTGAGATTTTTGTGATACCCTATCAAAAGTATCTTTAGAATCATATACCTTATCTAATATTTCTGAGATTGTAGGTAAATAGACTTTATTTTCTTCACCAAACAAATGTATATCTAATGAGTAAAATGCAGCTATTTCACCTTGGGCTCCTTTTATATATAAAGGGTTAAAATCTTTTAACTTTACTTGATTTATTATATTATAAAAACTTTCATATAATTTTTCAATATCGTGGGAAGATAAAGTACCGATTCCTCTTTTGATATCAATATTTGAATTAAAACAGATTTCCTTACTTATAAGTGGACTAAGTCCCATGTAATTAAAGTAAAAGAACTTATATATATGTGTAGTTTGTTCTGTGGCCTTGATTAAACTTAAAAATTCTTCTTTAGAAGTATTTAAAGGATTATGTTTATCTTGATTTGGAGGATAAACATAATTATTACCTGGAAGAATTTGTCTTACTCTACTGATGTCAAATGATACTCTTTTAATAGAATCTATTATTCTTTGAGTTTCTTTTTCTAGAAATATTATATTACTATGTTTTCCCATTATCTCTACTATCAAAGTCTTTTCAGTTGGATCTCCTAGTTCATCTAAAGAAGAAATATCTATTAAGACTATTCTATCTAAATTAAATTGCTCAATATTTAATATAGTTCCGCCAATTAAATGTTTTCTTAAAAGCATACAAAACATTGGAGGTTCTGGTGGATTTTGTTTTGAACTATTTGTAAGATAGATTCTAGGATTATTGCTGGCTGAAGAAATTAATAATCTAAAATTTTCTCCTTTATTTCTAATATATATTAATATTTCATCTTTTTCAGGTTGATATACTTTATCTACTCTGCCTCCGATTAGGGCTGCTTTTAACTCTGATATAATTGTATTTGTTACTATACCATCAAATGCCATACTCTTATTCCCCCAATTTTAATCTAGTATTAATCTTAAGTATATCATTTAACAGATATTTTATAAAGAAAAGTAATAAATTATAAAAGACATAATAACTTGACTAAATAACTAATATATATTAAGATTTTGTAATAAAGACTAGATAAAACAAATCTTACAATATATAATATTTCATTAAAGACTTTAGAGAAGGGGTGATAGATTTGGTAATGTCAATGACAGGATATGGTAAAGGTGAGTATGAAAATGAACTATATAAGTTTAAAATAGAAATTAAATCTGTAAATCATAGATATATAGATATAAGTGTTAAAGCACCTAGACAAATTTCTTATTTAGAAGAGGCAATTAAGAAAAGAATAAAAGAAAAACTTTTTAGAGGTAAAGTAGATGTATATATAAATTTAGAATATTTAAGTGAGAGTCAAATAGATATAAAAATAGATAATGAACTTGCAAAATCTTACTATTGTGCTTTAGAAGAATTAATAAAAAACTTAAATCTAAATGATAATATAAGCTTAAACAATATATTAAATATACCTGATATTGTTAAAACTAAGAAGAGAGAAATAGATGAAGATTCTATATGGAAAGTATTAAATAATTCTTTAAACATAGCTTTAGAGAATATTTCTTATATGAGAGCGAAAGAAGGAACAGAATTAAAAAACGATATATTAGGAAAGCTAGATACTATAAATAAATATGTAAAAAATATAGAAGAAAAATCTCCAGAAGTTGTAATAGAATATAAGAAAAAACTTAATGATAGAATAAGTGAATTGATAGATAATAATATTATATTAGATAAAGATAGATTAAATAATGAAGTAGCTTTTTTTGCAGACAAGGCGAGTATTGATGAAGAAATAGTAAGGTTAAAAAGCCATATAAAACAATTAAAACTAATTTTAGAAGAAGATGAATCTATAGGTAGGAAATTAGATTTTTTAATTCAAGAATTTAATAGAGAAATAAATACTATTGGAAGTAAATCAAGTGATGTACTTATAACAGGATATGTAGTAGAATTAAAGTCTGAAGTTGAAATAATTAGAGAACAAGTACAAAATATAGAATAATTAAGGAGAAAAGTATGACTACGAGACTTATAAATATAGGTTTTGGAAATATGGTTGCAGAGAGTAGAGTGATTGCTATAGTAAGTCCTGAATCAGCTCCTATAAAAAGATTAATACAAGAAAATAGAGACAAAGGCAATCTTATAGACGCGACTTATGGAAGAAGAACTAGGGCTGTAATAGTATTAGATAGCCATCATGTAATACTCGCTGCAATATTACCTGAAACTATATCAAATCGTTTAAACAATAAAGATAAAAGTTAGAATAAAACTTAAGAAAGAAGGTAAATTAATATGTCTCAAGGATTTTTATTAGTTATATCCGGTCCTTCTGGATGCGGTAAAGGAACTGTAAGCAAAGCACTTCTTGAAAGAAATTCAGATATTGTATTTTCTATTTCAGCTACTACACGTAAAAGAAGAGTTGGAGAAGAAGATGGAATAAACTATTTTTTTATGGATGAAGAAGAATTTTGTGAAAATGTAGAAAAAAACGAATTTTTAGAGCATGCATTTGTCCATAACAATTATTATGGGACACCGAGAGATTTTGTATTAAAAGAAATTGAAAAAGGCGAAATAGTTCTTTTAGAAATAGATGTACAAGGTGCTATGCAGGTGAAAAAAAACTATAAGAATGTTGTATTTGTATTTTTATTACCACCAACTATGGCTGAATTAAAAGACCGGATTACTAAAAGAGGTACTGAAACACCTGAAGATATACAAAGAAGATTTGAAAATGCCTTTGAGGAATTGAACTTTGTAGGGGAATATGATTATTTTGTTGTAAACGATAAAGTTGAAAATGCTGTTTTAGATATTGAAAACATTATATGCGCTGAAAAATTAAGAGTAAAAAGACATTCCGATATTAAGGAAAAGATAATTTCACAAGGGGGAAAATAAATGTTAAATCCATCATTTGAAGGAATTTTAAAAGAGGGAGATAGTAGATATACTTTAGTAATGTTAGCATCAAAAAGGGCTCGTCAAATTATAGAAGGAGAGAAACCTTTAATAGATACTGATTCAAAAAAGCCTGTAAGTATAGCTATAGAAGAAATATTAGCAGGGAAAATAACTTATAAAAATCCACCAGTAAACAGTATAAAGTAGGTGTAAAAATGCTTAAAAATAAAAATATAATATTAGGAGTTACTGGAGGTATAGCTGTATATAAATCAGTTGATTTAGTTAGTAAACTGAAAAAAAGAGGAGCAAATGTGGAAGTTATAATGACAAAGGCCAGTCAAGAATTTGTAAATCCTTTGACATTTCAAACTATGAGTGTAAATCCAGTGCATACTAGTATGTTTAATGAAATAGATAAATTTGATGTAGAACATATATCTCTTGCACAAAAGGGTGATATTATACTTATAGCTCCCGCTACTGCCAATACAATAGGGAAAATAGCAAATGGTATTGCAGATAATCTCCTTACTACAGTAGTTATGGCTTCAAATAAAAAAATAATCTTTGCCCCTGCTATGAACACTTGTATGTATAATAATCCAATAGTAGAGTCTAATATGAAAAAGCTAGAACAACTCGGATATGAATTTATAAAGCCTGGCACGGGACGTCTTGCATGTGGAGATTATGGTGCGGGTAAGATGGCAGAACCTGAAGATATAGTTGAATATATAGATAGTTTTTTAACAGAAAAAGATTTAGAAGGAAAAGATATAATTATAACAGCAGGACCAACTATAGAAGCTATAGATCCTGTGAGGTATATAACCAATCATTCTAGCGGAAAAATGGGTTATAGTATTGCGAAAGAGGCACTTAAAAGGGGCGCCAAAGTCCATCTAATATCAGGACCTACATCTTTAAAACCTCCTAAAGGAGTAGATTTTATTTCAGTAAATACTACAGATGAAATGTTTAAAGAGGTGGGAAAACTTTTTGAAAGTTGTGATATACTCATTAAATCAGCAGCTCCAGCAGACTTGAAACCTAAAAAATATAGTGAAGAAAAAATAAAGAAAAAACAACTAGATAAGGATACTTTTAAACTAGAATTTATTAGAAATCCTGATATTGCCGAGCATTATGGAAATAATAAGAAAAATCAAATAGTTATAGGCTTTGCTGCAGAAACTAATGATTTAATAAAAAATGCTAAAAGTAAGCTTGAAAAGAAAAACTTTGATTTTATAGTAGCAAATGATATTACTAAAAAAGGTGCAGGTTTTAAAACTGATACAAATATAATAAGTATAATTGATAATGATAGAATAGAAGATTATCCTATTATGGGAAAAGAAGAAATTGCTAATATTATTTTAGACAAGGCTGTAAAGATTTCAAAAAATAAAAGCTAGATATCTAGCTTTTATTTTTTGAAGTAAAGGAGATTTTTTATGAAGCATAAATACGCACGAATTATTATTGATAATAGTGCATCTAAACTCGATAAACTATTTACCTATATTTTAGGAGAAGAATTACTAGAGATTACTCAGGTAGGTATGAGAGTAGTAGTTCCTTTTGGACATGGTAATAAATTAATAAAGGGACTTATAATAGAAATAGTAGATGAAATTAAAGAAAATTATAAATTCAAAAAGATAATAGATGTTTTAGATGATAAACCAATAATAAGTAAAAACTTAATAGAATTAGGTATTTGGATAAAGGAGGAATATATTTCCACTTACTTAGAGGCTTTTCAACCTATACTTCCTCCTGGAGACTATAAACAGGTTAATTCTTTTATAGAAATTATATCTAAAGATTATAAGTCCAATATTATAGAAGAAGAAAAGATAATACAATATTTAAAGAAATATGGAATAGTTTTATTAGATAACTTAAAGAAAGATTTAAATATTTTAAATATAAACAAACATATAAAAAATTTAGAAAATTTAAATATAATAGAAACAACTATCGATATAAAAACTTCTATTACAAAGAAAAAACAAAAATGTGCTGCACTTTGTGAAGGTTTTAGTTTAAGTGAAATAGAAAGTATAGTAGGAGAGAGAGCGTTTAAACAACTAGAAATAGTGAGGCTCTTATATGGAAATGGTGAAATGACTTTGGAAGATATAATGATGAGTCTTGATACAAGTCTTAGTACGATAAAAGCGTTGGAAGCAAAGAATGTTATTTATATATTAGAAAAGGTAATTAATAGAGAAGCAGTAAAAAGAGAAATTGCTAAATATAAAAAACATAAATTAAATTTGGAACAAAATCAAGTATTTCAAAGAATAATGAAAAATGTAAATAGCAATAGTGTTCATAGAGAATTTTTAGTACACGGCATTACTGGAAGTGGAAAAACTGAAGTTTATCTTCAAATAGTTGAACAAATGCTATATAAAGATAAGGATACAATTATATTGGTTCCTGAAATCTCTTTAACTCCTCAAACTATAGATAGATTTGTAGGGAGATTTGGAAGCAATGTAGCTGTTCTTCACAGTAAACTTTCTCAAGGGGAAAGATTTGATGAATGGAGAAAGATTAAAGAAGGAAAAGTAAAGATAGTAGTAGGAGCAAGGTCCGCCGTATTTGCCCCTTTCAAAGACTTAGGTTTAATAATTATTGATGAAGAACATGAGTCAACTTATAAATCATCACAAAACCCTAAATATCAAACAGTGGAAGTAGCTAGAAAAAGAATAGAAATGGAAGATGCATTTTTAATACTTGGTACTGCTACACCCTCTTTAGAAACTTATAATAAAGCTTTAAAGGGGGAAGTTGAGTTACTGGAATTAAATAAAAGAGCTAATCAATTAAATCTTCCAGAGGTTGTATTAATTGATATGAGAGAAGAACTAAAAGATGGCAACAAGTCTATTTTTAGTCAAACTCTTTATGAAGAGATGTCAAATACACTAAATAAAGGTAAGCAAATAATTTTATTTTTAAATAAGAGAGGGTTTTCTTCCTTCATATCTTGTAGAAATTGTGGGTATGTAGTTAAATGTAAATCATGTGAAATTTCCATGACATATTATAAGCATATTCATAAGCTTAGATGTCATTATTGTGGGGAAACAGAAGAAGTTCCACATATATGTCCAGAATGTAATAGCAAATATATTAAATATTTTGGAGTTGGAACAGAACAAATAGAAGAAATGGTGAAGGAAGCTTTTCCAAATGCGAAAATAAGTAGAATGGATAGTGATTCTACTACCAAAAAAGGAAGCTATGAAAATATATTACAATCAATGAAAAAAGAAGAGACAGATATACTAATAGGTACCCAGATGATATCTAAAGGACTTGATTTTGAAAATGTATCTTTAGTAGGTATAATTGCTGCAGATACCACTCTAAATCTTCCAGATTATAGAGCTCCGGAAAAATCTTTTCAGCTAATTACCCAAGTATCAGGGAGATCAGGTAGAGGAAAAGAACATGGTAAAGTAATACTTCAAACCTATAATCCAGATCACTATAGTATAGTGCATGCTAAAGATCAAGATTATATTGGTTTTTTTAATTCTGAAATTATCCTAAGAAAAGAATTTTTATATCCTCCATTTATAAATCTTATGAATATACTAATATATGGAAAAAATAAATTTAATGTTGGTAAATTATCAAAAGAGATATATAATATAATTGGAAGAGAAATATATTATATATATGAAAATGATTATAAAAATCATATTATAGGTCCAAACCCTGCTCCAATTGAAAAGATTAAAGATAATTATAGATATCAAATTATTTTAAAGCTTTCTGATGAATCAATAGGTAATTTTAAGAAACTGGTAAAAAGGGTATGTATATATAATGAATATAATTTAAATATAAAAGATATAAAGATAAGTATAGATATAAATCCAGTTAATATTTTATAAATAATATAGGAGGAAAAATAATGGCGTTAAGAATTATAAAATTAGATGGAGATCCAGTTTTAAGAAAAAAATCTAAAAAAATAGATAAAGTTACAGATAGAATACAAACACTTTTAGATGATATGGTAGAAACAATGGTCGATGCAAATGGTATTGGTCTCGCAGCTCCTCAAGTAGGAATTTTAAGAAGAGCTGTAGTTATAGATATAGGTGAAGGCGTTATAAAGATGTTAAATCCGGAAATATTAGAAATTGATGGAACTATAGTAGATGTTGAAGGATGTTTATCAATACCAAATTTATCTGGAACTGTAGAAAGACCTGAAAAAGTAAAAGTGAAATATTTAGATGAAAATGGAGAAGAAAGATTATTAGAGGCTACAGAACTTTTAGCACGGGCTATCTGTCATGAAGTAGATCATCTAAATGGTATTTTATTTACTGATAAGGTTATAGAATATATAGATCTACAAGAGGAAGAGGATATAGATGAGTAAAACAAAAATAGTTTTTATGGGTACTCCAGATTTTGCAGTGAAGTCTTTGGAAGCGCTTTATAAAGATGATTATGATATTAAGCTTGTAATCACTCAAAGAGATAAAAAAAGAGGTAGAGGTAAAAAAATACAATATACACCTGTGAAACAAAAAGCATTAGATTTGGGACTCCAAGTATATCAACCAGAAGATATAAATACTCCAGAGATAGTAAACTTATTAAAAGATATAGCTCCAGATTTTATAGTTGTAGTTGCTTTTGGACAAATATTAAAAAAGGAAATCTTAGATATTCCAAAATATAAATGTATAAATGTTCATGCTTCTTTACTTCCTAAATATAGGGGAGCAGCTCCTATAAATTGGGCTATAATAGACGGTGAAAAAGAAACAGGAATAACTATTATGGAAATGGAAAAAGGTCTTGATACGGGGGATATGATAAGTAAAGCTAGTATTCCAATAGATACAAAGGATGATTATATTTCGATTCATGATAAACTTTCATCTCTAGGTGGAGAACTTTTAACAAGAACACTTAAAGACATAAAAACAGGTAAAGCTCAAATAACTCCTCAAGATGATAGCTTATCTTCTTATGCACCTATGATATATAAAATGACAGGAAAAATAGATTGGAATAGTTCAGGAAGACATATAGTAAATTTAATTAGAGGTGTAGTTCCTTGGCCTGTAGCTTTTACCAGTTATAAAGGTGAAAATTTAAAGATATATAAAGCGGAATTAACGGATCGAATTAATAAAGAGAAATCTGGGATGATAGTTAAGGTTTCGGATGAAGGTCTATTTATAAATTGTGATGACTCTACACTTATCGTGAAAGAACTACAATTTCCAAATAAGAAAAGAATGCAAGTAAAAGACTATTTAAAAGGGAATACTATAGAAGTAGGAACAATATTAGAATAAGTTTAGAGAGGTGATAGATATGTATGGAGGTTTTTATGGAGGATATTATAGTGGATCATGGATGGTTCTTGTCCTACCAGCTATGTTATTAGCCCTTTATGCACAAGCAAAAGTAAAAAATTCATATCAAAAGTATTCAAAGATGAGTAGTGGTACCAATCTTACAGGCTTTGAAGTAGCTAGAATGATATTAGATAGAAATAATTTATCTGATGTGAAAATTGAACATACTCCTGGAACTTTATCAGATCATTATGATCCAAGAACAAAAGTTTTAAGACTGTCCAATTCAATATATAATGGTAATAGTGTAGCATCTATGAGTGTAGCTGCACATGAGGTAGGTCATGCTATTCAGCACGCAGAAGGTTACTTTCCTCTAGTCCTTAGAAATAATATAGCTCCAATAGTAAATTTTACTTCAAGATTTGTTTGGATATTTATATTATTAGGTTTTGTTGTAAGTTCATTTTTTATTGAAATTGGAATAATGCTCTTTTTAGGTGTTGTGGTGTTTCAACTTGTTACATTGCCAGTAGAGTTTAATGCCAGTAAGAGAGCTTTATTGGAGCTAGAAGATGGTATATCACCTAGAGAAACATTACCTCCTGCAAAGAGCATGTTAAGTGCTGCAGCGCTTACTTATGTAGCAGCAACCCTAGTAGCAGTAGCTCAACTTTTAAGACTTGTATCAATGACAAATAGAAGAAGATAAAGGGGGAAATCCCCCTTATTTTTTTATCGAAAATAAAAAGGGGTGTTATATGAACATAAATGCTAGAGAACTTTCAATGAAGATACTATTAGATATAAATAAAAATAAAGCCTATTCAAATTTAAGTTTAAATAAATATCTAGTAGATGTTAAAGAAAGAAAAGATGAAAATTTAATTAGAGAAATTATATATGGAGTATTAGAAAACTTAATATATATAGATTATATTATATCTAAAGCATCTAAAGTAAAGATGAAAAAGATTCATCCATATATTCTTGAAATAATACGAATAGGAATTTATCAGATTGTTTTTATGGATAAAATACCAGAGAGTGCGGCAGTAAATGAATCAGTAAAACTTGCAAAGAAATATGGTCATAAAGGAACTATTGGATTTACAAACGGTATACTTCGCTCTATATCTAGGGAAAAAGAAAAGTATACATCTATAGATGTAAATGATAAAATGAAATATATTTCAATAAAATATTCTCATCCAGAAGATTTAGTGAAAATCTGGATAGATGAATTTGGTATTGATTTTACTCAAAAACTATGTGAAGCAAATAATAATAGACCCTTATTGAATATCAGAATAAATACATTAAAGACAAATAAAAATGCTCTAATAAACAGCTTAAAACAAAAGGGAATTGAAACTGTAGATGGTAAATATGCAGAGGATTGTTTAATAGTAAAAAATCCATTTGCAATTACAGAAACAGATGAATTTAAAAAAGGACTATTTACCATTCAAGATGAAAGTAGTATGCTAGTTGCTCAAATAATGAATCCCAAGGAAAATTCAAGAGTATTAGATGTATGTAGTGCTCCGGGAGGAAAATCTACTCATATAGCTCAAGTGATGAATAATAAAGGGTTCATTTTAAGCAGAGATATTTATCCTCACAAGATAAAACTTATAGAGGAAAATGTAAATAGGCTAGGAATTGACATTATAAAGACAGAAGTATATGATGCATTAAAAAGAGATGAAAGTCTTTTAGGTAAATTTGATTATTGTCTTTTAGATGCTCCTTGTTCAGGTCTTGGACTTATTAGAAGAAAGCCTGAAATTAAACTTAATAGAAAAGAAGAAGATATAGAATCGCTAAGTAATTTGCAATATAAAATAATACAAAATGTAAAAGATTACATTAAAATTGGAGGATTTTTAGTATATAGTACTTGTACAATACTAGATAAAGAGAATATAGATTTGATTAAAATATTTTTAAAAGAAAACCCTAATTTTAAACTTGTAGATATACAAGATAGGATTAAAAACAAGGAAGAATTTTCAACATTAAATGATGGATACATCAAGTTGTTTCCGCATATTCATAAAACAGATGGATTTTTTATTGCAAAAATGATTAAAGAAAGATAGATAAATAACTAATTTTTATATATAATAACATGAGAAGAGGTAATGGCTTGAAAGAAATAGAATTAAATAGTTTAACCTTAGAAGAAACAAAAGATATTATGTTAAGTTTAGGTGAAAAAGCATATAGAGGAGAGCAACTTTTTTCTTCATTTAATAGGAATAAAGAATTAGATATAGAAGAAATAAACATATTACCACAAAAACTTAGAAAGATGCTTATAGAAAAAGGAAAAGTAAGAAAGATAAATATCTTAAAAAAATTCAGTTCCAATATAGATGATACAAGGAAATATCTTTTTCTTTTAGAAGATGGCAATATAATAGAAAGTGTATTAATGGTTTACCCACATGGGAATTCTATATGTATCTCAACTCAAGTAGGATGTAGAATGGGATGTGAGTTTTGTGCTTCTACTAAAGAAGGAAGAATTAGAAATTTAACAACAAGTGAGATGTTAAACCAAATATATTTAATTGAAAAAGATTTGGATGAAAATATAGATAATATAGTACTTATGGGTAGTGGAGAGCCATTAGATAATTATGAAAATACATTAAAGTTTTTAAATATTATACATGAACCCAAAGGTCATAATACTAGCTATAGAAATATCACATTATCAACTTGTGGTATAGTTCCTAAAATATATGACTTGGCTAATGAGAACTTACCTATTACACTTTCTATATCTCTTCATTCTCCATTTGACTCTGAAAGAGAAAAGATGATGCCTATAGCTAAAACATATAATATTGAGAAATTATTAAAAGCAAGTAAATATTATGAAGAAATTACTAATAGAAGAGTAACATTTGAATATACGCTTATAGAAGGAGTAAATGATAGGTGTGAAGATATAAATGAATTAGGAAAACTTTTAAAAGATATAAATAGTCATGTAAACTTGATTCCATTAAATCCTATCAAAGAATACAATAGAGAAAGACCAGAGCTTAGCAGTGTAGAAAAGTTTAAAAATAAATTAGAAAAAAGACATATTAAAGCTACAGTTAGAAAAGAAAAAGGAACAGATATTTCAGCATCTTGTGGACAGTTGAGAAGGGATTATATTGAAAGAAGTCAATAAATTAAATATTTGGATAGGGGTGAATATATGAATATAATTGCACTAACAGATATTGGGCTTGTAAGGGCAAAAAACCAAGATTCGTTTTTTTCATCTAATGAGTATGACTTTCCACTATTTATTATGGCTGATGGAATGGGTGGTCACAATGGTGGTGAGATTGCAAGTTCAGATGCAATAAATATTATAAAGGAAATCTTTTTAAACAATAAAGAAAAACTTACGAATAAAAAAAACATAAGGAATACAATATATAATGCTATTGAAAAGGCAAACAGCGTTATATATAAAAAGTCTTTAGAATTACCAGAATACAATGGTATGGGTACTACTATTAGTCTTTGTTATATATTTAAAAATCATATTTTTATTGGACATGTAGGAGATAGTAGAATATATAAAATTGGAAATGATAGTATTATTCAGTTAACAGAAGATCATTCTTTAGTAAATGAACTTATAAAAAAGAATGAAATAACAAAAGAGGAAGCTAAAAACCATCCTCAAAAGAATATGATAACTAGAGCTGTTGGTACGAGTTTTGATATTGAGATAGATATAATAGAGAGCAATTACAAAAAGGAGGATAAATTACTTTTGTGCACTGATGGACTATTTAATATGGTCTATGAAGATCAGATTTTTGAAATAATTAAAGATAATATTTCTATAATAGATGCAGGTGAAAAACTTATTGAGAGAGCAAAAAAAAATGGAGGACTTGATAATATTAGTCTAATAATAATTGAATTTTAAGAAACGAGGTGAATATATGATAGGTAAAGTTTTAAACAATAGATATGAAATAGTAGAAAAAATTGGAGAAGGTGGAATGGCCGAGGTCTATAAAGCTAAATGTAAGGTTTTAAATAGGTTTGTGGCTATAAAAGTTTTAAAACAGCAATATATAAATGATGAGACATTTGCAGAAAAATTTAAGAGGGAATCTCAAGCGGCAGCTAGCCTTTCACATCCTAATATTGTGAACGTATATGATGTAGGATACATGGAAGACTCAAATGGTAAAACTCCATATATTGTAATGGAATATATAAAAGGTAAAACTTTAAAAGAAGTGATAACGGAAAACAACAAACTAAATATTTCTGATACTATATTTTATAGTTTGCAAATAGCAGAAGCAATTGAGCATGCGCATTCAAACTTTATTATACATAGAGATATAAAACCCCATAATATTATGATAAATGATAACAATAGGGTAAAAGTAACAGATTTTGGTATTGCAAGAGCTGTTACATCTTCTACTGTAACAATTGGTTCGGATACACTAGGATCAGTTCATTATATTTCTCCTGAACAGGCAAGGGGAGGATATACAGATGAGAAGTCAGATATATATTCTTTAGGAATCGTAATGTATGAAATGATAACTGGAAAACTCCCGTTTAATGCAGAGACACCTGTAGCAGTTGCCTTAAAACATATACAAGAGGAGATTATACATCCAAGAGAAATTGATCCTAGTATTTCAAAAGAACTAGAATCTATCATTTTAAAATGCGTGTCAAAAAATCAAAGTGATAGATATCAAAAAATGTCATATTTAATAAATGACTTAAAAAATATAGATATCCTTAAAGTGCCGATTATAAATGAAAACAAGGTAATAGAAGATTCTCCTACAATGGTAATACCTATAATAAAAGATGAAGACATCGTTGAAAATAATCATTTTGTAAAAGAAAAAGATGATAAGTTAGAAGAGGATGATGAAAACAAATCTGGAACAAAGACTACGATTTTAGCTATATTATTAGCTTTTTTAGTAGTAGGTATTATGTTTTTTGGGTTTCTAAAATTTAAAGACTTTTTTAAATCTTCAGAGGTAATAGTTCCAAACTTTGTAGGTATGCCAATAGAGGAAGCCGAAAAAAAAGCTAAAGATTTAGATTTGAAACTTGTTATAAAAGATAGAATTCAAAGTGATGAATTTGAGGAAGGAAAAGTAGTTAAACAAAATCAAGAAAAAAACTCTAAAGTTAAAAGTGGATATACGATAGAAGTTGTTATAAGTGAAGGTGGAAAACTTATAAGAGTTCCTAGCTTTGTAAATCAAACTTTAGATGAGGCAATGGATAAAATAGAAGAACTTGGGTTTGAATTAGGTGAAACTAAGTATGAGTTTTCTGATACATTTCCAACAGAGACTATAATGGAACAAAGACCAGAAGCTTATACTTATTTAGCAAAAGGAGATAAAGTAATTCTTGTAATAAGTAAAGGTGAAGAAATAAAATCTGTTATTATGCCGCGGGTAGTGGGTAGAAACATTACAGAAGCTAAAAATAAGATTTTATCGTTAGGTCTTACTATAGGAAATATAAAAGAAGAATATAACAATGATTATCCAGAAGGAGTAGTATATTTTCAATCCTATGATGAGGGAAGAGAACTTAAACTAAATACCTCAATTGACCTGTATGTAAGCAAAGGTAAACAATTTATTCCAGAACCCACTCCAGAACCAAAACCAGAGCCAAAGCCAGAACCAGAGCCACAACCTGAACCTATTCCAGAACCTGAACTTACGGAGGGGAAAATCAGATTTATTATAAAACTGCCTACTAAAGAAGAGGGTGAGCAAGTAGAAGTAAACATAATTAAGATACAAGAGGGTAAGACAGAACAAGTATATTATAAAGAGCATGTTGCAAATGGAAATGAAATAGAAGTAGTTTCTAAGGGTAAAAAAGGTTCTAAATTCGAAATATATTTTGATAATATATTACAAGAGACAAAGATAAAAAAAGAATAGGAGTGAAATATGTTAGAAGGAAGAATAGTTAAAGGTGTAGGAGGAATATATTCTGTTAAAACCTCTAAAGGTGTTATAAAAAGTAGAGCTAGAGGAGTATTTAGAGTTGAAAATCTTACGCCACTTATAGGAGATTTTGTAAATATAAAGATTAGTTCAGAAGATAATATGGGTTATATTATAGATATAAAACCCAGAAATACTGAATTGTTAAGGCCTCCGGTAGCAAATATAACGCAGGCTATAGTAGTTATGAGCGTGAAAAACCCTGATATAAATACTTGGTTATTAGATAAGTTTTTGTTGATGGCAGAATATGAAGGTCTGCATACAGTTGTAGTTTTTAATAAATCAGACTTAGATAGTAAAGAAGCTGAAAAGTTAAAAGTAATATATGAAAGTGCAGGATACGAAGTTATAATAGCTAGTACAAAATTAGATATAGGAATTGAAAGTTTAAAAAACCATTTAAAAGATAATATAAGTGTATTTGCTGGTCCTTCAGGAGTAGGTAAGTCATCTATATTAAACAAAATTCATAAAGGATTTAAATTAGACACTGGGGATATAAGTTCTAAAAATAAAAGGGGAAAGCACACTACTAGACATATTGAACTTTTAGAATTAGACCACAATTCTTTTGTATTAGATTCTCCAGGATTTAGTTCTTTAAATTTAGACTTTATAGAAAATGAATCTGAGGTTCGTGATTATTTTAAGGAAATACATGAATATGGTAAGGATTGCAAATTCCTAAGTTGTTTGCATAATAAAGAACCAGGATGCTCTGTAAAAGATGCTGTAGAAAAAAATATTATAAATAAAAAAAGATATGATAATTATCTTTTACTATTAGAAGAAGTAAAGAATATTAGGAGGTATTGATATGGCTAAATTATCGCCTTCTTTATTATCTGCAAACTTTGCAGAATTAAAGAGTGAAATAGAAAAACTTGAAAAAGGGGGGGCAGATTATCTTCATCTGGATGTTATGGATGGAAACTATGTTCCTAATATATCTTTTGGGACGCCTATTATAAAAAGCATCAAAAAGATTACCACACTTCCTCTGGATGTTCATTTAATGATAGATAAACCTGAAAGATATATAAAAGATTTTGTAGATGCTGGAGCAGATATTATAACTGTTCATGGAGAAGCAACTATTCATCTTCATAGAGTTATACAACTTATAAAATCCTTTGGAGTAAAGGCAGGTGTATCTTTAAATCCATCAACTAATTTAAATAGCTTAGAGTATGTAATAGATGATTTAGACCTAATACTTATAATGAGTGTAAATCCAGGATTTGGTGGACAATCTTTTATTCCTGCCATTAAAAATAAAATAAAATTAACTAGGGAACTAATAGATGAAAAGTCTTTAAATATAATTTTAGAAGTAGATGGTGGAGTTAAGTTAGATAATGTAAAGGAAATAGTAGATTTAGGAGCTGATTTAATAGTCGTTGGTTCTGATATATTTAAAGATTCTAATTTAGAACTAAGAACTAGTCAATTTAAAACAATAATATCAAATTAATTTGATATTATTGTTTTAACATATATTTAAGAAATTTTTCAACCAAAGAAAGGCTTAGAGATGAAGGGATTAATAATATCTAGTGGAGAAATAAAAGATTATAAATTGTTAAGTAAGGTCGTAGAAGAAAATGATTATATAGTATGTGCAGATGGAGGAGTAAATCATCTTTTAAAGATAGATAAACTCCCAAATATCGTATTAGGAGATTTGGATTCTATAGGAGAAAAAGAATTAAAAATTTTAAAGAATGAGAATGTAGAAATACGAAAGTTTCCTAAAATGAAAGATGAAACTGATACAGAACTTTGTATCAACTATTTACTACAAGAAGGCTATAAAGATATAAGACTTATGGGAGTTACTGGTACAAGATTTGACCATACACTTGCAAATATATATTTACTTAAAAGAATATATGATTTAGGAGCGAGAGGTAAAATAATAGATGCAAATAATAGGATTTTTTATACTAGTGATAGTATCTCTTTAAAGAAAAAAGAAGGTTTTTTTATTTCAATTATACCTATTAGTAAAGAAGGAATAATAATAAGCTTAGAGGGATTTCTATATCCTCTAAAAAAAGATTATATAGAGTTTTCAAGTACTAGAGGAATAAGTAATAAAATAGTAGAAGAATGTGGTGATATAAAAATTCATAGAGGTGAAGCCCTTGTAATAGAATCTAAAGATTAGTTTTTATTAGTAACCTATTACTATTCTTTGTATATTATATTATAAAGGAATAGGGAGTGTTATTATGAAGGGATTTAGATATTGCCATAAAACTAAAATGGAAAAGATTATAGGCATTTCCCTAGGGGTAATAGGTTTTTTAATAGTCATAAATGTAATGCCTGTAAGATTTTTACTTTTATTAATAGGTATAGGGTTACTTTTAATGGGAACACTAATATTTATGAAATAAGGCTACCACTAGTGGTAGCCTTATTTCATAAATATATCTATAGTGCCCTTTCAACATATCCTGATCTTAAACATCTAGTACATACATTGATTTTTTTAACAGATCCATTTATAATGGCTCTTACTTTTCTAAGATTAGGGGACCAACTTCTAAGATTCTTTTTATTTGAGAAGGTAACATTATGACCAAATGTTTTACCTTTTCCACATACATCACAGCTTCTTGCCATTTGAAACACCTCCTTGACTAGCTTTAAACAAAATCATATAGTTTTATTCTTATTAGCTATAAATACTATAATATTCTAACACATAAAACTATATAAATGCAACTAAAATGTGATAATAATCTAACTTAATTAGTGTAAGGGTTATAAAAAACGTTAAATTTTTATCTTATGCCTATAATAGTTTTATTAAAACTATTATAGGCATAAGATAAAAGAGAAATAGTATTTAGTTGAATTTTTTTTATTTTTAGGGTAGAATATTAAATATGGTATATGTAAAAACAAGGAGGAGATTGTTTATGCCAGCCAAAACTAATACAGATATAGGAACAATAAGCATTGATGAAAGCGTAATAGCAACACTTGCAGGTGTATCTGCAATGGAAAGCTATGGTATAGTAGGTATGGCTTCTAAGAATGCTACAGATGGGTTATTTGAACTACTGAAGTGGGATTCTTTAACAAAGGGAATAAAAGTATATTCAAAAGATAATAGACTTGTTATTGATTTACATGTAATATTACAATATGGTGTTAAAATCTCAGTTGTAGCAAAAAACATAATTGAAAGAGTAAAATTTAATGTAGAAAAACTAACTGGACAAAAGATAGATTCCATAAATATTTATGTACAAGGAATTAGGGTTCAAAAGTAGTTTAAGGAGGTACTATACTTGAAAATAAAGATTATAGATGGAGCCCTGATGAAAAAGGCACTTAAAGGTGCTGCAGGTCTTCTCGAAAAAAACAAGGAGGAGGTAAACTCCTTAAACGTTTTTCCTGTTCCAGATGGAGACACTGGAACTAATATGAGTTTAACCATTAAATCAGCCGTAAAACAGGGACTCTTAGTAGAAGGCAATGATGCATCTAAAATAGCTTTGGGAGCAAGCCAGGGCTCTTTGATGGGTGCTAGGGGGAACTCTGGGGTTATACTATCACAGCTTTTTAGAGGATTTGCAAATGGTTTAAAAAATCATAAAGAAGTAAATGTAAAATTATTAGCTAAAGGTTTAAAAGAAGCTTCAGATACTGCATATAAAGCTGTAATGAAACCCACTGAAGGAACAATCCTTACTGTAGCTAGAGAGTGTGGCGAATTTGCTATGTCTATTTGGAGAGAAGATGAAGATGTATTAGTATTTTTAAAAAGAGTAATAGATCACGGTAATATTACTTTAGAAAAAACTCCAGAGATGCTTCAAGTGTTAAAACAAGCAGGCGTAGTTGATGCTGGTGGTAAAGGTTTTATGTATGTTCTTATAGGAGCATATAATGCATTAGCTGGTATAGAAAGTTTTGAAGAAGAATTTATAGAAAAATCTAAGGCTCCAAAAGTAGAAATTTCTCATAGAGAACCCATTGATACTGATGATATTAAATATGGATACTGTACTGAACTTATGATAAATACAAAATATAATGATATAAATGGCTTAAGGGAAGATTTATCTAAATTAGGTGATTCACTGATGGTTGTAGGTGGAGAAAACCTTATAAAAATACACATCCATACTAATGACCCAGGATTAGTTATTCAAAAAGGTACTTCACTGGGTAGTTTAAGCGATATAAAAATTGATAATATGAGATATCAACATGAGGAGATTTTATTAAAAAAAGAATTGGAATCACAAAAGGATATAAAAGATTTATCTGAAAAACAAAAACAAAAAGAATACTCTTTTGTCGCTATTTCTATTGGTGAAGGAATAGATAAGGTTTTTAATGAGTTAAATGTAGATTATATTGTACCAGGAGGACAAACTATGAATCCGAGTACGGAAGATATATTTAATGCAATAGAAAATACAAAAGGTAAAAATGTATTTATACTTCCAAATAACGGTAATATAATACTTGCAGCCGAACAGACTAAAGAACTTAGTAATAGAAATATTGTTGTTCTTCCTACAAAAACTATTCCAGAGGGGATTTCTGCTCTTTTGGCTTTTAATGAAGAAGACAATGTAGAGGATAATATAGAAAACATGATATCGAGCATTAAAAACGTAGTTACCGGTCAGATAACTTATGCTGTAAGAGATACTGATTTAGATAATAAAAGAATTAATAAAGATGATATAATAGGGCTCTCAAAAGGAGATGTTTTAGTTTCAGGCAAAGACATCAACGAAGTATCTATAAATTTAATTAAAGAAATTATAAATGATGATATATCTTTAGTTACAGTTTTTTATGGAGAAGATATAAAAGAAGAAGAAGCAAATGAATTAGCATCATCTTTGGAAACAGAACTAGAGGGCATAGATATAGAGGTAATATATGGTGGTCAGCCTCTTTATTATTATATTTTTTCTTTAGAATAAAATTACCCTACTTTTAAAGTAGGGTGTTTTTATTCTATTTAAAAGGAGGTGTGAAAGATAGATATACAATTTCTTAAAGGTGTAGGTCCTAAAAGAGCAGATAAACTAAATAAATTAGGAATATATACTGTTGAAGATTTGTTAAAGTTTTTCCCAAAAGAATATGAAGATAGATCAAGATTCTCACTTCTTAAAGAATCTCCAATAGGAGAAAAAGCTAGTTTAGAAGTTGAAATATTAGGATCGGGACAAATTTTAAAACCCAGAAAAAATATGTCTATTCTAAAGGTACCATTTAAAGACAATAGTGGGCAAGGATATTTAACATTTTTTAATCAAGAATACTTGAAAAATAAATTTAATATAGGTGATATATTTAAAATACATGGTAAAATAAATAAAATAGGAATGGAGTTACAAGTTACAAATCCTATCTTTGAAAAAAAAGAATTAAACAGCAATCTAGGACGAATAATACCGTTATACTCTTTAACTAAGGGACTTACAAATAATGATATACTTAAAATTATGACAATAGCAGTAAAAGAAAATGTAGATTTATTACAAGAGAATTTACCACTATACATGATGCATAAATATAACTTAATGAGTATAAAAGATTCTATAAAAAACATTCATTATCCTATTAATAGTGAAAAATTAAAACAAGCTCAAAACAGATTGAAATTTGAAGAATTACTAATTTTACAATTAGGTTTATTTATGATAAAAAGTTCTAGCACAACTGATAATAAAGGTATATCTTTTTGTAAGTTTAAAGATACTAAAAAAATGATAAACTCCCTTTCATTTAAGCTAACAAATGCCCAAACTAGAGTAATAGAAGAAATAGAAAAAGATATGGACAGTGACAAACAAATGAATAGACTTATACAAGGTGATGTAGGTTCTGGTAAAACTATCATAGCTGCTATCGCTATGTTTAAATGTGTTAAATCTGGATATCAAAGTGCAATGCTAGCCCCTACAGAAATACTTGCAACTCAGCATTTTAAATCATTAGAACCTATATTTGATGAATGGGGGATAAAATGCGAACTTCTCATTGGTTCTTTAACTCCTAAAAATAAGGCTAAAGTATTAGAAAAACTTAAAAATGGAGAAATAGATATTCTAATAGGGACTCATGCTATTATTCAAGAGGGAATTGAATTTGATAGACTTGGACTTGCAATTACTGATGAACAACATAGATTTGGGGTAAAACAAAGGGCTATATTAAATAAGAAGGGAAACAATCCAGATATTATAGTTATGACGGCAACTCCAATTCCCAGAACTTTGGCACTAATTTTATATGGGGATTTAGATATTTCCATAATAGATGAACTTCCTCCTGGAAGGAAAGAGATTGAAACCTTTGCAATAGGGCCAAATATGATTGAGAGAATGAACGGATTTATAAAAAAACAAATATTAGAAGGGAGACAAGCTTATATAGTCTGTCCTCTAATAGAGGAATCTGAGAGTTTAAATTTAAATTCTGCCCAAGAGATATATACTGAATTAAAAGATAATACTTTCAAAGAATTTAAAGTTGGTCTTTTACATGGAAAAATGAATTCCAAAGAAAAAGATGAGATTATGCAAATGTTTAAAAATAAAAATTTAGATATTTTGATCTCTACAACTGTAATAGAGGTTGGGGTAAATGTTCCAAATGCAAATATAATGACTATATACAATTCAGAAAGATTTGGACTAGCGCAGCTTCATCAATTAAGAGGAAGAGTAGGTAGGGGAGAGTATCAGTCTTATTGTATACTTATAAACTATAGTAAAAATAAAATCGCTAGAGAAAGAATGAGAATATTACAAGATTCTACTGATGGATTTAAAATATCAGAAAAGGATTTAGAAATTAGAGGTCCTGGTGAATTTTTTGGAACTAGACAACATGGATTACCGGAACTAAAAATTGCTAACTTATTTACTGATATAAGAATATTAAAGATAGTTCAAAAGGAAGCTTTAGAAATAATGAGAATAGATCCAAACTTAGAAAGACTAGAGCATCAAAAGTTAAAAATAGAGATAAAAAACATGTTTAAAGATGTAGGAGAGGATTTAATCTTAAATTAACTTTTTAAAATATGATATTATATGATATTATAGATATATTAAAACTAAAGGAGAATCGGTGTGAGAGTTATATCTGGAATAAGTAAAGGTCATAAATTAAAATCGCCTAAAGGTCAAAATACTAGGCCTACAGAAGATAGAATAAAAGAATCTTTATTTAATATATTAGGGACTTTAAAGAAAGATTCCTTAGTTCTAGATTTGTTTGCAGGTTCTGGGGCTATCGGAATAGAGTTTTTAAGTAGAGGAGCTAATAAAGCTTATTTTGTAGATTCTTCTTATGAGAGTATAAAAACTGTAAAGGAAAATCTAGAGCATACTAAATTTTTAGAATATGCTACAATATATAAAAAAGATAGTATTGGTGTTATTTCATTTCTAAAAGACCAAGGTTTGAAATTTGATTATATATACATAGATCCTCCTTTTGAAAAGCATGATCTTTTATTTACTGTTTTAGAGCATATAAATAGATATCACATTTTACACAAGGATGGTGTTATAATGATTGAGCATGAAAAACAACTAGAATTAGATGAGGCTATAATAAACTTTGAAAAGATAGACTTTAGGAACTATGGAAGTAAATCTATAACATTCTTAAAAGGTCTTAAGGAGGAAGTAAATGAAAGTAATATATCCAGGCAGTTTTGATCCTGTGACATATGGTCACCTGGATATAATAGAAAGATGTTCTAAAAAGTTTGACTACGTGATTATTGCTGTTTTAAATAATGTATCTAAAAAAGAGTTTTTTACCATAGATGAAAGAATAAAACTTTTAGAAGAAACTACAAAGGAGTTTAGAAATGTAGAGATAGATTCTTTTTCAGGACTTTTAGCTGATTATGCTAAAGAAAAAAAATGTAGTACTATGATAAGAGGATTAAGAGCCGTATCTGATTATGAATATGAAATGCAGATGGCCTTAGTAAATAAAAAACTTGATCCAGATATAGAAACACTTTTTATGGTTTCACGGAGTGAATATGTATATTTAAGTTCTAGTATAGTAAAAGAAATTGCGCTTAATGGTGGAAGTATAGATTGTTTTGTTCCTAAAATAATAGAAAAAAGTTTAAAAAATAAGATAAGAGGTGGTCTGTGATGGATGTATTAAAATTGGTAGATGAAATTGAAGATTTAATTGAAAGTGGAGGCTCTGTACCTTTTACCAAAAAGGTTATGATAGATTCCGATGAAATTTTAGATATAATTAAAGAGATAAGGCTTAGACTCCCAGATGAGATAAAACAAGCTTCATGGATAAAAGAAGAGAAGCAGAGAATATTAGCTGATGCACAAAATGATGCTGATAATATATTAAATGATGCAGAATATAAATTGGAAGAACTCATAGAGGGAGAGAGTATAACTAAAATAGCTCAAGAAAGAGCTAAAGAAATCATAGAGAAAGCTCAGAATAATGCTAAAGAAATACGACTTGGAGCTATGGAGTATGCGGATAGTTTACTCCTAGAAACTCAGGAAAACTTAAAAGAAGTAATTATTTTACTTAATGATAATAGAAAGGAATTAAGAGGCGATAACTAAGCCTCTTTTTTTTGTAAAAAGATTAAATGAATAAATAAACTTAATACTAAGAAATATAAACAAACGGCCATTGATAATTTCGTAGATTCCACAAAAGTAGAAATCCAATTATTAAAATCATATCCCTTTTGAATTATACTTGGAAAACTTGTTGAAGGTATAATTGTATTTTTATATTTCAATAAGTAAAATATATATGTATATATAGCAGAAAAAGCACCATGAAAAAACTTACCAATTACAAATATTTTACTATTTATATCTGTCTGACTTATAAAACTTAAAGCCTGACTTTGGCCAGAAAAACCTCCCCAAGCTATTATAAAGTTTATTATACATATTTTATAAAAAACATTTAAATCTAAAGCCGCAATTTTTTGAGCACCTATACTTATTTCAAATATACCAGCAAATACTCCTACTAATATTTCAACACTTATATTTAAAGACCTAGATAAACTAATAATAAAGATTTTAATCAGGTGAGAATTCAAAAATACTTCTATTATAACAGAGTAAAGTATTACAAATCCTCCAACTAAAATGATAGAATTCATTCCATCTTTAACACTTTTAGAAATGATATATCCCAGAGGTTGATTGTTTTCTTTATTGATTTTGTTTTCTATATATATATTAGATTGGTTTTGCTTTAATCTTTTTTGTTCGGGATTATAAAAACTAAACAAAAATCCCAATGTCAATGATCCTAAATAATGTGGTGCTATCATTAGAAATTTCAAATGAGGACTATTTAACATTCCTACTAAAACAGCTCCCAAGATGAATAGTGGACCTGAAGTTGAACTAAATGTTATAAGTCTATCACCTTCTAATTTTGTAATTATATTTTTGTTTCTCAAACTACATGTAAGCTTAGAGCCAACCGGATAACCTGATACCATGCTCATTATTACTGGAAATGATCCCTCTCCTGAAACATTAAATAAAGGTTTCATAACTGGCTTTAAGAGATTTCCAAAAGTTTTTACGAAACCAGATAAAATTAATAGCTCGGAGAGTATAAAAAATGGTAAAAGAGATGGTAAAAGTACATTAAACCAAATTAAAATACCATTTTTAGCACTATCTATAGAAAGGGCTGGATCTTTAATTATAGAAATCATAACAAATAAAATAAGTAAATAAAATATATTTGTTTTAAAATTTATTTTGTTGTTTTTAAAAGATTTCATAAAATCACCTCTCCATATTATATTTAATAATACTATATAATATGAAAATAAATTTACTTTATATAGGGAGTTGTGTAATAATCCATATCAACTAATGGTTTATCTAGATTGAGCCCTAAAAAATAAATATCTGTAGCTTTTTTTTCAAAGTATAAAAACTTATTTATAACCTCATTATTATATTTTTCATAATTAGCAAATTTCGTAATGATTTTAACCTCAGATTCCTTCTTTATCTTATTTAAAAGATATAGCCCTTTTTTATTTGCAGCAAGAACTCTTATATATTGAGTCCTATAAGAATAAAGCTCTTTTAAATTCACTTCATTTAAATGAAGCAAAAGATGTATAAATATTCTTTGAATGCGAGTGGAAGGGTATCTCTTTGTAGTTGTTTTAGATATAATTTCCTCAATACTATTGTTTTCTTTAATAAACTTTATAATTCTATTTTCTAAGCCTTCATCAATATCAAGTAAATCTTTTAGAACATTATTATTTTCAGTTAAAAACAAATATCGAATTATATGATTATAATTTCCGAGAGTATTAAACTTATTATATTTTAAAATATATTCTTTTAATAAATTAAAGGTTTCTAAAGGAACAAGTTCTTTACAAGCTTTTATATCTTTATTTAATATAATATTTCTTATACCTGTAGCTGAGGAAATTGAAGTGCTTGTGTCTATGTCTTTATAATTTGCCCCTATTCTCTTTATAGTAATTGGCTTTATAGTGGACTTTGTATTAAATAAGGCTTTAAGGTATTCAATTCCTAATATATTATTAGATTGCTTAAGAATCTTTTTAAAATCATAATCTTGTGATAAGCTATCATTTTTTAAAAACTCTTGTAAAGCTAAACTTCTAGAAACTGGAAACGAATTTCCTAAAGAAAGATATTGCTTAAGAGAGGATTGAAATTCTAAAGGCTCTTCTAAAAGAATTTTGCTTATCCTTTTTAGCGGTTCTAAATTACCCTCTTCACTACCAAATGATATAAAATCAACTATTTTTAAAGAATTTAATAGTTTTACTGCTCCTAATGCAAATAGTTCTGCACTTTGAGCAGAGTAAACAAATGGAAGTTCAAGCACCAAATCTACCCCGTTTTCTATAGCCATCTTTGAGCGAGTCCATTTATCAACAAAAGAAGGTTCTCCTCTTTGAACAAAAGAGCTACTCATCACAGCCACTGAATAATGGGAGTTTGTGATTGATAATGACTCTTTAAGATGATGCTTATGTCCATAATGAAATGGGTTATATTCTGCAACTAATCCTAACACCTTCATAAAATCCTCCTTTTAGATATTTAACTAATTTATTATAACATATGTTATAATAAATTTAGTTAAATCAAAAATATATAAAACATTGATTTTTTAACAATAATATAATATTATTATTGTTATATAACAATAATAATATTATATTATTGTTAAAGCTTATAGGAGGCGTATAAATGAATATCTTAGTAATTAACTGTGGTAGTTCTTCATTAAAGTATCAACTTATTGATGCTAAAGATGAAAGTGTTTTGGCAAAGGGATTAGTAGAAAGAATTGGAATAGAAGGATCCCGAATAAAACATGATACTACCGGAAAAGAAAGAGTAATAATCGAAGAAGTTATGAATGACCACAAAAGAGCTTTAGAATTAGTTTTAAGTTCTATAATAAATGAAGAATATGGCGCTATAAAATCTATGGATGAAATAGGAGCTGTAGGTCATAGAGTAGTACATGGGGGAGAAAAATTTTCAGAGTCTGTAATTATAGATGAGGAAGTAATGAATGCTATCGAAGACTGTATAGAGCTTGCACCACTTCACAACCCACCAAATATTATGGGAATACAAGCTTGTAAGGAGTTGATGCCCAATATACCAATGGTAGCGGTATTTGATACTGCTTTTCACCAAACAATTCCAAAAGAAAACTATATATATCCACTACCATATGAATATTATGAAAAATATAGAATTAGAAGATATGGTTTTCATGGTACATCCCATAAATATGTATCTCAAAGAGCTGCTGATATACTAGGTAAAGATATAAAAGATCTTAATATAGTAACTTGTCACTTAGGTAATGGATCAAGTGTAACAGCTGTACAAGGTGGCAAGTCAATAGATACTAGTATGGGATTTACTCCTTTAGAAGGGCTTGTAATGGGAACGCGTTCTGGAGATATTGACCCTGCAATTATACCTTTTATAATGGAAAAAGAAAATATTGATTTTGATGAAGTAAATGATATATTAAATAAAAAGTCTGGAGTATTAGGCATTTCAGGGATAAGTAGTGACTTTAGAGATTTAGAAGATATAGCAATAGCAGGAAATGAAAGAGCCAAACTTGCTTTAGATATATTTTGCCACAGAGTCATTAAATATATTGCAGCTTATGCAGCACAGATGTGTAGTATTGATGCCTTAGTATTTACAGGAGGAGTAGGAGAAAATTCTGATATTATTAGAGAAGGAATATGTGAAAATTTAGTATGCTTAAATATAATTATGGATCATGAATTAAACAAAGTACGTGGTAAAGAAGCTATTATAAGCAAAAATATAGGTGGAGTAACAATTATGGTAGTTCCGACTAATGAAGAACTTATGATTGCTAAAGAAACTTTAAGTCTAGCAAATAATAGATAGTTCTTGACAAAAGTGGCTCTACTTTATATAATAAACTTTGTTAGTTAAAGAGGTGAAAATCAATGAGCATTGATTTATCTAATTTATTCTCTAAAGATGAAACCGTATATTTTTTTGATGGAGAAATAGTAGGCAGCGATGTAAACTTAAATTTAAAGGAATTTGAAGTTCTTGACCCTATAAAATACAAAGGTGAAATATGTAAAGTAAATAGGGAATATATAATAAATATATCTACTTATTATACCTTTAAAACTAATTGTGATCGTTGTTTAAATTCTACTATAAAGAATGTTAAATCATCTTTATCTGCTAAACTAGAAGATTATAAAAAAATGCAAGAAGAGGATGAAGAAGAAGAAGATATTATTTATTATAAAAATGATGTCTTGGATATAGAAAAATATGTCCTCATGGAAGTTCTATCTTCTTTACCTATGAAAACTTTATGTAAAGAAGACTGTAAGGGTTTATGCCCTCTGTGTGGAACAGACTTCAACAAAAAATCTTGTGATTGTATTGTAGAAAATATAGATCCGCGATTTGAAAAATTAAAAAATTTTTTTGATAAGAATTAAGGAGGTGTTTTAAATGGCAGTACCAAAGCGAAAAACTTCTAAAGCTAGAAGGGACAAGAGAAGGGCTTCTTCTTATACATTAAACAAAAAGACTAGTATGGAATGTCCACAATGTCATGAGCAGAAATTACCTCACAGGGTATGTAAGTCATGTGGCTATTATAGAAACAAAGAAGTAATGAGTGTTGAATAATTAAAAGAAGATAGTGGATATCCACTATCTTCTTTTAATTATATATTGATTTTTTGTTTAAGCTCGTATATATTAAATATTAACAGCTTAAATAAGTAAGGGTTAATCGGGAGGATAAATATGAAAATAATTGTAGATGGTATGGGAGGAGACAATGCTCCCATAGAAATAGTTAAAGGGTGCATAAATGCCATAAAAAGATTTGATATAGATATAATTATAGTAGGTCATGAAGAGATTATAAAAAAGGAGTTAGAGTCATATACTTATGATAAAAGTAAAATAGAAATACTTCATGCTGGAGAGATAATTACAAATTTTGACGATCCTGCATTAGCTATTAGAAGAAAAAAAGATTCATCAATGGTAGTAGGTCTTAAAGCCTTAAAAGAAGGTCTTGGAGATGGATTTTTATCTGCGGGAAATACTGGAGCATTGCTTGCAGGAGGGCTTTTTATAATAAAACGTATAAATGGTATTGAAAGAGCAGCCCTTACATCTGTATATCCCACAAGTAAAGGAATTTCACTGATAGTAGATGCAGGTGCAAATGTAGATTCAAAACCTGAATACCTGGAGCAATTTGGAATAATGGGTTCAGTTTATATGGAACATATCTTAGATAGAAAAAACCCTAAAGTAGGTCTTGTAAGTATCGGAGATGAAAAAGGAAAAGGAAATCAGCTTGTAAAAGAAAGCTATTTACTTTTAGAAAATGCTCCGATAAATTTCATAGGCAATATAGAAGCAAGAGATCTTCCGCTAGGTGAAATAGATGTAATAGTAGCTGATGGATTTGTAGGAAATGTTATATTAAAATTGACAGAAGGGGTTGCTTCTTTTTTATTAGCAGAATTAAAAACTATATTTACTACTAATATTTTTTCTAAAATTTCAGCACTTTTGATTACAGAAGGATTAGGAAATCTTAAGAAAAAGACAGATTACAGGCAATATGGAGGCGCACCTCTATTAGGAACTCAAAAACCTATTGTAAAGGCACATGGAAGTTCAGATGCATTAGCTATAGAAAATGGGATAAGGCAATTAATAAACTTTATTGAAAAAGATGTAATAAAAATCATTGAAAACAAAATACAAATAAAAGATTAAATCTAAATATAGGAGGAATAAGATGGAAAATAAAATAAAAGAAATAATTAGTGAACAGTTTAATTTAGATGTTGAAAAAGTAAATTTAGATACTAATTTTCAAGATGATTTGAATGCAGATTCATTGGATTTAGTTGAACTGATAATGGCATTTGAAGATCAATTTAATTTGGAAATAAATGATGAAGATGTCTCTAACATAAAGACTGTATCAGATGCTTTAGAAGAAATATCAAAAAAATTAGACGATGAAAGTTAATAAAAGTACTCCAGTACTTTTATTAACTTTTCTAAACTTGGAGGAATTACTATGAGACAAGTTGATGAAATGGAAAAAAAATTAAAAACTCTAGAAGAAAAATTAAATTATTCATTTAAAGACAAAAAAAATTTAACCATAGCACTAACTCATACTTCCTATGCAAATGAAAATAAACTTGGAATAATTAGTAGCAATGAAAGGCTTGAATTTTTAGGTGATGCAATATTAAACTTAATAGTTAGTCAATATCTATATAAAAAGTATCCAAACTATTCTGAAGGAGAACTTACTAAAATTAGGGCAAAGGTAGTGTGTGAATCTTCATTAGCATATGTTGCAAGAGAAATCTGTGTAGGGGATTATCTTTTACTTGGCAAAGGTGAAGAATCTACTGGAGGAAGGGAAAGAGAATCCATACTAGCCGATACTACTGAAGCTATAATAGGTGCTGTATATATGGATAGTGACTTTAAAACAACTAATGAATGTTTATTAGATAAATTTGAAAAAGATATTGTAAAAGCAGTAGCAAATGGAGATTTGTTTTCAGACTATAAAACTGAATTACAAGAAAAATATCAAAAACAGGCTAATTCTAAAATAAAATATAGTATTTTGAAAGAAGAAGGCCCTGAACATGATAAAATATTTTTTATGAATGTTTTTTTTAACGAAAAACTATTGGGTAGTGGAAAAGGAAGGAACAAAAAAGAAGCGGAACAAATGGCGGCAAAACAAGCACTATCTTTATTAGGTGATCAAAATGAGTAAACACTATATTATACCTATATTTGTTCCTCATCTTGGTTGTCCTCATGATTGTATATTTTGCAATCAAAGAAAGATAGCAAGTTCAATTACTGATATAACAACTGAAGATGTAGAAGAGACTATTAAACGATATTTATCATATTTTAAAAAGAATTCTTTTATAGAAGTTGCATTTTATGGCGGAAGTTTTACGGCTATAGATATAAATGTTCAAAAGGATCTTTTAAAAGTTCCCCTTCAATACAAAAAAGAAGGGATAATAGATGAGATAAGACTTTCTACTAGACCTGATGCTATAGATGACTTTATTTTAACACATTTAAAAGAATATGAAGTTGATACTATAGAACTTGGTGTACAATCTTTAAATGATGAAGTTTTGGATAAAAGTGGAAGAGGCCATTCATCAAAGGATGTATATAGGGCAGTTAAACTTATAAAAGATTATAAGTTTAATCTAGGCTTACAAATGATGGTAGGTCTCCCTGGAGATACCCTTGAGAGATCATTAGATACTGCAAAAATTTTTATAAAATTAAATCCAAAGTGTGTTAGAATATATCCCACATTAGTTATAAAAGATACTTATCTAGAAAAAATGGCTTTAGAAAATAATTATAATCCACTTAGTTTAAAGGAAGCAATAGATATATGTACCCCTTTACTTATGGCGTTTTATGTTAACAATATAAATGTAATAAGAGTAGGTCTTCAACCTACAGAAAACATCCAACTTGGAAAAGATGTAATAGATGGTCCATTTCATCCTGCATTTAAGCAATTAGTCGAAGCTAATATCTATAGAATTGTTTTAAATAATTACATACGTATAAGTGGTATTAATACTAAAGGAAAAACGCTTGAAATTTTTGCTTCAAATAAAAATATTTCAAATTTAGCAGGACAAAAATCAGAAAACATATCTTACTTACAAAAAAAACATCAATTCAATAAAATTAAGATTTATTCTAAAGATATGAAACAAAATGAAATTATTATTATAATTGATAAACACTATGATAAAATAAATATAAATGAATATATGGAAAGATATTTACAAAAAATGAAAACAAATGAATAAAAAATAGGAGTGTTTAGTTTGTATTTGAAAAAAATCCACATACAAGGGTTTAAATCCTTTGCTGATAAAACTGAAATTAAATTTAAAAATGACATTACAGCTATTGTAGGTCCAAATGGAAGTGGTAAAAGCAATATTTCTGATGCTATTAGGTGGGTTTTAGGAGAGCAAAGCATAAAAAGTCTTAGAGGTAGTAATATGGTAGATGTTATATTTGCAGGAACCAACAAAAGGAGAGCTTTAAGTTTTGCTGAAGTTACTATATTCTTTGATAATAAAGATGGTATAATTCCACTTGAATATAATGAAGTAGCTGTAACTAGAAGAATGTTTAGGTCAGGTGAAAGTGAGTATTATATTAATAAAAACTCATGTCGATTAAAAGATATAAGATCCCTTTTTATGGATACAGGAATAGGAAAAGATGGATATTCTGTTATTGGACAAGGTAAGATTGATGAAATACTTAGTAATAAGCCTGAAGATAGAAGGAATATATTTGAAGAAGCTGCAGGAATAATAAAATATAAAACAAAAAAAGAAGAAGCTGAAAGAAAACTTAAAAATACCGAAGAAAATCTGATTAGAATAAATGATTTAATATATGAAATATCTGCTCAATATAAGAGATTGGAAAAAGACTCCAAAAAAGCAACTGAATTTATAAATATTTTTAATGAACTAAAAGATTTAGAAACTAATATTTATATTAAAGATATTAAAGTAATAGATGATAAAAAGGCCCTAATAATAAAGGATAAAACGCAGGTTGAAAAAGAAATAGAAGAAAAAGAAAAAGAAAAATTAAAAAAACAAAATATATTTGATGGTTTGAAAGAAAATATGGATAATCGAGAAAAGGAAATAGAACTTTTAAGAAAGAAAAGAGAAGATATAATAAGATTAAAAGAAGAATCTAAAAATAAAGTGTTATTGTTATTAGAAAAGGAAAATTTCTGCAAAAAAGATCTATCTAGGATTAGTGAAGAATTAAAAGATATGGATGATGAAGATATTATCCTAAACAAAGAGCTAATATTAATAAGTGAACATATAGACTTATCATCTAGCGAACATAATAAATTAATTTCACAATATGAAATAAAAGAAAAGCAATTTAATTATATTGATAAAAAATCAATAGATACAGAAAAATATATAGATGATAAAAAAAATGAAATAAGTTTACTTTATGAAAAAATAGCAGATAAAAAAGGAGAATTAAACAATATCGATTCTCTATCTCTAAACAGTGATAAAAAAATACTTGAGTTAAAAGATGAAGAAAAAAAACTTTATGAAAAGATAAAAAAAATATCAGAAAACATACAAAAGTTAAATGATGATAAAAAAACTATTGAGTTAAATCAAGAAAGATTATTTAAAGATAAAGAGATATATGGACTTGAAAATAATAAGATTAAGGAAAAGATAGATGAAAATTTCCAAAAAATCAAAGAATTAGAGATGCAAATTGAAAGAATAAGTTCAGGTTATAAACTGTATAAAACCATGGAAAATAGTTATGAAGGTTACTATAAAAGTGTTAAAAACTTGCTTAAAGCATTAAAAGATAATAATTTAGAAAATAAAGGGTTCCATGGTATTGTAGCAGATTTATTATCTGTAAATGAAAAATATGAAATAGCTATAAATATAAGCTTAGGAGGAAATCTTCAAAATATAGTAGTAGATAATGAAAAAAATGCTAAATCTATGATAAGTTATTTAAAGACAAATAAGTTGGGAAGAGTTACATTTTTACCTATAGATACAATTAAAGGGAACGAATTAGCTATAGATATGGAAAACGTAAAAAAACAAGGTGTTTTAGGTCTAGCTCATAGATTAATAAAATATGAAAAAAAATATGAAGATATATTTAAATCATTACTAGGTAGGACTATAGTAATAGACAATATAGACAATGCTATTAAATTTGCTAAAAAGACTAATAATAGTTATAGAATAGTTACCTTAGAAGGAGAACTCTTAAATCCAGGTGGTTCTTTGAGCGGTGGAAGTTATAAGGATAATATAAACATTATAAATAGAAAAGTTAAAATAGAAAATATGGAAAAAATATTAAGTAATTTAAAAGTTGATTTATCTAATTTACGAACTGAAAACTTAGTGTTTCAAAAAGAATTTAAATTAATTGAAGAAAAAATTGATATATTAAAAAATAATATAGAGATAGATAATATTAATCTAAGAAATATTGAAAATGATAAAAAAACTTTTAAAAATGAAGAAGAATTCTTTGGCAAAAACTTAGAAAAAACAAGATGTCAAATTAAAGAACTAATAAATTCTTCAAGAGCAAATTTAGAAAAAACTTTACAAAATAAAATTATTTTGAAAATAGATATAGATAGATTAGAGGAGTTAAAAGAAAATGTTAAAATTAATATAGATAGCTTGACAATATGTAAAGAAAACAGAGAAAAAGCTTATAAAGACATTAGTGAGATAAAACTTTCTATAAAACTAATAGAAAGCAAACTATTAAACTATAAAAACGAAGTGAAAAATCTTAAACAAAAAAAGATCAATAATAAACTTTTAAAAGAAGAAAAACTTAAAGAAATAATAGTGGTTAAAAAAGATTTAGAGAAAATTATTTTAGATAAACAAGTTTCTGAAACCTCCATGCAAGAATCATTTAAAGAAGAAGTAAATTTAAAGAATGATATTGAAATTAAAGTTGAAGATAAAGACAAATATATGAATAATTTTTATAAAGAACAAACAATTATAAAAACATTGATCGAAAACATAAGTACTCTAGAAAGAAATAAAAATGATAAAGATTTAAAACTCTCTAGATTGGAAATGGAAAGAGAGAATATAACTTCAAAATTATTAGCTGATTATAAATTAAATATAGAAGAAGCATTTTTATTAGAACGATCCATAGATAATATTAAAGAGTCTAGAAAGAGAATTAAACTTTTAAAAGAAAAAATAAAACATTTAGGAAATGTGAACTTAGGAGCCTTAGAAGAATATAGAGAAGTTAAACAAAGACTAGAATTTATGGAAACTCAACATAATGATCTAATAGAAAGTAAAGAAAGCTTAAAGGATATAATAAGAGATATGGAAAAAGAAATGAAATTAAACTTTCTAAATAGTTTTGAAGAAATAAAAAATAATTTTTCTAAAGTTTTTTCTGAATTGTTTAATGGAGGATCAGCTATTTTAGAACTAGAGAACACAGAAGATGATATACTTAAATCTGGAATAGAAATAAAAGTTAAGCCTCCAGGAAAAGTATTTCAAAGTCTTAGTTTGTTATCAGGTGGAGAAAAATCTTTAGTGGCAGTTGCACTTTTATTTGCGATACTAAAAGTAAAGCCTTCACCATTTTGTATATTAGATGAAATTGATGCAGCTTTAGATGATGCAAACATTAGTAGGTACACATCTTATTTAAAAAAGATTAATGATGATACCCAATTTATCTTAATAACCCATAGAAAAACCTCTATGGAAATTGCAAATGTATTATATGGAGTAACTATGGAAGAAAAAGGAATTAGTAGAATTATTTCTATGAAATTGAAAGAAAATAAAAATGAACTAGTAAGCTAGGAGGATTAAAATGTTTAATTGGTTTAACAAAGATAAAAACAAAAAAGAAAAGAAACAAAAAGAAGTTGAGAAGGGAGAAATTATAGAAGAATTCAAAAATAAAAACATAGAAGAATCTCAAGAAGATATAGTAATAGAAGAAGATAAGGATTTTAATTTAGATTTAAAAGAAACAGAGGAATCAATTGAATACGTAGAAAAAGAAGTTGAAAATGAAAAGAACATAGAAACGCTATCTGATGTAGGAATTGAAGAGATTGAAGAAAAAGATTTTGAAAATGAAAAGAAGGGTTTCTTAGGTAAACTCTTTGGAGGATTAAGTAAAACACGTAAAGAAATGTCTGATAAAATTAGTGCAGTTTTATCATCTTATAAAAAAATTGATGAAGAATTATTTGAAGATTTAGAGGAGATATTAGTTACTGCTGATGTAGGAGTAAATACTACGATGGATCTAATCGATAGAATTCGAGAAAGAGTAAAAAGAGAAAAAATAAATAATCCTGAAATAGTGAAAGATTTACTAAAAGATGAAATAAAACTAATGATGAAGGAATCAGTAAAAGATAATTCATTAAATATAGAACCAAGTCCTGCTGTTATGCTTGTAGTAGGTGTAAATGGAGTGGGAAAAACAACAACAATAGGTAAATTATCAAATAACTTTAAAAAAGATGGGAAAAAAGTTCTTATTGCAGCTGCTGATACATTTAGAGCAGCTGCAATTGAACAACTTGAGGAATGGAGCAATCGATCAGGAGTGGAATTTATAGCACATAAAGAAGGGGCTGATCCTGCTGCTGTAATATTTGATGGAATTCATGCTGCAAAAGCTAGGAAAACTGACATATTAATATGTGATACAGCTGGAAGACTTCATAATAAGTCTAATTTAATGCAAGAATTAAATAAAATATTTAGAATTGTAGAAAGAGAATATGGAGATGCTACAAAAGAAGTTTTATTAGTACTTGATGCTACTACTGGTCAAAATGCAATTAATCAAGCTAAGGTATTTAAAGAAGTAGCCCATATTACAGGAGTTGCACTTACTAAATTAGATGGTACTGCAAAAGGTGGAGTAGTTATAGCATTACAATCAGAATTAGGTCTTCCAATAAAGCTTATAGGGGTAGGAGAAGGAATAGATGATTTACAAGAATTTAATTCTAATGATTTTGTAGACGCACTTTTTGAATAAATAGTTGACAAATAAAAGAATATATACTAATATAAATAGTGTCAAGCAAAAGACTTGACACTATTGTTAAGTTGGTGATATAATGGTTGAGAAAGTAGTTGAGGTTGGAATTTTATTTGATTTTTATGGTAAACTTTTAAGTTCTAGACAAATAAGTGTAATAGAATTATTTTATATTCATGATTTATCTTTAGCTGAAATAGGAGAAGAGCTAGATATAACGCGTCAAGGTGTATATGATACATTAAAAAGAGCGGAAAAAAAATTATATGAATATGAAGAAAACTTAGGTCTAGTACATGAATTCAAAAAAAATACTTTGGCTATAAAGTCTATAATAGAAATTTCAAGAGATATATTAACTATTTTAAAAGATAAAGATAAGATTGCTTCAAAAGATATATTGTTTAAAATAGAAAAAATCGAAAATACCGGACGAAAAATACTTAAAAATAGTAGGGAGGTCGGTAATTGATGGTATTTGAAAGTTTATCTGAAAAGCTTCAAAATGCACTAGGTAAATTAAAAAGCAAAGGAAAGCTTTCGGAAAAAGATGTAGATGTAGCTATGAGAGAAGTAAGACTTGCACTTTTAGAAGCAGATGTCAACTTTACAGTTGTAAAAGACTTTATTAAAAAGGTTAAAGAAAGAGCTATAGGCAATGAAGTTATGAAAAGTTTAACTCCTGGACAACAAGTGATCAAAATTGTAAATGATGAGCTAACTAGTTTAATGGGAAGAACAGAGGTAAAAATAAATTTTTCATCTACTCCTCCAACAGTTATACTTATGAGTGGATTGCAGGGTGCAGGTAAAACAACTACTACAGGAAAACTTGCAAATAATTTTAAAAAGCAAGGAAAGAGACCTCTTTTAGTAGCATGCGATGTATATAGACCAGCTGCTATAAAGCAGTTAGAAGTAGTAGGAGAAAGAGTAGGGGTTCCTGTATTTAGTATGGGAAACAAACATAATCCAGTAGATATTGCTAAAGCTGCTATGGAACATGCTAAAAAACATGCCAATGATGTTGTTATTATAGATACAGCTGGTAGACTTCATATAGATGAAGAGCTTATGGATGAAATAGAAAACATACACAAAGCCGTAAATCCCGATGAAATACTACTAGTATTAGATGCTATGACAGGACAAGATGCAGTAAATGTAGCCAAATCATTTGATGAAAGACTTAGTATTACCGGAGTTATATTAACTAAACTTGATGGTGATGCCAGAGGTGGTGCAGCACTTTCGATACGGGCTGTAACAGATAAACCTATAAAATTTGTAGGTATGGGAGAAAAATTAGATGAGTTAGAACCATTCCATCCAGATAGAATGGCTTCAAGAATTTTAGGAATGGGAGATGTTTTAAGTTTTATAGAAAAAGCTCAAGCAAATATTGATGCAGATAAAGCTATGGAACTTGAAAAAAAGATTAGAACATCTCAATTTACATTTGAAGACTTTCTTGATCAATTAGAGCAGATGAAAAACTTAGGGCCTTTAGACCAGATATTGGGTATGATTCCTGGAATGAATGCCAAAGCTTTAAAAGGTCTGGATGTAAATGAAAAAGATATAGGAAGAATAGAAGCTATTATAAAATCTATGACTAAAAAGGAAAGACAAACCCCTGAAATTATAGATAGCAGTAGAAGAAAAAGAATTGCAAGTGGTAGTGGAACAACTATTCCAGAAGTAAACAAATTATTAAAACAATTTAAAGAAACCAAAAAAATGATGAAAAAATTTACTGAAATGGAAAAAACAATGAAGAAAAAAGGGAAATTCGGCTTACCCTTTTTCTAATATATAATAATATTTAAAGGAGGTGAAAAAGATGGCTGTAAAGATAAGATTAAAAAGAATTGGTGCTAAAAAATCTCCATTCTATAGAATAATAGTAGCTGATTCTCGTTCTCCAAGAGATGGTAGATTTATAGAAGAAATTGGATATTATAATCCGTTAACTGAGCCTAAAACTGTTAAAATAGATAATGAAAGAGCTCAAAGCTGGTTGGGAAATGGTGCAAAACCAACTGATAGTGTAGATAGACTATTTAAATTAAGTGGGGTATATGAACAAGAAAAAGAGCAGGAAAACACTGAAGAATAATTCTAGGAGGTGCAAACTATGGGTGAATTAGTAGAATATATTGCAAAATCACTAGTAGATAATCCTGAAGAAGTAAGTGTAAATGAAATAGAAGGTTCCAAATCTGTTATTATAGAGCTCAAAGTAGCTGATGAAGATATGGGAAAAATAATAGGAAAACAAGGTAGGATTGCTAAAGCTATTAGAACAGTTGTAAAAGCAGCAGCGATCAAGGAAAATAAAAGGATAGTAGTTGAAATCATACAGTAATATTACTCTTGTTTTCATTTAAATTAATGGTAGGTGTGAATATGGAATATATCGTTGTAGGAAAGATAGTAAATACCCATGGAATAAAAGGGGATATAAAAGTATATCCTTATACCGATGATATAAAAAGATTTTCTAAACTTAAGAATATTTATATAGGTAAAGAAAAACTATCTATGGAAATAGAGAGTGCAAAATATCATAAGGACATGGTTTTATTAAAGTTAAAGAGTTTTGATAATATAAATGAAGTTATGCATTTTAAAGATGAACTTATTTTTATTGATGAACAAGATAAAGTTAAACTACCTAAGGATAATTATTTTATATATGAATTGATAGACTGTAAAGTATTTGATATAAATGGAAATTCTTTAGGATATATAAAAGATGTATTGCAAAATTCTAGCAACGATGTATATATAATAAAGGACAAAGATAAAGAATATCTGATACCTGCTGTTAAAGAATTTATTAAAGAAGTAAATGTAATTGAAAAAAGAATAATTGTAGATCCTATCGAAGGAATGATAGAATGAAAATAGATATACTCACTTTATTTCCTGAGTTTTTTTCAAATCTATCGAATTGGAGTATTATAGGAAGAGCAATAGATAAAAATATCTTAAATCTTGAACTCATAAACATAAGAGATTTTTCTACAAATAAACATAGAAAAGTTGATGATTATCCTTTTGGAGGAGGTCCTGGAATGGTTATGAGTCCACAACCTATATATAATGCTATAAATAGTATAAAGACAAAAAAATCCAGGGTTATATATTTATCTCCACAAGGTAGGAAATTAAATCAAGAAGTTATTAATAATCTTTCTAAAGAAGAACATTTAATATTATTATGTGGACATTATGAAGGTATTGATAATAGAATTATTGAAAACTATATAGATGAAGAGATTTCCATAGGAGATTACGTTCTAACGGGAGGCGAAATTCCCGCTATGGTAATTATTGATTCAGTGGTTAGACTATTACCCAATGTTTTAAAAGGGGAAGAGTCTTATATGGATGAATCACATTATGGTGGTTTATTAGAACATCCTCAGTATACAAGACCTAGAGTTTTTAATGAAGTAAGAGTACCAGATATATTAATTTCTGGAAATCATAGCAAGATTGAAAAATGGAAAAGATATGAGTCTTTAAAAGCTACATTTATAAAAAGACCTGATTTGTTAAAAAATGTAAATTTAACTAAAGAAGATAAAGATTCACTATTACTTATACAACAAGAACAGGATAATAATAGTTGAATTGGATTTTTCCATATGTTATAATACCTAAGATATGTAATATGGATGGTCCTCTGCCTAAGTAGCAAGAACATCTAAGAAAGAAGGGAGGTTTTGAACAGTGGATATAATAAAAATGATAGAAGATGAGCAACTAAGAGATGATATGCCTAAGTTTAACGTAGGTGATACTGTTCAAGTTCATTATAGAATTATAGAAGGAACTCGTGAAAGAATACAAGTTTATGAAGGTACAGTTATAAAGATGCAAGGTGGAGGAGCTAGTGAGGCTTTTACAGTAAGAAGACTTTCTTATGGTATTGGAGTGGAGAGAACATTCCCTCTAAATTCACCAAGAATTGATAAACTTGTCGTTACTAGAAAAGGTAAAGTTAGAAGAGCTAAACTATTCTACTTAAGAGATAGACAAGGTAAAGCATCAAAAGTTAAAGAAAAGAAAATGTATTAATTCAAATTGGGACTATATAGTCCCAATTTTTATATATATTTAGAGGATGATAAAATGAATATTAATTGGTATCCAGGTCATATGAAAAAAACAAAAGAATCTTTAGAAAAAAATCTTTCAATGGTTGATATAGTATATGAGCTTTTAGATGCTAGAATCCCTTTTAGCAGCCAAAATCCTATAATAGATGATATTATTAAAAACAAACCAAGAATTACAATATTAAATAAATCTGATTTAGCTAATAGTAGAGATAATAAGTTATGGAAAGAACATTTTGAAAAACAAGATATATCTACTATATTTATGAATTCACTTTTAGGAAAGGGAATAGATGAACTTATAAAACTTTCTTTAGAAAAAACAAATGATAAGAGAGAACGTTATATAGCTAAAGGTGTTCAAAACAAGCCTATTAGGGTTATGATTCTTGGAATTCCTAATGTAGGTAAATCTACACTTATAAATAGCCTTTCAGGAAGGAAAGGAGCAAAGATTGGAAATAAACCAGGTATTACAAAGATGAATCAGTGGATTAAAACAAAAGGAGGACTCGAGCTTTTGGATACTCCTGGAATACTTTGGCCCAAATTTGAGGACAAAAAAGTAGGACTTAACTTAGCTTTTATAGGATCTATAAAGGATGAAATATTAGATATAGAGACTTTAGCTTTAAATCTTATTGAAATATTGATGAAAACCTATCCTACTAATCTCGAAAAGAGATATAATATAGGTATAGGAAATAAGTCTCCTTTAGAAGTAATGGAAGAAATCGGTTCGAAAAGAGGTTGTAAAATCAGAGGCGGAGAAATAGACTATACCAAAGTAAGTACAATAGTGCTAGATGAATTTAGAAAAGGTACAATAGGAAACATAACTTTAGAGCTTCCAAGTGTAGGCGATAGGATTGAATAGCTTTGAAAATGGACTTCATATAAAGGGATATAAAAACATTGCATGTATAGATGAAGTTGGAAGAGGATGTTTACTAGGTGATGTAGTGGCGTGTGCTATTATACTTCCAAAAGGTTTAAAAATAGAAGGAGTTAAAGATTCTAAAAAGCTTTCTGCTAAAAAAAGAGAATATCTATATAATGTTATAATAGAAAATGCAATAGGTTATGGAATTGGAAGAGTAAATTCTAAAATGATAGATGAAATAAATATAAAAGAAAGCACAAGACTTGCAATGAAACTTGCAGTTGAAAATATAGTAGATAAATTGGGTAAAAGTATACGACCAGACTATCTCTTAATTGATGCTGAAACTGTATATATGGATATCCCTCAAATAGGAATAATAAAGGGAGATGACAAGTCCCATGGAATTGCATGTGCATCTATAATTGCAAAAGTTTATAGAGATAAACTTTGTATGGACTGGGAGGAAGAATTTCCAGGATATAATATAAAACAGCATAAGGGATATGGGACAAAGGAACATAGAGAAAAACTAAATTTACTAGGTGTAACACCTATGCATAGAAAATCTTTTTTAAAAAGAATTATAAAATAAAGAGGTAATATTTATGAAAACTAATCTTTCAAAAGGAAAATATGGTGAGTCTTTAGCTAAAGAATATATAATAGCTAAGGGATATAAAGTTTTGGAATTAAATTATACCACCAAACTAGGTGAGATTGACATAATAGCCTTAGATAAAAATATAATAGTTTGTATTGAAGTTAAAACTAGAACGAACACAAATTTTGGATATGCTTATGAAGCAGTAAATTTAAAAAAACAAAGAAAGATTATAAATACATCAAATATATATATAAAACATAAAAAAATAAATAATATTCAGATTAGATATGATATTATAGAAATATATTTAGAAAAGTGTATAAAAATCAATCATATCGAAAATGCTTTTTGTCTTTAATTAAAATAACTTATATAATACTTTAATAAGGGAGTATAAAATACATTCTCAGAAAAGAGGGGGATATATGTATTCTAAGATAAAGACTTGTACTTTACAAGGGTTAGATGGTCATATAATTGAAGTAGAAACTGATCTAGCAAGGGGGATGCCTGTTTTTAACATTGTTGGACTACCAGATGCATCTATTAAAGAATCAAAGGAAAGAGTTAGAGCAGCAATAAAAAATAGTGGATATGAATTTCCCTTAAATAGGATAACTATAAATTTAGCACCGGCAAATCTTAAAAAAGAAGGTTCGCAAATAGACTTATCTATTGCAATAGGAATATTAATTTCTAATGGAATTATAAAGAAAAGTGATTTTAGAGATACTATATTCTTAGGTGAACTATCATTAGATGGAAAAATAAATGAAGTAGATGGACTTCTTCCTATGGTAATCTCTATGAGAGAATTAAATATAAAAAGATGTATAATTCCATATAACAATAAAAATGAATGCGGATTTATATCTGATATAGAGATAATACCTATAAAAACCTTAGAAGAAGCTATAAGTTTTTTAAATGAAGAATTAGAGATAAAACCTTTTTCAGAAGATGAAAATGTTTCTAAGATTATAGAAGAGTTTGATTTAGACTTCTATGATATAAAAGGTCAAGAAGGATTAAAAAGAGCATTAGAAATAGCAGCTGCTGGTTCTCATAACATGCTTATAATTGGTCCTCCTGGATCTGGAAAAACTATGGCTGCAAGAAGACTACCAACTATACTTCCTGAGCTTAGTTTTGAAGAGTCAATTGAAGTTACAAAAATATATAGTATATCTGGACTTTTATCTTCCCACCAGTTGATGACCCAAAGGCCATTTAGAGCTCCTCATCATACATGTTCAAGTATAGCCCTGATTGGTGGTGGAAGAACTCCAAGACCAGGAGAAGTTTCCCTAGCTCATCAAGGGGTTTTATTTTTAGATGAATTGCCAGAATTCTCTAAAAATGTATTGGAAGTTCTAAGACAACCTATGGAAGATGAAGTAGTTCATATAGCTAGAGTAAATTCAAGCCTTTCATTCCCAGCAAAATTTATGTTTGTTGCAAGTATGAATCCATGTCCGTGTGGATACTATGGAGATTCACTACATGAATGCACATGTTCTCAAAGAGATATAGATAGATACTTAGGTAAGATTAGCTTTCCTTTATTAGATAGAATAGATATACATTTTGAAGTTCAACCTGTAAATTATGATGAACTTAAAAATACTAGTAAAGCTGATACTTCAAATATGATTAGGAATAGAGTCAATGCTGCAAAGACAATTCAAATTAAAAGATTTAAAAGGGATAAAATATACAGTAATTCTCAAATAGGTAATAAAGATATGAAAAAACACTGTACTCTTAAAGAGAGTTCGGAAAGTATTATGGAGATGGCATTTAAAAAATATAAATTTAGTGCAAGAACTTATAATAAAATTATTAAAGTAGCGAGAACAATTGCGGATTTAGAGGGAAAGGATGATATAGAAGATAATCATATATTAGAAGCTATAAGATATAGAACTTTAAACAATAAATATTGGGGGTAATATTTATGGAAAATTTAAAATGTAGAGATATCTTTATATGGTTAAATAATATAGGCATAACAAGTAAAAATATTTCAAAATTAGAACACTATTTTGTAGATATAAGAGAAATATTAGAAGTAAGTTCTGAAAAAATGTTAAGTATACCAGATATAAGAAAGGAAAGTCTACATAAAATTCTTAAGACTAGAAACAAAGATTTTATCTATGATATATTGTTTAGATTAAAAGAATTGGATATAGATACTATAACTGTATTGGACAAAGAGTATCCTGAAAGCTTAATAAATATCTATGATAAGCCTTATGTTCTTTATCAAAAGGGTGATATAATAGAGAAAGATAATTTATCGATAGCAGTTGTAGGATCTAGAAAATCTACATCATATGGAATATGGGCTTGTGAAAAGTTTACAAAAGAACTTGTGAATTTAGGAGTGACAATTGTAAGTGGAGTAGCACTTGGTATAGATACTATTGCGCATAAAACTGCTATAAAAGAAGGTGGTAGAACTATTGGGATACTTGGTAACGGAATAGATGTATATTATCCTAAAAAAAATGAATTTCTATATAAGGAAATAGTAAACCATGGAGCTATACTTACAGAATTTCCCTTGGGAACTAAACCTATGCCTTACAACTTTCCTCAAAGAAATAGAATAATAACTGGTTTATCTTTAGGGCTTATTGTTATAGAGGCTAAAGAGAAATCGGGAACATCTATAACTGCTCATCATGCATTGGAACAAGGAAAAGATGTATTCGCTCTTCCCGGAAACATTAATAGTATATATAGTGAAGGAACTAACAAACTTATTAAAGATGGAGCTATACCACTTTTAGAAATGGATGATATATTGGAAACAATAGATAGGATAAAACAAAATATGCTTAATGAAAATTTATCTAAAAAAACTATAGATTTTACAAAATTAAGTGATACTGAGAGTAAAATAATAGAAATTATAAGACAAAAGCCTACACATTGTGATATAATCTCTTATCGAACAGGAATAAATATTTCAAGTGTAACAAGTATACTTACTATCTTAGAATTAAAAGGACTAATAAAAGAATTAGATAATAGAATTTTTGCCCTAGTGTAATGCATGGAGGTGTATGTATGGCGAAAAAGTTAGTAATTGTTGAATCTCCAGCAAAGGCTAAGACAATTGGTAAAATATTGGGAAGGTCATATAAAGTATTGGCTTCTGTTGGACATATTAGAGATTTACCTAAAAGTACATTAGGTATAGATATTGAGAATAATTTTGAACCAAAATATATAAATATTAGAGGAAAGGGACCTGTGATTAATGAACTCAGAAAAGAAGCTAAGAAAGCAGATAAAATTTATTTAGCTACTGACCCTGATAGAGAAGGGGAAGCTATATCGTGGCATTTAGCTCATATTTTAAAAATTGATCTTAATGACAAGGTAAGAGTTGAATTTAATGAAGTTACAAAGGATGCTGTAAAAAACGCTATAAAAAACCCTAGAATATTAAATCTTGACTTAATAGATGCACAACAAGCTAGAAGAGTTTTAGATAGATTAGTAGGTTACAAGATAAGTCCTCTTTTATGGAAAAAGATTAGAAAAGGTTTAAGTGCAGGTAGAGTTCAATCTGTAGCTACAAAATTAATTTGTGATAGAGAAGAAGAGATAGACGAGTTTATTCCTGAAGAATATTGGAGTATAATTGCTTTATTAAAAAAAGAAAAAGAAGAGTTTGAAGCTAAATTTACAGGTAAACTAGTAAATAAAAAGGAAGAAAAAATAGAATTAAAATGTAAAGAAGATGTAGATAGGGTTATATGTGACCTAGATAAGGAAAACTTTATAGTAAATAATGTTAAAAAAGGAAACAGAAAGAGAAATCCTTATGCACCATATACAACAAGTACACTACAACAAGATGCTTCTAGTAGACTTGGATTTACTACTAAAAAGACTATGAGTGTAGCACAACAACTTTATGAAGGAATTGATTTAGGAAAAGAAGGAACGGTTGGTCTTATAACATATATGAGAACAGACTCTACAAGAATATCTCAAGGTGCAATAGATTTATCTAAGACTTATATAATAGAAACATTTGGGAAAGAATTCTCTAATGGGGGTAAAACTTATGGAGGTAAAAAGAAAAAGGGGTCTCAAGATGCTCATGAAGCCATAAGACCTACTGGAATTTTAAGAATCCCCAAAGAAGTTAAGGCATTTCTATCAAAAGATCAATTTAAACTATATAATTTGATTTGGAATAGACTTATAGCATCTCAAATGTCACCTGCAAATTATGAAACTATAAGCGTTGATATACTTAGCAATAACTATATCTTTAAGGGTACTGGATCTAAATTAATATTTTCAGGTTTTCTGAAAGTTTATTCTAACATGGATGACAAGGATAAAGATATGAAGATACCAAGTTTAGAAAAAGGTGATAAACTCATATTAAAAGATATAAATGAAAATCAACATTTTACTCAAGCTCCTCCTAGATTTACTGAATCCTCTTTAATTAAAACATTAGAAGAATTAGGAATAGGAAGACCAAGCACTTATGCTCCTACAATAGGAACTATACTTGCGAGAAACTATGTAGTTTTAGAAAATAAATCGTTTTTTCCAACTGAATTAGGAATTTTAGTAAATGATCTTTTAACTGAGTATTTTGATTTGATTATAAATGAAGAATTTACTGCAGAACTAGAAAATCAATTAGATGATGTTGAAGAAGGAAAATATGACTGGAAGAAAGTTGTAAAAGATTTTTATGGAGATTTTAATAAAGAATTAATAAAAGCAGAGGAAGAAATTGATAAAATAGAAATTAAAGATGAAATTACAGATGAAATTTGTGAAAAATGTGGAAGAAATTTGGTTGTTAAAACTGGTAGATACGGTAAATTTATGGCCTGTCCAGGATATCCTGAATGTAAAAATACAAAACCTATTATTGAAACTATAGATGTAAAATGCCCAAAATGTGAAGGTGAAATAATAAAGAAAAAATCTAAAAAAGGAAGAATATTTTATGGGTGCAGTAAATATCCAGAATGTGATTTTGTATCTTGGGATGAACCAGTAAATAAGAAATGTCCAAATTGTAAAGGATATATGGTAATTAAAAGAACTAAAAAAGGAACTACCATTAAATGTATAAACAAAGAATGTGGATATATTGAAAAAGAAAACAATAAATAAAAATGTATACTTTTGTTGATAAGTGTAGTATTCTATATATAGAATATTCAGAATTGAGATATAAAGGATATTTGGTATTACAATATAAGGAGGAAGTAATTTGGAAGGACTATTACAGAAAACTAGAAGATTAAATAAAACATTACAAAATTATGGATCAGATCCTGTATCTTTTTTAGAATTGAGTAAAAAATTAAGTGATATATTACAAGCTAATGTATATATAGCTAGTAAGAAAGGTAGAGTATTGGGCTATAAATTAGCTGAAGGATTTGAATGTGATATAGTTCAGTCTCAAGTAGTAAAAACTCATTCTTTTCCTAAAGCCTACAACGACAATCTCTTAACTATAACGGAATCAAAAGAAAATATTAGTGAATTTGAAACCTGTATATTTGAAGAGTCTCAACCTTGCAATCACGCTGATAAGGTGGCCACAATTATTCCTATATTAAGTGGCGGAGAAAGGCTAGGTACATTGGTTCTAGCTAGATTTGGAAAAGATTTTACCGAGGAGGATTTAATCTTAGCTGAATATAGTGCTACAATAGTAGGTATGGAAATTTTAAGATCTAAAACTGAAGAAATAGAAGAAGAAGCTAGAAAAAAATCAGTAGTGCAAATGGCTATAGGAACTTTATCATATTCAGAACTAGAAGCTATGGAGCATATATTCAATGAACTTGATGGAATGGAAGGACTTTTGGTGGCAAGTAAAATTGCTGATAAAGTAGGAATTACTCGTTCAGTAATTGTAAATGCATTAAGAAAATTTGAAAGCGCTGGTGTTATAGAATCAAGGTCTCTAGGGATGAAGGGAACACACATAAAAATCCTTAATGATAAACTTATAGAAGAGTTAGATAAGGCTACTAAATAAGCACGATAATTATTATTAAAATTATTGCTTTTAAAATCACTATATGTTATACTACTATAGTGATTATACACATTCCTTAATATTAGAAGTAAGTCCCTTATATGGGCCCTTCAATAGATGATGGGAATGGAAGAAAAAAACTTGGAGGTGATCGTATGTCAGTAATTACAATGAAAGGTTTATTAGAATCAGGAGTGCATTTTGGACATCAAACTAGAAGATGGAACCCTAAAATGGCACCATATATTTTTACTGAGAGAAATGGAATCTACATTATTGACTTACAAAGAACGGTAAAAAAGGTAGAAGAAGCTTATAATTTCATAAGAGATGTTGTAGCTGATGGTGGAGAAGTACTTTTTGTAGGTACTAAAAAGCAAGCTCAAGAAGCTATTGAGTCAGAAGCTAAGAGATCTGGTATGCATTTTATAAATCAAAGATGGTTAGGCGGTATGCTAACTAATTACAAAACTATCAGAAAAAGAATTGATAGATTACATGAATTAGCTAAAATGGAAGAAGATGGTATATTTGATCTTTTACCTAAAAAAGAAGTTATCAACTTAAAACATGAAGAAGAAAGACTTGAAAAGTTTTTAGGTGGAATTAAAAACATGGATAAGATACCAGATGTCTTATTTATAGTTGATCCAAGAAAAGAAAGAATAGCTGTTAAAGAAGCTCATATACTTGGAATTCCTGTTGTGGCTATAGTTGATACTAATTGTGATCCTGATGAAATTGACTTTGTAATCCCAGGTAATGATGATGCTATAAGGGCAGTTAAATTATTAACTGAAACTATGGCTAATGCAGTACTAGAAGGAAAGCAAGGAGAACAAATAGAATCTGTAGAAGAGTAAACATAAGGGTAAGGGTCTAAGTAAATTTCATTTAGGCACTTACCATTTTTAACAATTGGAGGAGATATTGGTATGAATATAACTGCATCATTAGTTAAAGAATTAAGAGAAAAAACAGGCGCGGGAATGTTGGATTGTAAAAATGCTTTAGTTGAAACTGAAGGAAATATAGAAAAAGCTATTGATTTATTGAGAGAAAAAGGACTTGCTTCCGCTTCTAAAAAAGCTGGTAGAATAGCATCTGAAGGATTAGTTGATTCTTATATACATGGTGGTAGAATAGGAGTTTTAATAGAAATAAATTCTGAAACTGACTTTGTAGCTAAAACTGATAGATTTAAAGATTTCGTGCGAGATATGGCTATGCAGGTAGCAGCTGCAAATCCTAAATATGTAAGTAAAGAGGATGTGCCTGAAGATGTAGCTGAAAGAGAAAAACACGTTCTAATTCAACAAGCTATGAATGAAGGTAAACCGGAACATATAGCTCTAAAAATGGTTGAGGGTAGAATGGGCAAGTTTTATGAAGAAATTTGTTTATTAGAGCAAAACTTTATAAAAGACCCTAGTATGAAAATAAAAGATATATTAAATGAAAACATTTCTAAAATTGGTGAAAATTTAAAAATTAGAAGATTTGTTAGATTTGAGGTTGGAGAAGGTTTAGAGAAGAAAGAAGAAAATTTTGCTGAAGAGGTAGCAAAACAAATTGGTAATTAATTAATAGGGGAACATTTAATGTTCTCCTATTAATTATGATATTGTTACATAAGGAGTGTGTTAAATGAAGCCTATCTACAAAAGAATAGTTTTAAAATTAAGTGGAGAAGCATTAGCGGGTGAAAAAGGTTTAGGTATAGATACAAATACCATAATGAGAATTGCTAAAGAAGTAAAGACAATTCAAAAAATGGGTGTTGAGATTGCAATCGTTGTTGGAGGTGGAAACTTCTGGAGAGGTGTAAGTGCTAAAGAAATGGATAGGACTACCTCGGATCATATGGGGATGCTTGGAACTGTTATGAATGCATTGGCTCTTCAAGATGCACTTGAAAAACTAGATGTAATTACAAGAGTTCAATCTGCTATAGATATGAAGCAAATAGCAGAACCTTACATTAGAAGAAGGGCAATTAGACATTTAGAAAAAAAGAGAATAGTTATATTCGCTGCAGGAACTGGAAATCCATATTTTTCTACAGATACTACAGCTGCTTTAAGAGCAGCAGAAATAGAAGCTCAAGTAATATTAGTAGGTAAAAAAGGTGTAGATGGAATATATGATTCTGATCCAAAGTTAAATAGACTAGCTAAAAAATTTGAAACATTAAATTATATAGATATTTTAAATTTAGGCTTAAAAATTATGGATTCAACAGCTACTTCCTTATGTATGGACAATAAAATCCCACTAGTAGTATTTGGTATAGATGAACCAAACAATATTATTGATGTAATTAATGGAAAAAAAATAGGTACTCATGTAAAGGAGGATTAATTATGAATTTAGATGTTCACAAAACAGTAGAAGAAAAAATGAAAAAGACTATTTCGGTCTACAAAGAGGATTTACAATCTATTAGAGCAGGTAGGGCGAATACTAGTCTTTTAGATAAAATTACTGTTGATTATTATGGACAAATGACGCCACTTATACAAGTTGCAAGTGTTTCTGCTCCCGAACCAAGACTTCTTACTATTCAACCTTGGGATTTAAAACTTATACCTGTTATAGAAAAAGCAATACTTGTATCAGACTTAGGAATAAATCCTACAAATGATGGTAAAATAATTAGACTTCAAATACCTCAACTTACAGAAGAACGAAGAAAAGATCTTATAAAAGTAGTAAAGAAAAATGGAGAAAATGCAAAAATATCAGTTAGAAATTTAAGACGAGATGGTATAGATGCTATAAAGAAAATGGAAAAATCTAAGGATATAGACGAAGACGAGAGAAGAAATGCAGAAGAAAAAATGCAAAAAATAACAGATAAATTCATCGAAGAAATTGATTCTATTACAAAAAATAAAGAAGATGAGTTATTAGAAATATAACAAAACCCCTTCTTCCATGAAGGGGTTTTTAATGTTAGGAGAGAGATTTATGAAAGATAAATCATATGATACTGATCTTTTAAAATTAATTGACTTTAAAAAGCTCCCAAAACATATTGCAATAATCATGGATGGAAATGGAAGATGGGCAAAACGAAAGTTTTTGCCTAGATACTTTGGTCATCAAGAAGGTATGAAAAGAGTTATTGATATAGTTAGTGCTAGTTCTAAATTAGGAATAGATTGTTTAACTTTATATGCTTTTTCAACCGAAAACTGGAAAAGACCTGAGGAAGAAATAGAGAGTCTAATGAAAATTTTGGTATCATATATAAGAAAAGAGTTAGAAAAGTTAGTAGAAAATAATGTAAAATTAAATATAATAGGTGATATTTCAAACTTTCCAACTTTAGCTCGTACGGAAGTTGAAAGGGCTATTTTTGAAACTGAGAATAACACAGGTATGAATTTAAATATAGCTTTAAACTATGGCGGAAGAGATGAAATAATCTATGGAATTAAAAATTTATTGAATGATTATAAATTGGGTAAGATAAATATTGATAACTTAAATTCTGAAATTTTCTCTAATTATCTTTATACTAAAGGACAGCCTGATCCTGACTTGCTTATACGGCCAAGTGGGGAGTTGAGGATTAGTAATTTTATGCTATATCAAATAGCATATACAGAATTTTGGTTTTCAGATGTATTATGGCCAGATTTTAGTGAAGATAAACTCTATGAAGCCATAATTGATTTTCAAAAAAGAAATAGAAGATTTGGGGGATTATAGATGAAAGAAACATATAAAAGAGTTGTTTCGGCAATAATCGGAACTATACTTTTACTTTTAATAGTTAGTAAAGGCAATGTATATTTAAATACTGGAGTATTTATTGTATCTATAATAGGACTCCGAGAATTCTATATAGCTATAAGAAAAATAGAAACTAATCCCCTATCATACATAGGTTACTTATGTACACTACTGATATACTTGTCTAATTTTTATCCTGAAATAAACATTGAATTTATTTTAACTTTATCAATTATATTATCTTTAATAATATATCTCTTTAGTAAAAAAATATTATTAAAAGATATAGGAGTTACTTTTGTGGGAATATTATATATTCCGTTTTTATTTTCATATATAAACTATTTAGAAAACAGTATATATATATGGTTAATATTTATAATATCTTTTGGAACAGATACTTTTGCATATTTAGGAGGTCGATTTTTGGGTAAAAATAAATTATGGCCTGAAATTAGTCCTAATAAAACTATTGAAGGAGCTATAAGTGGTATAGTAGGAAGCACTGTGCTTACTGTTATATTTGCTTTTTTTATTGAAGAAAAATCTATTTATCTACTGATGATTCTAGCTATTATAGTGTCAACATTTTCGCAAATAGGAGATTTGATAGCATCAAAGATAAAAAGATCTACAAAATTAAAAGATTATGGACATATAATGCCAGGGCATGGTGGAGTATTAGATAGATTTGATAGTATTATTTTAGGGGCACCTTTAATATATTATTATATAAATTATTTTTTAAATTAAATTAGGTGGTGAATTTATGCAAACAGCAATATCGGCAATATTTGTATTTCTCCTAGTGATATTACTACATGAATTAGGACACTTTGCAGTAGCAAAAATGGTGGGTATAAAGGTAAATGAATTTGCTATTGGTATGGGACCTACTATATTTAAAACTAAGAAAGGAGAGACCAAATATAGTTTAAGAGCTCTTCCAATAGGTGGATATGTAAGTATGGAGGGTGAAGACGAAAATTCAAATGATCCTAGAAGTTTTAATAAAGCTCCTGTATTATCTAGAATGGGAGTAATAGTAGCGGGTGCTTTTATGAATTTTGTTTTAGCTATAATAGTATTATCTATTGTATCGTTTAACATAGGAGTTCAAACAACTATAGTAGAAGATACGACGAAAAATTCTCCAGCGGAAATTTCTGGAATATTATCAGGGGATAAGATAAGTGCTATAAATGGTGTAAATATAGATAGTTGGGAAGATATTATAAATGAAATAAGCAGTAAAAGCAATAAAGAAGAGATAAAGATTAGTATTTTAAGAAACAAGGAAAAACTAGATATAACTATGATACCAACTGTTGAGGATGGAAGAACTGTTATAGGAATTAAGCCTAAAACAGATAAATCTATAGGTCTAGCAATCAAAGGTGGTTTTGAAAAAACAGGTGTATTTTTAAATTCAATGTTTGATTTTGTAAAGATGGTATTTAAAGGGGAAGTATCTACTAAAGACTTATCGGGTCCTGTAGGTGTTATAAATGTAGTTGGTGAAGCATCTAAGATGGGCTTTACAAATCTATTGCTTATACTAGGATTTATAAGTGTAAATTTAGGTTTCTTTAATTTATTGCCTATACCTGCTTTAGATGGAAGTAGGCTAGTATTTTTATTTATAGAACTCATAAGAGGAAAACCTATAAATCCAGAAAAAGAAAACTTAGTTCATATGGTCGGTTTTTTTCTATTGATAGGACTTATGATTGTAGTAACTTATAGAGATTTAATTAGAATTAATATTTTTTAAAGGTGGTTAATATGAGAAAGAATACAAAAGTTATAAAAGTTGGAAATAAGCTAATAGGAGGAAATAATCCTATAACAATCCAATCTATGACAAATACTATTACCAAGGATATTAATGCTACTATAAGACAAATAAATAGATTAGAAAAAGCTGGATGCGATATTATAAGAATGGCTATTTCAGATAATGAAGATGCTCAAGCTATAAAGACTATAAAACAGAATATAAATATACCTATAATAGCAGACATTCAATATGACTATAGACTTGCGTTAGAATCTATCAAGTATGGCGTAGATGGTCTTAGAATAAATCCAGGCAATATTGGTAGCTTAAATAAGGTAAAACAAATTGTAGATGCTTGTAGAGAAAATCAAATTTCTATTAGAATAGGAGTGAATTCTGGCTCTATTAAAAAAGAATATTTGGATAAATATAATGGAGTAAATGAAAATTCAATGGTAGAAAGTGCTTTAGAACAAATAAGGCTTTTAGAGGAATTAGACTTTAAAGATATAAAGATTTCTTTAAAAGCAAGTAATGTTCCTTTATCTATAAAATCTTATACTAGAATGAGTGAGTTAAGAAATTATCCACTTCATCTTGGAATCACAGAGGCTGGTCCTGGTATGAAAGGAACTATAAAGTCTTCCGTTGGAATAGGGGCGCTTCTTGCTATGGGTATTGGTGATACAATAAGAGTATCTCTTACAGATGACCCTATTGAGGAAATAAAAGTAGGTAGAGAAATACTAAAGTCATTAGGTCTTTTAAAAGGTGGATTAGAATTAATTTCTTGTCCAACTTGTGGAAGAACTAAGATTGACCTAATCAATATTGTGAAAGAGGCTGAAAAAAAGCTTGAAGGAATAGACAAAAACTTAAAAGTAGCGATAATGGGCTGCCCAGTAAATGGTCCAGGTGAAGCTAAAGAAGCTGATATCGGAATCGCAGGTGGAAATGGTGAAGGGATAATATTTATTAAAGGTAAAATAGTAAAAAAAGTTAAAGAAGAAAAACTTTTAGAAGAACTTGTCAAAGAAATAAGGAAGATTCAATAAAAATCACTGATTTAATTGAATAGGAGGAATATCCTATATGAAAAAAATTAGCTTAAAAGAAGTTATGAAAGAAGAAAAATATGCTCATCTTCTGAGTGTTCCTATAGATATACAAAACATAAAAATAGACAAACAAAATATGGAACTTTTTATTGTTTTAGAATCTTTTAATATAATAAGTATTAAATACTTTGAAGAAATAAAAAACTTTTTTAAAGTTGTTTTTGAAAAATTTAAAGTTATTTTAATTATAAATTATAAATTTGATATAACAGATGAGGAAAATAGAGAAAAATATATAGATAATATAAAAGAATATATTTATAGCTTAATTCCTTCAAGTGTATCTTGGTTAGATGGATTAAATTATAAATTTAGCAAAAATATATTATCTTTAGAATTTCCTAATGATATATCTTTAGTTTCTTTAGAAAGACAAAGTATTATCGATAAACTAGATTCTAAAATTAAGGACGAAGTAGGTTTGATTTTAGAAACTAGTAAAAACATTTGTAATGAATATAATAATGATTTTTTAGAAACGAAGTTAGATGAAGAAAAAAAGATTTCTCAAATTATTTTAGAAAACTCATATATAGAGTCTCCTAAAAAAGAGAAAAAAATAGCTTCCAAAAACTATTCTTTTGGAAAAACTATAAAAAGTGAAACTATAGATATAAGTGAAATAAATCTTCAAACTGGTACATGTGCAATAAAAGGAGAGATATTTGATATTGAGTTTAGAGAAATTAGGGGAAATAAACTTATAATAACCTTTTATATAACTGACAAAAAAGATTCCACTTTAGTAAAAGTATTTATAAAAAAAGAAGAAGGAGAAGAACTTTTAAATAATTTGGAAGAAGAACTTTTTGTAATATTAGAAGGTGATGTTATATACGATACCTATTCTAGAACTCAAGTTATTATGCTAAAATCTTTAAAGCCTTTAGAAAAGACAGAAAGAATGGATAATTATAAAGAAAAAAGAGTAGAATTACATCTTCATACTCAAATGAGTTCTATGGATGGAATAACAAATGTAAAGAAACTTATAAATCAAGCACATAGATGGGGACACGAGGCAATAGCAGTTACAGACCACGGTGTAGTACAAGCATTTCCAGAAGCTATGGAAATGAGCAAAAAACTAGGTATTAAAATATTATATGGTGTAGAAGGTTATTTAGTAAACGATAAGAAAGAAATAATTTCAGATCTTGATTTAAATAAGAATTATGATGAGTTTGTAATATTTGACATAGAAACTACAGGACTTTCCGCTATAAATGATTCTATTACTGAAATAGGTGCTATCAAAGTCAAAAATGGTGAAGTAATAGATACATTTAGTCATTTAGTAAATCCTGAAAGACCTATTCCAGAATTTATAACTAAATTAACAGGGATTACAGATGAAATGGTAGAAGATAAACCAACAATAGAAAAAACAATCCCTTTATTTCAAGATTTCATAGCAGAAAGTATATTGATAGCTCATAATGCTAGTTTTGATGTGGGTTTTATTAGAGAAAATCTAAAAAAAATGAATTTAAAATTTTCAAATCCTGTATTAGACACTTTGGAACTCTCAAGAGCGGTGTTTCCAGATCTTAAAAATCATAAGTTAAATACATTATCTAAATACTTAGATATACAATTAGAAAATCATCATAGAGCTGTAGATGATGCTAAAGCTACTAAAGAGATATTTTTAAAAATAATGGATTTATTAAAAGATAAAGGTATAGGTGAACTAGATTCTCTAAATCATCTAAATGCAAATAAGGATATTACTAAAGATAGTGTATATCATGTAACTATTTTAGCTAAAAATTTAGTGGGATTAAAAAATTTATATAGACTTGTTTCGGATTCGCATATAAAATACTTTTATAGAAAACCAAGAATATCTAAGTCGCTTTTAGAAAAATATAGAGAAGGTCTTTTAATAGGAAGTGCTTGTGAAAGTGGAGAGTTATTTAAAGCTCTTATTTCCAATAAAAGTTATTCTGAAATTAGAAATATTGTAAAATTTTATGATTATTTAGAAATTCAACCTTTAGAAAATAATAAACATCTATTAAGAAATGGTTTAGTAAAAGATTATAATCAGCTTAAAGAATTAAACAAGCAAATATATCACCTGGGAAAAAAATATGAAAAAATAGTTGTAGCTACTGGAGATGTACATTTCCTGAATCCAGAAGATGAAGTATATAGAAGAATACTTATGGCAGGGCAGGGATTTTCAGATGCCGAAGAGCAAGCTCCTTTGTATTTCAAAACTACTACAGAAATGCTAAAAGAGTTTGATTATTTAGGTGAAGATATAGCAACAGAAGTTGTTATAAAAAATACTAATTTGGTAAATAATATGATAGAAGATATCAAACCTATACCAGATGGAACTTTTCCTCCAATAATAGAAGGTTCTGAGGAAGAACTTAAAAAGATAACATATGATAAAGCATATGAAATATATGGGAATCCGTTACCAGAACTAGTAGAGAAAAGATTATGTAGAGAATTAAGCTCTATTATTGAAAATGGATATGCCGTAATGTATATAATTGCTCAAAAACTCGTGTGGAAGTCTATAGAAGATGGTTATCTAGTAGGATCTAGAGGCTCAGTTGGATCATCATTTGTAGCCACTATGAGTGGAATAACAGAAGTAAATCCCCTACCTCCTCATTATACTTGTCCTAATTGTAAATTTAGTGAATTTTTCGAAGGTGGATATATAGCATCGGGTTCCGACCTTTCAGATAAAAATTGCCCACATTGTGATACTTTTTTAAATAAGGATGGTCAAGATATACCCTTTGAAGTATTTTTAGGATTTGAAGGTGATAAAGAACCAGATATAGATTTAAACTTTGCTGGAGAATACCAATCTGTAGCCCACAAGTATACTGAGGAACTATTTGGAGAAGGGTATGTATTTAGAGCTGGAACTATAGGTACTATTGCAGATAAAACTGCTTATGGATTTGTAAAAAAGTATTTTGAACAAAGAGAACTTTTTGTAAATCCAGCTGAAATAAATCGTTTAGTAAAAGGTTGTACTGGAATAAAAAGAAGCTCGGGGCAACATCCCGGTGGAGTAATGATTGTTCCTAAATACAAGGATATATTGGACTTTACTCCAATCCAATATCCTGCTAATGATAGAGAATCGGGTGTTATAACCACCCATTTTGATTATAATGCTATAAGCAGCAATATATTAAAGCTAGATATATTAGGTCATGATGTTCCTACTATAATAAAGATGCTAGAAGATATAACAGGGATAGATCCTACTACTATAGCACTGGATGAAAAGTCTACTATGGAACTTTTTCACAGCGTAAAACCTTTAAAAGTCCAAGAAAAAGATATAGATTCTAAAGTAGGCACTCTTGGAATCCCAGAATTTGGAACTAAATTTGTAAGACAGATGTTAATTGAAACAAACCCTACTACTTTTTCAGAACTTGTAAGAATAAGTGGATTGTCACACGGTACTGATGTTTGGATTAATAATGCTCAAGATTTAGTAAAAAGTAATAGAGCAACTCTATCAGAGGTAATATCGACAAGAGAAGATATAATGCTTACCTTGATAAATGCAGGACTAGATAAGAAAAAAGCATTTTGGATTATGGAAAATGTTAGAAAGGGTAAGGGTCTTACTGAAGAAGAAGAGAAAGATATGAAATCTATAAATCTTCCTAGTTGGTATATAGAGGCTTGTCATAAGATAAAATATATGTTTCCTAAAGCCCATGCTGTTGCTTATGTAATGATGTCTTTTAGGATAGCGTATTTTAAAGTTTATCATCCAGAAGCTTTTTATGCTACTTATTTTACTACTAAAGCTGCAGACTTTGATGCACAATTGATTCTTGAAGGACCAGTTTCTGTGAGAAAAAAGATACAGGAATTAGAATCATTAGGCAATGATATAAAAGTAAAAGAAAAAAACCTCCTTACTGTACTAGAAGTTGTAAGAGAAATGTATGCTAGAGGCTTTAAGTTTCAAAATGTTGATTTATATAATTCTGATAGTGATAAATTTTTAATAGGAAAAGAAGGTATAATTCCCCCTTTAAAGGGTTTAGATGGGGTTGGAGAAAATGCTGCTAAAAAGATTGTAGAAGAAAGAAATATATCGAAATTTATATCTATTGAAGATTTAATTAAAAGAGGGAAAGTAAGCCGCACTGTAATAGATTCATTAACTAATCATGGATGTTTAGATAATTTACCTCAAAGTAATCAGATTAGCCTCTTTAACATTTGATTTTTAGCATCTAACATGATATAATTAGTTAGAATAATAAACAGGTTTTTTGACAAAGAGTGGGCTATCCCACTCTTGATTTTTTATAAAAATGAATATTTAGGAGGTGTTTTAAATAGGTAAAAAAGAAATGCTTAATATTGTAGGAAAAATAAGTAATGATATAGCGGAAAAATTAGGTTATGAACTAGTAGATATAGAATATGTAAAAGAGTTTGGTAACTATTTTTTGAAGATATATGTGGATAAAGTAGGTGGAATAACCTTAGATGATTGTCAAAAAGTGAGTGAAGAATTAAGCACGAAATTAGATGAAAAAGATCCTATACCTGAAGAGTATTATTTAGAAGTATCATCTCCGGGATTAGATAGACCACTCAAAACGGATAAGGATTTAAAAAGAAATTTGGAAAGAGATGTGGAATTAAAACTATATAAACCTTTTGAAAACAAAAAAATGTACGAAGGTGAACTTAAAAATTATTCTAAAGATAAAATTACATTAAAACAAAATGGTAATTTAGTAGATATCCCAAGAGAATATATTTCTATTATAAAATTAAGTATTAAATTTTAGGAGGTTACTCATGAATCAAGATTTTATTAATGCCTTGCATGAAATCGAAAAAGAAAAAGGCGTATCTATAGATATAATATATGAGGCATTAGAATCAGCACTCATCTCAAGCTATAAGAAAAACTTTGGTGCTTCTCAAAATGTTATAGTAGAGATGAATAAAGAAACAGGAAAAACTAAAGTATACGCTATAAAAGATGTTGTAGATGAAGTTAACGATGAGTATTTAGAGATAAGCTTGGAAAAAGCTAAAGAGATAGATAAATTATATGAAATTGGAGATGTTTTGAGATTAGAAATTACTCCTAAAGACTTTGGAAGAATAGCTGCTCAAACTGCCAAGCAAGTAGTCATACAAAGAATAAAAGATGCAGAAAGAGATGTTATATATGATGAGTTTATTAATAGAGAAAATGAAATAATAACTGGAATGATTCAAAGAATATCCAAAAACAATGTATTTATAGATTTAGGAAAGACCGAAGGAGTTCTACCACCAACTGAACAAATTGAAGGTGAAATTTACGAACAATCCGATAGACTTAAATTATTAGTTATGGAAGTTAAAAAAACTACTAAGGGACCACAAATTGTATTATCTAGATCACATCCAAACCTAGTAAAAAGGCTATTTGAACTAGAAGTTCCTGAAATAAATAATGGTATAGTTGAAATATATTCAATTGCAAGAGAAGCTGGTTCTAGGACTAAAATTGCAGTTTATTCTAAAGATCCAGATGTTGATCCACTAGGAGCATGTGTAGGATTTCAAGGAAGCAGAGTAAAGACAATTGTAGATGAATTAAATGGGGAAAAGATAGATATTGTAATTTGGACTAAAAATATTGAAGAATTTATAGGAAACAGCTTAAGTCCTTCACAAGTAGTAAAAGTAGAGGTGAATGAAAAAGAAAAATCTGCATTAGTAATAGTTCCGGATTATCAATTATCATTAGCTATAGGAAAAGAAGGACAAAATGCAAGACTAGCTGCCAAACTTACTAGTTGGAAGATAGATATAAAATCAGAATCACAATATGCAGAAATAATTAAAGAATAAGGTGATAAGATGAGAAAGAAAAAAATACCTTTAAGAAAATGCTTAGGCTGTAAAGAAAATAAAAACAAAAAAGAACTTATTCGTATTGTTAAAACCCCAGAAAATGAAGTGTTAATTGATTTAACTGGTAAAGTTAACGGACGTGGAGCTTATATATGTAATAATAAAGAGTGTTTTAAAATGGCTATAAAGAGTAATATAATTTCAAGGAATTTAGAGGTGGAAATTCCAAAGGAGAAAATTGAAGAACTAGAAGAGCAAATTCAAAAAAGTTAAATAAAGACATAACACCTTTAAATAAATTAGGGGGTGCATTGTATGGCAAAGATGAGAATATATGAATTGGCAAAAGAATTAGATATCAGCAGTAAAGAACTTATGGAAAAAATAGAAGACTTAGATATAAATGCAAAAAGTCATATGAGTTCATTATCTGGTGAAGAAACTGAATTAATTAAAGAATTATTAGGAAATGAGGAGGAAGAAATTATAAAAACAAAACAAGTACAAGAAAATAAGAATACAAATATTAAGGAAGAAGATTCAAACATTATAAATGCTGAAGAATCTCAAGTTGATCAAGATGAAACAAATACTATAGAAATAGGAAGTGAAATTATAGTAAAAGAATTAGCGGATATATTGAATGTAAACCCTTCCCAGGTAATCACTAAATTAATTAGTCAAGGAATTATGGCTAGTCAAAATCAATCTATTGATTTTGATACTGCAAGTTTATTAGCTATCGATTTCGGAGTAGAGTTAAGTCTTAAAGAAGAAACAGAAGAAACAGAAATCGAAGAAGAGATTATGGCTGAGTTAGATTATGAAGATAAGGAAGAAGATTTAAAACCTAGACCACCTGTAGTAACGGTAATGGGACACGTAGACCATGGAAAAACATCTCTTTTAGATGCAATTAGGGAAAGCCATGTAACTACAAGCGAAGCTGGAGGAATAACTCAACATATAGGTGCTTCTGTTGCTAGAATAAACGATAAAAAACTAGTGTTTTTAGATACTCCAGGACATGAAGCATTTACATCTATGAGAGCTAGAGGAGCTAAAGTTACAGATATAGCAATATTAGTAGTAGCTGCTGATGATGGAGTAATGCCTCAAACCTTAGAGGCTATAAGTCATGCTAAAGCAGCGGGAGTACCTATCATAGTAGCTATAAATAAGATTGATAAACCTACTGCTAATTTAGATAGGATAAAACAAGAATTAGTAGAAAATGGATTATTACCAGAAGACTGGGGTGGAGATACTATAACAGTACCGGTATCTGCTAAAAATAGAGAAGGTATTGATGAGCTATTAGAGATGGTACTTTTAGTAGCAGAAATACAAGAATTAAAAGCTAACCCAAATAGAAAGGCTATTGGAATAGTCATAGAAGCTCAACTTGATAAAGGCAAAGGACCACTTGCAACCATCTTAGTACAAAAGGGTACATTAAAAGTAGGAGATATGGTAGTATCAGGAACTGCTAGTGGAAGAATAAGAGCTATGTTAGACCATAAAGGTAAGCAATTAAAAAAAGCTACTCCTTCCATTCCAGCTGTAATTCTTGGATTATCTGAAGTTCCTAATGCTGGAGATTTAATATATGCAGTAGAGAATGAAAAAATAGCTAGATTTTATGCAAGTGAGAAGAAAAATCAATTAAGAGAACAACAATTTAAACTTGATGATAGAGTTACTTTAGAGAATTTGTTTGAAACAATTAAAGAGGGAGACATACAAGATTTAAACATAATTATAAAAGCTGATGTAAGAGGTTCCATGGAAGCTTTAAGCCAATCTTTACAAAAACTTGATATAAAAGAAGAAGTAAAGGTAAATATGATACACGGTGGTATTGGTGGTATTACGGAAAGTGATATAATGCTAGCTGCAGCTTCTAATGCTATAGTAATAGGCTTTAATGTAAGACCAAACTTAAATGCTTTAGAGGTGGCTAAAAGAGAAAAAGTAGATATAAGAACATATAGAGTAATATATGAAGCCATAGAAGATATACAAAAAGCTGTAAAAGGAATGTTAATTCCTGATATAGTAGAAGAAGTATTAGGTCGTGCTGAAATTAGGGCTACATTTAGACTACCTAATGGTAATAGTATAGCTGGTATTTATATTGTAAACGGAAAAATAACAAGAAACTCTAAAATAAGACTATTAAGAGATGATATAGTTATGTTTGAGGGTACTATTTCATCTTTAAAAAGATTTAAAGATGATGTAAGGGAAGTAGCTTCTGGTTATGAAGCCGGAATAGGTCTTGAAAACTATAACGATTTAAAAGAAGGAGATATGTTAGAAGCATATATATTAAAAGAAGTACAAAGATAGAGAGGTGCTTTATGAATAACAAAAGAATAAATAGAATTTCAGAGGAAGTAAAAAAGGTAATATCTGAACTCTTATATAATGGATTAAAAGATCCAAGAGTAACATCTATGACTACAGTTACAGATGTTAAAGTAACTAGAGATTTAAGTTTTGCTAATATATATATTTCAGTTTTAGGGGATAAAAAGGAAAAAGAAGATTGCTTAAAAGGTCTACAAAGTGCTAAGGGGTTTATTAGAAGTGAAATAGGTAAGAGAGTTGATTTAAGACATATACCTGAACCTATATTTCATTTAGATGAAACTTTAGAACATGCAAGTCATATTACCGATTTAATAGAAAAGGTAAAAATGGAAGATAATAATAGAGGTATAGGAAATGAATAGAGAAATTCTTTTAAATATGGGAAAAGCTATAGATTTAATTAAAGAAAGTAGTAATATATTTATTGCATCCCATATAAACCCTGATGGAGATAATATAGGTTCTAGCCTAGCCTTAGCATTAGCTCTAAAGAAGATTAATAAAAATATTGTAGTATTAAAAAGCGATATAATTCCAATAGACTTTACCTTTTTACCAGGAATTAATTTAATAAAAGAATACGATGATAAATTGGATGATATTGATTTATTTATTACTTTAGACTGTGGTGATATAAATAGATTAGGACAAAACAAAATATTATTTGAAAATGCAAAAAAAACAATAAACATAGATCATCATATAAGTAATACAAATTTTGGTGATATAAATATTGTTGATTCCAAAGTGACTGCTACTGGTGAACTTATATATTACTTTATTAAACAAATGGAGATAGAAATAGATAAAGATATAGCTACTAATATATATACGGCTATTAGCACTGATACAGGAAGCTTCAAGTATGAAAGTGTTTCATCTGATACACATAGAATAATTGCCGACTTATTAGATATAGGCATAGATAAGAGCGATATAAATATAAATTTGTATGAAAATATGAGTTTTACTAGAATGAAATTATTTATTAAGTCTTTAACTACTCTTGAAACTTTTAATAATGGTAAAATAGCAGTTATAGAAGTTACACAAGAGATGTTGAAGGAAACAGGTGCAAGCTTGGAAGATTCAGAAGGGATAGTATCATTTATTAAAAAACTATCCACAGTTGAAGCCGCTTGTATTTTAAAAGAGTTAGAAAAAGAAGATATAAAGATAAGTCTTAGAACCAAAAAATATCTAGATGCTTCTTATATTTGTAATAAATTTGATGGTGGTGGACATAAAAGGGCTGCTGGGTGTACGATATATAAAGGTATTAAGGAAGCCAAGGAGTTAATAGTAAAATCAATACAAGAAGCTATGAAGGTATAATTATGGATGGGATAATAATTTTTTATAAACCCAAAGGAATAACATCTCATGGAGCGGTTAGTTTTTTTAGAAAACTACTAAATATCAAAAGAATTGGACACACAGGTACTCTAGATCCAAATGCAGAAGGAGTTCTTCCTATTTGTATTGGAAAAGCTACTAGAGTATCTGAATACCTTTTAACTGAAGATAAGGAGTATAGGGGAATATTAACTCTAGGCAAGTCTACTGATACTCAAGATGGAGATGGTAAAACACTAGAGTCTTCTTCTAAGGTAGTAAGTGATGAAGACATAAGGCGTTCATTTAATAAGTTCAAGGGTAATATTTCTCAAACACCTCCAATGTATTCAGCATTAAAGCATAAGGGTAAAAAATTATATGAATTAGCTAGAGAAGGAAAGACAATTGAAAGAGATGCAAGAGATATAAATATATATGAACTAAATATAGAAGAAATATATGAGAATAAAGAAATAACTTTTTATACTAAATGTTCAAGGGGAACATATATAAGAACCTTGTGTAATGATATAGGAGAAGATTTAGGTACTTTTGGTTATATGTCCAACCTTTTAAGAGTTGGTGTAGGACCTTTTAATATAGAAGATTCTTATAAAATAGAAGACTTAGAAGGTTTAAGTCCAATTGAAATAGAAAAATTGATTTTACCAATAGATTTTGCTTTGATGAAATTTAAATCAATAAAAATAGAAGATGAATTGTATAAAAAGCTTATAAATGGAGTGAATATACAAATATATAATAAAGAGTATTCCTTAGGTGATGTTTTAAGAGTTTATTCAAAAAATCAATTTATTGGAATTGGGGAAATTATAGAAAAGAATCATTTACAATTATTGAAAATGAATAAAGTGTTTGTGTAAGGTGGTTAAGATGGAAATCATAAAAATAGAAAACTATATAGAAAATAGATTTATGACTAGCGTCGCTTTAGGAAATTTTGATGGAATTCACCTAGGACATAGAAAACTTATCTTGTCTATGATAAAAGATTCTAAAGAACTAAATATAATCCCCTCAGTATTATTATTTAATAAACATCCTAAAGAAGTGTTATTTGGTAAAAGTCCAGATTTCATAACTTCCACAGAAGATAAACACGAGATACTAGAGCAAATGATGGTAAAAATTATTTACGAAACAGAATTTAATGAAGAGTTTAGAAAATTAAGCCCAGAATGCTTTGTTAAGAAAATCCTTATAGATAAGTTGAATGTAAAATCTGTATTTGTGGGTTTTGATTATAGATTTGGATATAAAGCTTCAGGAGATATAAATACTTTAAAAGAATTAGGGGATAAATATAAATTTAAAGTTACTATTATAGATCCTGTCTATGATGAAAAAAGAGTTTTAAGTAGCACTGAAATTAGAATGCATATAAAAGAAGGAAATATTAGACTTGCAAATGAGATGCTAGGTAGAAATTACAAAATTAAAGGACAAGTAGTACATGGAAATAAAATAGGTAGAACTTTAGGATTTCCTACTGCTAATTTAGAACTCTCTAGCAACTACCAAATTCCTAAAATAGGAGTATATGAGACTAAGACTATTATAGATGGAAAATCATATGTATCTCTTACTAGCATAGGAACTAATCCCACCGTAGGAGGAAATTCTATGAAAATAGAAACTTATATTTTAGATTTTAGTAGTGATATATATAATAAAAAAATACAAATAGAATTCATAAAATATATTAGAAAAGAAATGATGTTTTGTAATCTAGAAGAATTAAAAATACAAATGCAAAAAGATGTAGAGACTATTAAATATTAATATTTACATTTAATAAAACATATGTTATTATAAACATGTATAATAAATTTCCTAATGCTAAGTTTAGCGGTTCCTCATCGCTTTACCTTGCTTTAGGTGTATAAATAAAAATGGAGGTGTATTTTAATGTTGACAAAAGAAGTAAAAGAACAAATAATTAATGAATACAAATTACACGAAGGTGATACTGGTTCACCAGAAGTACAGGTTGCTATACTAACTTATAGAATTAATGGTTTAAATGAACATCTTAAAGCACACAAAAAAGATCATCATTCTAGAAGAGGATTGTTAAAAATGGTAGGACAAAGAAGAAATCTTTTAAGATATCTTCAAAATAATGATATTGAAAGATATCGTTCTTTAATTGAAAGATTACACATAAGAGGTTAATAAAAGAGCGGGATAGTCCCGCTCTTTAATTTTAGTATTATTTAAAGATAATAGATAATAATAAATATAGAATACAAAAGAAAAAGGAGGTATTTTATGGAGAAAATATATCATTATAAATTAGCAGAAAAAGACTTAAAAGTAACTATAGGAAAAGTTGCAGAGCAAGCAGGCGGATCATGTCTAGTACAATACGGAGATACTGTTATACTTGCAACAGCTACTTCTTCAAAACAACCTAGAGAAGGAATAGACTTTTTTCCATTAAGTGTAGATTATGAAGAAAAACTTTATTCTGTAGGTAAAATTCCTGGAGGTTTCATTAAAAGAGAAGGTAGACCTAGCGAAAAGTCGATACTAACTTCAAGGCTTATAGATAGACCACTTAGACCCTTATTTCCAGAAGGATATAGAAATGATGTACAAGTAATTACAACTGTATTATCTGTAGATCAAAATGATTCTCCAGAAATCATAGCGATGATAGGTTCTTCTATTGCTCTTTCTATCTCCGATATACCATTTAGTGGTCCTACTGGATCTGTGCTGGTAGGATTGATTGATAATAAATTTATAATAAATCCAAACAGTGAAGAAAGAGAAAAATCTGTTATTCACTTAATTGTATCAGGAACAGAAGATGCCATTATGATGGTAGAAGCAGGATCTAATGAAGTTAGTGAAAAGACTATGCTTGATGGTATCTTATTTGCACATGAAGAGATTAGCAGAATATGTAAGTTTATAAAAGAAATAAGCAAAGAAGTAGGAAAAGATAAAAGAAAATATGATTTATTTAAACCAGAAGAAGAATTAGAAGATAAGGTATCAAAATATGGTAGAGATAAACTAATAGATGCAATAAATACAATCGAAAAACAAGAAAGACAGGATAATATAGATAAAGTTACAGAAGAAATACTAGAAATATTTTTGGAAGATTATCCAGAAGATAAAAAAAGTATATTACAAATAATAGATAATCTAGTTAAAAAAGAAGTAAGAAGATTAATATTAGAAGAACATATAAGACCAGATAGTAGAGACTTAGGTGAAATAAGAAAGATTACAAGTGAGGTAGGTTTAATTCCTAGGACTCATGGATCAGGACTTTTCACTAGAGGTCAAACACAAGTTTTAACTATAACTACCTTAGGTGCATCTTCAGATGTACAAATTATAGATGGCTTAGGAGAAGAAGAGTCTAAAAGATACATGCATCACTATAATTTCCCACCATATTCAGTAGGTGATACAAGACCTATGAGGGGACCTGGTCGTAGAGAAATTGGTCATGGTGCGTTAGCTGAAAGGGCACTACTTCCTGTTATTCCTTCAATAGACGAATTCCCATACACTATAAGACTAGTATCAGAAGTACTAAGTTCTAATGGTTCTTCATCCCAGGCCAGCGTTTGTGGCAGTACATTATCTTTATTAGATGCTGGAGTTCCTATAAAATCACCTGTAGCTGGAATTGCCATGGGACTTATAAAGACTGACGATAAAGTTGCAATTTTAACTGATATACAAGGCATGGAAGACCATCTTGGAGATATGGACTTTAAAGTAGCCGGAACTAAAGAGGGTATAACTGCTATACAAATGGATATAAAAATTTCCGGTATAGATAGAAGTATATTAGAAGAAGCATTAGAAAATGCAAGAGTTGGAAGACTCTTTATATTAGATAAGATGCAAGAAACCATCTCTAGTCCTAGAGAAGAATTATCAATTTATGCTCCAAAGATATTTACTATGATAATAAATCCAGATAAGATAAGAGATGTTATTGGACCTGGTGGAAAGATAATAAATAAGATAATTGATGAAACTGGAGTAAAGATAGATATAAACGATGATGGAAAAATATCTATTGCAGCAGAAGATGCTAAAAGTGGAAATGAAGCTATGAAAATAATAGAAAATATTGTTAAAGAAGTTGAAATTGGAGAGCTTTATTTAGGAAAAGTCACTAAAGTTACTAATTTTGGCGCATTTTTAGATATTCTAAACGGTAAAGAAGGATTACTTCATATTTCACAAATTGCAAAAGAGAGAATAAATAAGGTAGAAGATGTATTAAAGGTTGGAGATGAGCTTTTAGTAAAAGTAATGGAAATTGATAATCAAGGCAGAATAAACCTTTCTAGAAAGGTTTTACTTGAAGATGAAAAAGAAGAGAAATAAACTTTACATGGACCTTTTTAGGTTCATGTTTTAATTTTTGTATATTATTTTTCCTTTAGAATATATATTTAATAAGAATATAAAAGGAGGAAAGATATGAAACTTTTAATTTTTAATAAAAAAACACTATATTTAATTTTATTATTATTAATCTTTGTTATAATAATACCAATTATAGTTTTAAACTATGGTAGATCTAAGGATGTATTTATGCAGGATATATTTTATGAAGGAACAAATGGTGAAAAAGTAATATCATTTGCTTGTAACATTGATTGGGGAGAAGAATATATTCCAGAAATGTTGAAAATATTTGAAGAAAATAATATTAAAATAACTTTTTTTCCCACTGGCAAATGGGCCGAAAAAAACCAAGATTTATTAAAGGAAATATATAAAAAAGGTCATGAAATAGGAAATCATGGATATAGTCATTTAGACTATGATAAATTAGATTATAATAGAAATTTTGAAGAAATAGAAAGAGCTAATAAAATTATTAGAGACATAATTGATAAAAATCCTTCCTATTTTGCACCTCCTTCAGGTGCATTTAATGATTATACATTGCAAGCTGCTAAAGCACTAAACTATAAAGTAATAATGTGGAGCATCGATACTATTGATTGGAGAGAAGATAGTACAAAGGACCTAATAGTTAAAAGAGTAATAGATAAGGCACACAATTCAGCTATTGTACTAATGCACCCAACAGAAAATACGAAAAATGCATTAAGTGAAATAATAATAGAGCTTACGAAGATGGGTTATAAAATAGGAAATATAAGTGATGTTTTCAATAATTAATAATTGGAGGAAGAGATGTACTTTATAAAAGAATTAGATAATGGTATAAATGTAGTAATTGAAAAGTTAGATAATATAAATTCTATTTCTTTAGGAATAATAGTAGAAAATGGTTCTATAAACGAGAATGATAACAATAATGGAATATCTCACTTTATTGAACACATGTTATTTAGAGGTACAGATAATAAAACTGCAAAAGAAATTTCTCAAATTATAGATAAAATAGGTGGAAATTTAAATGCATTTACCAGTAAAGAAAATACTTGCTTTTATGCCCAAGTATTAAGGGAACATTTAGATATAGTAATAGAATTATTTAGTGATATGTTTTTAAACTCTTTATTTAATGAAGAAGATATAGAAAAAGAAAAAATGATAATAGAAGAAGAAATCAATATGTATCTAGATGATCCGGAAGATTTAGTACATGAATTATTAAACGAAATGATTTATTTTAATACATCTCTTTCACTTTCTATATTAGGGAATATAGACTCAATAAAAAGATTTAATAAAAAAGATCTAAACAATTATTTTAACAAATACTATAACCCTAAAAAAATCATAATATCAATAGCAGGTAATCTAAATATTAATGAAACTTATAAAAAATTAAATCAGTATTTTGGAAAATTTAATATTCAAAATAAGTCAGAAGATATAAAATTTGATACGGATGATATAATTCATGGAAATAAGATAAAGGGAATTAAAAAAGATATAGAACAGTTTAACTTATGTATAGGACTTCTAGGGATATCAAGTAGTTCTGATGATTTATATTCATATTTAATATTAAATAATATACTTGCAAATAATGAAAGCTCTAGGCTATATCAGAGTATAAGAGAAGCAGGACTTGCTTACTCGCTCTATTCAAGCATAACGACATATAAAGATATAGGAGATATGTCTATTTATATAGGATTAAATAATAATAAGATTGAAAATACACTGTCTTTAATAGATAAAGAATTGAACATATTAAAGAACAATTATATAAAACATGAAGAACTAGAAACATGTAAAGAACAATTAAAAATAAATTACATTTTAGAAAATGAAAGCTCATTATCTAAAATGTTTGAAAATGCTAAATCAATTTCTTTATTTAAAAAGATTGAAACAGAAGATCAAGTATTAAAAAAGATAGATAAAATTAATAAAAAAGATATGATAAGCATAATAAATAAAGTTTTTAAAAGAGAAACTTTCAAGATTGCTTATATAAGCAATCTTGAAGATAAAGCAGGAATAGAAGAACATATTAAAAATAAAATATTTAGAGGTGAATAAATGGAAATCCAAGTTATAAATAAAAGTAATAACCAACTTCCTTCATATAAAACAGATGGATCATCTGGTATGGATTTACAAGCCAATATTGAAGCTGCTATTGAGCTTAAACCACTTGAAAGGGTTCTTGTGCCTACAGGACTTTTTATTTCGATACCGAAGGGATATGAAGGTCAAATAAGGGGAAGAAGTGGACTTGCACTAAAATATGGAATAGGCTTAGCTAATGGAATAGGAACGATTGATAGTGATTATAGAGGAGAAATAAAAGTTATATTAGTAAATATGAGTAATGAAAATTATATAATTAATAAAGGAGATAGAATCGCACAATTTATACTTTCAAAATATGAAAAAATAGAATTTAAAGAAGTTGAAAACTTAAAAAAAACCACTAGAGGTGATGGTGGATTTGGTCATACAGGTATTTAATAAATTTATAACATAGTCATAATAAATCTTATCATAAATGATATAACATATTTATGAAAAAATCACATATAATTTAAATATAAGACTAAGAGGTGATTAAATGAGATTAAGTGAATTAGGACAAAAAGAAATAGTAAATTTAAATAATGGAGAGAGATTAGGCCTTATTTCAGATGCCGATATATTATTTGATAAAGAAACGGGTGAAATAATAAGTCTTTTAGCATCTGAAAAAAAAATTTCATTTAAATTTTTAGGAGTTGAAGGTTTAGAAAAAGAAATACCTTGGGATTCTATAAGAAAAATAGGGTATGATATGATAATTGTAGAATTATAATAAAATAAAAAGGTAGTAAATATAATATTATATTTACTACCTTTTTATTTTATTATACATAATATTATCGTAAGTAGTAGAAACTATATCATAGTAAATAATAGGAGGAGTTTAAATGAAATTTAAAAATGCAATAATAGAAGAAAATCAAGAAGATGCAAAAGAAAGTATAAAAGAATTTGGAACTAAAATAAACGAAGAATACACTTCTAATATACAATTTATTTCAATTATTGGGGAGATAGAGGGGCATACTATATCTAATGTGGAGAAAAAATCTACTAAGTATGAACATATTATACCACTTCTTATAAGTGCCCAAATAAACCCTAAAATAGAAGGGGTATTTATAGTGCTAAATACAGTTGGAGGCGATGTAGAAGCAGGTCTTGCATTAGCAGAAATGATAAATAGTATTGATAAACCCAAAGTTTCATTAGTATTAGGTGGTGGACATAGTATAGGAGTTCCACTAGCTACTTCTACTGACTATTCTTTTATAGTCCCAAGTGCTAGCATGACTATACATCCAATAAGAACTACAGGACTTGTTATAGGTGTTCCCCAAAGTTTTAAATACTTTGAAAAGATGCAACAAAGAATAAATAACTTCGTAACAAGAACTTCCGAGATTAAAAAAGAAGATTTTTTAAGGCTTATGTATGATACTGATGAATTAGCTAATGATATAGGAACTATTTTAGTAGGAAGTGAAGCAGTAGATTATGGGCTAATAAATGAAGTGGGTGGATTAAATAAATCTCTAGAAAAATTAAATAAAATGATAGAATCTAATATGAATAGATAAAGAATTTTAATTATGTTATAATATAGTGTATGAGGGTATTTTATTACTATATACCCTTAGGACAAGCAGTTATAGATAGATTTAAAGCTAAAAGGGGATATTAATATTGAAAACAAAAAAAAGATCAAAAAAAGGAAAGAAAACTGAAGAGACTAGATTTAATAAAGATATTATCGGTCTTATTATTATTGCAGTGGGTATCATATCGATGATTAGTCTTTTTACCTTTAAAGTAGGATTAATAGGTTCTATAATAAGGGGAACAACATTTTCCATGATGGGCTTTGGGGGATATTTTATGCCTCTTATATTAATAGGTTTAGGAATTATAATTATATTAGATAGATTTAATAAAAATGAAGTTAAAAAAACAATTATTATATTTGGTTTATTTTTAATGTTTTTAGTAGCTCTAGATAGCCAAAACATATCTATAATTGGATTTGTAAATAGAATTAAAACCGCAATTTATCTATCTAATTTTAACAAAGGTGGAGGTTTTATTGGATCTTTTATAGGTTTTTTTTTCTATAAACTATTTGGACTTATAGGCGGGTTTATAATACTATTCTTTTCTACATCAGTTGGGTTATTAATACTCTTTGATATAAAATTAAAAGATTTATATCAAAGAACAATTACTATGTTTAGTGACTTTAAAAAAGAAAAAAAAGATAATAAAAAATTACAAGCATTAAAAAAAACAAATATAAAAAAAGAAATCCAAGAAGAAAATAAAATAAGTTTAAACGAAGAAATACAAATTTTAGACTATAATGAAAATCATAAAAAACCAAATGAAATTCAAAAAAAAGTTTCTAAAGATATTCCATTAAATTATATAGATTTAGAAATTAAAGATGGAAATAATAAAACTAAAAGTTTCATTTATGAAATACCACCTATTGATTTACTAGAATCTCCTGATAAGCAAGAATTTAATGACAAAAAAAACATACTTAGAAATGCAGAAATTATTGAAGATACTATGAAAAATTTTGGTATAGATGGTAAGATAACTCAGATAAATAAAGGTCCTACAATTACTTGTTATGAATTATCTCCATCTCCTGGTATAAAACTTAGTAAAATAGTGTCCTTGTCTGATAACATAGCATTAAGCCTTGCATCATCTGATATAAGAATAGAAGCACCTATTCCAGGTAAGTCTGCGGTAGGAATAGAAGTTCCAAATAAAATAAAAGACAATGTTATGTTAAAGGAAATATTATTATCAAAGGAATATAAAGAAATAAGTTCTAATACTCCTATAGCCCTTGGAAAGGATGTATCAGGAAAAGCAGTAGTTTCATCTATTGATAAAATGCCTCACTTACTTATTGCCGGAGCAACTGGGTCTGGCAAAAGTGTCTGTATAAACACTATTATAATGAGTATATTATATAAATCTTCTCCGGAAGATGTAAAATTATTATTAATAGATCCTAAGGTTGTAGAATTAAGTATATATAATAAAATTCCTCATTTACTTATTCCAGTAGTGACGGATCCTAAAAAAGCTTCTTTCTCATTAAATTGGGCAGTAGAAGAAATGGAAACTAGATATAAAACTTTTGCAGAAAATAGTGTTCGTGATATTCATTCTTATAATGAAAAATCAGATTCAAAGGAGCTAGATAAATTACCTTCTATAGTCATCATAATAGATGAACTATCAGATTTAATGATGGTAGCAGCCCAGGAAATAGAAGAATATATATGCAGATTAGCACAAATGGCTAGAGCCGCAGGTATATATTTAATTGTAGCTACACAAAGACCTTCAGTAGACGTAATAACAGGAACTATTAAGGCAAATATACCATCTAGAATTTCATTTGCTGTATCATCTCAAATAGATTCTAGAACTATACTTGATATGGGAGGTGCAGAAAAGTTATTAGGAAAAGGAGATATGCTTTTTTATCCATCTTTTTTCTCTAAACCGCTCAGAATCCAAGGAGCTTTTATAAGTGATAATGAAGTAGAAAATATAGTAAGTTTTTTAAGTAAAAGCCATAAGATATCTTTTGATGAAGAAATCTTAGAAATAATGGAAAAATCTAAAACAATAGAAACTATAGACAATGACTCCTTATTACCTGATGCCGTAAAACTAGTTGTAGAAGAAGGTCAAGCTTCTATATCTATGTTACAAAGAAAGCTTAGAATAGGCTATGCTAGAGCTGCTAGAATAGTAGATGAAATGGAGGAGCAAGGCGTTATAGGAGGATATGAAGGTAGCAAACCTAGAAAAGTACTAGTAGTTAAAGATGATATAGAGAATATGAATATTCAATAAAATTTATTGAATAAATTTAAATTAAGATAGGGGATAAAAAATGAATTTACCAAACAAAATAACATTTAGTCGAGTACTTTTGGTACCAATATTTATAATTATGTTTTATATAGATATACCCAATAACCAAATATATGCGGGTATAATATTTATAATAGCTGCATTAACTGATACACTAGATGGATATCTAGCAAGGAAAAATGCACAAATTACTAATTTAGGAAAATTTATTGATCCATTAGCAGACAAATTATTAGTATCTGCTGCTTTAATTTTACTAGTAGAATCTGGGGCTATTCCTGGATGGGTAGTTGTAACCATTATTGCAAGAGAGTTTACTATAACTGGCTTTAGAATAATTGCTGCATCTGAAGGTGTTAATATAGCTGCAAGCTCGCTAGGTAAATTTAAAACCATCACTCAACTTATAGCAATTATATTACTTTTATTTAATAATATATTCTTTGAAAAGTTTAATATCCCTATGGATCAAATATTTTTATATATATCTTTAATCTTTACAGTATTATCTGGATATGATTATATCTATAAAAATAGACATACTTTAAATTTAAGTGATAAGTAATAGGAGATGATACAATGGTTGCTGAGATTATAACTATTGGTACAGAAGTTGTTATGGGGAGTATTTTAAACACCAATTCTTTCTTTTTATCTCAAAAACTTATAGAGTTGGGTATAGAAGTACATTTTCATACATCTGTAGATGATAACGAAAAAAGATTGGAATCTATAATAAAAACTGCTATAAGCAGAGCTGATTTAATTATTACTACTGGAGGCTTAGGACCTACAAAAGATGATATGACAAAAGAAATAATAGCTAAGGCATTAGGATTAAATATAGAATTAGATAAAACTATGGAAAATAATATTATCGATATGTTTACAAATGGAAACTGGGTAATGACAGATAACAATCAAAAACAAGCATTTAAGCCAACAGGGTCTAAATTTATAGAAAATACAATAGGAACAGCGCCAGGAATATATATTGAAAAAGATTCTAAAAAAATAATAATGCTTCCTGGTCCTCCTGTAGAGATGGAATTAATGTTTGAAAAAGGTGTAATAAATTTAATAAAAGATGATTTAAATATAATCACCCGTTCTATCAACTTAGTTGGAATAGGTGAATCATCCTTGGAATCTAAATTAAACAATTTAAACTTAAATAGTAGGAACTTTTCTGTTTTAACCTTTGCCAAAAAAGGCGTAGTTGAAATCAAAATTATTGCAAAAGGGAAGGATAAAAATAAACTTGAAGAAGAAATAATAAATAGAATAGAGATAATAAAAGAAGAATTTAATGATTATATTTATTCATACGATTCTATTAGTTTAGAAGAAGTAATAATTGATTTATTAAATAAAAAAAGATGGACTTTAGCTGTAGCTGAATCAATAACTGGAGGAATTATATCTAGTAAATTGACAAAGATTGCTGGCGCATCGAGTGTATTTAATAGAGGTCTTATAACATATAGTAATACTTCAAAAATAGAAGAATTAGGAGTAAAAAAAGAAAGTTTAAACAAATATGGTCCAGTTAGCAAAGAAACTGCTTATGAAATGGCTAAAGGATTATTTTTAAAATCAAATGTAGATATAGCTTTATCTATTACAGGTCTAGCTGGTCCTGGAGGAGGTACCCAAGAAAAACCCATAGGATTAGTTTATATAGGTATTATTACTAATAAATTTGAAAAAGTGTTTAAATATAATTTTAACGGTAATAGAAACTTAATTCAAGAAAGAGCTGCAGTTAAAGCATTAGATGAAATAAGAAAGCTAATAAAACAATGATTGACTTATATTAAATTATAATATAGAATATAATTAGAACTAACGTTCTAAAATGAAAGGGGTGATTCCAGTTTATACTGGAGAAAAATGGCTGAGAATACTGAAAAAATAAAAGCGTTGGATGTAGCATTAAACCAAATTGAAAAGCAATTTGGAAAAGGTTCTATTATGCGTCTGGGTGATAATATAAAAATGAATCTAGATATTATTCCTACTGGTTCACTAAATTTAGATATTGCTTTAGGACTAGGAGGAATTCCTCGTGGTCGTATAATAGAAATTTATGGTCCTGAGTCATCAGGAAAAACTACAGTTGCATTGCACGTAATAGCAGAAGCACAAAAAACTGGTGGAATAGCAGCATTTATTGATGCAGAACATGCATTAGATCCTCTATATTCACAGAAACTAGGCGTAGACATAGATAATTTGATTATTTCACAACCAGATACAGGTGAGCAGGCACTAGAAATTACAGAGGCATTAGTTCGTAGTGGGGCGGTAGATATAGTTGTAATAGATTCGGTTGCAGCTTTAGTACCTAAAGCTGAAATAGAAGGAGAAATGGGGGACTCACACATAGGTCTTCAAGCTAGACTTATGTCTCAGGCTCTTAGAAAATTAGCAGGAGCTATTAGTAAATCTAATACTACTTGTATATTTATAAATCAATTAAGAGAAAAAGTAGGAGTAATGTTTGGAAATCCAGAAACAACTTCTGGAGGTAGAGCATTAAAATTTTATTCCAGTATAAGATTAGATGTTAGAAGAATAGATAGCATAAAACAGGGTGATGAAATTTTAGGAAATAGAACTAGAATAAAAGTAGTTAAAAATAAAGTAGCACCACCATTTAAACAAGCTGAATTTGATATAATGTATGGACTTGGAATATCTAAAGAAGGCAATATATTAGATGCTGGAGTTACTGCTGACATCGTTAAAAAATCAGGGTCTTGGTATAGTTATGGAGATGAAAGATTAGGACAAGGAAGAGAAAATTCGAAAGATTTCCTTAGAGAAAATCCTAAAATAAGTGATGAAATAGAAATGGCAGTTAGGGAAAAATATAGTCTTATTAAAAAAGATGAAGATGAAAATAAAGAAGTAAATACTAAAAAAGATGAAGATGATAAATCATAATAAACCTCCTAATAGGAGGTTTTATTATAGGAGGTATAAATTTGAGAATATTATTTTTTACTGATTCTCACATACGTGGAACTACACCCAAAAATAGAAAAGATGATTTCACTAATACTCTAGAAAAAAAATTTAATGAAATAGTAGAAATTATAGATAAAGAAAATATAGATTATGTAATACATGGTGGAGATTTATTTGATAGACCTGATGTTTCAATATCGTTAGTAAGTAAATTTTCAAAAATTCTAAATGAAATAAAAGTTCCGATTTATATAATAAGTGGGAACCATGATATATTTGGTCTTAATCCTAAAACTTTAAATAGGACTATGTTGGGTTTAATTTGTGAATTGAAAGTTTTAAACATAATAGATACAAATGAAAAGATAATATTGAAAAAAGATAAGGTCAAAGTTCAATTAACAGGACAACCCTACACTTATAATATAGATGATTCAAATGATAAATCACCTTATATAGTAAAAGATATAGAACCAGGTTGTGATTTTTCAATTCATGTTGTTCATGGAATGTTATTAGATAAGCCATTTATAAAAGGTATTCCTTATACTCTGGTAGAGGATATTAAAGAAACTTTAGCAGATATTACCTTATCTGGACATTATCATTCTGGATTTGAAAAAGTAAAAATAGATGGTAAATATTTTTTAAACCCTGGAAGCATTGTACGAGTTTCAAATAGTCTTAGAGAAATTAAAAGAAAACCAAAGGTAGCCATTATAGACTTAGAAAAAGATTTAAATATTTCTTATAAATATCTATCAACTGCTTTAGATGGTGAAGAAGTACTTGATAGAAAAGAGATTGAAAATAGTATTTATAGAAGAGAAAGAATGTATGAATTTAAACAAACAATAGATAATGCTATGAATTTTGAAAAGATAGATATAAATGATGTATTAATGGGAGTCTCTAATGCGGAAAAAGTAGATGAAAAAGTTAAAAAAGAAGCTTTAAAAAGAATAAGCTTAATACAAATGAGAAATATGACAGGTGAATAATATGAAGTATTTAAAAAGAGCAATATTAAAAAATTTCCAATCACATCAAAATAGTGTTATCGACTTTAATGAAGGTCTGAATATTATCGTCGGTCCCTCTGACTCGGGTAAGTCTGCAATTATAAGGGCAATTAAATGGGCTTTATATAATGAGCCTGCTGGAAATTATTTTATTAGAGAAGGAGAAACTGAAGCTTCTGTTACATTGGAATTTAGTAATAATATAAAGATAACAAGATTAAGAAGTAAATCAAAAAATGCTTATATTCTCTCTAATAAAGATGCTGAAGAAATAATATTTGAAGGTTTCGGAAATAAAGTTCCTCAAGAAATTATAGATTTATTAGAGATTAAAAAAATTTCCTTAGACAGTAGTGAATCAAATGCTATAAATTTAGGAGAACAACTAGAAGGTGCTTTTTTATTATCAGAAAAAGGAAGTACTAGGGCGAGTGCTATCGGAAGATTAATCGGTGTTAATTTAATTGATGATGCATTAAAAGAAACATTAAAAGATATTAGGAAACTTTCTATTCAAAAAAATACAATGAGTGAAAGTATAAAGAGAATAGAGGAGGAGTTAGTAACATATGAATACTTAGATAATTTAAAAGAGGATACAATAAAACTTGAAAATATAAGAAATAGTAT
>NZ_LTDM01000065.1 GCF_001940565.1 Tissierella creatinophila DSM 6911
AGTACCTTTATTAGTCATGCCTTCAGGTACTAAAACCATATAGGCAGAGGCTCCATATCAATGGCAAATCGGAAACAACGGAATATATTTTTTATACTAAATGCGACAACTTGCTTGACAAACTCCGCATCTTAGACACAAGTGTAACTTGGCAAAGATTCTGTGAAGTTATCAATAATGAAATTGTTACAAAAAATATTCGTATGACATCGTCAGAAGACAAAAGACTTGGAACATATTTTGTTAGAGCTACTGACTTAGAATATCATGAAGAAGCAGACAATAATGACCTATCTGAAAAAGAGCAAATTCAAGCAAGGTTGCTTAATTATAGATTCGCTGAAAAAGTTCTTAAATATTTATGGGATGATGCTTTTAAATTTTCACGTGAGGATATTTTCAAAAATACAATTTATAAGAGTCTAGAAGAAGTAGTTAATCACTTTAATTCTAGGAGTTCTGCAAAAGCAACAGGCAATGATCGTCTAGATGTTTTTAAAGAAGAGATTATTGATGCTTTTCTAACCCAGGATTTAATTGATAGTACTGTTGAGTAAGGTGGTGATAATCTATGGAAATAAGCACTGAATTACTGAAGAGCAAGTGCCATGTTAATACGAATGAAGAAGGAGATCGCTTTGTAGGCATCAAGGCTGATTCTGAAAATGCGATGGTCTATTTTCCTATGGGTTATCAATTGCCAGACACAGAACATGAACGAAGAAGAGATATTTTGCATCTAATATCCGTACTTTCAGAATTTACGGTCAGAAATGATAGAGTACTCCATATGAAAAAGTTTGAAGCTCCTCAATCCGTTGATTTTCCTGTCAATGCATATATGGAAGTAATAAACTACTATTTGGAGCAACGCTCATATTACACAGAGAAGGAGCCTATCTATAAAACTAGCGATCGTGGTAACACCGACTGGGCTAAAACAATTCGTCAGCAGAAACCTTTGTTGCAGGCTAACAATTCGCCTATTTATTTAAAACAGACAGTAAGGGATTCTACACCGAATGATCGTAATCTGATAACACAAATCCACAAATACTGTGTATATGAGAGTTTTCAAAAATTAGGATGGTTGTTTACACCAAATCTTCCACCTAAACCAGATTTTCCGATTGATATTAAACGGTTTCTTATTGAACTAAATGATAAATTAGGTAAAACAAATAATGATAAAGATAAACGTCTTTTCACTTCAATGATTGCAATGCTTAAGTATATAGATGAAGAGACAAACAAACGTCAATTCTATTTTGGGACAGATAGTTTCGAGTATGTATGGGAAAAACTTATTGACAGAGTATTTGGTGTTAGTAACAAAAACTCATATTTTCCAAAGGCAACCTGGCACCTAAAAAAAGGTAAGACAAGAACATTTGAAGCTCTTAGGCCAGATACAATCATGGTTTGCAATAACAAAATCTATGTCTTAGACGCAAAGTATTATAGATATGGATTAACTGGCGAACCCATGCATCTGCCAGAGGGTAGATCTATACATAAGCAGATAACTTATGGTGAATATATAAGTATAAACAATAAATTCAAAGATGAAAATGGCAATAATCCAACGGTATACAATGCATTTTTGATGCCATACAATTCACGAGAAAATATTTTTGATTTGTCTGGTATATTTGAAAATTGTGGTGAAAGTACAGGTGAGTGGAAAGGGCATGATAATACTTTTGAACATGTCCAAGGCATCTTGGTCGATATCAATTACTTGATGCACCATTACACAGGAAACCACTCGAAAAAAATTATAGCCTTAGCAGATTCGATAGAGAGAGCTTTAACTGAAAATGGTGGGAATTTACCTATAGAGGCTGAAATAAGTGTATCAGTTGGATCAGATTATTAATCATAAGTATACAGAAAAAATAAAAAATCACCGTTACTATGTGGACTGCATAGTGACGGTGATTTTTTATTTTTGAGCCATTTTCTTTACTTTTTTCCGGTGATTTCGCTGGGCAGTTGCATTTCTACAGTTAGGGCTGCAATATTTTTTTCGTCCATTTGAGGTCTTAATCAAGAAATGATTATTGCAAGCAGGATTAGCGCATTCTCTATATATTTCAGAACCAGGTCTCATATAAAATATTGAAAAATATAAGGCCGAAAGCAAGTTAGTGGCTTTCCATGAAGGCTCCATTTTACTTGCCACAAAACGAGGCACAATACCAGAAAGATTTGAATTAATTTCTTCATTTAACACAATCTTTGCGACTACTATAAGAACCTGTTTAAGATTGTCGTCAAAATTCTCAATAGCTGGTTCATCATAAAATTCGATGCCATTTTCATAAGTTACTTTACTAACCACGCCTACCTTTCTCATAAGATGAAATAGGAAATCTATGGTAATACGAGCTGCAGGTGTTTCATTTGGTGCATTGCGATACAGATAAACAATATCTTTATATCGAAGGTCGTTTATTCCTGGATAACGGTTTGTCAAAGAACTACCAGAAATAATATCTTGATACTCCTCAATATTTAAATCATATGTTGGTTTATATACTGAATCAGTAATTATATACGTTTCACTTTCAAAGCCTTCTTTGGTGCCGTCAATCTCGGGTACTGAGGAGGCTTTTTCTAATGTTTTAATGAAACCATTATAACAAGTCGAATATGGTTTGCTCATAGAATTTAACTTGAAAGAAACTCGCTCTGACAGAAGTAGATAAAGAGTTAGGTATAGTATTTTCTCATAGCTTCTATTAGGTTCTTCAATCTCACTCATGAGAAGAACTGTTGCCTTTATATGATTCACAACTTCAGTCAAAGAATATAGATCGACTTCCTCGTATTCCGTTTTACTAACAGGAAAGAAAAAACCGTTTTCCTCAAAAAAACTTCGTATGCTGTCAACTTCGTTTGGTAAAGAGATTAGTGCACTTAGTAAGTTTTCTTTTCTAACTGATCCCATCGGTGTGGTTCTACAAAGACCGTTTGAACCACTAAAGGCATAATGTAATTCATTTTGCTCATCAGATTGAATTTTCAAAGTGCGTCTCATCTCACCAGGAGAAAGATTAACAACATCAACACCTGTAAAACATCTATAGCCCTTTAGAGAAAAATAATCGTTTCCTAAATTAAAAAAGTTTTCATTTTCTAATGCAATATTTTCGATTTCAGACATAAGAATTTCCTCCTCCTCATACTACAAACACATAAAATCACATCAACAAGTAATCGAATAAATAATTGTTTATTTATTATATCAAGTTTTAGTAATCAATACAATAACCTTTGAAAGCTGATTATTATTAATAGTAATCGATAAATTCAGAAATTTACTTACTATTTGAGACTGATTACAATTATAGATGAGGGGGAATCCCTCTTAAAATTTATCTGTCTCAAAGTCCTATTGCGCATACGGACGGCGGGATGCATAAGAGTTCAGAACACAGTGACAAAGACTGTGTTTGGAATGAAGATGCACCCACCGTAATTTCGTGTGCTCTTTTTTTGGACAAGCGAAATTTGTGGTCATCTTATCCGCAGGCTCTTTTGCATTCCGCCACCCATTACCGGGACGGAAAGGAATGCAAAATGAAAATACGAGTTTTATATGAAGATCACATCAAAAACGGTCACAAGAACTACACCACAATTGAAATTCCAGATGGAGATTACAGCATCATGCTGGATATCGACTATGAACAGCGTCTTGCAGAAGCAAAGCCAGAAAAGAAGGCTGAAGTAAAGCGTTGTGAGACCGTGCAGGAAATGTTCGACCTTATGAACAGCAAAGAATACAACTGCTGGCGCAGGGAAACCAGGTATATTGACCCCAATCCAAAGATGAAGAAGTTAAGTGGTAAGAGGGGATATATCCAGGCTGAACCAGACGAGGAGTCCTTTAACATTATGGATTATCTCTGTACCACTTCTGATGACGAGACACGCAGTAGAGATTATGAATGTGAAGAAATCTGTGACTGGATCCGCAGCACTCTTTCCAAGAAACCAGAATGGGCAGATGCCTTTATTGCAGTCCGTATTAATGGCATTTCAATTCGTGAATATGCCCGTTCTATCGGTGCAGATGAAAACAATATCACCCAGAAATTAAAGCGAGCAACAAAGAAATTAGGAAAAGAATATCCAAATCGTCAGATTTGACCTTTTCCCAAGGCTACTAGGTAAGAGGTCAAGGCCTCTCAAAAATTATAAGGAGGTAATTCTGATGAGAGAATTAATACCTAAAGACAAATACGGTGTATTTGCCGACACCAAGGATACGGCAAGAGTAGATAGTTTGTTTGTGGCTGAGTTCTTTGAGAAGGAACATAAAAATGTTCTGCGTGACATTGCTAAAATCACTGACCCCAAATCTGGGTTAAGCACAGAATTTGCTCAGCTCAATTTTGAGCCGACCTCATACACGGATGGTTGGAACAGAAAGCAAAAGGCTTATGCCATGACCCGTGATGGATTCACTATGTTGGTTATGGGATATACAGGGCAGAAAGCAATGAAGTTCAAAGAGTTATACATCAAACGCTTTAATGAAATGGAGCAGTTCATTAAAACCCTTGTTTCCGCTCGTAAGGAGTTTCCTTTGCTGACTGACAACATTAAGTTGCTCCATGAAAACCCCAAGCCTTATCACTTCAGTAATGAATGCGACATGATTAACCGCATTGTTACAGGGATGTCGGCAAAGCAATTTAGAATTGCTAACGGTATTGAAAAAGGTAAAAGTATCCGTCCGTATCTTTCAGATGAGCAGATTACCATGCTGGAAACTCTGCAAAAAGTAGATGTGGGTTTATTAGTGGCTGTTCCAGATTATCAGCAGCGTAAGCGTCATCTGGAATGGTACAAGCTGAAGATGGAAGAGAACAAAAATTAAGGAGGATAATCATTATGTTTTATGTGAAAGAGAGATTGAACGATACCATGGAGGTATCCATTGAAATAACAGATGAGAATGTATTTTGTCATTGCCCTATGTGTGGCACTGAGGTGCCAGTAGACATTGCAGAAATTTTAAGTGACGGAGAGAGCGATCTATTTGGTACGGCAGTATTTTGTGATGAATGTGGCAAGAAGGTTAGAGCTGGAGGTAGACATTATGAGCATAAACAAATTTAATTCAGAAGGATATCATGATCCGACTCCACATGAAGCACTTAGAAATATCACTCGTGAGGAAAAGGCAGCAGCAAAAGCTGCCTTCAAGCCTCTTGTCTATATTTGCTCCCCCTTTAGTGGCGATATAGAAAACAATAATAAGCGGACACGGGAGTTCTGCCGTTTCGCATTAGAAAAAGGAAATATCCCTCTTGCTCCCCACCTTATGTTTCCGCAGTTTATGGATGACAACAATGAAAAAGAACGTGACCTCGCTATTTTCATGGATATTATCCTGATGGGTAAATGCCAAGAGGTCTGGGTGCTAGGAGATGTTATCTCAAAAGGCATGAGTATTGAAATAGAAAAGGCAAAGAAACGTAGACAGCCAGTCAGATATTTTAATAAAGATTTCGAGGAGGTAAAGGCTCTATGAAAAAAATAAAGGCAATACAGACTGAATATAAAGGTTACCTCTTCCGTTCAAGACTTGAGGCACGCTGGGCGATATTCTTCGATTGCTGTGGTGTCCAATATGAGTATGAACCCGAAGGCTATGACCTAGGAAACGGTTTGATGTATCTTCCGGATTTTCTTCTTCATGGTGTAGATGGTAGAGATGGCGGTGACCTTTACATTGAAGTTAAGGGTCAGATGACCGAGGACGATGCGAAGAAGATTAACCGTTTCTACGAGTTGGGGAAAGAAGATCCTGACGCTTACGGAAAGTCAAAGACCGCAATCTTTGTGGTTGGCAATATTCCAAGTGGAGGGGATATCGACGATATCCTTTGGTGCATTGAAGGTGAAGCCTATGCAAACAACGGTAATTGGCCTAATAAGTATAACTTCGAAACTATCGATGGAGATTACTTTGCTGGATATCCCGGGATAAATCATCAAGGCAAATTTGAGCTGTTTGGAGATGACAGTAACTATCTTTGTGATATGGACCGTAGAGCAACTGAAAAAGCCTATCGTGCTGCTAGACAGGCAAGATTTGAACATGGACAAAGACCTCGTTTGAAAGGAGGTTATTAAGTTGAGAAAATTAGCCATTGCTTATGGGAACAGCCGACAGGCAAAGAAGTGGGTCAACAAAGAAATCACTTTTGATGCGCTAAAAGATAGATTGAAGACTCCAATTAGGACCACGGAATCAGCTGAAGAATATGCCAAGTTCGGTAAAGGTCAAAAGGATATTGCAAAAGACCATGGTGGCTTTGTTGCAGGTGTATTAAAAGGTGGTCGCAGAAAAAACGATACTGTGGAACTTCGATCAATGATTGCTTTAGATGGTGACAGAATTAATAAAGAATTTCTTGAAAACTATGAATCGAAAGCTGCATATACCTCTGTTCTTTATTCAACCCATAGTAGCACAGAAGAAAATCCAAGGGTGCGTCTTATTTTTCCCCTAACAAGAGATGTAACCTCAGAGGAATTTGTAGCAGTTTCAAGATATTTAGCACAGATGCTTGGCATGGATTATTTCGATGAATGCTCCTATCTACCAAACCAGCTGATGTACTGGCCAAGTACGCCATCCAACGGAAAATTTGTATATAAGGAAGTAGACAAAACTTGGCTTAATCCAGATGATATTTTAATAGCCCATCCCGAATGGACTGATCCTACAAGACTTCCGACTTCATCTAGGGAGAGCAAGGCAAATACAGTTTCGCATGAGAAGGTACAGGACCCTCTTGCAAAGGAGGGTGTTGTGGGCCTTTTTAATAGAGTTTATTTCCCTGTTACAAAAGCAATCGATGCTTTTTTATCAGACGTCTACGAGCCAACAGAAAATGAGGACCGCTACCATTTTATAGAATCAAGCAGTATGGCGGGTGTTGAAATCAAAGATGGTGGCAAGTTCGTGTATAGCCATCATGCCAAGGACCCGGCATACCTAAAATTATGCAATGCCTTTGACATCGTTCGTATCCATAAATTTGGTGATGAGGATGATAAGAAGTCCTTTAAAGAAATGTGCGAGTTTGCAATGCAGATTGATGAAGTAAAACTCCTTGCAGCTAATGAGCGTCTTGCAGAAGCTGAAGTGGATTTCACTGACAGTGGAGATGATTGGAAGTCAAGACTGAGGTATCAACCTAGATCAAGTTTACTGGAAAATAGCGTATACAACTTAAACCTTATTCTTAATCATGACCCCGATTTTAAGAACTTTGCATATAACGAGCTGTCGAACCGTATCCAGGTCACAGGATCACTACCATGGGAAAGACCAGAAGGTAACGTATTTTGGAGAGATGCCGACACAGCCCAGCTTAAGTCCATTATGGATATTCGCTACCTTCCGTTCTCAAGCAGAAACCACGATGTTGCATTTACTAAGGTTGCTGATGATAGAAGATTCCATCCTATAAGGGATTACCTTGATTCCCTCCCTGCGTGGGATGGAGTAAAACGTGTAGAAGATATTTTTATCAAATATCTCCAGGCTGATGATACCGAGTATATATGCACAGTGACCAGAAAGACCTTTGCAGCTGCTGTTGCACGGATATATGTTCCTGGAATTAAGTTTGACTGTGTTCCTGTGCTTGATGGCGATCAGGGTATTGGGAAAAGCACCATCATTAAAGACCTTGTAACAGCAGAATTCTACTCTGAAACATTATCTCTTACGGATATGGATGATAAGTCTGGTGCTGAAAAACTGCAAGGATTCTGGGCGGTTGAAATCGGAGAACTTGCTGGAATGAAGAAAGCTGATATTGAAAAAGTAAAAGCGTTCCTCTCAACTTCAGATGATAAATACAGACCGTCCTATGGAAGAGTTGTAGAAAGTCATCCTAGACAGTGCATCGTCATTGCAACGGTAAATGGAGAGCGTGGATATTTACGTGACATCACAGGAAACCGCCGCTTTTGGATTATTAAGGTACATCAGAAAAAGCAGAAGAAGACCTGGAATTTTACTGAAGCATATAGGCAGCAGTTCTGGGCCGAAGCTAAAGAAATATGGAAATCGGGTGAAAAACTGTACCTCGAGGGTGATGTTTTAGAGGAGGCTGAAAAAGCACAGAAAGGTGCGATGGAGGCTGATGAGCGTGTTGGCATGGTTGAAGAATACCTAAATACTCTACTTCCAGATGATTGGGATAGTATGGACTTATTTGCCCGTAGGAATTACCTAAGCGGTAGCGAATTTGGTGGAGCCAAGCATACAGGTACTGTTGCACGAACATCTGTAAGCAATGCGGAAATTTGGTGTGAATGCTTTAATCGTAGTCTCCCAGAATTAAAGACTACCGACAGTTATCAGATTGCAGCACTTATGTCTCAGATTTCCGGTTGGGAACGAACCAGTAGTATTAAGCGTTTGCCGATTTATGGTAGGCAGCGACTATATCATTATGGTGGATAGAGAACACAAGAATGCGACACAACACAACTTTTTCCCTTATATTCAAAATGCTTTTTCTTAAAAGTAGATAGTAAATAACCGTGAGCGTATACGCGCGTTAGTAAATATAGGGGAATGGTTGTGATTTTGTGTTTCTTGTGTCAGATGGGAGGATATTATGCAAGAAAAATATATAGAGAAAAAACTTGTAGCAGCAGTTAAAGACATGGGAGGTATTGCCCCGAAATTTGTAAGTCCTGGAATAGATGGAATGCCTGACCGTATTGTGTTACTTCCCATGGGAAGTATCGCCTTTGTCGAATGTAAGGCAACAGGGAAAAAGATGCGTCCTTTACAGAATAAAAGAAAGAAGCAATTAGAGGCATTAGGCTTTCTAGTCTATTGCCTGGATGATATAGAACAGATTGGAGGGATACTTAGTGAAATACAATCCACATGAATACCAAAGCTATGCTACTGAATTCATTTTATCCCATCCCATATCTGCAGTATTTCTTGAAATGGGTTTAGGTAAAAGTGTGATTACTTTATCCGCCATATTTGATTTGTGTTTAGATAGCTTTCTCGTTTGCAAGGTTTTGGTCATTGCGCCTTTAAGAGTAGCAAGAGATACATGGCCTGCCGAAATCAAAAAGTGGGATCATCTAAAAGGACTCTCTTATTCAGTGGCAGTGGGAACGGAAAAAGAAAGAATCGATGCCCTCAAGAAACAATCAACGCTATACATCATCAACCGTGAGAACGTAGATTGGCTGGTTCATAAAAGTGGTATTCCTTTTCATTTTGATATGGTGGTCATTGATGAGCTATCATCCTTTAAGTCTTATGGTGCAAAGCGGTTTAAGAGTCTACTTAAAGTAAGACCCTCTGTAAAAAGAATAGTCGGCCTTACCGGAACTCCCTCCAGTAATGGATTGATGGATTTATGGGCAGAATTTCGAATTCTTGATTTGGGTCAAAGGCTTGGACGCTACATTAGTCATTATCGAAATACCTATTTTAAGCCAGATAAGCGAAATGCTCAGATTATATTTTCTTATAAACCACTACCCGGTGCGGAAGAGGAAATCTACAAACAAATATCAGACATCACCATTTCTATGAAATCTACTGATTATCTCAAGATGCCTGAATATGTCAGCAATGAAGTATTTGTCACTTTAAGTGATAAGGAATGGAAGGTTTACTCAGATTTCAAGAAAGACATGGTGGCTAACTTAGGTGATGAAGAGATTGATGCGGTTAATGCAGCAGTCCTTTCTGGAAAACTGCTACAGATGGCAAATGGTGCAGTATACGATAGCGAGAATAAGGCTCATGTGATTCATGACAAAAAGCTAGATGCCTTGGAAGATTTAATCGAAGGAGCGAATGGGAAACCGGTCCTTGTTGCTTATTGGTATAAGCATGATTTTGAGCGAATTAAAGATAGATTTCCAGTCAGACAAATTCAGTCGTCGAAGGATATTGAGGATTGGAATGATGGCAAGATACCCATTGCTGTTATTCATCCAGCCAGTGCAGGTCATGGTCTTAATCTTCAAAGCGGCGGCTCGACTCTGATCTGGTTTGGTCTGACCTGGTCACTAGAGCTGTATCAGCAAACCAATGCAAGACTTTATAGGCAGGGTCAAAGGGATACAGTTATTGTCCACCACATCATCACCAAAAACACCATCGATGAAGACGTGCTGCTTGCACTCACAAAAAAGGAGAAAACTCAAGATGCCTTGATTGATGCGGTAAAGGCGAATTTAGAGGTGATGCGATGACAGAACCTTATCAAAATTTAGCTAATGCCATTATTTTGATGGCTGTTAAAGATTATAGAGATGCCTTAATGAAACTAAAGAAACGTCCATTTTATGGACCGGCACAAGATATGAAAAACGAGGTGGAGAGGTTCTTCCACTCTGATTGGTATAGAGAACTTACCTCTGTTGATGGGAACGTCCTAATCAAAAAGCTACAAGCGGAGGTGAGCGAACAATGAAAGCAAAAGAATATTTACATCAAGCCTACAGGCTAGATAAACGAATACAATCAAACATTGAGGAAATGGAAAGGCTAAGGGAGTTATCGACCAGTGTTTCCTCCCCTAGCTGGGGTGAGAGAATACAGACACAACGGCATACCGATGCTTTGTTTGTCAGGTACCTGGAGCGAATTGAAGAACTTCAAATCAAGATTAATGATGAGGTGGATCATCTTGTAGCACTTAAAGCAGAGATTCGAGATGTGATTAATAAAGTAACGGATATCGATGAACGTATGGTGTTACGTTACCGTTATGTTCATAACTTTACTTGGGAGCAAATCGGTGATGAATTAAATGCTGATAAGAGTACTATTCGCAGATGGCATGGTAATGCCTTAAATCATGTTATTGTACCTGAAAATCCAATAACTATTCAAAAGTTAAACAGCAATGAGCACTTTTGAGCAGAGATAAGCACCTCATCTTTATGTTACATTATAGTCAGCAAGATAGAATACTTACCAAGCCTTGTGGGCCATGCCCTGCAGGGCTTTTTCTATGCCCAGAAAGCGAGGTGATACGATGCCAAGAAAACCGAAACGACCGTGCAGTACTCCGGGTTGTCCAAACTTAACCGATGGTCAGTATTGTGATGACCATCGGTTAATTGAGCGTAGGCGCTATGACAAGTACCAACGGTCAAGCGATGTCAATAAAAAGTACGGCAGAGCCTGGAAAAGAATCCGTGACCGCTATGCACGAGAACATCCCCTGTGTGAGATGTGTAAAGAGGACGGACGACTAGCTCCCACCGATGAAGTGCATCACATCCTCCCTGTTTCTCAAGGTGGTACACACGATAGAAGTAATTTGATGTCCTTATGTAAATCCTGTCACAACAAGATTCATTTAGAACTCGGTGATCGACAAATTCGCAACTGAGCCAAGGGGGAGGTCAAATCTCTAGACCTTTTATGGCGGACAACGGCCTGGGGCTTCGTGTGTAAAAATCAGAAATCAAAGGGGGTATTAAAGACTTTTAGGAAAGTGGGGTGAAAAACATGGCGAAAGACGGTACAGCAAGAGGCGGTCAGCGTATTGGTGCGGGAAGAAAATCAAAGGCTCTAACCGACAAAATTGCTGACGGCAGATTAAATGGTGCCATGATCCTGCCAGAGCCAACGGAAATAGAAGGTGCAGATGTGCCGGCTGTAAAAGACTATTTAAAGGCTACTCAGAAAAATGGCAAAGACCTCTGCGCAGAAGATATTTATATAGAAACCTATAAATGGTTAAAAGATCGTAGCTGCGAAATGTTAGTAAACAACCAGCTAATCGAGCAGTATGCCATGAGTGTTTCTCGTTGGATTCAGTGTGAAGAGTGTATTTCAGAATATGGCTTTCTTGCCAAGCATCCAACCACTTCCGCTGCCATCGCATCACCTTATGTTGCGATGAGTCGTGAATACATGAAACAGGTCAACCAGTGTTGGTATCAGATTTACCAAATTGTAAAAGAAAACTGCTCTGTGGAGTTCGGTGGAAGAAGTCCACAAGATGATTTGATGGAGCGGTTATTATCTGCTCGGAAAGGAAAATAAAATGAAAAAATATAGAACGTGTGAAAGTGTCTGTAAAGGTCATCCCGATAAACTATGTGACCTTATTTCAGATAGCATTTTAGATGCGTGTTTAAGAAAAGATAAATCTTCTCGTGTTGCTTGCGAGGTGATGGCTACCAAAGGACACATCATTGTTGCTGGTGAGATTACCTGCTCAAAGAGAATTGATATCAGGGGTGTTGTTCGCCGTGTTCTGACGGATGTGGGCTACAATCCTAGAAAGTTTTTAGTCTTTGTCTACGTCCATCAACAAAGTAAAGATATCGCAGGTGGTGTAGATAGGGCCTTGGAATCTCGTGAGGGTGATATGTCATGGTATTCCATGTTAGGAGCGGGTGACCAAGGCACCGTTTATGGCTATGCCACCAATGAAACCAGTGAGAAACTACCTCTCCCCTTGGTCTTATCCCATGCCATTTGCGAAAAGCTAGATAAGGTGATGAAGAATGGTGTGATCAAAGACATTGGTCCTGATGGTAAGGCTCAAGTTACCGTTGAATATGAAGGTGACAAACCAAAACGAATTAAGAGCATTGTAGTTTCCGTTCAACACAGTGCAGATAAAGATTTAGATGTTTTGCGAAAGGAAGTCATCGCTCAGGTGCTTTGGCCTGTTTTTGAGAAGTATCCATTTGACGATGAGACTGAGATCCTTATTAATCCTAGTGGACGATTTGTTGAAGGAGGACCAGCAGCTGATACCGGTCTTACGGGAAGAAAAATCATGGTTGATACCTATGGCGGATTAGCCGCTCATGGTGGCGGTGCGTTTTCAGGAAAAGACCCGACAAAAGTTGACCGCAGTGGTGCCTATATGGCAAGGGCGATTGCAAAGAATATCGTTCGATGTGGCTTTGCTAAGCGATGCCAGGTAGCGATTTCCTATGCAATTGGAAAAGCAGATCCTGTTGCTCTTGAGATTGATACCTTTGGAACAGGGACGATTGAGGAAAGTATCCTTTGCCGTGCTGTGTTAGATGTATTCAATCTAAGACCTGCAGCCATTATCGAAAAGCTAAAACTGACGGATGTCATTTATGCAGATACAGCTACTTACGGCCATTTCAGATATGGCTTAAGCACGTGGGAATTTCTAGATTGCTATACAGAACTAAGGGAGGCGGTAAACAAATATGTTGATTGAAAAGAAGAACACAAAAGACCTCATCCCTGCAACATACAATCCTCGTAAAGATTTGAAACCAGGAGATGCAGAATACGATAAATTAAAACGATCCATTGAACAATTTGGTTATGTAGAGCCGGTTATCTGGAATAAGGTGACCGGCCATGTTGTTGGTGGGCATCAAAGACTGAAGGTTCTCATGGATATGGGCATCACAGAAGTTGAATGTGTCATTATCGAGATGGACGAAGAAAAAGAAAAAGCACTCAACATCGCGCTCAATAAAATCAGCGGTGATTGGGACAAGGATAAATTGGCCCTTTTAATTTCAGATTTACAAGGTGTAGATTTTGATGTTTCCCTAACTGGATTTGACCCTAAAGAACTGGATGACTTATTTAAAGACACGCTGAAAGAGGGGATCCACGATGATGACTTTGATGTGGAGACAGAACTAAAAAAGCCTGCCATCAGCAAGCTTGGTGACATATGGACACTTGGCAGACACAGGCTTATCTGTGGTGACTCCACCAAAGAAGAAACCTATGATGTGCTGATGAATAAAAAGAAGGCAAACTTGTGTGTAACAGATCCTCCCTACAATGTGAATTATGAAGGCACTGCAGGAAAGATTAAAAATGATCATATGGGAAATGATGCCTTTTATCAATTTCTTTTAGACGCCTTTATCAACATCGAAGAAGTGCTGGCAGACGATGCCTCCATCTATGTATTTCATGCCGACACCGAAGGGTTTAATTTTAGAAAAGCTTTCTCGGATGCCGGTTTTTATTTGTCTGGCTGTTGTATCTGGAAAAAGGACTCCCTTGTACTGGGGCGTTCTCCTTATCAATGGCAGCACGAACCTGTGCTGTTTGGCTGGAAAAAGAAAGGCAAGCATCAGTGGTATACGGGCAGAAAAGAAACCACCATCTGGGAATTTGATAAGCCAAAGAGAAATGGAGACCATCCTACGATGAAACCTATCCCTCTGCTCGCCTATCCGATTTTGAACTCCTCGATGACTAACACCATTGTGCTAGATCCTTTTGGCGGCAGTGGTAGTACCTTAATTGCTTGTGAACAATCAGATCGCATTTGCTACACGGCAGAATTAGATGAGAAGTTTTGCGATGTCATTATCAAACGCTACATTGAACAGGTCGGAACTTCTACCGATGTCAGCGTCCAAAGGGATGGGCTGAGCTACAACTATGATGAACTGGAGGTTGCTGATGGTTAATCTAACCCTTGGCAGTCTTTTTGATGGTTCAGGTGGTTTTCCTTTAGGCGGTTTAATTTCTGGTATTACCCCAGTATGGGCATCGGAGATTGAACCGTTTCCTATTAGGGTGACAACGAAAAGGCTGCCTTTTATAAAACATTACGGCGATATCTCAACCATGGATGGCAGTAAGATAGAACCGGTAGATATTATTACTTTTGGCTCACCTTGTCAGGATTTATCCATAGCAGGTAAGCGTGATGGCTTGGATGGTAAACGTTCAAGTCTTTTTTATGAGGCCATCCGAATTGTAAAAGAAATGAGGTGTGCTACAGATGGCAAAAAACCAAGATATATTGTCTGGGAAAACGTCCCTGGAGCCTTCTCATCAAACAAAGGAGAAGATTTCAGATGTGTCCTTGAAGGCATCTGCCACATCAAGGATGAAACCTTATCAGTTCCTAAGATTGATAAGTGGAAACAGGCAGGAACTATTGTGGGAGACCATTTCTCCCTTGCCTGGCGAGTGCTTGACGCTCAATACTGGGGAGTTCCCCAACGAAGAAAACGCATCTTCCTTGTCGCAGATTTTGCAGGTGGGGGTGCCGGAGAAATACTATTTAAGTCAGAAGGCTTGTCTGGGTATTCTAAAAAGAGCATCCGCTCGTGGCAAGGAACTGCCAGCGACTTTGCAGACAGCACTGGAGCGACAGGCACAATCTGCTTAAATGACCAAGGCGGAGAACGCATGGACGTGTCAACCGATATCACTTGCACTTTAAGAGCGAAATCAAATCATCCGCCTTGCATCATGGACTCTGCAGTTTTTGATAATCACGGAAAGGATACACGTTTTACTGGACCGATAGATGTTGCTCCTACGATTTCAGCGACCTATGGAACAGGAGGCAACAACCAACCATTTGTTGTGGAGAATTCTAAGACTTATGATGTGCGATTTACCTCGGAAGGAACTGTAAATGCTCGTTCCAATGTTTACGAGAGTGACACGGCAAGAACGATTGATACGTCAGGTAATGCACCGGACAGCAATCAAGGTGGTATTGCAGTGGTGGAATCTTATGGCTTACAAGGTTCTATGATAGGACGGGCAGATAAGAATGGACCTCAAGGTGCTGGTGTGAATGAAGAGCTTAGCTTTACTCTAAATACCATAGATAAACACGCTGTGGTCTATGCAATTGATAGAGAGTCATTTAATTGCGGTCAAAACTATGCTAGAAACCTAGGAATTACTGAAGACGGAATTAATTCAACACTGAAGGCACAAGGCCCCAGTGCTGTTGCAACTCCTACCTACTCATCCAGTAAGGCATCGTTTTTTACAGATGCCAAAGAGGAACTGGCCAATACACTAGTTGCTACCGACTACAAAGATCCGCCACTTATCAATGATAATGACGGGATAGATTATACGGTGAGAAGACTAACTCCAACTGAGTGTGCAAGACTGCAAGGTTTTCCAGATTGGTGGTGTAGTGATTTAGGCATAGAGACCCCAACGATGGATGACCTTCGGATTTGGTATGACATCTTCGAAACATTTCGTAAAGCAACGGGAGCTTACACCAAACCTAAGACACTAAAGCAAATCAAGAAGTGGCTTAGAAACCCTCATTCAGATTCTGCAGAATATAAGATGTGGGGTAATGGAGTAGCCCTGCCCAATGTATGTTTTGTCCTATCGGGCATTGTTTGGTTTACACAATTAGAGGTGAAATCTTAAGTCTCATTTCTACACCTAAAAAGCGAAAAATAGCTTGCTATAGTAGTGGTTTAGAGTGATATATGTACATACCAAAACAAAGGAGGTTTTGTACATGGTCATTAAATATAACGTAACAGGAGCAGACCGAAAAAGGCTAGTTACAACACTGAGCAAAATTACAGGTGTGAAAGCAAAGTATCTAGGAATGCCTAGCATGGCTTATGAGGTGGGGGATTTTATCATCGACAAGAATGGAACACTTGAACAAGGTGGCAAGGCAGATAGCGAAGAAATCGAAAGTGTTGCCGAGCATTTATTAAGTGAGGGCTTTACCCCAATGGAAGAAACTAAGGGCACAGAGGCCGCACAAACGGCGGACAGCGGAACGTTTGGTCTTTGTATCTCCATGCCAAGAAATAGCTTTACTGATACAGCATTAGAAAACGTAAAAGCAATCATTCAGGTAAAAGGCGAACTGATTCGTCATGCTTTGCGGCTAGACGATTTACCGATTAAGATTTCAGAAGAGGAAGTCTCATTTCCTTGGTTTGAAGAAATGCCTTCACCAGAAGAGGTACAAGCGTATACCCACTTTATTTCAGCTCTTTGTGAGATGGCAAGGATTCAAAAACGCATCATGGCAAAAGAAAAGGAAACTCCGAATGAGAAATATGCATTTCGATGCTTTTTACTGCGCCTTGGCTTTATCGGAAAAGAATATAAGGAAGAACGAAAAATACTGCTTAGAAACCTAACAGGTTCATCGGCATTTAAAGGAGGAGCTAAAAATGATGATAATCAGTAAGGAAAGACTACATCATCTTCGTGAAAAGTATCCTGTTGGATGCCGTGTAGAACTTTTAAGGATGGATGATATTCAAGCACCAGTTATTGGAACAAAAGGAACAGTAATAGGCGTAGATGATATTGGTTCAATCATGGTGTCTTGGGACACGGGGTCTAGTTTATCCGTTGTTTATGGAGAAGACCTTTGCAGGAGGATTGACGATGACAGATAAGATAAAAGAGCAGATTCTTTCCATTCGAGATACAGGCCTTACCAATATGTTTGATGTGAACGCAGTCCAAAGAATCGCAGATGAGATGGAATTTTATGAGCTGGTCATTTTTCTTGAAGAAGAAAAAACCAAGTATGTGAAGTTCATTTTAAACGGTGATGAAGATTAAATCATAAATAATTCAATAGTATAGGGGTTTGAGCGTGCAGACGCTCTTTCTCTCGTCATACAGCTTAAGGCTGTATTTTTTATGCTCATTTTGAAGGGAGGTGACCGCAATTAGAAAGCTCAAAAAATATAAACCGACTCCTTTTATGGCAAAGGACTCTATCTACGATAAAGATGCTGCAGATTATGCGGTCAACTTTATTGAATGCTTAAGTCACACCAAGGGGAAGTGGTCTGGAAAGCCATTTGAACTGATTGATTGGCAAGAGCAGATTATCAGAGATCTCTTTGGAACACTGAAACCAGATGGCTACAGGCAATTTAATACAGCCTATATTGAGATTCCTAAGAAAATGGGGAAATCTGAATTAGCGGCAGCTGTCGCATTACTGCTTACTTGTGGTGATGGCGAAGAAAGAGCCGAGGTTTATGGATGCGCTGCAGACAGGCAACAGGCATCCATTGTTTTTGAGGTGGCTGCTGATATGGTACGTATGAGTCCGGCTCTAAGTAAACGAGTCAAAATCTTATCGGCAACAAAACGAATCGTTTTTCAACCGACTAATAGTTTTTATCAAGTGCTTTCAGCAGAGGCTTATTCAAAGCATGGTTTTAATATTCATGGTGTTGTTTTTGATGAGTTGCATACGCAGCCCAATAGAAAACTCTTTGATGTCATGACCAAAGGTTCTGGTGATGCCAGAACGCAGCCTCTTTATTTTCTGATCACCACGGCAGGATCTGAAACAAAATCAATCTGCTATGAAACTCATCAGAAAGCCAAAGACCTCATGGAGAAAAGAAAGATTGATTCTACTTTTTATCCGGTTATTTATGGAGCAGATGAGTTAGATGATTGGACAGATCCGAAGGTGTGGAAAAAAGCGAATCCAAGCCTTGGCATAACAGTGGGGATTGATAAGGTAAAAGCCGCCTGTGAATCAGCCAAGCAAAACCCTGCAGAAGAGAATGCCTTTAGACAGCTAAGGCTTAATCAGTGGGTCAAACAAGCGGTTCGCTGGATGCCAATGGATAAATGGGATAAATGCGCCTTTGCTGTAAATGAAGAGGATTTACTTGGAAGGGTATGCTATGGCGGACTAGACCTTTCTAGCTCCATTGATATTACTGCCTTTGTATTGGTGTTTCCTCCCCTAGATGAGGATGATAAATACATCATTCTTCCCTACTTTTGGCTGCCAGAAGAAACTCTAAGTGCCAGGGTCAACCGTGACCATGTTCCCTATGATGTCTGGGAAAAGCAAGGACAGCTTAAAACAACGGAAGGCAATGTGGTCCATTACGGTTTTATTGAGAAGTTTATTGAAGAACTTGGCGAAAAGTACAATATTCGTGAAATTGCCTTTGACCGTTGGGGAGCCGTACAAATGGTTCAAAACCTAGAAGGCATGGGTTTTACCGTAGTCCCCTTTGGTCAGGGATTTAAGGATATGAGTCCACCGACTAAGGAACTGATGAAACTAACGCTAGAGGAAAAGGTTGCTCATGGTGGGCATCCAGTACTTCGTTGGATGATGGATAACATTTTTGTTCGAACGGACCCGGCAGGAAACATCAAGCCAGACAAGGAAAAATCATCAGAAAAAATTGATGGTGCAGTGGCAACGATTATGGCTCTTGATCGAGCGATTCGTTGTGGCAATGATACGAGTGCTTCGGTTTATGACAACCGAGGCATTCTCTTTATATGAGGAGGTGATTAATTTTGGGATTTTTATCATCCATTTTTAAGGCAAGAGATAAGCCTACTGACAGAGCTGTGAGTTCCAACTATACATTTTTAATGGGATCAACCACAGCAGGTAAAACAGTGACCGAACGGTCGGCACTTCAAATGACGGCCGTATACTCTTGTGTTCGAATATTAGCTGAAGCAGTAGCAGGGCTTCCTCTGCACCTTTATCGTTATACAGAAGATGGTGGCAAGGAAAAAGCAATTGACCATTCCCTATATAAACTTTTGCATGATGAACCAAATCCCGAGATGAGTTCCTTTGTGTTTCGAGAAACAATGATGACTCATCTTTTATTATGGGGGAACTGTTACGCACAGATTATTCGTAATGGAAAAGGTGAAGTTGTAGGACTCTACCCCTTGATGCCAAATAGGATGTCAGTCCATCGAGATGAGAGTGGGCAGCTCTATTACTTATACACCAGAGGTGCAGATGATGTGAACAGTACGAAGGGCATGACGGTAAAACTTAGCACCTCAGACGTGCTTCATATTCCTGGACTCGGGTTTGATGGATTAGTTGGCTACTCTCCCATAGCAATGGCTAAAAATGCGATTGGTCTAGCTATTGCAACGGAGGAATATGGAGCTAAGTTCTTTGCTAACGGTGCTGCTCCAAGTGGTGTGCTTGAACATCCAGGAACGATTAAAGAACCTGGGAAAGTAAGAGAGGCTTGGCAGTCACAATTTGGTGGCAGTGCCAATTCCAATAAAATAGCCGTGCTGGAAGAAGGAATGAAATATACACCGATTTCCATTTCACCAGAACAAGCACAATTCCTTGAAACAAGGAAGTTTCAAATCAATGAAATTGCTCGGATTTTCAGAGTCCCTCCTCACATGGTAGGCGACCTTGAAAAGTCTAGCTTTTCTAATATTGAGCAACAATCTCTTGAGTTTGTGAAATACACCTTAGACCCGTGGGTAGTGCGTTGGGAGCAAACCCTAGCCCGCACCCTTTTTACATCGGAGGAAAAGAAAAAATACTTCTTTAGATTCAATGTAGAAGGCCTACTGAGAGGGGATTATGTCAGTCGTATGAGCGGATATGCCACAGCAAGGCAGAACGGTTGGATGAGTGCAAATGATATTAGAGAACTTGAAAACCTAGACCGTATCCCTTCAGAGGATGGCGGTGACATGTACCTTGTCAACGGCAATATGCTCCCTCTTACAAAGGCAGGTGCATTCGCAAATACAAACGAGGATGGAAAGGAGGAAGACTTGGATGAAGAACAAGATGTTTTGGCGATGGAAGAACCAAGCAAGCGAACAAGAAGAACGAGTTCTTGAGCTTTATGGAACAATCGCTGAAGAAAGCTGGTTTGATGATGATGTGACCCCACAGATGTTTAGAAATGAACTCTTTAGCGAAAAAGGACCCATCACCTTATGGATTAACTCACCGGGTGGAGATTGCATTGCCGCAAGTCAGATTTATACCATGTTGATGGATTACCCAGATGAGGTAACTGTCAAGATTGATGGGATTGCAGCATCTGCCGCCTCTGTCATTGCCATGGCAGGAACAAAGGTACTAATGGCTCCGACAGCACTCATGATGATTCATAACCCAGCAACCATCACGATGGGTGATCATGAAGACATGAAACGAGCGATTGAGATGTTAGATGAGGTGAAAGAAAGCATTATCAATGCCTATGAGATTAAGACTGGAATATCTCGCATCAAACTATCTCATCTGATGGATGCTGAAACCTGGATGAATGCCAACAAAGCCATAGAACTTGGCTTTGCAGACGATGTGCTAAAGGATGAGAAACAATCCGAACCCACTTTTTCTGCCTATGCGTTTTCTAGAAAAGCAGTGGCAACTAACCTACTTAACAAAATGGCAGAAAAGAATAAACCAATTCAGGCGGAGGAATCTGCCAAACCCCAAGGGCGCTCAATTGATGAACTCAAGGAGCGTCTTTTGATTATCAAAAAATATATGTAAATGGAGGAATTTTACTATGACGATTACAGAAATGCGTAATAAACGCAAAAAGCTTATTGAAACGATGGATGGGTTCTTGGACACTCATAAAACCAAGAATGGCACATTATCCGCAGAAGATGATAAAACCTACAAAACCATGGAAGATGAGATCACTGAACTCACAAATGAAATCCATCGTATGGAAAGACGTGAGGAGATTGAGGCGGAACTTGAAAAGCCTGTCAGCAAACCAATCATTGAGAAACCGATGAATGGTCGACTGGATAACAGTGAAATTAAAACTGGCCGAGCAGCTGATTCTTATAAGACTGCCATGCTTTCAGCCCTTCGCTCAAACTTCCGTAATGTATCCAATGTCCTACAAGAAGGGGTAGACGCAGATGGTGGCTATCTCGTACCCGAAGAATACGACAGCAGATTGATTGATGGTCTGGAAGAAGAGAATATCATTCGTAAGCTGGGTCACAGAATTACCACATCAGGTGAGCGAAAAATCAATATTGCAGCTACAAAACCTGCAGCTGCATGGATTGATGAGGGCGAGGCACTGACCTTTAGTGATGCAACCTTCTCTCAAATTAATCTGGATGCTCACAAACTTCACGTAGCTGTAAAGGTGACCGAGGAACTGCTCTATGACAATGCCTTCCAACTGGAGAACTACATCATTGAGGAGTTTTATAAGGCTCTGGCCAATGCCGAAGAAGATGCCTTTATTAATGGTAATGGTACAGGGAAACCACTGGGTATTCTAGCTGCAAGTGGTGGAGCTGAAGTAGGAGTGACCACAGCATCTGCAACGGCGATTACTGCTGACGAAGTGATTAACCTGGTGTATTCACTGAAGCGTCCTTACCGTAAAAATGCCGTGTTCATTTTAAATGACCAGACCATTGCAGCCCTTAGAAAACTAAAGGACGGTAACGGTGCCTATATGTGGCAAGCAGCTCTTGTTGCAGGTGAACCAGATAAATTGCTTGGCTATCCTGTTTATACATCTGCTTATATGCCTACCATTGAGGCAGGTGCTAAGACCATTATCTTTGGCGATTTGTCTTATTACAACATTGGAGATCGTGGTTCTCGTTCCTTTGCAGAACTTCGTGAGCTGTTTGCAGGTAATGGCATGGTCGGTTTTGTAGCTAAAGAACGTGTGGATGGCAAGTTAGTACTACCTGAAGCAATCAAGGTTCTTCAGCAGAAAGCCTAACGGAGGTGCGATATGGATTACAACACAAAAAACTACACCGAACAAGGCGGAGATAAAACCGTCATCGCAGGAACATTAGAGATTAAGGAGGGAGCAACCGTAACCGGTCTCCCTTCTTCTTTTACTCCTACAGAAAACCAAGCACCTAGTGTGGCAGAAGATATTACGAGTTTAGTTGCTGATTTTAATGCCTTGCTTCTAAAGCTTCAAACAGCAGGACTCATGGAAGATGATTAAAAAGAGAAAGGATGGTGGCGGTATGACACTGATTCAAAAGGTAAAAGCAAACTTGATTTTAGAGCATGACGCTGATGACGAACTATTAGAGATGTTCATCACCGCTGCTGTCAGTTATGCCGAAAGTTATCAGCATGTACCAGAAAATTTCTATAGCGACAATCCTATGCCACCGACTACAGAGCAAGCCATTATTATGCTCTCTTCTCATTTTTATGAAAGTCGAGATGGCAGTACCGGTGGATTTTTTGCTGACAATGTGGGAGCTGGACAGCAAGTTTGGAATACGGTCAATCTTCTTTTGCGACTTGACCGGGACTGGAAGGTGTAGGCTATGAGCTTTGGGAATATGAATAAATTTGCTGATATTAAAACAATTACAACAACGAAAGATAGTGAGGGATTTGCCACTACATCACAGACCATACTTGCCTCAGTTCGAGTTTATCGAGAAGGACGTCATGGCAGTGAGAAATGGGCAAATCTCGCTGCTTTTTCTGAAGCTACGGATCTCTTTAGATTTCGTGCTATTCCTGGAGTGGTGGTAACTACAGAACATTTTATTGAGTGCGAAGGAGAACTTTTTGATATTACATCGGTGGAGAACGTAAAAGGTCGAGGTATGTATACAGAAGTCCTGGCAAAAAAGGTGGTGAGTAGCGTTGGCAAAAGTTGATATTAAGATGCCCGATGAATTTCTGCTTAAGGTTTCAAAGCTTGACTCTGACTTTGATCCTGTTGCAGAAAAAATACTAAAAGCAGGCGGTGAAGTTATTTTTAAGAGAACAAAAAGCAATCTATCTGCAGTGGTTGGTAAAGGTACAAAGCATGAATCACGATCAACGGGTGAATTAGAAAAGGCACTCGGTGTCACTTCAGTCAGGCTAGATAGGAACGGAAACCACAATATAAAAATTGGATTTTCTGAACCAAGGCCTGATGGTGAGAGTAACGCAAAAATAGCAAACATCCTTGAGTATGGCAAACACGGTCAACCTGCAAAACCTTTTTTGAAACCAGCTAAAAGTGCATCAAAGTCTGAGTGTATCTCAGTAATGAAAAGCACTTTTGAAGAGGAGGTCAAAAAGATATGAGCATTCTAGCAGACTTACAAGTCGCTTTAGAATCACTGGATGTTCCAATAGAAACAGGCGTGTTCTCGGATGCTGCGCCGTCAAAGTACATGGTGATTGTTCCGATGAGCGATAGCTTTGACCTTCATTCGGATAATCTACCATGCATCGATGTTCAAGAGGCACGGATTTCAATTTATAGCAAAGGCAGTTATACAGCGATAAAAAATCAAGTGGTGCAGTTATTGTTGGCTTCCAGTTTCACCATAACCGCACGGAGCTACATCGGCTTTGAAGATGATACGGGCTATTACCACTACAACGTGGATGTAGCCAAACATTATGAAATAGGAGGTAATTAAAAATGGCAACAATTGGTCTGGATAAACTTTATTATGCGACCATCACAGATGATGAAAATGGCGAAGAAATCTATGGCACACCCACTCAGATGGCAAAAGCAATCTCAGCAGAGCTATCTGTTGAACTGGCAGAGGCAACCCTCTATGCAGATGATGGTGCGGCAGAAATCGTCAAAGAATTTAAAAATGGCACTATCTCTCTTGGAGTGGATGATATTGGCTCGAGTACTGCAGCCGCCTTAACCGGAGTCACGGTTGATAAGAACAACGTTATGGTTTCTAACAGTGAAGATGGCGGAGATCCTGTAGCCGTTGGTTTTAGAGCAAAGAAATCCAATGGCAAGTATAAATACTACTGGCTCTATCGAGTGAAATTCGGTATTCCTGCGACAAACCTAGCAACAAAAGGTGACAGCATCACTTTCTCAACACCAACAATTGAAGGTACGGTTCTCCGAAGAAACAAGCCGGATACAAGCGGTAAACATCCGTGGAAAGCGGAAGTGACCGAAGGCGATAAGGATGTACCGGCATCGGTTATCAGCAGTTGGTATGCAGAAGTCTATGAACCGGATTACACAGTATAAGGAGGGATAATTCATGGATAACGAACGAACAGCAAGCATTAGTATTGGTGGCGATGAATATGTGCTACTACTTACTACAAAGGCAACAAAGGAAATTGCAGGACGATATGGTGGTCTTGAAAACTTAGGCGATAAGCTAATGAAGTCTGAGAATGTCGAGATGGCACTTTCAGAGATTGTGTGGCTGATTACCTTACTGGCCAATCAAAGTATCCTTGTTCATAACATCAAGCATAAGGATGTACCTAAGGAATTACTGACAGAAGATGAAGTGGAAATTCTCACAACACCTATTGATTTAGCAGAGTACAAAGAAGCAATCATGAATGCTCTTTATAGAGGTGCAAAAAGAAATGTACTCAGTGAGGAAAGCCAAAAAAACGCAGTAGCCCCGTAAGTGACGAAGAGTTATTTACGAGGCTTTTATATTACGGCATCAGCGTATTATATCTGACCATGGATGAATTTTGGCTGATGCCGTTTGGTTTGCTACTAGACTTGTGGGAGTGTCACAAACAGTATCAGGGGCTGGCAAAACCAAAAAGAGAGATATTTATTGATGACATTATCCCTGATGGAATCTGACAAAGGAGGTGGAAAGCATGGCAGATAATTTTGGTTTGAAGATTGGTCTTGAAGGCGAGAAAGAATTTAAGAAGGCGTTAACAGATATCAATCGCTCCTTTAAAGTACTTGGCTCTGAAATGAAACTGGTAGCTTCAGAATTTGATAAAAACGATAAGTCTGTCCAGGCTCTTTCCGCCAGGAATTCAGTTCTCAACAAAGAGATTGAAACCCAAAAGAGCAAAATTGATACCTTGAGGTCGGCTCTAGAAAATGCAGCTACCTCCTTTGGAGAAACCGATAGAAGGACACAAAACTGGCAGATTCAATTGAACAATGCTGAGGCGGCACTCAACAATATGGAGCGAGAGTTAAGTAGCAATAATGCTGCTCTTGAAGAAGCTAACTCCAATTATGATGATGCCGAAGATGCTCTCGATGACGTGAACCGTGAAATGAACGATGTCACCGACAGTGCAGATGATATGGGAAAAGAGATTGATGAGGCGGCTGACTCCGCTGAAAAGTCTGAATCTAAGTTTAAAGGCTTAGGTACAACTTTAAAATCTATCGGCATTGCCATGGGAGCAGTTGCTGTTGCAGCAGGTGCGGCGGCTGTCAAACTTGGTAAAGAAGTCATTTCTGCCTATGCTGATTACGAACAATTAGTCGGTGGTGTAGATACACTTTTTAAAGAAAACTCTCAGCAGTTACAAGACTATGCATCGAATGCCTATAAGACGGCAGGTCTTTCTGCCAATGACTACATGGAAACCGTGACTTCTTTTTCTGCAAGCCTTATTTCTTCTCTTGGAGGAGATACAGAAAAAGCCGTTAAATATGCGGATATGGCGATCACCGATATGTCTGACAATGCCAATAAAATGGGTACAGACATGGAGTCCATTCAAAATGCCTATCAGGGTTTTGCCAAGCAAAATTACACCATGCTAGATAACCTTAAACTAGGCTATGGTGGTACAAAAAGTGAAATGGAGCGGCTCCTTGCCGATGCCGAGGCTATCTCTGGCATTGAGTATGATGTTTCTTCTTATGCCGATGTAGTTTCTGCCATCCATGTCATTCAAGAAAGCATGGGTATTGCTGGTACGACTGCTCTTGAGGCAGAAGAAACTATTTCTGGATCGTTGAACGCATTCCAATCTGCATTCCAAAATCTTTTAGTTGGTTTTGGAAATGCCGATGCGGATATGGAACAACTCAGTAATAACATGGTGGATGCTTTTCAGTCGGTGGTAAAAAACATTACCCCAGTGATTGAAAATATCGTAAAGGCCCTGCCCATAGCAATTGAAGCATTATTGGATGCGATTTCGGATTTGTTACCGACACTCCTTGCTACGGTGACAGATTTATTTACTCAGGTACTTAATGCACTGTTGAGCCTACTCCCTACCCTGATACCGGTAGCGGTTGATTCCATTCTCACAATTGTCAATGCCTTGATTGAAAACCTACCACTGCTAGTGGATGCAGCCGTTCAGTTAATAGCAGCTTTAGTGGACGGTCTTGGGCAGGCTCTCCCAGAACTGATTCCTGCGGCAGTTAATGCAATTACTACGATTGTGCAAGGTTTGGTGGATAATTTACCCATGCTTCTCGATGCAGCACTGCAGTTAATACTTGGTTTGGCTCAGGGGCTACTCGAGGCGATCCCGCAACTAATTGAGGCTCTCCCTACGATTATTTTGGCAATCGTTGATTTTATTATAAGCGCAATTCCTCAGATTATAGATGCAGGTATTCAGCTATTAACATCGCTGGTTACAGCCTTGCCTGAAATTATTACGGCTATTGTAGAGGCGATTCCACAGATAATTGATGGAATATTAAATGGGATTTTAAGTTCGATTCCACAACTCATACAAGCGGGTGTCGACTTACTTGTTGCACTGATTCAAAATCTACCGACCATTATTACCACCATTGTGGTGGCAATCCCTCAAATCATTTCAAGTATTGTAAATGCATTAATTGGAAACATCGACAAGATCATTATGGCAGGGGTTCAGCTATTTGTAGCACTCATTCAGAATTTACCAACCATTGTGGTAGAGATCGTAAAAGCAGTGCCCCAGATTATTGGCGGCATCGTCAGAGCATTTACAAACTCCATGGGTTCCATCGTGACGGTGGGTGGCAACATTGTAAAAGGGTTATGGCAGGGTATTCAATCCCTTGCTTCTTGGTTATGGAATAAAGTGAGTGGTTGGATTAGTGGCATTTGGACGGGTATCAAGGATTTCTTCGGTATCAAATCACCCTCGAAACAGATGGGTTGGGTCGGCGAGATGCTTGTGAAAGGTCTTGCAGGTTCTATCCAAGATAACGGTGATGAGGCTGTAAAAGCAGCTGAAATGATGAGCGAGGATATCAACGATGTGATGACCAGTCTTGCCAGTGATATGAGTACATCCTTGCCTACAGACTTTTCAGTGGATACTTCTGTAGGCGGCGTGATTTCAAATGCAGCGACCTCTTCCCTAGGTGGTGTCAGTGGGTCGCTAGTTACTGTACAGCAGATGATTGTACGAAGTGAAGATGATATCAGAAGGGTATCTCAGGAACTTTATAACTTAATTCAGACAGGATCTCGTGCTCAGGGTCGGTTTTCTACAACATAAGGAGGTGTGCCGATGGGTTTTTCATATGACGATATTTCTTCAAAAAGCATGGGGCTAAAAGCCAGGCTCACTTCCTGGCAGGTCTGTGGAGGAATGCGAAATTTCACCACCAACGTACCTGGAAAGTATGGGGTGACAGACTTTGGAGCTGATTTTGATTACCGAGAAATCAATGTAGCTTGCAATATCTATCCCAAGCATAGCTTTTCTGCTCTGGTGAGTACGCTTGATGAACTTTCAACATGGCTTGATCCCATGCAAGGGTTAAAAGAACTTGTTTTTGATGATGTGCCCGACAGGTATTTCATGGCAAGGCTGAATGAGAAAGTGGACTGTGAACGACTCATTCGTTTTTCAGGAAGTTTTAACTTGAAGTTTTTCTGCCCTGACCCATTTGCTTATGCCATTACGGATGAAAATTATTTAATAGAAAGCGAAGGCGACTACACGGTTACAAGACTGACCGGCAATGTTGATTCCAATCCTATGTATCGCTTGAAGGGAATCATCACATCGGGTGTGAACAATTCTATTTCTGTTACAACCAATGGCTTGGAAATGAAAATAGTGAATGCTGTACTTTTGGCAGAAGAAACCCTTGTCATTGATACAGATAAGATGACGGCTTATGTGGAAGACGAAAACGGGATAATCTTAAGAAACGCTTTGCCTTACCTAGAGGAGATAGATTTTCCAAGTCTTCATGTGGGCACGAATACCCTAGCAATAACAACGAATAATGCTGTGTTTACAGCACTTGAAATAAAGGCTCGCAGTAGATGGAGGTGATCCAGTGGCACTAAAAACAATATTAAATAAACAGACAGATTTTACGGGAGAGTTCCCAGTCGAATATGCAAAATCTGGACTGTGGCGATTTAATGATGTATCAGTTGATGAATATGGCTATCTTGCAGACTCTTCTGGGCTAGATAGAAAAATAGAGCTTGTCAATTATCTAGGAACAACTGCAAGCCTTCAAAGCGGCCAAAAAGGGAGACAGATCCGAATCAACATCAACAATCCCGCTACAGAAAAAACCTACCTTAAAGTGGCCAATGATGGTACTTTCTTTTCGGAGATGGGAGAGCGAATCCTTGTTGGCGGTTGGATGATACCGACTACTTATTCGGTGGGAAATACCTATTGCCCCATATTAAATACGCGCTATGGTCCTGGTCAGCCAATCTTTTACCTGTCGCTCTTTGCAGGCAGACCTAGAATCATGCTTTATAACGCTAGTGGTTCTCTCATACTCGACCAAACAACCACACCGCCTTTTTCACTCATCAATGGTGGTGTGTATTTTATTTGCACGGTCATAGAACCAAACAATAAAAATGCATGGATTGTACTGGGAGATAAGACGAGCGGAACAAGCTGGGTGTCACCGACTTATTCCTTTACAGGCACACTAAATCCTTCTTGCACGGCCGACATCATTATGGGCATGCATGCAGATGCCTATTGGTATGCTGGAAGATTTGATGACTGGTTTTTTGATATGGATTCAAGTCTTACAGTGGATGATTTGATTGATTATTTCAATGGGTCTCTTTTGACTAACGGTGGTGATATGGGCGGTGCTGTTGATGCTCTTAGCGTACCGGGAGTGGTGAGCTTAAGGGAAACAGAAGGTGTCTATCCAACGGTAGGAACACTATATACTGCTCCGGCAACGTGCACTCTATCTGGCACAGGTCGGGTCTCCGTTACCAGTGAATATATTTCTGGGGTAACTGCAGTTGGGCCGATAGAAACCTCAACAAGCGATGACCTAGTTCATTGGAGTGATTGGGTAGCCATCGCACTTGATGGAAAACTTGTATCTCCAAATAAGGCATACATTCGTTTTAAGGTCACACTTACTACCACAGATACGAGTAAGACCCCTCGAATTATTGATATCAGGCTATATGACATTCCAAAGTCACCTTATGAGAGGATTGGTTTTTCAAGACCGGTCGTACTGGATTCAAATGGGGCTTGGGAGGCTGTGTTAGAAAATGCTTATAACATTGTGGTAACCAGTGAAATCAATGGCGAGGATACGCTCTCCTTTATGATCCCCTACCGTGATCCCAAGCGGGGATTTATTGATAGCGAAAAGAAAATTCAGATTGTTGATGACGTCTACAAAGTAAGGACTTTGACGGATACAAAAGACAGCGAAGGAAATCTAGCGACTGAAGTGTATGCTGAGGCAGAGTTTTATGACCTGACTTTTTCAGTGCGAAAAGAAGAGCATAAATTTGATGCAGAAACTGCCGAAGTCTCCATGGCTTATGCCTTAGAAGGAACGGAATGGAGCGTAGGCACAGTTAATGTACGAACCAAAAGAACCTGGACGAGTACAGAAAAGAATGCACTTTCCATCCTTCGCAGGGTTGCTGACTTACACGGTGGAGACCTTGTCTTTGATTGCCCGAATAGACTGGTCCATCTCTTAACGGTCTATGGTACGGATAGTGGTGCATTGTTCGCCTATAAGAAAAATATGAAGAGCATTAAAAGAGTCGTTGATACCAGAAGTCTTGTAACAAGGCTCTATGCCATTGGCAGCGATGGTCTTACCTTTGCAGACATCAATGGAGGAAAGGCGTATGTGGAGGACTATACTTATTCGTCTGATATTCGAATATCAACGCTTGATTGTTCTACCTTTACCAATCCCTATCAGATGAAAGAATATACCGAGATGAGGCTTGCTCAGTATTCAAAACCAAACATCTCTTATGTTTTAAAGGCAATGGATTTATCGGTGTTAACGGGTTATGAGCATGAGGCATGGTCGCTTGGCGATTATGTTCATGTAGAAGATAAAGATTTAGGACTGTCGGTGACAACTCGTGTTATACGAAGAGAATATAACTTACAAGAACCATGGAATACAGTATTAGAACTATCCACTACCCTTAAAAATCTGGGTAGTTCTGCAAGCCAGTGGGATAACGTGGCAGATTCTCTTGAAGGCACAAGTATGGTGACAAATAATGATATCCGGGAAATGGTGCCTTTTAATCTGTTGCGAAATTCTCGTGCTGATGATGGAATGGCTTACTGGGTTAACTCAGGCTTTGAAGTAGATGGTGATAACGGTGTAAGTGGGTCGACATCCTTTAAGGCAATGGGTATAGCAAATATGACAAAGAGTATGGCTCAGACCATCTATCCGGCTAATCGCTCTAGCTACACGCTCTCGGCACAAATCGCATCTGAAAACCTTGAAAAGCTGAGTAGCAATTCACAGGTTGGCATTGAAGTGGTTATTGAATATGAAGATGGAACGACAGAAGCAAGGTTTATTGATTTGTATTAAGGAGGTGGATTGGTGGCCTATTTTTCAAGAACATCAGAAAAGATACTCCCAGAAAGCTACTCTTCTAAAGTAAAATCCATTACCATCCGTGTCTGTGTCACAAATTGCACAGGCACTTTTTATATTACGGATCTCTTTTTACAAGCAGGGTCAGTGGTCACGGGATGGGTAGGTCATCCCTGTGAAATAAGGTGGACGTTAGATGGCTAAGGTTAAATTTATAAGGTTGGCAGAAGTCATAAATAAAAAACAAGATAAGCGTGTCATGAGTGTAAGCATAAAACCTACCCTCTATGATTGCACTGGCATGATTTGGTTTACGGACATCCATTTACAAGAAGGACCTGTTCTAAATGGTTATGCGCCTCATACAGAAAGTAGGTTAGAAAAACTAAAAGTAGATGGCAGTATCAAGAATCCTGTTTGGTTTAACGGTGTGGTCCGTTCAGAGGAAACCATTATTTTATTTAATGTTGGTGAAACCTCTGCAGGACTTGATATTCATATCTATCCAAAGCTTTCTATGTCTGCTGGAACAGTGAAACTAAGCCAAGGTATAGGAGGTCAACAGGTCTCCTTCCCTGGAACCATTGGAAAAGATGTTGATTTGGCGCTCCTAGCATCTACACGAGCATGTACCAAAAACGGAGCAAGCGAACCCAAAGAGGGGTTCTATCAATACAGTGCTGCCTGGGACTCAAAGCACAAAGTGACCCTTGAAAAAGGGAAATCTGCAAGGGTGCTGTTTACCATGCAGGAAATGCAAGACGGAGGTGAACCATTCTAATGGAACGACTAAAAGGCAAGAAAATCATGGTGTGGACTTTTATGGGAAATGCACGGATGTATGAAGCTTTAGAGAAATATGGAGACCGGATTGATACCATCGGTCTTTTTTCTTTTAAGGTACGAGCTACGGGTGAAATTGTTGAGAGTGGTGTCACCATCAGTAGTATGCTCCCCTACATTAACCGTTATCGTCACATCAAATGGTTACTGACCATTGCCAATGATGGAGCAAATAGTATTTTCAGAGCATTGAGAGATAACACGAATGGCGCTCAGGAACTGTTTCTATCCGAGCTTATTCGTATTATGAAAAAGTATCCTTGGTGCGATGGTATTGATATTGACCTAGAAAGAGGCGATGACTATTCCACTCATGCTGAGTCAACGACCATGTTTAAAAATATTTACAACACCATCAAAGCCTATGATTCAAGTAAACTGATGAACATTTGCCTTCCAGGTATGACCAGTGTCAATGGCTCTGTAGGTGGTGAGAACTGGTGCGTCTATGGTGACCTAGACCCTTATTGCGATACCGCATCAATTATGAGTTATGGTATGGCTTGGTCAGGTTCTGCACCGGGACCTGTATCTCCAAGGAGCTGGCTTGAAGGGATTTATGATTATGCCGTTACAGTAATGAATCCCGATAAGATTTTCTTTGGGATGCCTGCATACGGTTGGAATTGGCAAATCTATGACACACCAGAAAACCTAGGTAAAGCCTATAGGGGAACGTCTCATACCTACTATGCGGCAAAATACTGGATGACAGGAGTATATAATTTCACAGACGATGCGCCTCCTCAACCGTTTATTCCCGTCGTGGCTTATTGGGATGATGATAATAAAGTGCCCTGGGCATTGCCGCATGTCTACGATTATATGGAAGGAAGAGATGCCACTCGCTATAGCTATCCACTCTTATCTGCAAGCTACAATGGCAGACAATATCTCACAGCCTATGGCAAACAACAAAAGTTAGCCTTTGGAACTGTTTATGTAGATCATGATGCCATGCCGGATAGTTATTCTGGTGTTGTTTCTGTTTCTAATAGCGTCACAACACTGGGGGATGAAGGTGCGGCAACCTATCATTTTACGCTTGCTCAGGCAGGTACTTATGATGTAGCAGTAAAGCTAGGCTTTCCATTTTGGGATAAGAATAATATTCATATCTCCCTTGATGGAAATGAAGTAGATTTTTCTGAAAACAGACTGTGGTGGCCTTATTGGAGAACGACTTTCTGGGCGGTGCTGAAAAAAGGAGTGAGCCTTTCTGCAGGAACACACACCATCACCATTTCGCTTGGGGCAAAGGGTGTACAGTTTTATGGATTTAGAGTCTGTTCTTCATTTTCTGAGGAGCCAACAGTTGGTGAAGCAGAATATACCCTAGCTCCTAGACATTTCAAGGATGTAAATGGTGATATGGTAGGACCTGCAACTGGTTTTAAGTTGACGCTTGAAATGCTTAGAAGAAAAGCAGATTCTGCCCTTGTGTGGTATGAGGATTTTAGAGATGATAACCCTCTCCCCCAAAGCTACTGGACAACATTATCAGGCGAATGGAGTGTTTGGCAAGATACAAGCAGTTCGATGAATAGACCCTATTCCCAACTGGAGGGTAAGGGGCAGTTAGCATGGAACTACAACAATTTTTCAGATATCCATTTAAGGGCGCAGATTATTTTTCCTGAGACCTTTAGTGGCAAGGCAGGTGTTTTTATTGGAACGATTTATTGTTGCTTTAATTATGATAACCAGCGTATTGAACTGTATGAAGGTTCTACTTTAAAAGGTAGTTATGCCACCAGCTTTTCAAAAACATCGGCCGCAAACATTCGATCGAATCCAAGCTTTTACACTCTAGAAATTCGAAAGCGTGGCAATCAAGTGCGGGTCTATTCCTCTGCATCTAATACACTGCGCTTTACAGCCACTTGCTCGGATGTGACAGGGTATGCAGGTATTCGTTCGGATAATAAAGTCCATTGCCAGTTGCTTCGCTTAGGCGATGCTTGGACCTATGAGCCTTATGAACGCTTTGACGTGCTTATGCCCGATGGAACATTTAAAACTTATGGTCGGCTATCAAGAAGTAACTGTTCTTGGGATGATGAGTTTCAAGTGTTTACTTTAACAGCAGACCTTGAGGAATCAGCCACAAGAAGTGAAAGCATCTCCCTAGATTATGATTTTTTTCATTCAGATATGATGCCGTCCATTCAGTGCGGAAAGGACTACAGTGTCACCATCATTCCAAGGGATATCAACATCTGGATATCTCGTCTTTTCTTAGGTGATGGTGACGGATTTTCCATTCTTTATTATCAAGATGTAGATAGTCTTGTGTACTGGGCAAATGAAGCAGCTTATCGGTGGAAACTTCGAGGCATGTGTATGTGGTCACTAGGGCAGGAGGATTTAAGGCTCTGGGAGTGGCTACCAAAGCAAATAGAGTAATCAAAGGAACATCTGCAAAAGTAGGTGTTCTTTTTATTTCATCAAAAGGAGGATTTTTAAATGAAAGAAATATGGAACTGGATTCAAGTTGTGATAACAGCAATCGGTGGATTCTTCGGATGGTTTTTAGGAGGAGCAGACGGATTTTTATATGTGCTACTGGTTTTTGTAGTCATCGACTATCTAACAGGTGTCTTATGTGCAATCGCTGATAGGTCTTTATCAAGCGAAGTGGGATTTATCGGAATCAGCCGTAAAGTGCTGATTTTTGTTTTAGTGGGTGTGGCTAATATTTTAGATGTCTATGTGATTGGTGATGGGAGCGTACTAAGAACAGCGATTGTTTTCTTCTACTTATCGAATGAGGGGATCTCACTGTTAGAAAACTCAGCTCATCTTGGACTACCTATCCCAGAAAAACTAAAAGATGTATTAAAACAGCTTCATAACAAGAGCGACGAGGAGGAATAATCATGAAAACTAAAGGAATCGATATCAGCACGTGGCAAAAACCAAGTCAGATAAACTATGACCAACTTGCAAAAGAGGTTGATTTTGTCATTCTACGTGCAGGATACACCGGTCACGGTACAGGAGTGAGTTTACACAAAGATGATGCCTTTGAAAAACACTACAAAGCCTTTCACGAGAGAGGTATTCCTATCGGTGTTTACTGGTACAGCTGTGCGAATACTAATGCCAAAGGCGTAGCAGAAGCGAAGAAATGCCTTGAAATTATCAAAGGCAAGACCATCTCTTATCCCGTTTTTATTGATACAGAGGATAATTATCACCAGCGACCAAGTGGTAAGAAAGCCATTACCGATGCTTTAGTAGGCTTTTGTGAAACCATAGAAAATGCTGGCTATTATGCCGGTATCTATGCGTCTAGTTCTTGGTTTCAAGATTTAACAGAACTGGATCGTCTAGCACCTTATGATTTCTGGGTCGCTCAGTGGTCTAATAAAGAACCGACACTTCGTCATGGTATCTGGCAGTACTCAAGCAAAGGTAAACTAAGTGGTTACTCAGGCAACTTGGATATGAACTATGCCTATAAGGATTACAAAACGATTATCCAAAGTGCAGGGCTAAATCATCTTGCCAAAGAAGAAAGCACATCTGCTCCTACAGAAAAGAAATCGGTTGAGACGCTGGCCAAGGAAGTCATTCAAGGGTTGTGGGGTAATGGCGAAGAACGAAAGAAACGTTTAACGGATGCAGGCTATGATTATGTGGCAGTGCAATCAAAGGTCAATGAAATGCTATCTAGTAAAAAGTCTATTGATGCCATCGCAAAGGAAGTCATTCGTGGCGATTGGGGTAACGGACAAGATCGAAAAAACAAACTTACAAATGCCGGTTATGACTATATTTCGGTACAAAAAAGGGTCAATGAACTCTTGAAATAAGACCTAATAAGATTGCCTATCAAGGAGTATTTCTCTTTGGTAGGCATTCTTTTTTTCTAAACCGTCAGATTCTATCATCTCCCGTGGCTACTAGGTAGAGGGCAACAAATAAATCGCCCTTTGGAAAGAGGTGATGGATATGAAACATAATCTAAAAATTAGTGTTTCTAAGAAACCACAGACAGGCGGACTTGTTACCTACCGTAATGTGTCCGTAAGGGAACGAATTCTTCGCTTTCTTTTAGGGAGCAACCAGCGTGTAACGATTGTGATCCCTGGAGATAGCATCGAGGAACTCTCTATCTGTGAAATGACGAAAGGAGGAACTGACCTTGAGCAAAATAAAATTACTGCTTGAAGTGGTCAATGATATGCGAAGTCTTGCTGACAGCATACAGGCAGTTTGCGATGCGATGACAGAAGGAGATCCTGCTCCAAGTGCAAAAGCTGCCACTGAACAAGAACCAGTAAAAGAGCCGGATATCCCACTGGAAAAAGTGCGTATGGTACTTGCTGAAAAGAGCCAGATTGGGTTTACTGCCGAAGTGCGGGAACTCATTCAGAAGTATGGTGCAGACAAGTTAAGTGCTGTTGATAAGTCTTATTACGCTGACATTTTGAAAGATGCGGAGGAGCTTGGAAATGGGTAATCATGCAATATTATCTGCATCCTCATCCCACAGGTGGCTTAACTGCCTACCCTCTGCAAGACTTGAACTGGAGTTTGAAGACCAAAGTGGTGAGGCAGCAAAAGAAGGCACAGCGGCTCATGACCTGTGTGAACACAAACTAAAAAAGGCACTTCATATGAGAAGTCAGCGACCTATCTCTGAGTATAGCTCTGATGAGATGGAGGAATGTACAGATGCTTACGTGGACTTTGTTATGGAGCAGGTGGAACTTGCAAGAAAGTCTTGCACAGATCCTATCGTTCTTATTGAACAACGTCTTGACTTCTCTTGTTATGTTCCAGATGGTTTTGGGACAGGAGACTGTGTAATCATTTCAGATGACAGACTTCACATCGTAGACTTTAAATATGGACAGGGTGTGCTAGTTGATGCAGTGGACAATCCACAGATGAAACTGTATGCCCTAGGAGCACTTGGAATCTATGATCACCTGTACGACATTAAAAAAGTGTCCATGACGATCTTTCAGCCTAGAAGAGAGAATGTCAGCACCTGGACAATACCGGTGGAAGAACTAAAAGACTGGGCTGAAGAGGAACTAAAGCCCAGAGCTGACAAAGCCTTCAACGGTGAGGGTGAATACATCCCCGGTCCATGGTGTACCTTCTGTAAAGCGGCAAACAAATGTAGGGCTAGAGCCGAAGAAAAACTAAAACTTGCTGAGAAAGAATTCAAGATACCACCTCTTCTGACGGATGCTGAAATAGAAGAAATCTTACTTGTTCTTCCCGACCTTACCAAATGGGCAAATGAAATAACTGCCTATGCCACTGATGCAGCAGTCAATCACGGTAAAGAGTGGAATGGTTTTAAAGTTGTGGAAGGTCGCTCGGTTCGCAAGTACAAAGATGAAGGAGCCATTGCAGAAAAAGCCGTGGCAGGTGGATATAAGGACATTTACAGAAAGAGCCTTATTCCGCTGACAGAGATGCAAAAACTGATGGGTAAAGCCAAGTTTGAGGAACTCCTTGGTGATCTCATTTTCAAACCACCGGGCAAGCCGACTCTTGTTCCAAACTCAGATAAAAGACCGGCTATGAACGTAGTAAATGCTAAAAACGAATTTAACGAAATTATGGAGGATTAAATATTATGGCAAATATGCAAAACAAAACAAAAGTTATCACAGGTGTAAACTCAAGATTTTCTTACTTCCACGGATGGGAGCCTGTATCTATTAATGGTGGTGCAGAAAAGTACAGCGTATCCGTCCTTATTCCAAAGGATGACAAGGAAACCATTAATGCTATCCATGCAGCAGTTGATGCTGCCATTGAGGAAGGTATCGCAATGTTTGGTGGTAAGAAACCAAATAAAGCAGCCATTAAACTACCGCTGCGTGATGGTGATGTAGAGCGTGATGATGAGGCTTATAAAGGCCATTACTTCATCAATGCGAATAGCAAGACAGCGCCACAGATTGTAGACAAAAGTGTTAAGCCGATACTGGATCGTAGCGAGGTATACAGCGGTTGTTATGGTAGGGTTTCTCTTAACTTCTATGCTTTCAACTCAAATGGTAATAAAGGTGTAGCTTGTGGTCTTGGTAACATTCAAAAAATTAGAGACGGAGAACCTCTAGGCGGTAAGACTTCTGCAGTAGATGATTTTACGACTCTTGTCGATGATGACTTCCTTGCCTAAAAGGAATAGAAAACTTGATGGTGGTGGAGGTCTTACCTCTGCCACCTTTTTTCATTTAGGAAAGGTGGTAGCTATGAAGAACTTAGAAATTGATATCGAAACCTATTCTTCTACCAATCTACAAAAAAGTGGTGTTTATCGTTACGTAGAAGCAGATGATTTTGAGGTGATGCTGTTTGGTTATGCGGTTGACGGTGATGAAGTTAAGGTCATCGATTTGATGAATGGAGAAAAGATTCCAAAAGAAATCCTAGATGCCTTAACCGATGAAACCATTACGAAGTGGGCATTTAATGCTCAGTTTGAGCGAGTATGCCTTTCACGTTATTTGGGCTATCCCACTGGGACTTATCTAAATCCTTCCTCGTGGAAATGTTCCATGGTTTGGTCTGCCTATATGGGACTTCCTCTTTCTTTAGAAGGTGTAGGTGCAGTGCTAGGACTTGAGAAGCAAAAGCTGACGGAGGGTAAAGACCTGATACGATACTTTTGTGTTCCATGTACTCCGACTAAAACAAATGGTGGTAGGACCCGTAACCTACCCACTGATGAAATCGATAAGTGGCAAAAGTTCAAAGCATATAACAAGCGTGATGTGGAGGCAGAAATCCAGATACAACAAAGATTGATCAAGTTTCCAGTGCCAGAGGACATCTGGGATGAGCATCATCTCGACCAAGAAATTAACGATCGAGGCATAAAGGTTGATATGGATTTTGTTAAGCAGGCCATCGCTATGGATGACATCTCTCATGAAAAACTACTAACCGCCATGCAGCAGATAACACATCTCGAAAACCCAAACTCCGTACAACAGATGAAAGGCTGGCTTTCAGATAACGGTCTAGAGATGGAGACACTCGGGAAAAAGGCTGTCGCTGAGAAACTTGAGGAAACAGATGGTGAACTAAATGAAGTTCTTTCACTTCGTCAGCAACTGGCAAAATCCTCGGTAAAGAAATATACAGCAATGGAAAATGCGGTTTGTAGTGATTCTCGCGCCAGAGGAATGTTTCAGTTTTATGGAGCTAACAGAACAGGACGCTTTGCCGGAAGGCTTGTGCAGTTACAAAATCTCCCTCAGAACCATATGCCAGATTTAAAAGAGGCGCGAACTATTGTCAGAAATGGTGATGTTGAAACACTAGAACTGCTCTATGAAGATATACCCGATACACTCTCACAACTAATTCGTACAGCCTTTGTACCAAAAGAAGGTCATAAGTTTATTGTGGCTGACTTTTCAGCCATTGAGGCTCGTGTGCTTTCATGGCTTGCAGGTGAGACATGGCGAACGGATGTATTTGCTAGTGGTGGTGATATCTACTGTGCATCTGCCTCACAGATGTTTGGTGTTTCCGTTGAAAAGCATGGTGTGAACGGTCACTTGAGACAGAAGGGTAAAATTGCTGAATTGGCACTTGGCTATGGTGGTTCTGTTGGTGCATTAAAAGCCATGGGCGCATTAGAGATGGGGCTTGAAGAGGAAGAATTAAAACCGCTTGTGAATGCCTGGAGAATGTCTAATCCCAACATCACACAGTTCTGGTGGGATGTAGATCGGGCGGCTAAACAATGCGTAAAGGAAAATAAATCACAAGAAACCCATGGCATCGAGTTTCATTGTCTTAGTGGCATGCTTTTTATCATTCTTCCCTCAGGTAGACGGCTTGCCTATGTAAAACCTCGAATCGGTGAGAATCAGTTTGGTGGTGAGTCTGTTACCTATGAAGGAGTAGGTGGAACAAAGAAATGGGAGCGTCTTGAAAGTTACGGTCCTAAGTTTGTAGAGAATATTGTTCAAGCTATATCCCGTGATATTTTGATGTATTCAATGAAGATGCTTAGTACTTATCGTATTGTGGCTCATGTCCATGATGAAGTCATTATTGAAGCCAATACTCAAATATCTGTTACTGAAGTATGTAAACAAATGAGTCAAGTGCCACCTTGGGCAAAAGGGCTGCTCCTTGATGCTGATGGCTATGAATGTGAATTTTATCAAAAAGATTAATGAAATCATCAGATTTCACCTCCTGCCATGGCTACTAGGTAGGAGGTGTTTTTCTATGAACATTTATGAAGTAAAAGATGGTTGTCCGTTAAAGGGTAAGACCGAGCAGATGACAGAGGAAGAATTACAAAAGGAATATGATTTTCACATAGCGGAGAGCATTGTCGCAAACCTATATAAAGAAGGCAAAATCACAGCGGATGAATTACACAAAATATCAGCCTTGAATAAGCAGAAATTCTCTCCTCGTTTAGCCGAGATTATGTCCTAAAAAGCTTGCTATTAATAGCTTTTAGAGTGATATATGTAATAGCAGAAAGGGAGGTGAGATGATGAAAAAGATAACGAAAATAGATGAACTGCCCAAATCACAGCCATCAAAAAGCAAACTTCGAGTTGCCGCTTATGCAAGGGTTTCAACGGATAGTGATGACCAGCTGGTAAGCCTTAAAGCTCAGCGGGTACACTATGAAAACTATATTAAATCCAATCCAGAATGGGAATTTGCCGGGCTTTATTATGACGAAGGCATATCAGGCACCAAGAAGGAAAAACGACCTGAACTTCTCCGGATGATTCGTGATTGTGAAAGTAATAGGATTGATTTTATTATCACCAAATCCATAAGCCGGTTTGCGCGTAATACCATGGATTGTTTAGAACTGGTAAGACAGCTCTTAAACATAGGTGTCACCATTTGTTTTGAAAAGGAAAATCTAAACACAGGTGATATGGAAGGTGAGTTAATGCTTTCTATTTTATCTGGGTTTGCGGCAGAAGAGTCAGCATCCATTTCACAGAACATGACATGGTCAATCAGTAAAAAATTTCAAAATGGCAGTTTCATTATTGGCAGTCCACCTTATGGTTATGCCAATGTGAATGGTGAGATGGTCATCGTTCCAGAAGAAGCAGAAGTTGTTAAGCGCATTTTTTCAGAGTGCCTTTCTGGTAAAGGTGGAAGTGTGATCGCAAAGGGCCTTAACAGGGACAAGATTCCTGCAAGAAGAGGTAATCATTGGAGCACAGGAACAGTGATTGATATGCTCCGAAATGAAAAATACAAAGGGGATGCGCTTTTCCAAAAGACTTACACGGATAACAACTACAATCGGCGACCTAATAAAGGTGAGAAAGACCAATTTTACTGCAAGAATCATCATGAGCCTATCGTCAGCAAAGAAGTGTTTTCTAAGGCACAAAAGCTGATAACACAAAGAGCAAAGATTAAGGCTGTTAACAAAAAGGCTTATCAGAATAGATATGTATTAAGCGGCAAAATCATCTGTGGAGAGTGTGGGTCCAAGTTTAGGAGAAAAAGAAACTACTCTGCTGGCAGAAGTTATATCGCCTGGAGCTGCATAGGGCATATTGAAGACAAAAACAGCTGCTCCATGCTATTTATTCGGGATGGAGAGATAAAGGCAACCTTTGCCACCATGATGAATAAGCTTGCCTACAGCAGAAAGGTCATCCTGGGGCCACTTTATGATTCCATAAGCAAAACCCAAGAAGAGTGCGATCTTGAAAGAATTGACGCCATCGATAAGCGCATGGAACAACTAACAGAAGAGCGTAATACCCTTATTGGCCTTATGACAAAAGGGTTTCTTGAACCGGCACTTTTTAGCAAGGAACGAAATGTTCTGGATAGCGAAATAAAAAATCTAACCACTGAGAAGACGAACCTGGTCATGTCATTTACAAGTGGAACATCACAGGCTGATGAGGTAAAGGCGATTCTTGAGCATGTTTCAAAAGATAAGTTTGATGGCAATTATACGGACGAGGCATTTGAAAAGTATGTAGAAAACATCATTGTAAATTCAAGGGATGAACTGATATTTGAACTAAAATGTGGACTTTCCCTTAAAGAAAGGGTGGTGAGGTAAATGGCCTATGTACCATACGGATATACAATTACGGACGGAGTTGTTACCGTTGATGAAAGGGCTGCGGATCAAGTAAGGGATTTCTTTGAAAAGTACATTTCAGGACTTTCTCTAGCTGTGGCCGGTGAGCAGGCTGGTATTCAGAAGACACATTCATCCATGGGACTTATTTTGAAAAACGTCAACTATCTTGGAAATGACGTATACCCCGCAATCATTGATAAAGAGACGTTTGATAAGGCTGAAGAAGTTAGAAGTAAACGTGCGAAGGATCTAGGGAGGATTGCAGTGCTTGCAGCTTTCAGTGCTCCCCCACCTATAGAAAGATTTAAAATGAGAAAATCAGAAGGTAAGCTTCCAGATGATCCAGTAGCGCGAGCGGAGTACCTGTATAGTCTGATAGAAAGCGAGGTTTAAATTGGCAGAGAAAAACATAACTGTAATTCCAGCACGAAAAAGGGTCGGAAGTACAGCCGCAAAAGAAAAAGTAAAGAAACTGCGTGTTGCTGCTTATTGCCGTGTTTCTACAGAAACTGAAGAGCAGAACTCAAGCTATGAGGTGCAGGTAGCTCATTACACCGAGTTTATAAAGAAAAATGCTGAATGGGAGTTCGCAGGCATATTTGCAGATGACGGTATTTCAGGCACTAACACGAAAAAACGAGAAGAGTTCAATCGCATGATTGACGAGTGCATGGAGGGGAATATCGATCTGGTGATTACAAAGTCAATCAGTCGATTTGCTCGAAATACTCTGGATTGCCTAAAGTATATTAGGCAGCTCAAGGACAAAAATATTTCAGTATTTTTCGAGAAAGAGAACATCAATACAATGGATACCAAGGGGGAGGTTCTTCTGACCATAATGGCATCCCTCGCACAGCAAGAAAGCCAATCGCTTAGCCAAAACGTGAAGCTTGGACTTCAATACCGATATCAGCAAGGGAAAGTACAGGTCAACCATAATCGCTTTATGGGGTACACGAAAGATGAAGAAGGCAACCTAATCATAGTTCCTGAAGAGGCACACATCATTAAACGCATTTACAGAGAATACCTTGAGGGGAAAAGCTTAGCAGGTATTGGGAGGGATCTTGAGAAGGAAGGTATTTTAACAGCTGCAGGAAAACCAAAGTGGCGACCAGAAACTATAAAAAAGATTCTGATGAATGAAAAATATATCGGGGATGCCCTTCTACAGAAGACCTTTACGGTGGATTTCCTTACAAAAAAGAGGGTCAAGAATGAAGGCCATGTCCCACAGTATTATGTTGAAAATAGCCATGAGGCGATCATACCAAAGGAACTCTTTCTTCAGGCTCAGGAAGAACTTCATCGCCGGAATAATATTTATACAGGGGCAGATAAAAGCAAAAGACTCTATAGTAGTAAATATTCTTTAAGTACCATAACCTTCTGCGGGCAATGTGGAGACATTTACAGACGGGTTTATTGGAATATTCACGGGAGGAAAGAGTTTGTTTGGCGGTGCGTCACTAGAATCGATCAAGGACCCAAAGTCTGTAAGAACCGGACGGTAAAAGAAGGAGATTTATATGATGCGGTTATGACTGCCATTAATAGACTTCTTGCCGGGGGTGATAACATGATAAGAACCTTGGAAGAAAACATCCACGCAGTAATTGGTGATACCACAGAATATAAGATTTCAGAGATTAACAACCTACTTGAGGAAAAGCAGAAAGAAGTAATCAGTCTCGCCAACAAAGGAAAGGATTACGAATTCTTAGCTGATGAGATTGATAAGCTCCGTGAAGAGCGACAGAGATTCCTTGTGCAAGATGCATCCTTAAGTGGAGAGAATGAGAGGATAGGCGAGCTGATAGAATTTATCCGCAACAATAAATACCGTACCCAAAGATATGATGGTGCACTTGTAAGAAAGTTAATACAGAATGTTACTGTTTACGATGACCACTTTGTAATATGCTTTAAATCTGGCATTGAAGTTGAAGTATGAAAAAAGGAACTTAGATGGCCCATGACTCAGGAGTAGAGTTGTGGGCTTTTCTCTTGTTTATAAAAAACACTTGAATAAATGCTCATATAACTATTGACACATGAGAAAAAAGATCATATAATAAATACATAACGTATGAATACCTGTTCAAGTTTTCAGATGAAATAGTTTAAAAAGAGGTGATAATATGACTGAAAAATTTAATTCAATTGAAAGATGTGACTGCAATGTAATTCATGAGGATATTGTAAATCAAGTTAGAGATAAAATGCCTCAAGAAGAAATCCTTTATGATCTAGCAGAATTATTTAAAGTATTTGGAGATTCAACACGAATCAGGATATTATGGGCTTTACATGAAGCTGAAATGTGTGTTTGTGATATCGCTGTATTACTTAACATGACACAATCAGCAATTTCCCATCAGCTGAGAGTTTTAAAGCAAGCTAATTTAGTGAAAAACAGAAAAGAAGGCAAAGTAGTATATTATTCCTTAGTTGATGATCATGTAAGAGAAATATTTGATCAAGGTCTAATTCATATCAACGAAAAGTAGAAATACGGTAGAATAGAATGTTTTTTGAAAATTAGTATTCATATTAGATGGGCAATTCTTCAAGTAAATTTAAAAAGACTTGTAGTATGCAAAACAAAATTATAAATAATATTTAGGAGGAATTAAAATGAAAAAGAGATTTAAACTTGAAGGTTTAGAGTGTGCAAATTGTGCAGCAAAAATGGAGAGGGCTATTAATGAGCTTGATGGTGTGAAGGAAGCCACTGTAAACTTTATGACACAAAAACTTGTTATTGAAGGTGAAGATGAAAAAATGCCTACAATTATAGAAGAAGCAGAAAAAGTCGTTAAAGATATTGAGTCACATGTTATCATGAAAAAGGCTTAAAGGAGTTGAGGTAGCATGAAAAAACGTTTATGGAGAATAATTATTGCTGCATTAGTATTTATTGTAGCACTGCTAATTAATAATATTGAATGGTTGCAGATTGCTATGTTTGTAATCAGTTATATTATTGCAGGTGGAGATATTGTAAAAAGAGCTGTTACAAATATTCTTAGAGGTAAAGTTTTTGATGAGAATTTTTTAATGAGCGTCGCCACAATTGGAGCATTTTTAATCGGTGAGTATCCAGAAGGTATTGCAGTTATGCTATTTTATCAAGTTGGAGAGCTATTCCAAAGTTACGCAGTTGATAAGTCAAGAAGGTCAATCGCAGATGCTATGGACATACGACCAGATTATGCAAATGTTAAAAGGGGCGATGAAGTTATAAAAATTGACCCTGATGAAGTACAAATTGGTGATATTATTGTAATTAAACCAGGGGAGAGAGTTCCGCTTGATGGTAAGGTAATTGAGGGAAATTCAATGGTTGATACATCAGCACTTACAGGTGAGTCTGTTCCACGTGAGGTAGAAGTGGGACATGAAATTTTAAGTGGATGCATTAATATTAATGGAGTTATTACTGCAGAAGTTACTAAAGAATATGGAGAATCTACTGTAAGTAAGATTCTTGATTTAGTTGAAAATGCAAGTAGTAAAAAGTCCCAATCAGAACAATTCATTACGAAATTTGCAAGATACTATACTCCAATTGTTGTAATTCTTGCAGTTTTCATTGCTATTATTCCACCTCTTGTTATAGAGGGAGCAACCTTTAGCGACTGGATATATAGAGCATTAGCATTCTTAGTAGTTTCTTGCCCATGCGCTCTTGTAGTCTCTATTCCTTTAAGTTTCTTCGGTGGAATAGGTGGAGCATCTAGAAAGGGTATTTTAGTCAAAGGTAGTAATTATTTAGAGGCATTAGCAGAAACTGAAATTATTGTTTTTGATAAAACTGGAACATTAACGAAAGGTGTATTTAATGTACAGGAGGTTCATCCAAAAGGAGTTTCTAGAGAAGAGTTATTAGAGTTAACTGCATACGCAGAAAGTTACTCAAACCATCCAATTTCCAGTTCTTTAAAACAAGCCTATGGTAAGGAAATTGACAATGGACGTATTTCAGATGTAGAAGAGATATCAGGGCATGGAGTTATTGCAACAGTGGATGGAAAAAAGGTTATGGCAGGCAATATTAAACTCATGAAAAAGAAGAACATTGCATACTTCGATGGAGAGTTGATTGGAACTGTCGTACATGTTGCAGTTGATAACCAATATGCTGGTTACATTGTTATTGCTGATGAAGTAAAGCCAGATTCAGCACAGGCAATAATGGAACTTAAGGCAGCAAATATTAAACAAACTGTTATGTTGACAGGTGATAATAAAAATGTTGGTTCAAAAGTTGCAAAAGAACTTGGTCTTGATAAAGTTTACGCAGAACTATTGCCAGCAGACAAAGTTGAGAAACTAGAAGAATTATTTTTGCAAAAATCTAAAAAGGGTAAACTTGCTTTCGTTGGTGACGGAATCAATGATGCACCTGTATTAGCCCGTGCAGATATCGGAATAGCAATGGGTGGTTTAGGTTCTGACGCTGCCATTGAAGCTGCTGATATTGTAATTATGACCGATGAACCATCAAAAATAGCTACCGCAATTAAAATTTCTAAAAAAACACTAAAAATTGCATCTCAAAACACAGTATTTGCTATTGGAATAAAAATAATTGTTCTTATTTTAAGTGCTTTTGGAATAACTACTATGTGGGCAGCTATATTTGCAGATGTAGGTGTAACTATCATTGCAGTATTAAATGCTTTTAGAGCCTTGAATGTTAAAAATCTGTAGTATTACGAAAATATAGTTTTTTTATCGCCGATTGGGAGTTGAATTCATCTTAATCGGCGAATTTTGATAGCAGGCAGTGTGCATCTTCTTTTAATGCGAAGCAAAGACGAGGAGGATATATAATGAACAATGTTAATGAATGTTGCCATGAGTGCAATACACAGAAAATAGATCAAACTAAGGATAATTGCCCGGTATGCAATAAAGGAGGAATTTCTGTTAGTAAAGTGACCGTTGAGCACTTAGTAACAGACGATTATCACAAGTCAGTCGAAGGAGAGCAATATAAGATTTGCATGAATGAGTACTGTAATGTAGTCTACTATAGTGTTGATAACGAAAAGAAATTCTTAAAAGACCAGGTTAGGGTACCTATCTGGTTTAAGAAAGATGCAAATCCAAAGTACGCATGCTATTGTAGCAAAGTTACAGAGGATCAGGTTATTGATGCAGTATTAAAACATGGAGCGAAAAGTGTAAAAGAAGTGAATGCCATAACTGGTGCTATGAAAAATTCCAACTGCAAGGAAAAAAACCCTCTAGGGACTTGTTGCCATAAAATTATTCAGGAGGCAATCGATAAAGGCTTAAAAATGGAATAATTTCAACTGAATGTTAAAAATCTATAGTATAAGGAGAAAATTATGCAAACACTTATTTCAGCGTTACTTGTATTCATTTCTACATCGATTGACTATTTAGTTGTTTTAATAATTCTTTTTGCCAACCAAGGAACCCGAGGGATAAAATCTATTTATATCGGGCAATATTTAGGGACTGGTATATTAGTCGGGGTAAGCCTCATTGCTGCCTATTTCCTCAATTATATTCCTCAGGATTTGATGATTGGGTTTCTAGGTTTGATTCCTTTGGGTTTGGGGATTCGTTCGATATTTGTTGATGAGGATGTGGATGAAGATTCCATTGGAAATCAAATTAAAAACAATCAATCCCAAATTTTTGCTATTACAGGTCTGACTTTAGCTATGGGAGGAGATAATCTTGGGATTTATATTCCATATTTTACAGGAATGAATGTTGGTCAGATTGTTATAGTTCTTGCAGTCTTTATTATTGGCATATTCCTTCTATGCCAGTTAGCTAAAAGATTTGCTACTATCCCAATGATTGGTGGAATTATCGAACGCTATGGGCGTATTATTGTGCCCGTTATCTTTATCGGGTTAGGAATTTATATTCTTGTCGAAAATGGCACAATTAACTACCTGATTTCTTTTTATAATTGACTATATTCTTGATAAGTTCTTATAGTTAGTGTAAGTTTGAAAACCGAGATGCGCCACATTTCTTTTCGGTGAATTAGGTTTTTACAATAAACTCACACGAAAGTCTATAGTTGATTTGTTCCCACATACGTACACCCTTAGTCGATATGTTCCCTCGGAGAGAATTTCAGTCTAAAAAATACAGGCTGCTAATTCTTGACAGCTATCCCCTCCTCTCAAAACATGTGGAGACGATTTGTTTGCTGGAGGAGAAACCTTGATTCTATGAAAGTGCGAGTTTGAGGATAGTTTAGGCTGGGGTTCAGATAATGAAAATTTTGAGCGAGTAAGATGGATGTCGGGGTAAATTGGAAGTTAAGGAGATATGTCAATGGAAAAGCGCTATTTCGATTTAAACATTGAACAAGTTTTAGAAAATTGGGAAGTTTATCATGCTGTACGAGAGATTGTCGCTAATGCTTTAGATGAAACAATATTAACTAATTCATTACCTGTTGATATTTTTAAAGACAAAAAAGGACTCTGGCATATTAGAGATTTTGGTCGTGGCTTAAATTATCAACATTTTTCTCAGAATGAAAGTGAAGAAAAGAATAATGCTGAAGGCATAATTGGGAAATTTGGTGTAGGATTAAAAGATGCCTTAGCAGTTTTCTATCGACATAATATTGACCTCAAGATTAAATCTAAGCATGGTGTTTTTTCTACTGAAATGCATAAAAAGGGTGGTTTTAATGACATTGAAACGCTACATATTTCTGTTTCTGAAACTGATGATTACGATTTTTCAGGTACTGAATTTATCTTGTCAATTTCTGATGATGATATGTCAAAAGCAAAGAAACTTTTTTTAGCTTTTAATCCTGAAAATCCAATTGAGAGAACAGAATTTGGTGAGATATTTAGAAAAGATGGAAATATTTCCATAATATACGTTAATGGTATTCAAGTTGCAGAAGAAGAGAATTATATGTTTAACTATAATATAACAAGACTTTCTGCTGCTATGAAAAAAGCTCTCAACAGAGAACGTAGCAATGTCGGAAGAACTGCATATGCAGATATTGTGAAAAAGTTACTCTTGAAAAGTAATAGTGAAATTGTTATACAACAGTTGGTTAACGAACTGAAAAATTTGAATACAGGTGGATGCTATGATGAAATTAACTATGTCGATATTCAAGTTCATGCAATGAAAACATACAATGCTCAAAAACCAGTTGTATATCTCTCTCAAATGGAAGCCTATGAATTGTCAAATGATGATAAGGAGAAAATCAAAGAATCAGGACGAGAGTTGGTTATCGTTCCTCAGAATGCTTTCGATAAAATCAAAGATTCTACTGATATTAACGGTAATGCAATGGGAACATTCGATTTAGTACGTGAAGAGTATAACGATAATTTTGAGTATATTTGGGTATCACCAAAGGAACTATCTTCAAAAAGGAAGATTGTTTGGGAAAAACATCATATTGTTATGGATTGGTTGAGAGATAAAAAATGGAGATACAGAATAAAAATTTCTAAAACGATAAATGAATATATAAGTGGTGATACAAACGGGGTTTATGATCCAGATGAGAATGCCATTATCATCAAAGAAAGCGTTCTTGATAAAGAAAATGTTTTTTACGATGTTTTAATTCACGAGTATATACATGCAACTACAAGATATCCTGATAATAATCGTAACTTTGAAAATGAATTAGGAAAAATTATAGGTGAAATGGGAGTTGAATTATTTAACAATCAAGTTAGGTTGGATGAAATCAAGACGAAAGAAACATCTTTATTCGGGAAGTTAACCGGTGTTTTCAGTAAAAAAAAGTAGTCCAGTGTTTGGTCTTCAATTCATAGAAAGAAGAGTCAGTATAGCGGTTTTAAGGAAAAACTTAGCCAAAAATCTATTGTAAAAGCATTACTATGTTCAAGCGGAACTATCATTGATTATAGTTGAATTCTCTATTTGGAAAATATAATTGTCACACTATACTAGTGCAAACTTTCATTAAAAACAAGTAAATTGCAATAATTCCCAAAATACAACATGACACCAAGGAGCTACCAAGTTCAATTGACATCATTGTCACCTCAAGGCATGTGGAGTGTGTTGTGTTGATAGAGAAGGAATAGATTGGAATTGCTAGTTTTTAAGAAGGTTTTAATAAAAATATAGTGTATTTTTGTTCCCTTAGACTATAAGTTTAAGGGGATTTTTCTTTAAAAACTATTGTGTATATAAAAGCAAGATTGCAAGGATGGGGGATATTGGTTTTAATTAAGAATCCTCTCCTAGATAAGTAGTAGAATAGGCTGACTAATGCTTTATACCTAATTGTTATGTTGACAATAATCCTGTTAAGTGTTATACTTTAGTCATTGAACGACGTACAATAATTAAATGATGTTAAATGAAAACAAGGAGTGAAACAATGACTACAGAAAAAAGAAGAGAACGAGAAGTAGAGGAAATGAAGGAGCTTATCCTTTCAGCAGCAAGTGACATCATAGCTTCCGAGGGATTTGATAAACTGTCGATTAGAAAAATTGCTAAAAAAATTGAATATTCCCCTTCTATAATTTATCATTATTTCGATGATAAGGAAGAAATATTGAATGTTGTAATACAAAGAGGCTATAAAAAAATAGTATCAGCAGTATCTTCTATGAAAATAGAGGGTAGCGTACCTGAAGAAAAATTAGTACAAATGACCCAAAATTATATAAAAGTAGCATTAAGTATGCCAGAAGAATTTATGGCAGCCCAGTTAAATCAATCAAAAGTGGCATTAAAACATACTTCTTCATTATTTAAAGGTGCCTCAAAAGAAAAACCAGCTTTGTCTGCATTATACCAATGCTTAAAAGAAATGTATAAGGATAAAGATGTAGATGAAAATACAATTGAATTAACTGCTCAAATGATTGTAGTATCAACCTTAGGTCTTATTTTCAAAATCATAATAGAAAAAGACATTAGCGATGAACAAAGAGATAATTTGATTAGTTTTTATTCAAATGAAATAGTATTAAGAATGGCTAATGGAAATAGATTAAATTAGGAGGGGGAGGGAATTGAGGGGAATATTAAAAATAATAATCACAATATCATGTGTATTTATACTGGTTTTTGCAAGTGGAATATTTTATCTATCTCGAGGACTTAGTGAAGGAATGAATATTGGAATAAACGGAATAAATATATCTGATCTAAATGATGGGATATATAGTGGGAAATATAATGCTGGAAGATGGTCAAATCAGCTCAATGTTACAGTAAGGGACCATAAAATAATAAAAATTAATATAGAAGATGATGTTACATTTGCAAAGTCTAGTGTAAGTGATGAATTATTTAATAAAGTTATTGAAGCGCAAAATACTAAAACAGATGTAATATCACAAGCCACAGTGACATCTAAAGCTTATCTTAAGTCAATAGAAGATGCATTAAATAATTAAAAAGGGGCAAATAAATATTTTAAGTAAATATAAGATGGGGAGTGAAAATATATGAATAATATAGCTATAGTATATAAGTCTAAATATGGTAGCACTAAAAGATATGCTCAGTGGATAGCTGAAGAAGCTAAAGCAGATTTTTTTGGATGCTCAGAAATAGAAACTAAGAAACTAATGGAATATGATACTATTATTTATGGTGGCGGATTATATGCAAGTGGGATTGCTGGAATTTCTACCATAACTAAAAACTTTGAGATTATAAAAGATAAAAAAATAATAGTTTTTACTGTAGGGCTGGCTTCAACTGATAAAGAGGAAGTTTTTCTTCCCATTATAGAAAAACACTTTTCAAAAGAGATGCGTGATAATATAAAGTTTTTTCATTTACGAGGTGGAATTGATTACAAGAAGTTAGGAATAATTCATAAATCCATGATGGCAATGATGAAAATTGTAATTTCTAAGAAGAGTTCTGATGAATTATCTGATGATGATAGAGAACTTTTAGCTACATACGGAAAAAAAGTAGATTTTACTGATAAAAATATGATAAAACCATTATTATCATTTTTAGAAAGTTAAGGATATTAATAAACCTTAATTACTAACCTATATAATTACAAAACTTTCAGTATACTAGAATCAAAAATTATAAATAACCAAAGTGTGTATTGGTAGATATTGTAATGAAAAAGCTATTAATCATACTTAGGTTCACAGATATACCCTTCCACCAAGGGGGTAGTATCAGACTATGATATCATTATTATACTCTCAAGGCACGTTGAGACAGTTGTATCTCTTTCCCACAAAAATGCAGATAGTCATATCCACATAAACATTGAGTTTGGTGAGGGTGATGGAAAAATCCCAGTGGATAAGATAGCTCAGAAAGTCGAATTAATATAACCTTTTAGATTAAATCATATAGATAGGAGTTTTTAATAAAATATTACAATGCTAGGGGCTAAGTTTAATGAAGTAAAATAATTCTTAAACTTAGTCTCCTTTTGGTATAATAATGGAAATATCTTGGTGAAACATGTATAATAAAAGAAAAACGTGTAAGGAGCATGAATATGAACTCTGAAATTCTTATGTATAAGACCGAAGATGGTTTGACTAAAATAGAAACAACTTTTGAGAATGATACGGTTTGGCTTTCCATTGATCAAATGGCAGAGTTATTTCAGCGTGATAAATCTACCATCTCTAGGCATATAAAAAATATATTTAACGAAGGTGAATTAATAAGAAATACAGTTGTTGCAAATTTTGCAACAACTGCAGCTGATGGTAAAACATATCAAGTTGATTATTATAACTTGGATGTCATTATTTCTGTGGGTTATCGTGTAAAATCCTTGCGAGGTACACAGTTTAGAATTTGGGCCAGTACTATTTTAAAAGAATATATGAAAAAAGGATTTGCCATGAATGATGACCTTTTGAAGAATAATGGTGGAGGTCTTTACTTTGAGGAATTGTTGGAGCGTATTCGTGATATTCGTTCATCAGAAAAAGTATTTTGGAGGAAAGTGCTTGATATCTATGCAACAAGCATTGATTATGATCCAAGAATAGAATCTTCAATGCTATTTTTTAAAACTGTGCAAAACAAAATGCACTGGGCAGCGCATGGACAAACCGCTGCAGAAAAAATTTATTACTCAGTCAATGCCGATAAACCTTACATGGGTATCCTAAGTTTCAAAGGAGAACAGCCCAAACAAGCTGATGCGTTAGTAGCCAAAAATTATTGTACAGAAGATGAATTATCTGCATTAAATAGCGTTGTCTCTGCTTATCTTGAGTTTGCTGAAATGCAGACTCGTAGAAGAATACCTATGTATATGTCAGATTGGATTGAAACATTAGATGGATTTCTCAAATTGTCCAAGCATGAAATTCTAACCCATGCCGGTAAGATCAGTGCTAAGACAGCTGAACTTAAGGCAAAAGAAGAGTATAAGAAATATAAGGCCTTGCATTTAGGAGATATATCTAAAGCAGAGAAAGATTATATTAAAGCATTAGAAGAAATGGAAATGAAATTGTTAGGTGAGGGAGACCAAAAATAAATTTGTATTATTGCTATAATAAGAATGTCGATCGTAAGCGATCAATAAAAGATGCATTGTATAATAATAGGGATATCTGTATGATATCCCTATAGTAGTGTTTATTCAGATTTGCATGTTTTTTGAATTAATTCATCCCAAGGCATCATTAGATCCAAGACTTTGGGGTTTGTTTTAATATTGGATCCTGGTAATCTTGATAAGAGGAATTCTAAATATTTATAGGGGTTTAATCCATTGGCTTTTGCTGTTTCAACTAGTGAGTATACACATGCACTCGCATTTGCCCCTTGGGGGCTACCACAGAAAGTCCAGTTTTTTCTCCCTATTGTAAATGGTCTTATACTATTTTCAGCTATATTATTAGAGATAACACAGTTTCCATCTTCTAAATATGTTTGTAATTTTTCTGTATGATTTAGAGCATATTGGAGGGCCTTCCCAATACTAGATTTAGGAAGTACCTTTTCATTTGTAATCTCTGCCCATGACCAAAAGGCCTCTAGAACTGGTTTCTCTTTTTCTAGGCGCTGTTTCTTTCTATCTTCTGGGGATAGGTCTTTAAATTTTCTTTCCCAGTCAAATAACTGGTTACAATATGCTATTCCGGTTGCTGGTAAAGTCGCTTCTGGACTTTCCATGTCTTTTGGAAGGGCATCCGTAAAGTATCTTCTAACATGTGCCCAACATAAGGAGTGGCGGATATCTTTTACTTTACCATAACCTGAAAATCCGTCTGTGTGGAGGTATCCATTGAATTCCTTTAAGAATTCTTTGGCATTATCTCCTGATCTACCAGGTGCATATTTAAATATTCTTATTCCATGTTTAGCATTAATTGAAGTAGAGTATACCCACATATATGATTTTGTGGTATTTTTCTTACCTTCTTCATTTAATACTTGGACTGGGGTTTCATCAGCATACAAGTATTTATCCTTAAGTAGTTCTTCACGGAGCTTTTCTACTACTGGATACAACCATTCTTCTGATGTTTTTATGATCCAATTAGATAAGGTGGAACGGCTTAGGGGAAATCCCATCTGCTTCCAATCCTTTTCTTGGCGGTAGAGTGGCACTGACTGTACAAATTTTTGATACATTGTCCATGCCACACTTGAAGCTGTTGCATAAGAATGCTGAAGCACAGGCTCTGGTGTATATGGATTAAATATCCCAGGTTTACCTTCTTTTTTACATGCTCGACATTCATATGTTTCTTGGTATATATTAACTACAGATATTTCTGCTGGTATGTATTTAATTTCAGATCTTATGAATTTATTTCCCATAACTGAAAGTCTATTTCCATCTATTGGACATACCTGCTGGCTAGCTTCTAATTTGAATATCTGATCTTGGCTAGGTAAGTTTTTAAATAGATCTTTTCTATTGTATCCTTTTCTCGTTTTTTTAATTGGTTCTTCAAATGGAACTGGTTCAAGTACAGATAAGTCCATTTCCTTTTCGGCTTCATTAAATAGACCTAAGCCTATGTCACTAATTATTAGCTGACCATCTATGGCAGAGGTTTTTTCTGTTTTTCTTCCATAGAGTTTTTTAATGAGATATTCCATATTCTCATTAACCTTTTTCAACTCTTCTCTAAGGCCTTCTATGGTTTTGTTTTGGGATTCAATTGTATTTTGAAGTGTCTTTATTAAAGATTTTTCATCCATTAGAATCGCCCTTCCTTGTTTGTTTTCTTAAGGATATTATATCATTTCCTCAATTGAAAAACAAGAAGAAATTGCTTGAAACTATGTATTTTTACGAGTTTCAAGCAACTATATTACCAGTTTATTATTTACTTTTTTAATTATTTTTTTCTGATCAATTGTTAGTCCTTCTACTAGCCATCTATATTGTTGTGGACTAATTTCTCTAACATCTTCTGTGCTTCTTGGCCACTGGAAAACACCATTTTCAAGTCGCTTGTATAAAAGAAGAAAACCATCTCCTTCCCATAGTATAGCTTTCATTCTGTCTCTTTTTCCTCCACAAAAAAGGAATAATGCATTTTCAAATGGATCTAGTTTAAAATTTTGAGATACAATTGCAGAAAGACCATCTATAGATTTTCTCATATCAGTCTTACCACAGGCAATATATATTCGTATATCATCAGGAAGACTTATTCTCATAGCATACCCATTAGGTTAAGTACCACTCCTAATGTATTTGGGTCTGCTCCATTTAAAATTTCAATTTCATTTCCATTTGAACGAAGGATAGCACAAGTGCCTTGGTCGTTTGATTTAAGTTCAGCCACACTTGGTTTGACTTCTACAAATTGAGCTTGTCCTGTAACAGCTAATGTTCCAGCTTTAATTAATGTTTCCTCCCTAATTACTCTCTGCCAATAGTAGAATTTGCCATGTGCAATATTATTTTCTCTACACCATTCCCTAATTGATAGATCACTTTTACTTTGGTCCTTAATTATATTCTTCCACTGGGCTTTAAGGATTTCATGTCTTGATGCTTTCATAGTAGTCAAATTATCATCTCCCCACTGTTTTAATGTTGCCAAAGCTTGTTTGTTAACATTAAAAGTATTTTGTAGGGATATTATCTCATATTGCATGATGCTTTTAAATCCATGAGATTATTGAACGCTTACTGTCGATCAATAAATGACAAAATGGAGACTAAAATGAGAAAGAAAAAAGCATTTGTGTTTGATACAAATTTTATAATCCAAAATAAAGACATGGATAAGGTTGTTTTGAGTCTTGAAGATAGCCGATTATATCTGAAAATGCTATAAGAAAATTGACAGCTATATATTTTCACAAGATTTAAAAAAATGAAATGAATATGGAGGGAAAATATGAAATTTGTTAAAGTAATATATTTTGATGAAAGTTCTGTTGCAGATTACATGCAGATAATTTTAGGTGGAGAGTTCAAAAAAACAACAGAATTTATTACAAGTATAAACTCCGATATGAATGCAAGTGCAGATGTTGATGGGGGTATTGGAACTAATGGGAAAAATGCCCCAAAATTGTTTAGTTTTTTGAGCGGTATTACATTTAATGCAAGCGCAAATGGAAGTGTAGATGTTAATCGAAAGAAAGAAAAAATAGCAAGGAATATTCTTGAAAACACTTTACTTGCCGACTTTTTAGATTTGATTGATAAGGACCAACGAAAAAAAGAAAAAAATAGGATGTGCACGTCTATAAAGTCTTTTGAAAAATTAATCATGTATCCCGAACCAAATTCGTTTTCGTTTCTAATGTTAGCAGCGCCATTTTTCACAATGCTTGATGGTGATGTTCCTATTCCAAGCAATGATGAAAATGAATTCAAAATGGATATTTCCAAGATAGAGGAGGCCATTGCTAGAGGCCGGGGCTATTATGAATTTGTCTCACATCCTAACCAAATTGAGACGATTTTTCGTTTTAATAGTTCTGCATTTAGAAATAATTATACTATGTCTGATTTGCCGAAAATGCAACTTTCACTTTATGCAATCTATGTTGGAAAAACAGATAAAAGCAAATTGGATTTATCTAGAGAATTTGAATTTGGAACTAGGAATAAAGATCGGGTAAGTTATATAGAAGATACCCAGTCACAAGATATAATTGAGGTTGATGTTTATGATGTTGTTTTAGCGGGGATTGCAGGATAATTATGAAAAAAATACACATTCATTTTGGATCAGATACCAAGTTTAACAAACTAATTAGTTCGGCAGATCATTATTTTACTATTGGTGATGTCTTAGATCATATCAATAAAACAAAAATTGTTTTGGATGGAATAACATCAACAGACGAGTTACCTATGCAAATTGATAATTTAGTTATCCAAACGGATGATTATGGTGGAATAAAAGAATGGGCAATACTTAGTTTTTCAAATAATGTCTTAGAACATTCGCGAGTAAAAATTAACACAGTCTGGCTCAACAATCCACCAACAAAGTTCTATGAAGATATAAAAAAAACATATTCTGCATTAATTGAAGAACATACTGATAAACATAAAGAGTTGACATTAGAGATTTTGAAAAATATATCAATGAACTATAACAATACAATTATTGGACAACCAAATGTTGTCAGGCAATTTTTATCATCGGTGTATTCGCTCACAAGTCCAAATAGAAAAAGGCCAGTAACCTTACTTTTTCTTGGTGAATCTGGGGTTGGAAAAACGGAAACAGCAAAATTTATTGATTCTCATTTTGAAAGAGAGATGTTGAGAATACAATTCTCAATGCAGCAAACGGGGGAAGCGTATAAATATATATTTGGCGCAGAGCATGGAGAGGATAGTCTGGCAAGAGAATTAATTCGTAGGGAGTCTAATGTAATATTACTTGATGAATTTGATAAAGTACATAATTCATTTTATAATGCATTTTATCAGATGTTTGATGAAGGAGTTTTTGTAGATAAGAATTATACCGTTAATGTTGAACAATGTATTATTATTTGTACCACTAATTATCTAACTGAGGAAGAGGCGGAAAAACATTTAGGGACTCCGATATATTCTCGATTTTCCAAGATTATTAAATTTAATTCAATCACCATGGAAGATAAAATCAAAATTGCTAAGATTAACTACAATAGTCTTTTTGATGAATTGATGGATGAAGATCAGGTTCTTATTAAAAACAATAAAGTTTTGGCATTTTATATCGCTCAAATTCAAGAGGGTTATTATAAAAACATGAGAATGCTAAAGAATGATATTGAGGATGCGTTGAATTATGAAATTCTTAAAGCTAGAAATATAATTTAATCTATGTAGATGGGAGTTACCATTATGTTTATAATACATAATTATATTAATACTATAAAACAGTTAGTGTTAATTTTATAATTAATCTGACATCTTGTGGGATATGTTTTCAAATTATTGTACCGTTGAGACGGTTGTTAAGATAGAAAAGAATAGTCTGAATGCCCTCGGATTTTCCGATATTGTAGACGGGACAGTTTATACCATCTTGGTACGGCTTGAGAAAAACAAGCTGGTAGAAATTACGAAAAAGCCATCTGATATGGGGCCACCGCGAAAGTTTTTCACGCTCAACGATGCTGGGTGCGAAGAGCTGAGGAGATTCTGGGAAAGATGGGAATTGGTATCATCAAAAATTAACAAGTTAAAGGAGAAGAAATAATGAAGTTTGGGGAAAAAATTACGGGAAATGACATGACTAAAGAATTGAAAACTTTTGAATTGCTAGCCAAAAATCTACCCGCTGATTATCAAGTGGCATGGGAAAAAATTGAGGATAATCTTTGGCAACACTCAGATTTCACTGGTCGCAACCTAATGCCAATTCTTGAAGGTGTGCTTGGACTGCTGGAAGAAACGGCTGCGGACGGTCAGAGTATACAAGAGGTTTTGGGTGGTGATATCGAAGGCTTCTGTTCAGCGTTGATAGGAGAAGAAGGGGCAAAGTCTTTTCGGGACAAGTGGCGCAAGCAACTCAACAATAATATCGCTAAAAAGTTAGGTAGATAGGAGGATAAAATGAGAATACAAGATATCATCGAAGGCAAAAAAGAGTGGAGAGTGCACGTGGCGCGTGTCAAGGCGCTCCCGAAAGATTATCAGATTGTTTATAAAGAGATTGAAAAATATCTCTTTAAGGTTGGTCCAGTTGAATTAACTGATGGTATAGATTTACTCTCTGGGATTGTGAACTTTTTTGAAGAGGGCGTGGCCTTGGGGAAAGGCGTGCTTGAAGTGACGGACAGTGACGTAGCCGCTTTCTGTGACGATCTAATCAAAGATTCAAAAACTTACGCTGACATCTATCAAGAATCTGTTGACCAAGAAGTTAACAAGGCCATGAAAAAGGTTAAGGATAAAACAAAGTAAAAGGATAGAGGTCAACAAAACAAGGGTCAAGATACTTGATGATACGGTGCTTGAAAACTTCCCACTATTTTGTCCTAAGTGTAAACAGGAAACGATAATCAATGTAAAACAAATGAAGTAGATGGCTTCTAAGACGCTTTGAGATATATCCAAATGCATATTACAATAGTGCTTAAATCAACCAATGTTGGAAAGAACCTAAAAAAGGTTGACATATCATTTATTTAACATCCTCTAATGCTTAATTTTCTAATAGATCAATAATAACTGTAGCACAATTTTTAGCACCATCTTCAGTTTGGATTTTAACACCTATTGCTTTTGCCTTTGCTATGAGGTCTGGTTGAAAAGCTGATATGAGAGCATTAGCCAAGTTATCGACAGTTAAATTCTTTACATTTATAGGTTTAACACCAATTCCTAGATCATAAGAACGATGAGCCCAGGCAAATTGATCGTTAGAGAATGGAATAATAATACTTGGAATACCAGCACTAAATCCTGCAGCGGAGCTACCAGCACCACCATGATGACAAACAGCCGAAACATGGTTAAAAAGCCAAGTGTGAGGGATACTATCAAGTGCATATATATCATCGGTTAGATTATCAGGTCTACCAAAACCACAGATAATAGCTCGTTTACCACTTTTTCTTATTGCATTAACGATAAGTTCACCTAGTTCAGCATGTTTTTTCATCATAGACATACTTCCAAAACCTATATAGATAGGTTTCTCGCCTGCCTGAATGAAGTCTACTAAGGCTTCGTCGGGTTTAAAGTCATCTTTCTCCTCAACAAACCAATAGCCTTTTTGATGGATATGTGAGTTCCAGTCTGCAGGCCTTTCAAATATATGATTACTACAGGAAATGAGAGCTGGCTGATTAGATTGGTTATGGTGTTCATAGGGAGCACCAAAATCTTTTGGTAATCGACCGAATTGCTTTTTCCAAAAAGATTTAACGGAATCTTTTCCAGCCAGCCATAACATACCTTGTATCATTAAGTAGCTTAATTTTTTATTAATCATAGTTGGTTTTGATTTACCATACATAACAACGGATAAATATTCTTTTGTTTTGTGCATAGGAAATGGTGAGGCAAGTACAGATGGTATGCCAAGTTCTTTAGCTGCAAAATAGCCAATAGTTAAACCTGGATGATAAATAATAAGTTCGCTATTTTGACAGGCTTTATAATATTCTTTAGTAGTATACTCACCGTATGCTTTCATTTTATTGAAAGCTAGTAGCATTTTGAGTGGATTATCTGCAGAACCAGCTTTTTCCAACATTTTTGGATCAATGTTTAAAGCACTTATATCTACGTTAATTGGAAAATAATCAATATCGTAATTGGTCACAAATGATTCGAATTCTTTTGGACCTGAAATTCGTACTTCTTTTTTATATTTCTTTAGTTGTTGTGCAAGAGCTATATAAGGTTGAAAATCACCTCTTGAACCGCCGCATAATATTGTAATCATAAGTTCTCCTTTTAAAAATGAATTTTAGAGTTTGTTTAGTTCGACAACTTGTTGTATGATATAAGTTTATAGAATAAAGAACAACCATACAATCAACAATCTATGTCGATGTGTCGGATTAATATACTAAGGAGAATCCTAATGAATAAAAAACAACCTGAAATAACCATGATGACAAAACAAACCATAAAAGATGCATTTTGGGAATTATATAAAGAAAAAAAGATTGAAAAAATAACAGTTAAAGACATTACGCTAAAAGCAGGATACAATCGATCTACCTTTTACGCATATTTCACAGATGTATACGATATACTTGAACAGATTGAAGAAGATTTAATGCCAGGGATAGAACATTTACCATCAATAGATAAATCTCGTGAGCATAGCCCTGATTTTTTTAAAAATATCATTACAATTTATGAGAAAAACAGTGACTATTATTCAGTTTTATTAAGTGAGAATGGAGATCCACGTTTTTCAATAAAGATGAAAAATGTTTTTAAATCGATGATGATGGAAGCTATAACAAATCGCGTAAATATTTCACCTGAAGAGATAGATTATGCTTTAGAGTTTTTAGTCGGAGCTACCCTATCAATAATAAAACATTGGTTTGATCAGAATAAGAATATTCCAATGGAACAGCTTATACCTTTGATGTATAAGCTGATGGATAATCGATTTGTTCAGGAATTGGATATAGACATGGATAGGTAATAATTATATAATTAGATTAAAATACAAAATATGGAGATAAGGAGTGAACCTATGAGTCACCTTGAAAAACTAGATTTATATCAAACAATTATTAATGAATTAAGACCTTTTGAGGGCGAAATGCTAAAGCAAATAAAAGAATTTTATCGAATTGGATTAACATGGACATCCAATGCACTAGAAGGGAACTCATTGACGATGAGTGAAACCAAAGTTTTAATAGAAGATGGACTAACAGTGGGGGGAAGACCCCTAAGGGATATGTTTGAGGCAGTGGATCATGCTAAAGCATATGATTATATGTTTACTTTACTTGGTAACAAAGAAATTGCAGAGAAAGATATTCTTTATTTACATAAATTGTTTTATCATAATATAGATGAAGAATTTGCAGGAACATACCGTGATATTCCTGTATTTATTACAGGCTCTAACTACCCAGTTACTAAAGTTGAAGATATTCAAAGTGAAATAGAAGATTTATGTAGGTGGATGAATAAGGAAAGAAGAAAGTATCATCCAGTAGAATTTGCAGCCCTTCTTCATAAAAAGTTTGTATTTATTCATCCTTTTAAAGATGGTAATGGTAGGGTCGCTAGATTATTAATGAATACAGCACTAATACAGGATGGATACTTGCCAGCATTAATTCCACCAATCTTAAGAATAGACTATATTTCACTCCTTGAAAAAGCACATGAAGATGATAGACCATTCATTAATTTTATATTAGAGAGGGAGTTGGAATCGCAAAAGGACTTTTTAAGACTTCTGCAAATACCATTACCAAAGTTAGGAAAAGATAATAATGGAATGAAGATAAAATAGTAAGTTATTTTTAGACTTATTAAGAATGTAAAGTAAATAATATTAGAACATCGATAGAGGATGGGAGCTAATGCTTATCATCCTCTATCATTTAGTGTTTTTTCATTGTAGAAATTATGATTAATGTTTATAAAAACCATAAATAAAGGAGTAAGTTTATGAATTGTAATAGATGTAGAAAACTGCATAAAACTTTTTTTGAAAATCAAGATGTTTATATGAATCTACCAACCCATCATCACATTGAGCTATCAGAAATTGCATTAAAGAAAAACAATTATAATTTTAGAGCAGTAGATGATGGTTACTTAATAAAACAGGTGGAGTTTCAAGATTTCATTCTTTTTTTGAGTAATTCTGTTTTTAATCCTGTGGAGCAAAAAGATATAAAAATCTTACCATTACAAAATGGAGAAGACCTTAAATTTTCTTCTTTAAGAAACTATAGAAGTTTATTGCAATGGGTAAAACTATATCAAGGCATGGAAGTGGCTGAGATAATAAATGAAGGAAGAATAAAAACTCTTTTTCAACCAATTATTGATCCAAGAACAGGAGAAATCCATGGTTATGAGGCATTGAGTAGGGGTGTGTTAAAAGATGGTACTATTATGAATCCTGAAAAGTTATTTTCAATAGCAAAGGAGATGGATTTATTATTTTATTTGGATCGAGTTTGTCGGGAATATTCTATTAGAGCAGCTTCAAGAAAAGGTATAATAAAGAAGATTTTTGTTAATTTTATTCCTACTGCAATCTATGAACCGTCTTTATGTTTAAAAAGTACTGCAAAAGTTTTAAATGAAGAAAATATAAATGAAGATCAAATAGTTTTTGAAGTAGTAGAGACAGAGAAAGTAGAGGATTTTAATCATTTAAATGGAATTCTTAATTATTATAGGGATAAAGGTTATTCTACTGCATTAGATGATATAGGGAGTGGATATTCTACTATTGATTCTCTTCTCCAACTTAGGCCAAATTATATGAAAATCGATATGAATATAATACGGGACATTGATATCAATAGTAATAAACAAGAAATATTATCTAATTTTATAAATGCTGGTAAAAAAATAGGAGCAACTATATTAGCAGAAGGAGTTGAAACATTAGCTGAGTATGAATATCTAAAAAGAGAAAATGTAGACTTAATGCAAGGATATCTTTTTGGGAAACCCGAAGAAACACCATTAACAGGTATACTCTTACCATAATATTTTTATAGATAGGGTTTTTAAAACTTGATATTTAGTAATTTTGCCAAATTAAGAGAACAATATTTAAAGTATATAACAGTAATTAATAATGTGTTTATGAAAATACCCTTTTTTCAAGCCCGCCAGCTATAACAGATTGTATATTTTGATATAGTGTAAGTGAATCTCGTATATAGAAAAACATGGAAGGTAAGTCTTTAAAAGAATTTAAAATAAGGATATATGATTTATAATCAAATAATTTGAAAGTAGCATTAGACAAATGTTGAGTAATTTAAAATACAAAGGACATTCCATATTTCAAAAGACCGATACGTTAGATTTCCTAACAAAAGAGAGGGCGGTAAATAACGGAGAAGTTTCAATATATTATGTAGAGAGAAGCCAGTTTGGATTTGAACATAGAGTCCTAATTGGCTTTTTTTGTATAATTTTAGAGACAAAGAAATTTTTTTAAAGAGAAAACAATAGCTATATACCTGCATAAGTCACAATTATTTGTTTTATAACATATGTTAAAAGTAAATAATGTTTAAAAACATAAAAATCCTATTATAACTAGAAATGCTAATATAGTATAAAAATCAACTTGTTTTGAAAGGTGTTGAAGATATATGAAAATTTCAAGGCTATTAAAAATTACTAGTGTTATAAGTATAATACTTATAATTTTAAATGTTTTTGCAGTGTTTGAATTAAATATAGGCATCAAAGCAGAGAGAATAGCAAAAGATAGACAGTTCCAATTTGCAAACTTAGGACTACAATTAAGAGATGCTTCGGACTACTTGACTAATCAGGTAAGAGCTTATGTTCAATTTGGAGAAAAAATATATTATGATAATTATTGGAAAGAAGTAAATGAAACACAAACAAGAGAAAAAACTATCTCTAAATTAAAGGAGATAGGAGCAAAGGAAGAACATTTCTTAATTTTAGAGAAAGCAGCTGAATCCTCTAATAACTTGGTGAAAACAGAAGAAAAGGCTATGGAGGCTATACAAAGAGGAGATGGAGAAACAGCCAGAAGATTAGTATTTGATGACAATTATAATACATCTAAGAAAGAAATAACAAATTTATCTAACTTATTTATTGAAGAGATTAATAAAATGGCTGAAAATGAGGTAAAATATTCTTCTAATAAATCTATTTTTTTAATTACAATAGTATTTATTTTAATAACTTTACTCATTTTAGCAATAATTATAACATTTGTTTTACTTGCTCAGAAAATTAGAAGACTAGATGTAGTCACAAAAAAAATAGATGAATTAGCAACGAAGGATGGAGACCTTACATCAAAGGTTGATATGATAAGTAGTGATGAAGTAGGAGAGATATCCAATAGTTTCAATATTTTTATTGAAAAAGTAAGAAATATAGTAATAGAAATAGCTAATATTTCTGAACATGTAGCAGCATCTTCAGAGGAATTAACAGCAACAACCAATGAATCTGTCATAGTGGCAGGTGAAGCTACTAAAGCTATATATCAAATAGCAAAAAGTGTTACTAATCAGGCAAAAGAAACTGAAGAAGGTGCAATTAATATAGATTGTTTAGGTGATTTAATAGAAGATGAATTAAGGCAAGCTGAAAAATTAGACAGTCTATCGAAAGAAATAATATTATTAGTAAATGAAGGATATACTGCATTAAATGAATTGAAAGAAAGTGCAGTGAAAAATAATAATATTACAAAAGAAGTGAAAAACATTACATTAGAAACTAGCCACAGTGCAGGAAAAATAGCTAAAGCTAGCGAGATGATAAAAAATATAGCAGAACAAACTAATCTATTAGCTTTAAATGCGGCCATAGAAGCAGCTAGAGCAGGGGAATCGGGTAGAGGATTTTCAGTTGTAGCAGATGAAATTAGAAAGCTTGCTGAAGAGTCTACAAGATTTACCGAAGAGATAACTAGTATAATCAAAGATTTAATTAATAAAACAAATAATTCCGTTGAATTCATGGAAGAAGTACACAATATTGTAGAATCACAATCAGAAAATGTAAACAATACTCAAGATAAATTTGAAGGTATAGCTAAAGCTATAGATATTATAAAAGATGCAATAAAAACCTTAAATGATAGTGGACATGAAATGGGTATTAAAAAGGAAGAAATTATAAACATTATAGAAAACCTGTCAGCTATATCAGAAGAAAATGCGGCGGGTACACAAGAAGCTGCAGCTTCTGTGGAAGAACAAGAAGCTTCAACAATGGAAATAGCTAATGCTAGTGAAGAATTATCAAAACAAGCGGAAGCCATATTTAAAAGCATAGGAAGATTTAAATATTAGGTAATATTAATGTTAATACCAAAACATATAGAACAAGGAGAATATGATCAAGTAGAAAATCAAATAACAAATGGTGAAAAACTTTTAGGGGTTGAACAAATTTTTAAAAGTTTAAGATATTGAGATGTCAAATAATAAATATACTATAAAGATAACTCCGAGTATCTGTTTTAAACAATTTACTCATTCTATTATTGCCTATAGCCTTAAAATATATAGCTATAATTCTACCACTGTATTGCTATTATATTGAAAATATGTAATAATTAGACTAATAATAACTAAAGTTAAAGAATGCATCATAAATTTAAAGGATATAGGAGGAATTGCCAATGAATAAGTTAAATAATAACATTGCTGAACTACTTAAAGGTGGGGTAATAATGGATGTAACAACACCTGAAGAAGCAAAAATTGCAGAAGAAGCAGGGGCTTGTGCTGTAATGGCACTAGAAAGAGTACCGGCAGACATTAGAAAAGATGGTGGTGTTGCAAGAGCTTCAGATCCACAAATGGTTAAAGCTATACAAAAAGCTGTTTCAATTCCGGTTATGGCTAAAGTAAGGATAGGACATTTTGTAGAAGCCCAAATATTAGAAGCTTTAGAATTAGACTATATTGATGAAAGTGAAGTATTAAGTCCTGCCGATCCTAGTTTGCATATTGATAAAAAAGCATTTAAAGTTCCTTTTGTTTGTGGAGCAAAAAATCTTGGTGAAGCTTTAAGAAGGATTGGAGAAGGGGCATCCATGATTAGAACTAAAGGAGAACCAGGAACTGGAGATGTTATAGAAGCAGTCAAGCATATGAGACTTATGAATTCTGAAATAAGGAGAATTCAAGGTTTAAAAAAGGAAGAATTAATGAATGCAGCTAAAGAACTTCAAGCTCCTATTGAACTTATTGAATATATAAATGAAAATGGAAAACTCCCAGTTGTTAATTTTGCTGCTGGTGGTGTTGCTACTCCTGCAGATGCTGCGATGATGATGCAACTTGGCTGTGATGGAGTATTTGTTGGATCTGGAATTTTTAAATCAGGCGATCCAAGAAAAAGAGCAAAAGCTATTGTTCAAGCAGTAGCCAACTATAATGATGCGAAAATACTTGCTGAAATCTCAGAAGATTTAGGAGAAGCAATGGTTGGAATCAATGTGTATTCAATAGATAAAGAAGAAAGAATGGCAGATAGAGGCAATTAATATTTTATAGAATTATATACTTGGAGTGTAATATTGCTTGTTAAAGAGCAATAGGATTGAAAAAGTAGATGAATAAAATAATTTGAAAAGCTAAAAAATAAACTCTATATAGTAGAATCTATATAGAGTTTATTAAATTGAGATAATTATCTTTTAGATAGTTTAATATAAAATCAGGCTTGTAAAAATATCTGGCTAAGGCTGAATTCGTTGTACTAACAGAGATAAAACTCTCAGGTTTTAGCATAATTACAGGTGTTAATAATGCGTATATTATATATATTAGTAAAACACCTTTTGCAAAGCCAAATATAAGGCCTGAAAACTTATTTAAAGTATTTAAAATAGGTAGCTTAAAGAAACTATCTATCTGCCTGATAATTAGAATTAATATTGAGTTAACTATAAAATAAATTATAATAATTATAAATAGTTTAATAATTAAATAAGTTATTTTATCAGCTATAAGAAGACTTGGCCCATTTAACAAGGCTTGTATTTTAGGATACAAAAAGTTGTTTAAACCATTATATATACTGGTATTTTGAGTCATAAAATTTATGATATATGGGTAGAGAGCTTTAGAAATTATTATTGCAAAAAATAGTCTTATTAAACTAAAAAATGATAAAATAAACCCTCTTCTATAACCAGATAAAGCAGTTAAACCTATAATTGCTAAAATAATTAAATCTATTATATTCATAACTTTTCCTTTCCATATTTATTATTTATCAAAACACTTTAAATATGTTAAGATATATAAACACTAAGCTTTTTAAAAGTATTATATGTATATCATATCATATAATCAGTTTTATTAGCAGATGATTAAATTTTAAAGAGGGATGATTTATGTTTAAAAAATTTTGGTGGTTTATTTCATACTATAAAAATAAATATATTTTAGCATTTGTTTTTTTAGCTTTAAGTAATATCGTAGGGCTTATACCGCCCTATATAACAGGAAGATTAACTGATATGATATTTGAAGAGACAATTGCTTTAAATACTTTTTTAATTATCTTGGGTTTAGACATTCTTGTTATAGTAGTTAAATATTTTTTAGCTATGGGATGGAGTTACTTTACATTTAGAGCAGGAAACGAAATAGACTATAAGATAAGGGACAAGCTTATGACAAAGATTTTAAATCAGTCCATGAACTTTTTTGAAAAGAACTCTACAGGCTCTCTTATGGGAAAAGCTACAAATGATGTTGACAGTATATCTAACTTAGCTGGTATAGGAACATTAAGTTTGTTTGATTCTACTGTCTTTCCAATTATCATTATAATAATGATGATGGTGGTTGTAGATGTAAAGCTTACTTTAGCTTCGATACTGCCTCTTCCTATTCTTGCCTACTTAAGCATATGGATTGGAGAAAAAATTCTTGTAAGATGGTATAAAGTTCAGAGGGCATTTGACTCTCTAAACTCTAATGTCTTGGAAGATATAGAAGGAATAAGAATAATACGAGTATTTAATCTTCAGGATATAAGGCGAAGGAAATTTGAAGAAAATGGTAAAAACTTACTTGATAAAAATATGGAAGTTGTAAAATATCAAGCTCTTCTTACTCCTGTTCAAAGGATTATACCAGCATTTACATTTATTATAGGGATATGCTATGGAGCTGTTTTAATTTCAAGGGGAGAAATTTCTATAGGAAAGTTAATTTCTTTTACCTACTATTTAAATATGCTTGTATGGCCTATGCATGCATTTGGTAACTTTATCAACTTTAAACAACAGGCAAATTCTTCAATGGACAGAATACAAGAAGTTTTAGATTATAAAGAATATATTACAGATAGTCCAGAAAGTATAGACCTAAATGAAAATCAGGATATAGAGTTTATAAATCATAGTTTTAAATATCCTACATCAAGGGAAGATGTTTTAAAAGATTTAAATATAAAAATAAAAAAAGGTAAATCTATAGGTGTTCTTGGGAAAACTGGTTCAGGAAAATCAACATTTATAAAGCAGCTGCTTCACCTCTACCCTATGAATACAGAGAGTATATACATTGATGGAAAGAATATCGATAAGTATACAGCAGAAAGCATTAGAGAAAAAATAGGTTATGTACCTCAGAAACATATGGTATTTTCAAAAAACATAAAAGACAATATAAAACTTTCAAAACCCAATGCTACTGATGAAGAAGTAATGGAAGCTATAAGATTTGCTGACTTTGAAAAGGATCTTAAAATATTTCCAAAAGGACTTGATACTCTATGTGGTGAAAAGGGGATTTCTCTTTCAGGTGGACAAAACCAGAGAATAAGTATAGCAAGAGCAATATTAAAAAATCCAGATATTTTAATATTGGACGATGCAATGAGCGCGGTAGATGGTAAAACAGAAAAAAACATCTTAAGAAATATACAAAAACTGAAAGAAAGAAAGACTATGATTATTTCAAGCCATCGTATAAGCCAGGTTAAAGATCTTGATGAAATCATAGTTTTAGATAAAGGAGAAATTAAAGAAAGAGGAACTCACGAAGAATTGATTAAAAAAGGTAATTGGTATTCCAAACAATATCAAAATCAGTCAGCAAGGAGTCATTTTGATGAAGAATAATATAAGAAATAAGCTAGTAACAGAAAAATTAAAACAACATGCAATGAATGAAAAAAAGTCTTTAGCTGTAGGTCTAGTGCTTTCTTTAATTAGAACAGGTATGGAAATCCTGGGTCCTTTAGTTATTGGCTTTATACTGAACAATTATATAAAGATAAATATAGAAAGAAAAGACTTTATTTCTATATTAAAGCTTCTTGGAGTTTATCTTATAGCTTATCTCTTAAGCGGACTATTTAGTAATTTAGCAATTATATCATTTGAAAAGGCAGCAAATAAAATAGCTTTTAGCATTCAAAAGGAAGTTTATCAACATGTTACAAAACTTCCTATCTCTTATTTTGACACACTGCCTTCAGGTAGCATTGTTTCAAGAATTACTAATGATACAAACAAATTAAAAACAATGTTTCAGCTAGTATTATCTGATATTACAACTTCTGCCATAATGGTTGTAAGTCTTTACTTGATGATTCTTATAACCAATTTTGCTGTAGGAATAATGCTTTTAATACTCCTTCCCTTAGTATATATTATATTTAGGGACTTAAGATATAAAACAGCCAAATATACAACTCTTACCAGAAATTATATCGGGGACATAAATTCTAGCATCAATGAAAATATACAAAATATAGAGATTATCAAATCATTTGTTAAGGAAGACTATATAAAGGATGAGTTTGATAAAACAAATAAAAAGATATTTGATACAAATTTAGAGATTACTAAGGTAAGAAGCTATGGAGGGTATAGAGCAATTGATATTGTAAGTTATCTTGGAACAGTAATAGTTCTTTTATATTTTGGAGTAGGAAAGATAACCAGTGCTTATGCGGTAACTATAGGTAGTATGTATATTGTAATAGATTATGTTACTAAAATTTTCAATAATATAAATACTATTGTTACAAGATTTGGAGAGGTTGAGCAATCCTATGCTTCGGCATCACACATATTTAACTTGCTGGAGTTAAAGCAGGTTAAAGAACAGCAAGGAAGAATCAAAAATATTATAGGAGATGTAAGATTTGAAAGTGTATACTTTGCTTATGGTGAAGAAGATGTTTTAAAAGATATAAGTTTTGAAGTTAAAAGTGGAGAAACAATAGCATTTGTAGGTTCAACTGGAAGCGGAAAAAGTACTATAATAAATTTGATTTTAAGCTTTTACAGCCCAAGGCTTGGAAATATTTATATTGATGATAAAAATATAAAAGACATAAATGAAAATTCTCTAAGAGAAGAAATGTCAGTAGTGCTTCAGGATGCTTTTATATTTGAAACTGATATAAAAGATAATATTGTACTTGGTGATGCTAGATTTACTGATGAGGATGTAAAAAAAGCTCTTATAGATGTAGGAGGAGAAGAACTCGTAAAAAGAGGAATAAATCAAAAAGTCTTTGAAAAAGGAAACAATCTTAGCCAAGGTGAAAAACAATTGATTTCTTTTGCAAGGAGCTATATAAGAAATCCAAAGATTTTAATTTTAGATGAAGCTACTTCAAATATTGACACTGAAACTGAAAAAGCAATACAAAAAGGTATTCAGAAATTAAAAGAAGACCGTACAACATTTATAATAGCTCACAGGCTTTCTACTATAAGAGATGTAGATAAAATCATTGTTCTTCATAAAGGAAGAATAATTGAAAAAGGAAATCATAAGTCTTTAATGATTGAAGATGGTTTTTATAAAAATATGTATGATGAACAGATGAGAAATCAGTAATAGTTGTGATATTATGATGGAAAGAGTTTATTATAGATAAAAAAGGAACTATTTACTATCTATTATATATAATAGATAGTAAATTCATGATATAATACAAGTATACTTTTTTATCAGGAGGACATTTTGTAATGTTTATTAATAAAAATAATAAGTTTCTTATAATAATACTTTTATCGATATTATTTACTTTAACTAAAAATACTAATGTTTTAGCCGACTCGCAACTCCAAATAAATATAAATGAGCAAGGCGATTTTTTAGAAGAAAAAAGATTATCACAAAGTAAAACGCTTAAAGAAAAACAAAGAAGTGCAACTGTTGAGGGAATGCTCTCTTTTAAGGAGATTGAAGATAGAAAAAAAGCTGAAAAAGAAAAAAAAATAAAAAAAGAGCAAAACCAGGAAGAAGATACGTACTCTGAAATAGTTAAATCTATTAGAAAAATGCAAAGTAAAAAGCAAGGAGCTAAACAAACAGCAACTAAAAAATCAAGAAGTAATACCTACTATAAAAATACTAATATTCCTATAATTAAACAGAAAACAAATAAACAAGAGAGGATTACTCTTAGTAAAACTGTAAGCAATATTATCCCAGAAGGAATGGAGAGTAAGCAAAGCGAACAGTTATTAGGAAAAAATGTATTAATAAAAGACTTAGATAAGCCTGTTCCAAATAGAGAAGCTATGGATATGAATTTTCCTGATATAAATATGTTTGAGCGTATTGTTATGGCTGAGTCAGGCGGTGAGCCTTATTTAGGACAGGTAGCAGTTGCAAATGTTATATTAAATAGAATTAGAAGTGATAAGTACCCTTCTACACTAGAGGGGGTTATTTTCCAAAAATCTCAGTTTTCTCCCGTTAAAAACGGAATAATCAGGGGACGAATCCCAACTCAATCTGTTAAAAGGGCTGTAGCTGAAGCACTAAATGGTAAAATGGTAGTGCCTGAAGATACTTTATACTTTGTTAATCCAATTTTAGCAACAGATCAAACTATACCACGGACCAAAACTCCTGTTAAAGTTATAGGGTCTCACGTTTTTTATAAATAAAAAAGTACATCTAAAATATCAAGATTGTTGTATGATATTTTAGATGTACTTATTATTTATCGCAATTCATGTATTGTAGTTTTTTCATTTCTACTAACAGGAATTATTATACACTCTTGTCCATCTATTGTCTGAGATTTGATCTCACTTACCTTTTCTGGCTTTACTTGTAAAATAATATCGTAATTTTCCTCTATATCATCTTTAAAATCAACTTGCTCAAGTTTAACTTTAAGAAACTCTACCTGTTTTTCAAGAGTCCTTTCTTTTTTTCTTAATTCACTTTCCTTAAGTGCTTTTTTATCAATAAGACTTTCTGCTAGTGGAAGGTCATTATCAAAGCTTTCTTTATAGAGGTTTTCAATTTTAAGGGCATTATCTTTTGTAATTCCACTTTCTTCGAGTATATCTTTTAAATTATCTTGTGTTAGTTTTATAGGCTCACTGCTCTCATTGTTAGTGTGTAATTTATAGTCACTAACCATATTGCTTAAGTTCTCTTGAACTTCCATATATATTTTGTTGGCTTCTTCCTCATCAGCACTTATAGAATCTTTTATAACGCTTTGAAACTTGTTCTTTTGTATAGTAGAAGTATCCTTTGCTAAACACCCTAATGTATTTTCTAAAAGTTCTTCATGAATTTCCTTTGGGTTCTTTGTATAATACATAATAGAGTCAATATCTGGACTACGGTCTATGAAAGCAGGATATGTAAATCCACTTGTTGGAAAGCCAACTACCCAGTCTCTTACTCTCGACTTTATCTTATTTTCTTCTTCACAATAGCTAAGTCCAGCATCTGAAAGTGAAACAGGACAAATTGCACATATTATATATTCAAAAACTTCTTCAGATTCATCAACTTTCAAATTATCTTTTGTTTTTGTGATTATATCATACACATCATGAAAAAGGAGTATTAAATAGTTACCTTCATAGTTATAGTTATCTATAATTGATTTGTAAAGATTATCTAAAAGATCATTATCCTTTAGCTTACTCTTTTTTAATCCAATTAAAGAAAGTTGTTTATCGTTTGATTCTTTCTCATCATTTACAAAATTAAGCCCAAGTATATTGTTTCCAATGGTACCTGATAAAACTTTTTTGGCAATTTCTAAGTATTTAAAATAATCATCTTCATCTAAATTTAAGAAATTTTCGTTTATTTCTAGAACTATATTTTTTTCTGAGTTAACAAAGCAACCACATATTCTAGTAAAGGTGCATTCATCTTTTTTAAAACGTTTTTTTAATTCAAGTATATCTTTTCTTTTCATCTATAACCTCTCAATCTGTAAAATTATTCACTATACTACTAAGTATATTTTTTCCTATAATAATGCTATTAACTTATCGTATATTTACCAAGTTACTTATTTACTATTTCAACTTGCACCATAGCTTCCTCCTTTATATAATATAATATATTATATTATACACACACATCAATATAAAAGAAAAGTTTATAATAAATTAATCTATTGATTAATCTAGGGTAAATACACTATAATAAATACACTATAATATATCGGAGTTGAAATGATGAAAATTTTATATATATTGCCTGATGAAACTGTAAAGTCAGGTGGAAATTGGGTGACAGTAACTAGATTGGTAGAGGGGTTTAAAAAAAAAGGAATTATTGTAGATATAGCTGAAGCTAAAGATGTAACAAAAGGACTGCCTATGAAATATGATGTGATTCATGCATTCCATGCATTTAAATCCCTGGTAAAGGTTAGCGATTTACTTATAGATATGGATAAAAATATAGTAGTTAGTTTTACAGGTACAGATCTTAAACAATTGCAAGAGATGGAAGATGGTAAAGAAGGAATAGTAGATTTATTAAATAAAATAAAGACAATCGTAGTCTTTCACAGTGAAGCCAAAGAAGAATTAATTAAAGAAGGAATTGCTCAGGATAAAATAAAAGTTATCCCACAGACACCTATGCTTATAGAAAGAGAAAATATACTAAATAAGCAATATCTTAGTAACTTCATCAATCCAAGTTATATTACTTTTCTTTTTGCTGGCGGGATACGAAAGGTTAAGGCTCCTTTGGAAACAATTGAAATGTTCTCTAGTTTAGTAGAAAGAATAGAAAACATTAGATTAGTTATTATTGGACCAATATTAGAAAAAGACTTAGGGGAAGAATTTAAGGAAAAAATAAAAGAGAAAAATTGGGCAACATATCTTGGAGAGGTTTCTCATAAAGATGCGCAGGGCTTTATTTTGAAATCAGATATAGTGCTTAATGCATCTTTTTCAGAAGGAATGCCTAACACCCTTTTAGAGGCAAAATATATGGGTAAGCCAATTCTAGCAAGAGATGTCGCGGGGAACAGGGCAATTATAACTCATGGAGTTAATGGCTTTTTATTTAAGGATAAAAAAGAATTTGAATACTATGCTACAAAATTAGTGAAAGATTCTAAACTAAGAAAAGAAATGGGACTATTAGGTATTAAAGCTAAGAATAATTATAATTGGATACAAGAAATAGATATGTATGAAAAGATTTATTTAGATTAAAATAATAAAATAATTGAGAAATATAAAATAAAGAGGGTTAAAGTAAAATTTAATCATCTGAAAAGACAACAGTTTATATAGTTGACTATACTCCTAAAACTAGCGGAGAAAAAGTAAAAACCATAAGTGGTTAACAGAAGATGAGTTAACAGACAAGTAAAACTTATTATCAATTAATCAATCTCCTGCATATCATATAATGTAATATAAAATGAGGGAGGTTGAGAATTTGATGAATGATTATTTAAATTATCCTGAATTTTCTGCAGGAGATAGGGTAATATCAATTGTAAGTCATCCACCAGAAATTCATCCAGGTACTTCTGCTAGAATAGTTAATCCTTGGATTGCAAGTCTTTGCGCAGTAAAATTACCAGATGGCATGATTCATCGTTGGTTTGCAAGTTTTGAGCTAGAACCTGAAGATGCATGCTCAAGCAATAATCTTACTCCAGGGGGTTATGCTACAGTTATAAACTCAACTGGACATGGGCAGCCACCGCATGTTGAAGTTGGAACAAGAGTTAGAATAGTAAAATGTATACCAACTATCTTTTATGATGTAATATTAAGTAACGGGGAATATCATAGGTGGTTAGCTGAATTTGAACTGTCAAAGCCTATATAAACAATTATAAGACTGTAAAATATAAAAGATAAATCCTTAAGCTAAGAATGTATTTGTCAATTGAAATTTAGTTCTTTCCATATACTTTGTCAATCCAATTTTAGCAACAGATCAGACTGTGCCACGGACGAAAACTCCTGTTAAAGTTATAGGGTCTCACGTTTTTTATAAATAATATAAATTCATATAATTTTTCATATCAATGGGAAAAGTCATCTTTAGTTGATTTAAATCAACTAAAGATGACTTTTTTATATTCCTAAAAAGTGATTACGCTTTTAATCGCATGGTCTACATGGATTACATGATTCCCAGCTTTTGCAAGGGCTACAGTTTTTATCTGGCCATTCTATTAGACATATTCGTTCAGTCATAACTGTAACTACCTTTTCACCCGGTTGTCCATCATCTACGTGAATACTAACAAAATTAGTCCCAACATTGCATATTTTGCCCATAATTACCTGTTCTTGACCTGAACATTCCACATGAATTTTTACGCTACATCCTTTTAGTCTAAACAACTGAAAATTAAGATTTCCTTGTAACCCAGCAAGGTTAGCTTGAAGTGGTGAACATCTATGATGAAAACAGTTGTCGTGATTATTACAACATTTATCGTGGCAGTGGCACATATTACAACCACATTTTATATTATCCATATAAATACCTCCTTTCCTTAGTTTATTTTATGATTATCCATACTGATTGGACACTAACATTAAAGACACCTAAAGATAAAAACTACATATAATAACACAAGAAGATGGCAGAGATAGTCTAAATTCAATGTGTTGTCTTTTTAAAGATTATATTTAAAGGAGGAAATATAATGTCCCACATTAACATTAACATTAACCCAACAAAAGAAGACTCCATTACTGATGAAAACATTATTAATATTAGTAGAGATTTAAAAATGCAGGCAATAGAAAAATATAAATCAAAGAATGCAAAATATTGTAAGCCAAATCCAAATGACATAGTTCCTGAAAATAAGCTGTTTAAAGATATGTTAAATAAAGATATTTTACTTGTATTGGATGCTGTTCAATTAAATATACTTGGACAGGTTTTTAGACCTATATTTACTGGGAGGGTTGTTGAGGTAACTAATGGGGCTATTACTCTAGACCCAGTAATAATTAAGATGAACACTGCACCATTTTATAAGTTTCCAACACCTCTAAGCTTTCCCATGGAAAACATAGCTTACTTTACACTATTTGATCCTGAAACCCGTATTTCAATTCCTTAATATAAATTATGGAGGTAATTAAAATGTCATCAAAATTTAATGATATAAAATGTCGTGATATTAATTTTATTAGAGAATCAGTTGTAGAAGAAACTTTTAAAAAATCCATTGGTAAGAAGGTATTAATTTTAACTCAAGAGTTTCCTTTCTTAGTGATTGGAAAAATAAAAAATGTTGAAGGTGACTATGTTTTTGTTGATGTGGAAACTACTCATATCGACCCACTTGAAAATAGAGTTTTTCGTATTCACTTAGATAGAGTTGAAGTTTTTTACATTGAGAAACCGGGAAAATTAATTCCTAAAATCTCTCATCGAGATTATTGTACTTCAAAGGGATGTGATGAGTAATGAACAGGTGTTTTCATATAGTGGCTATTCCAATAAAGATTGTTGTAAATAAATTTGGAGAGCACGACCCAGATGGTATGATGTATGTATTAAAGGAAAATGAAGAAAGAGTAAAAAAAGAAGTAGACTCTAATCCATTTACTCCTGTTGATCTAGTAGAGCCTTTAGTAATTAGAGCTACAGAAGGAGATGATATCGAAGTATTATTTGAAAATAAATTGCCTTTCCCAACATCAATGCATATTCAAAGAGCAGAGTATAATGTTCAAACATCAGATGGAGCATTTGTAGGATGTAATGAAAATTCTATCGCTTCAGCTTGTCCCCCTGGTGGTACTCGATTGTATAAATGGAAAGTAATAAGAGAAGGTGTTCATATCTTTAGTGATTTAGGAAATCCACTCTCTAGTGAACTAGGAAGTAATGTCCATGGTTTATTTGGAGCTTTAATAGTGGAAGCTAAAGGCTCTACTTGGACTGACCCTATAACTGGGTATCCAATCAATAGTGGACTTTATGCAGATATTCATCATCCTTTCCATCCATCTTTTAGAGAGTTTGCATGGATATTTCATGATGAAATGGAAATAAAAAATTTAATTGGTGAAATACCTATTGACCCTATGACATTACAACCAGAAGCAACTCACTCCGTTAACTATAGGGCAGAACCAATGAGAAATAGAGTACTCCTTAGTCATAATGGACTTGTTTGTTCTGATTGTGAAGGTGAAGAAGTTCACCATGACTCTTGGGTTTATGGTGATCCTGATACACCAATACTTCGTTCCTATGTAGGAGATCCGCATAAGATTCGTTTGATTCATGCAGGTGTACAGGAAACTCATATATTTCATTATCATGTTCATCAATGGCTTTTTGAACCAACTGATCCCAATTCGGAGATTCTTGACTCTCAAGCAATTTCTCCTCAAAACTTTTATACAATTTCTCCTTTATATGGATCTGGTAGTTTTCAAGGAGCCTTTGGAGATATAATTCTACACTGCCATTTATATCCTCACTTTGGGGAAGGGATGTGGGGGATGCATAGAGTTTTTAATACAATTCAAGATGGGATGCAATGCTACCCTAATGGGACTAAGATAAAAGCACTTCAGCCTCTTCCAGATAGAAAAAGACTACCTAATCCTACCCCTAAAAAGCCAGGGTACCCTAATTTTATACCTGGAATAGTAGGATGTAAAGCACCACGGCCACCTCTTGGAATAGAAGGTGGAAGAGAAGTTACTGAAATTGAAAGGAATCAATTTGCACCAAATGCTCGTCCAGGAGCTGTTTTCGTAAACCCTTGTACTGAAGGCGTGACACCTGAAAGGAGCTTTGATATAGTTGGTATACAAACAAAAATTTGCTATAACAAAGAAGGGTGGCATGACCCAGAAGGCAGATTATATGTACTAAAAAAAGATAAAGAAAAAGTGTTATCTGGAAAAAAAGATCCTGAACCTCTTGTTATAAGGGCAAATGCGGGAGAATGTATTCGCGTCAAATATACAAATGAGTTTCCAGATACACTTGGTGGAAATGCATTTCAACTTCTAACAAGAACTTACGAAAGTGCTACTCATATTCACTTTGTTAAATTTGATCCATTAGTATCAGATGGCGGAAATGTTGGATGGAACTATGATTCAAGCGTATTACCTGGAGAAACTATAAACTTTCAGTGGTATGCAGATGTAGAACTAAAAGCTACTTTTTTTCACGACCATTTATTCCCAAATACTCATCAACAACATGGTGTCTTTGGATCAATTAACATTCAAGCCAAGGGTTCAAAATTTTTAGATCCAAAAAATACTTGTAAACAAATTAAAAGTGGTACTCAAGCTGTAATTACTAATCCACTGATTCCTGATTTCCGTGAATTTACTTTATTTGTTCATGATTTTGCTTTATTGTTTGATAAAGATGGATGTCCCATAAATCCACCACCATTCTCAGGTTCTCTAGATGATCCAGGGGTTATGGGAGTGAATTATCGTAGTGAACCGCTACAATTTAGATTAAAAAAACCTGACTGTGATCCAGCATATGTTTTTAGTTCGTGGGTTCATGGTGATCCTTGTACCCCTATACTTGAGACTTATAATGGAGATCCAGTTCGCATTCGTTTACTTGATGGAGCCCAAGAAGAATCCCATAGTTTTAACCTGCATCGTCAAAGATGGCATAGAGATAGACCTAATCTTGATTCCAAAATAGAGCAACAACAGCATATTGGTATATCTGAATCTTTTACTTTGGAATTAAATATTGAAGGAGATGGAGACTTTGACATGCTTTATCACTATGGCTCTATTGATGATTTGTGGGTTGGTAACTGGGGATTGATCAGAAGCTTTAAGGAAAAAGCAAACAATCTACCACCATTGCCTGATCGTAGTTCTCCATTAGAGAGAAAAAATATATTACCTGTACCAACTGGTAAAAGACCACCAAAGGCAATGAATCCAGGAAATCCATGCTTATGCGATGCACCTGTTAGAAAATATAGTGTAGTAGCACTTCAAGTGCCTATCGTATACAACAAGGCTGGTGACCATGACCCACATGGTATAATATTTGCCTTAGAAAAAGATGTTCCTAAAATACTATCTGGAGAATTAAACCCAGAGCCTCTTATACTTCGTGGTAATGTAGGAGATTGTATAGAAGTAACACTTAATAATAATCTTACAGGAAATTTCCACAATAATGATGTTCATGGATATCCTGGTGTCCCAGCAGATGCATTTTTCCCCACCTCATCGCGAATCTCTCTTCATACTCAAATGCTTCAATATGATGTAAGAGGATCAGATGGAGCAACTGTTGGATTTAATCCAGACCAAACAATTGAACCTGGAAAAAGCATAACTTATCGTTGGTATGTTGATCAAGACTTTGGCGCATGCAATCTTTGGGATATGGCAGATGTTAGAAATCACCGTCATCATGGAGCCTTTGGAATATTTATTGCAGAGAAAAAAGGATCGAAATATCTTCATCCTACTACTCGTGAAAAAGGTGCAACTGGATCTCAAGTTATTATATCTCATCCACTATTAGGAGAATTTAGAGAATTTGTTCTTCTAATGCATGATGGAGTCAGACTAGTAGATAAGAATGGGGATCTAATAATAGATCCTGAACCGATATTTGTAGAATCAGAAGAAGTTGAGGACTTTGAAGACCAAGGTTCAAGAGGATTTAATTATAGGTCAGAGAGAATTATTCATAGGCTAAAAGAGAATCTTGATCTTTCTAAAGTATTTAGTTCAAATTGTCATTGTGATCCTTCAACTCCAGTGTTCCTTGCCTATCCAGGGGATCCTGTAATAGTACGATTTGTATATCCAGCTGATAGGGCAAGAACTCATACTTTTGTACTTCATGGTCACACATGGCTTAGAAATGAGGATCTAGTGGACTCTACGATCATATCAGCTAAAGGGCAAAACACTGTAGGAACTACTGCTAACCTCAATCTTATCTTTGGTGCTGGAGGAATGTATAATATACCAGGAGACTATATGTATAGATCGGGTAATATTAGACCAGATGTTGAACTTGGTATGTGGGGTATAATGCGTGTTTTAGATAAAGAAGATTCGATATTAGCACCACTATGCAATAATAGTTCACAAAAACTACTTCAAAAGGAGGGAATTAACCATGAAAGATAACTTTTCTTGTCCAAATGAAATACCATCTACAGTTAAAGATGATTTATTTTGTACTCCTTTAGAATGTCCAGAGAAAATATCTGTTAAAAGATTTTCATCTCCAACTACTGAACTTTCTCCTGAAGAATTTGAAAAACAGAAGCAGTGTATTGAGCAAATCAACAATTTATTAAGTACCTTAACTAATCCAAGAGATCCTAATAATTTAAGTGCTCTTAGATTGCATTTTAGAATGCTTCGTGGGATTTTAGTTGAGATTGAACTTGAATGTAATGATACTAAAGAAATCATTAAAGGTTTATTGAAAGAGGCTGGTCGAGATTTTTTACAAATAGAAGACATTGGTAAAAGATACTTTATACCCTATAACCGAATTTGTATGATTAATAGTAATGATTGTAGTCCCCATGAAAATCATAATCATAATAGAGAACTTAAAGATATTGACAAATGTTTAAGAAGGGATATTGTTCTAAACTTTGGAAAGGTTGTATCGGCAGATCCTAAGTTAATAAATTTCTTCTTTGGTATCCCACTATATTTACAACTAGCGAATCTTATCGGTTGTAAGGTAGTAGTCAAGATAGATGGAGAATTAAGTGTTCTCGAAGGGAAATTAGTAGAATCTATAAAAGAGAAAATATGTATTAATACCTTGGATAACACAGTAAGAGAAATAAACATTACAGAGATTTGCAGTATAATAATATAATAAATATGTTTTATTTTCCCCTAAGCATAGCATAGGGGAATTTTTGTGAGAGGTCAATTTTATGGGTGAAGCAGTAAGGTTTCATTGTATATCAACACTATAGTCAAATTCTCCTTTTCTGTAAGTGCTTTTGGGATAATAACTTATAATATAGTGGGAGTTAGTTTGATCCTGAACTTGCTAAGAAATTTATAGACCTATTTTAATAACTTGTATATGTTATGTTGCTTCGTCTATAGCAGATCTTAATTCTTTTTCAACTCCCATAGCAAGACTAACCAACTCATCACCAGCTATCATTTCAATTAGCTTTGTAGGATTTGTCATTCCAATAAATACTGAGTTGTTATTTTCATATACTACCATCTTACAAGGCAAGAAAAAACCAACTTCTATATTTTGTTCTAATACTTCTTTTGCTTGCTGAGGATTACAAACCTCTAATATTTGGAAATTTTTATTAAAATCTAACCCTTTTTCTTGAAGTTTTTCTTTAAAATTTAATTCCCATAAAACTCCAAAATTATGATTATTAAGACTTTTCTTTAGATCTTCTATGGCTACTTCAAAACTTTTGTCTGTGCTTACTTTATAATTTATTTCCATAACAATTCTCCTTTGAGTTTTTATTAGTATAGTACCCTATATCAAAGAAAATAAATCAATTCTTGTGGAAGTTATTTAGATAGCAGTATTGATAAGTAAAAACAATTAAAAACTTAAGTTTAAAAGGTTTTAGATAAATTATTAGAGTCAGTATCTAAATCATATAAATTCATGTAATATTTATATGATTCATGCTATAATAGTAGAAAAGTTATTCTAATTATATTAAAAATATTATAAATGATACTTAAAGGAATAACTTAATTATGCTTGGAGGCAAAGATGAAAAGGAGAGATAATTTAAACTTAGGTGATAAAATCAAAAATATAGTACAAGATTCTATAAAAAATAGAGATTTTAATAGATTAAATAAAAATGTTAAAGAGTTTGTTGAAGAAGCACTTGAAGAGGCTAAAAAGTCAATCATCCAAAAACAAAGTAGTTATAATAAAAGTACTAATAAAACTGTAAATAACTATAAAAATATCAATAGAAAAAGTATTTTTAAAAGTAATTCTCCAACAGATCTAAATACTTTTACCATACCAGTTGGACGCGTATCAAGTCTATTATTTACTATCTTTGGCACTATAGGAAGTAGTATCTTTGGAATAGCCATATTTGTATTGACATTGTTAGGAGGGACTATTGGGGGAGAGGGAATTTTTTATACTATTGCATTGGGGTTATTTCCTTTATTTATAATAAGTATAATTTCACTTATAAATGGAAAGAGAATTAGAAAGAGACTAAAAAGATTTCAAAGATATATCTCTAAGATGGAAAAACAAGATTATTGTTCGATTGATGAACTCTCTAAAGCAACTAGATTAAGTAATAAAGCTGTAATAAGAGATTTACGAAAGATGATTGATATTGGTATGTTTCCCGAAGGACATATTGATGAGGGAAATACTTGTTTTATGTTAAGTAACGAGTGCTATGAACAGTATCTTAATCTTCAAAAGAACCTAAAGATGGAAAATATAAAAAAGGAAAAAACTAAAGATATTAATAAAGGGGATAATTTAAATCCTGAAATTAGAAAAGCAATAGATGAAGGACGAAAATTTGTTGTGGAAATCAAAGAAGCAAACATTGAGATTCTGGGAGAAAAAATTTCCGCTAAGTTAGATAGATTAGAGGAAATAACTGGAAAGATATTTGATTATGTAGAACTTCATCCAAAAAAATTTCCAGAGATAAAGAAATTTATTGAATATTTCTTACCAACAACTTTAAAATTAGTTAACGCTTACAAAAAATTAGATTCTCACTCTATACAAGGAGAAAATAGTTCAAGTGCAAAAAAAGAAATAGAAGAAACTATGGATACTATTAATCTTGCTTTTGAAAATCTGTTAGATGGCTTGTTTGAAGATATAGCAATTGACATATCAACAGACATATCTGTCCTTGAAACTATGTTTGCACAAGAAGGATTAACAGATAATGATATGAACATTAAAAAATAAAATATGGAGGATAAGAATGAATAATAAAATTCCAACTTTAACTTTTGAACCTTTTAGCGATGATTCATCAATAGAAGAAGGCTCAAGCACAGACATATTAAGTCAGCAAGATATACAAATTAAAAAAGAACCATTTGATGAAAATATGCTATCTCCAGAAGAAAAAAAGGTAGTAGAGGATTTTGCAAGTAAGATTGACTTAAATAAATCCAACGAAATTTTACAATATGGGGTAGGTGCCCAAAAGAAGATATCAGATTTTTCAGAAACTACTTTAAACAATGTAAGAACTAAAGATTTAGGAGAAATAGGAGAAATGCTATCTGGTGTGGTAACAGAACTAAGAAAGTTTGATGTAGAAGAAGAAAAAAAAGGATTTTTAGGGATATTTAAAAAATCTTCTAATAAACTTACTACAATGAAGGCTAAATATGATAAGGCAGAGGTAAATGTAAATAAAATTTGTGAAACTTTAGAAAAAAGCCAAATACAGCTATTAAAAGATATAGCAATGCTTGATAAAATGTATGAGCTTAACAAAACATACTTTAAAGAACTTTCTATGTATATCCTGGCAGGCAAAAAGAAACTCGCTAAAGTCCATCAAGAAGAATTGCCTGCACTAATAGCAAAATCAAATACTAGTGGATTACCAGAGGATGCACAGTCTGTTAAAGACCTAACTGCTCTTTGTAATCGTTTCGAAAAAAAGATACATGATTTAGAATTAACTAGAATGATCTCTATCCAAATGGCTCCACAGATTCGTTTGGTTCAAGGAAATGATAGTATAATGGCTGAAAAAATACAATCTACTATTGTAAATACAATTCCATTATGGAAGAGTCAAATGGTCTTAGCTTTAGGCGTTACTCATTCAAGTCAGGCTGCAAAGGCTCAAAGAGAAGTAACTGACATGACCAATGAATTGCTAAAGAAAAATGCTGAAACACTTAAATCTGCAACTATTGAGACAGCAAAAGAATCAGAAAGAGGAATAGTAGATATTGAAACACTAAAAGCTACGAATGAATCCCTAATATCTACACTTGATGAAGTTATGCGTATTCAGATAGAAGGTCGTCAAAAGAGAAAAGAAGCAGAGATAGAGTTAAACAGAATTGAAGAAGAATTAAAAACTAAGCTTTTACAAATAAAAAGTTAAAGATTTATACTACTCTCTAAAATATAGGAATATTTAAACATTAAGTTTAAATATTCCTATTTTAAATCTATTGCAAAGATTGTAAAAAAATGATAATCTATGTAGGCGGTTTTGTTTATTAATAAACAAAATTTGTAATAGTATGAGATAGGAGCTTTAAAATGAAAAAAGATATTATCAAAACTAAGGATGTTATAGTCTCAGGTTTTGCGTTATTTGCAATATTTTTTGGAGCAGGCAATTTAATTCTACCTCCTTTTATGGGTCTTCAGGCGGGGAAAAGTTGGATTTTAGCTTGGATAGGTTTTTCTTTGTCTGGGCCTGGACTAACTGCACTTGGAATGATAGCTATGGCTAAAAACCAAGGAGATGCAGAGAAATTTGCTGGAAAGGTGGGTATTAAGTTTAGTATTTTATTAGGTAGTTTAGTGATATTGTTTATAGGTCCTTTAATGTCAGTACCTAGAACTGGGGCAACTACATTTGAAATATCTGTACTACCTTTTTTTCCGAATTTTAGCCCACTTTTATTTTCTATAATCTTTTTTGGAATAACCCTATATTTTTCAATAAGCAAATCAAAAATTATAGATATAATAGGGACTTATATGACTCCTTTTTTACTTATAACACTTTTAACTATTATATTAAAGGGGATATTTACTCCTATAGCTAACACGGCTATAGCAGGGTCAAACCAATTGAGTATAGGTTTTTTAGAAGGATATCATACTATGGATTCACTTTCACCTATGGTAATTGCAGGTATGATAATTTCTAATTTTAAGGAAAAAGGAATAGAATCTAAAAATGCTTTAACTAGATATACCGTATATACAGAACTAATAGCTGCTACAGGTCTTATCCTTATATACGGGGGTCTTACGTTTTTAGGAGCTAAAATATCTCCAATAGTTTCAAGCGGTTTGGGAAGAACTGAACTACTAAATGTAATGGTAAATTATCTACTTGGAAGTTATGGAAATATATTTTTAAGCATTATAGTAGCACTAGCTTGCTTAACTACAGCTATAGGTCTTACAACAGCTACAGGAGATTTTTTTAGTAAAGTTTCTAATAATAGATTAAAATATAAACATATAGTTATAGTATCTATTTTAATAAGTGCTTTTTTATCAATTATAGGAGTAGAAGGTATAATATCTTTTTCTGTGCCAATATTGGTTACCTTGTACCCGGTAGTAATAGTACTGACATTTTTAAATTTATTAGATGATTATATAAAAAATAGCTTAATCTATAAGACAACAGTATATTTTACTCTTGGAGTAAGTTTGATAATAGGTATAGAAGCAGCAGGATTTAAAGATTTATTTATAGTAAAGCTATTCTCTAAATTTCCCCTATGGAAAATAGGTTTTGGCTGGGTTTCTTTTAGCTTCTTGGGACTAATTTTAGGAATAGTTTTTTCAAAATTTATAATAAAACCAAATAAAAGATAAAAAACTGTTGGAGATCTCCAACAGTTTTTTATCTTTTATTCTTTAGTAGATTTTAATCAATTATAGCTTGCTTACGCCAATTACCTTTCCTATAGAATATAAAGGTTAAAATTGCTCCAAGAGTCCAGGAGGTAAGTAGAGATATAAAAGTTGATTCTGGCCTTCCAGTAGGATAAGAAGGGCTTCTTGTAAAATAAGCAATCCCATAAGCTACTGGTATACGAATTATAACTGTGCTCATAAATGAAATCCACATAGGAGTAAGAGTATCACCAGCACCTCTCATAACTCCAGAAAGACTTTGGGTGATAGCCATTGCCAGATATCCAAATGCTAAAATCTTCATCATATTCATACTTAAGTCTACTAATTCACTAGTATCAGTAAAGATTGCCATAAGGTGTTTCCCAAATATTAAGATTAAAAGTGTTATAGTAGCAGATACACCAAGGGAGATAATAGTTCCGTCTTTAGCGCCCTTATCTACTCTATCCATCTTTTTTGCCCCTATATTTTGTCCTGTAAAGGTGGTCATAGCACTCCCAAAGGAAAAGTTTGGCATCATTGCAAAACCGTCTACCCGCATTATTATAACATTTGCAGCAATAACCATCTCTCCAAAACTATTAGTTAGAGATTGAACTACTATCATGGCAAGAGAAAAAATTGCTTGGGTAAGCCCCGAAGGAAGTCCAAGTTTTATAAGTCTATAGGAATATTCCTTGTCTAGTTTTAGCGTCTCTAAATTTAAATCAAAGCTATCCTTCATCTTCATTAATCGAAGCATACATAAAACTGCAGATATACTTTGTGCTATAACAGTTGCTAGGGCTACTCCAGGTACTCCCATATTGAATTTTGCTACAAATATTAAATCCAATATTACATTTAATATGGTGGATATTAGAAGGAAGACAAGTGGGGATAGAGAGTCGCCAAGACCACGAAGAACTCCTGATAGTATATTGTAGTAGGCAAGACCTGCTATACCAATAAAATAGATTATAAGGTAGTCTGTGCACCACTGTAGAATGGACTGTGGTGTGTTTAAGAGATTAAGTAGAGGCCTTGTTACTATAGGTCCTAGAATCATAATAAACACTGATGAAAGAGCAGTAAGAGTTATACATATTCCAATAGTTTTAGAAAGCTTTTTTCTATCCCTAGCTCCAAAATATTGAGATACCATAATGCCAGCCCCTACTGAAATTCCAACAAAGAGTACAAGTAAGAGGTTTAATATAGGAGATGCACTTCCAACAGCTGCAAGGGCATTATCCCCAACATATTTTCCTACAATAATAGAATCAGCGGTATTATACAGTTGTTGGGCAACATTTCCTATTAACATAGGTATGGTAAATTCCACTATTCGCTTCCATGGCGTACCTTCAGTTAAATCCTTAGAGGAGAATAACCGTTTCATTTTTAACATAAATTCACCTTCTAAAAGTTTTTCTTAATAAAGTCATACTATCTATTCTACTATTTTAAAACAATCTAATCAATCATTTAAAAAAATAATTTAAAAAAACTAGGGTTGTTTTGAGGTTTGTTTTCAGAGAATATTTAAATAGTTTATAGAAAGTGATATGCTTGATTATTAGAGGAAATAGTGATAAAATCGATAACAAGATAAATGTAATTTTTTTAAGGGGTGGTTAATAAGTGGATCACAGTTTAAGTCAAAAAATTATTCAATTAAAAAAAGAAAAAGATGCAATTATACTTGCTCATTATTATCAAAGGGGAGAAGTTCAAGATATTGCAGATTTTGTTGGGGATTCATACTATTTAAGTAAAGTAGCAAAGGATTGTAAGGAAAATACTATCGTATTTTGTGGAGTTAAGTTCATGGCAGAAAGTGCTAAAATCCTTTCACCAGATAAAAGAGTTTTATTACCAGCATTTGATGCTGGATGTCCAATGGCTGATATGGCAGATGCTGAAGGAGTATTGGAGATGAGAAAAAAATATCCAGATGCAAAAGTTGTATGTTATATAAATTCTACAGCCGAGGTTAAAGCCGTTTCAGATATTTGCTGCACTTCTTCAAATGCTGTACAAATTATTAATAATATTAAAGAGAAGGAAATTATTTTTTTACCAGATAAAAATTTAGGACAGTATATTCAAAACCAAGTTCCAAATAAAAAGATAATATTATGGGATGGTTTTTGTATAACGCATAAAAAAGTAACTAAAGAACAAATTTTAAAGGTAAAGGATATACATCCTGATATTAAAATTCTAGTTCATCCAGAATGTGAAATAGAGGTTATTGAGCTAGGAGATTTTGTCGGAAGTACAGGAGGAATTATTTCTTTTGCATCTAATAGTGATTTTGAAAAATATTTAATTGTCACAGAAGTGGGTGTACTTCATGAACTCAAAAAAAGAAATCCAAACAAGAAATTTTTTAATCCTCTTGGAACTATGACCTGTATAAACATGAAAAAGACTACTTTAGAAAATGTATATGATAGTCTTTTATATTCGCAGCATGAAATTATATTAGATGAGGACCTTCGAAAAAAAGCATATAACTCGCTAATAAACATGCATATTTTTGGAAGGTGATTTTGTGGATTTAGTATTTGATGTATTAATTGTTGGTACAGGGTTAGCAGGGATTTATAGTGCACTAAATTTAGATAAAAATTTAAAAGTTCTTTTAATAACAAAAACAAAGGTTAATGAATGTAACAGTAATCTTGCACAAGGTGGGATCTCTGTTGCAAGAGATAGTGATGATATTGAAATTTTTATTAAAGATACTTTAAATGCTGGAAAAGATGAAAACAATTTAATTGCATTAAGAATTCTTGCAAACGAATCAAGCTTCAATATTAATAAGCTAGTTGAATTTGGTATTGAATTTGATAAAAATGAAAAGGGATTTGAATATACAATTGAAGGTGCACATAGTGTCAATAGAATAATCCATTGTAAAGATAGTACAGGAAAAGAGGTAATTAACGCTTTATATAAAGAGATAAAGAAGAGAAAAAATATTACAATTTTTGAAGATACACAATTAATTGACCTAATAACTGATAATAATATTTGTTATGGTGGTGCAGTACTTAAAAATGGGACAGCCTATAATATCTTTTCAAAGGTTACAATATTAGCCACGGGAGGAATAGGGGGATTATTTAAAAGTTCAACTAACTATAGAAGTATAACTGGAGATGGAATTGCAATAGCACTTAAAAACAATGTTAAGATTAAGGATTTAGGCTATATTCAAATCCATCCTACAAGCTTATATGAAAATAAGTTAAGGGGAAGAAGAATGCTTATTTCTGAAGCAGTAAGAGGTGAAGGGGGTAAGTTGCTTAATTTAAAGGGTGAAAGATTTGTAGATGAATTATCAGCTAGAGATGTAGTAACCAAGGCTATTGTTAATGAACAATTTGAAACAAAAAGTGCTTATGTATATTTAGATGTTTCCTTTAAATCAAATGAGTATATTAAAAATAGATTTCCAGCTATTTTTAAGGAGTGTTTAAAAATAGGTATTAATATTACAGAAAAACCTATCCCTGTAACACCAGCACAGCATTATTTAATGGGGGGAATTGAAGTAGATGTATATTCAAGAACCTCAATGACAAATCTATTTGCCTGCGGAGAAGTAAGCTGTACAGGTGTTCATGGTCGCAATAGGCTTGCAAGCAACTCTTTACTTGAAGCTTTAGTTTTTTCAAAGCGAGCAGCAGATCTTATAAATAATGACATAGAAAATATTGAACTGAAAAAGTTTTATAAACAAAATAGTATTAAGTCTTTAACTGCAATTGAGAAACTCAATAAAAGAATTATCCTAGATAGTTTAAAAAGTGTTAGGGAGGATTTTGTAAATGAATTGGTTGAATGTTGATGATATTATAAGAAGTGCCCTTTTAGAAGACATTCCTTATGATGATATTACGACAAATAGTATTATCAGTAAAAATACTAGCTCAAGTGTTGACTTGCTTGTAAAGGAAGATGGTATAATTGCTGGACTTGATGTTTTTAAGAGGGTTTTTTCTTTGCTTGGGGATGTTAATATTGAATTGTTTAGTATAGACGGCAAAGAAGTTTATACAGGAGAACATATTGCTAAGATTACTGGTAACACTAGAAATATTTTAGCTGGGGAAAGAGTAGCACTTAACTACTTACAAAGAATGAGTGGTATTGCAACTTTAACAAGAAAGTTTGTTAAGAAATTAGAAGGGTCAAATACAAAGCTATTAGATACAAGAAAAACATCACCTAATAACAGAATCTTTGAAAAGTGTGCAGTTAAAATTGGTGGTGGATGTAATCATAGATTCAACCTTTCTGATGGTGTCTTAATTAAGGATAATCATATTAAAGCAGCAGGTGGAATAAAAAATGCTATTGAATTAGTTAGAAAAAATGTATCCTTTGTTAGAAAAATAGAGGTAGAAGTTGAATCTTTAGAAGAGATTGAAGAAGCATTAGAAGCAGGTGCTGATATTATTATGTTAGATAATATGGATTTAAATACTATGAAAAAAGCTGTTGAAATGATCAATAAACTCGCTTTAACTGAAGCATCAGGTAATATAACCCTTGAAAACATATCAGATGTTGCAAAATGTGGAGTTGATTATATTTCAACAGGTACTATAACACATTCCTATAATGTTCTTGATTTAAGCATGAAAAATCTAATAAATATATAAAAAAGCTCTTTTTTGGTAATAATTCTTATTTCTAAGTATTATTGCCAGAAAAGAGCCTTAACTTTCTACATAAGATAGTGTAATTACAAATCCATCAACTAGCTATATTATAAATTCGCCTACACGCATATTTAATTTTTCTGCAATTTTAGCAAGATCTTCACTTGCATTGGCGATTTCCTCCATAGCAGCTGTTTGTTCTTGTACAGATGCTGATGCTTCTTGTGTACCTGCGGCATTTTCTTCTGAAATTGCTGATAAGTTTTCTATTATGCTAATAATTTCTCCTTTTTTATTTTCCATTTCATCACTAGAATTACTCACTCTATTAATAACGCACTTCATTTCTTCTATAGCTTCTGCTATTCCTTGGAATTTATTATTAGTAGTTTTTACACTTTCAGATTGTGAAGAAACTATTTCTTCTAATTCTTCCATAGTTTTAACTCCACTAGATGTCTTATCAGTTAAATCATTTATAATTTTGCTTATTTCCTCAGTAAATTTATTTGATTCTTCTGCAAGTTTTCTAATTTCATCTGCTACTACTGCAAAACCTCTTCCGGCTTCCCCTGCTCTTGCTGCCTCTATAGCTGCATTTAAAGCAAGTAGATTTGTTTGTTCAGCTATACTTTTTATCATTTCGCTGGCACTAACTATTTTACTTGCACTTTCATTTGTATTAATGATAATACTTTGAACTTCTTTTGAAGATTTACTATTAATATTTGTCTTTTCAACAAGGTCAACTAATATTTTTAACCCTTCATCTTTAAGATGGTTTACTTTTTCAGTTGTACTGTTTAGATTTTTAATGTCAACTTTATTTTCCATCACTAAATTTCCAAGTTCTAAAATTGATGACGCACCATGTCCAGTGTTTTTAGCTTGATCAGATGCTCCATAGGCTATTTCTTCAATAGTTTTAGCTATTTCATCAGCAGATCTAGAGGATTGTTGACTAGTAGCAGTGAGTTCCTGGGAAGAAGCTGCAAGTTGTTCAGCTGCTTCCATAACATTTTTAATAACACCTCTTACAGATGTTTGCATACGACTTACTGCTTGTGATATTTCCCCAAACTCATCATTTTTACTTATTAAATCTTCTGGCACATCCTTAGAAAAGTCACCTGAAGCCATAAATCCCATTTGCTCTTTCAATTTATTAACTATTTTTATAGCATAATTAGATCCATTAAATAAAGTAATGCCTAAAACTATAAATATCAATAGACCAGAAATTATAACTACAATCAAATTTCTTTTTATAGCTGATTGAACATCTACCATAGAATAACCAATGCTTAATGCTCCTATATTTTCTCCGTTTATAATAGCTGGATAGTTAATATCATAAACTTCCATATTTTTTGCTTTATAATATCTTTCTTGCGATGCAGGTACACCATCAATTGCAGCAGACTTAATTCCAGCATCATTAAATATTGATCCTATGAGCTCTTTGTTACTACTACCAATTACTTCTAAATCTTTATTAATCAATGTAATATATGCTATTTCTTTATTAGAACCTATTTTTTCTAAGAGAGTTTGGTAGGCGAAAGTTTGAGTTAATTCGTGAATCTTATCTGCCGAAACTCCTACTTGTATAAATTTTCCATCAGTATCTTTTAAGTACCCATTTTTAATATATTTTCCAGATTCACTATCTTGCCTGATTTCTTCTATTAAATCTGAGTTACTTGATATCATAAAATTATGTACTGGATGTCCTGGTTCTACTACCAAGCCTACAAGTTCTTTAATACTAGAATTTATAATTTCACAATTGGAATTATAATAACTTATTTCATCGACATCTGATTCATCTGCCAACTTTTTTAAAAAGTCATCGCTTAAATTATCTTTACTAAGTATAGTTGTATTAGCAGCTGTTCTAATTTTATCTTCAATCATTTTATTAATGAACTCCAGCGACTGTTTATTATCACTTAGTCTACCTATAAAGTTTTCAGATGTAGCTAGCCCATTTTCTTTCATTTCATTAAGCAAACCTTTTCTTGTTGAATAATAAGAGATAGTGCCTATAGCTGATATGCCTAATAGTACAACTAATAGTGGTATGATGATTAATTTAACTTTAATTGAAGCTCTTTTCCCTTGCTTTTGAACTTCTTTACCTTTCTTTTGACTTTCTTTAACTTTTGTTTTGTCTTTGCTTTGAGTAATCATTTTAATCCTCCCTATTTAATTTTATGAAATAATATACATTACTCCAAAAATACCTTTTTTAAAAATCTTACTATATAGTTACAATAAAATATGACAAATAATTCTTTTTCTTTTAATTATATCGGCAGTTTTGGGTGAAATGTTAAGTAAATATAAAAAAATGGCACTTTATCAACTATTGCAACTGATATTGAGGAATTTGTCCAAATAGGAAATTTCTAGAATCATCATTTAAATTTTAATTATACCTTGAAATATGTTAAACTATAATAAATCATAATAAATCATAATAAATCATACAAATTGGGAGGGGTGTTTATGATAACAGATATGACTAAAGGAAATCCTTCTACTACCATATTAAAGTTTGCTTTTCCCATGCTTATTGGGAACTTGTTTCAACAATTATATAATATAGTTGATTCAGTTGTAGTTGGCAGATTTATAGGAAAGGATGCGTTAGCATCTGTAGGATCATCCTTTATGCTTATGAATTTCTTTTCTTTTGTAATAATTGGGATGTGTATGGGAGCCTCCATTGTATATTCATATTATTTTGGAGAGAAGAACTATTCTAAACTTAGAAAGACGATATATATATCATTTTTATCCATAGGGATTTTCACGATTTTATTATCAGTTTTATTAGTATTTAATATAGAAGAAATGTTGATACTTATAAATACACCCGAAAACATATTAGGAGATGCTAGGATATATCTTAAGGTTATATTTGCTAGTCTTATATTTGCTTATTTATTTAATATTTGTTCTGCACTTTTAAGATCTATAGGTGATTCAAGGACTCCATTATACTTCTTAATACTAGCAGCTTTAATCAATATAGTGTTAGATTTACTCTTTGTTATAGTCTACGACATGGGAGTCCTTGGGGTTGCAGTGGCTACTGCAATTGCCCAGGCTGTTTCTTCTATATTATGTTTAATATATGGATTTACAAAGATTCCATTTATTAGATTAACACGTGAAGATATGGTTTTTGATAAGGAGATTGCTAAAGTTGTAGCAAAATATAGCTTTCTTACATCTATACAACAATCAATAATGACCTTTGGAATGGTATGTGTACAGGGGATTGTAAATACATTTGGGGCAGATACAATTGCAGCCTTTACAGCTGCTGGTAAGATAGATTCTATAGCTTATCTACCAGTCCAAGACTTTGGAAATGCTTTTTCAACTTATGTAGCACAAAATAAAGGGGCTAATAATATGACTAGAATAAGAGAGGGTGTTAAATCAGTTGTTAAGACTATAATAATATTTTGCTTAATATTATCCCTAGCTATCTATATAAGTGCGGGTAAACTTATGAATATCTTCGTAAATGCTAGCGAAATAAATGTAATAGAGATAGGAGTAGAGTATCTATCAATAATATCCATATTTTATGTATTAATAGGATTTTTATTTATGTTCTATGGATTTTTTAGAGGGATGGGAGAATTAAACACCTCTTTATTTCTTACAATATTATCCTTAGGTTCAAGAGTGTTTTTAGCTTACACTCTCTCTAGAATTCCTCAGATTGGACAAAGAGGAATTTGGTGGTCTGTACCTATTGGTTGGATAATAGCAGATTTAGTAGGATTTGTTTTATATAAAAGAACTCACAAAAATAAGTTGCTTATACCACAAGAAACCCTTAATTTTTAAAAAAAGGGGTTTCTTGTGGTTATTTAGTTGTTCTTAGATTAGTTTGGTTTAGCATAAAATTATATTGACTATCATTTAGTCAATAGTATATAGTATTAATTAATAAGGAGGTGTACTTGGCATGGATACCTGTTAACGCAGATGGCAATTTCTCCCTCTAGCGAAAGAATCGCTTCGGTTAGAGTTTAGAAGTGGAGTATCCTTTCCATAAATAAGATGAAGAAATTTAAATACATTGGATCACTTATAGTCCTTATAATTTTAATAATTAGTTTAGCCAGTCTTGATTCTATTTTTAAGTCTATTTCATTCTGTGAAAAAAGCAAAATCATATTTATATTTACAACTATAAGTATGATTATATTGCTAATTCTTGTCATCTATCTTTTCCTAAATCTAAATAAAAGAAAACAAATGGAATCAAAAATGAAATCAATAAATGATGAATTATTAAAGACTCAAGAAGATCTTAGATTAATGGCTTACTATGATGAGGTTGTAGACTTACCTAATAGGAATATGTTTTTCAAGATAATGAATGATAAGTTTAATAAAGACTTAAATAGTGAAATATCAGGATCCCTATTATATCTAGATATAGATAATTTTAAAAATATTAATGATATATTTGGGCATGCCTTTGGGAATGTGTTTTTAAGTGAAGTTGCTGAAAGATTAAAATCCATTGATATTATAGACAAAGAAAACGAGCATATATTTAGGCTAAGTGGAGATGAGTATATGATTGTTTTAGAAGGTAAGGGTAGAGAAGAAATAGAACAAATTGCAATAGAGATTCAAAAATCATTTCATAAACCATTTAATATATTAAATGAAGAAATAAAAGTTACTATAAGCATGGGAATTGTATTCTATCCTAAGGATGGTTATACAGTAGATGAAATATTTAAAAAGGCTGATTTAGCCATGTATAAAGCTAAAGAGCTAGGTAAAGATAGATATAAAGTATATGAGAAAAAAATAGAAGAAGAAGTTGCAAATAGGATTTCATTTGAAAACAGTCTTAAAAATGCACTTGATAAAGATGAATTTATACTTAATTATCAACCACAAATAAATCTTAGTAATGATGAAATAGTTGGATTTGAGTCACTTATAAGATGGAATAGCTCAGAATATGGACTTGTATTTCCTATGGATTTTATACCTATAGCAGAAGAAATTGGAGAAATAAACAAAATAGGAGAATGGGTATTAAAAGAAGCTTGTAAATTTGCAATTAACATAAGAAAGAAATATCAAAAGAAAATAGAAGTCTCCGTAAATATATCCCCCATTCAACTTCAAAAGATAGACTTTATTAAAATGGTAAAAAAGGTATTAAAAGAGACAGGTGCTGAAAGCTGTTTACTGGGAATTGAAGTCACAGAGACGGCTTTGATGGAGTCTTTTGAAGATAATATTGAAAAACTAAAGGAACTAAAAGATATGGGCATTAAATTATATTTAGATGATTTTGGAACAGGATATTCTTCATTAAACTATTTGTTAAAACTTCCTATACATACTATAAAAATAGATAAATCATTTATAGATGATATGATGGTAGAAGAAAAAGGTAGAAGTATCATAGCTGAAATTATAAATTTAGCACATGATATAGACTTAGATGTAGTTGCTGAAGGAGTAGAGCTAGAAGATCAACTATCTATGCTAAAGGAGCTTAAATGCAATGTTGTTCAAGGATATATTTTTTCAAAACCTTTATCCGAAGAAGATGCGTATGACTTTTTACAATTGAAATTATAATGAAAAACATTATATTAAAAAGATCTGATCTTCAAATTTAGTAAATAAAACAGACTATATAAAAGAACTTGAAGTAAGATAGATAAAACACTATGTTTGTTTTTTATAATTAATTAATATAACAACAAGGATATGATAATTATGGAAGTTATGATTTCAAAAGAAATATATGATAAACTTGACCATGCAAAAAAGATAGCACCTTTAGATCCTAAAAAGTCTATTGAAATTAGTAGATATGTATATAAATTAGCAAAAAACAATGGTTTAAAACTGGAAGAGGGATATGCTTTTTTAAATATAGCGTTTGCTAGTAGGATTAAATCAGATACAAGTAGTATACTTGAAAATGCTTATGAAGCACTATCTATATTTAAAAACAAAAATGATATTATAGGTCAGTCAAAAGCATTAAATCTCATAGGCATTGCATACTTTTATAGTTCAATGTATGATGAAGCTTTAAAATGTTTTTTTGATGGGAGAAAATTATTAGATCTGCATAATGATGATACACTATTAGCTAGTATTTTAAATAATATTGGAGAGGTTTATAAAGATTCTGAGATTTATGATAAAGCTATAGAGTATTATAATATGGGAACAAATGTTATTTCTAAAAATGGGAATCATGTATATCATGCCGTTATATTAGGAAATATAGGAGAGATTTATTTTATTAAAAAAGAATTTGAGATGGCTTTAGAAGTATATAATAAAAGTTATAATATGCTTTTAGATGCTGATGAAGTGATTTTTTTACCAGAGGTTGAAAATAAAATTGGAAAGCTTTATTTTCAAATAGAAGATTTTATAAATGCGGAAAAATATTATCTAAAAGCTTTTAAAAGACTTAGAAGCATCGATAACAAGTACTACTCAATAGATGTACTAATAAATCTTGCACAGCTCTATGAAGTCAAATCATTTTCAGGAACTTTAAATTTATATGAAAAGGCAATGTACTATGCCGAGGGTATAGGGGCAAAGAAAAAACTTTTTAATATATATAATCTTATCTCTCAATATCATGAAAAACAAAAAGATTATAAAAATGCACTTTTATATTATAAAAAATATTTTAATATAAATGAAGAACTAAAGAGTTTAAATTTAAAAGATAAATTAGAAGTATTAAACATAGATCTTAGAAAAATTCAAGATAAAGATAAAATTGACAATATAAGGATAAGACTTGAAAAAGAAATAAAAAGACAAAAAGATGAACTGGAAAATATAAAATCATCAAATGAGATACTTGAAAAAAAGGCTTATGAAGATGAATTAACAGAAATTGCAAATAGACGAAGTATTAATATATATATTGAAAATATTTTAAATGATATAAGTTTAAAACAAGATAAAATTGTACTATTTATGATAGATATAGATAAATTTAAGAGATATAATGATTTTTGGGGACATACAGAAGGAGACATTTGTTTAAAGAAAATTGCTAATTGTATAAAAAAGATTCAAGTAAATAATAAAGATATATTTGGTAGATATGGTGGAGAAGAATTTATATATATTTCAACCTCTATAAGCTATAAACAAGCACTTCAGCTTGGAAACTTTATTCGTACAGAAGTTGAGAAGATAGGTCTTTACTATATGGATAAAGGAAATAAAAAATGTACAACTATAAGTGTGGGGGGAGTAATAGGAAACGTTGGGGATTTTAGTTCAATTAGAGAAATAATACAATATGCAGATAAGGAGCTTTATATAGCTAAAAGCATGGGAAGAAATATTACGATTATAAAAGACATAGATATAAAAGGATAGGAAACTTAAATATTTAAGTTTCCTATCCTTTTATAATAAAAAATTACTAACCTACAACACTTACATACCAAAATTTATAAACCCACAGAGCTATGATCGTTTTATCAATACAATAGTATGTTCTATACTATTGTATTGATAATTTTCAAGAAATAGGGTATAGGTATAAACAAAATCAATAATAAGGGGACAAGTAATATGGAGAACGGATTGTTGTTTCAGGGTTTTGAGTGGTATTTACCTGATGATGGTAATTATTATAAAAACATGATATTAAAATTAGATGAACTTAAAGAAATAGGAGTAACAGCTATTTGGATTCCTCCAGTATATAAAGCTACTGGTACTAGTGATACAGGGTATGGATCATATGATCTCTATGATTTAGGAGAATTTGACCAAAAAGGTTCTATAAGAACAAAATATGGAACTAAAGAAGAACTAAAACAACTTATAAAAGAGATACACAAAAGAAAAATGAAAGTATATGCTGATGTAGTATTAAATCACAAAGCAGGTGCTGATAGAACTGAAAAATTTATGGCAGTAATGGTAGATAAAAATGATAGAAATAAGGACGTGGGTGAACCACAAGAGATAGAAGCATGGACAGGATTTGATTTCCCAGGTAGAGATGATAAATATTCAGATTTCAAATGGACACATTATCATTTTAGTGGAGTAGATTATGATAATCTAACAAAAAATAATGCAATTTATAGGATTGTAGGAGAAAATAAAGGATGGAATTTAGGAGTATCTGATGAAAAAGGGAACTTTGACTATCTTATGTTTTCTGATATAGACTTAGCTCATCCAGAAGTAAAAGAAGAGCTAAAAAAATGGGCAATATGGTTTATTGATGAATTAGATCTTGATGGATTTAGAATGGATGCGTTAAAGCATATGGATGAAGTGTTTGTAGAAGAGTTTCTATCACATATAAAAGAGTATAAGGGAGAAGACTTTTATATACTGGGAGAATATTGGATAGATGATTTAGATGTAAATAATAGTTTTTTAGATAGTATAAATTATAAATTAGATTTATTTGATGTAGGCCTTCATTTTAACTTATACAATGCTTCTAAAATGGGATTAAAGTATGATTTAAGAAAGATATTTGATAATATAATAGTAAAAACTCACCCATTATTGTCTGTTACCTTTGTTGATAACCATGATTCTCAACCAGGTGAATCTCTAGAATCTTTTATAGAACCTTGGTTTAAAGAAATTGCATATGGTATAATCTTTCTTAGAAAAGATGGCTATCCATGTTTGTTTTATGGAGACTACTACGGTACAGGAGGTGAAAATCCTCAGCCGGGAGATAAAGAAAAAATAGAAAAATTAGCTAAAATTCGGAAAAAATTTGCTTATGGTGAACAAAATGATTACTTTGAATCGGATTCTGCAATAGGATGGGTTAGATTAGGAAATAAAGAATATCCCAATAAATGTGCAGTTATAATTTCAATTGGGGATATAAATACTATAAGAATGTTTGTAGGAAAAGAAGAGTCTGGAAAAACTTATACTGATTATACTGGAAACAATGAAGGAAAAGTTAATATAGATGAAGATGGATTTGGAGACTTTATGGTTTCCCCTGGAAGTATATCTGTGTGGATAGAAGATAATATAGATTTATAGAAGATCATTATATGTTTTTAATTATCAAATTAGTTTGATAAATTATAAAAGATGTGTTAAATTAATATATATAATAAAAATTCCATATATTCTGATTAATATAAAAATGGAGGGGTTTATAATGAAAAATGTTTATGTAATAACAGGTGGAAGTAGTGGGATAGGATTAGAATGTGCTAAAAGATTTAAAGATGGAATAGTACTTATAACTGGAAGAAATGAAGATAAACTTAAAAAAGCAGAAGCGGAATTAGAAAAATCGGGCATTGAAGTAGCTTATAAATCAAGCGATATTTCTAAAAGAGAAAGTATAAAAGAATTACTGGAATATGGAAAATCTCTGGGTAAAATTAAAACTATTATAAATTCAGCAGGTGTAAGTGGAGGTATGGCAAATACAAAAGGTACTTTTGAAATTGACTTACTTGGAACTGAAAATTTAATAGAAGAATTCTTAAATGTGGCTGAAGAAAATACTGTACTTATTCTTATTGCATCAATGATGGGGCATGTAGTACCTCCAAATCCAGATTATGATAAATATCTACAAAATCCTTCTGAGCCTGGAGCAATAGACGCTTTAGTAAAAGTAGTACAGGATAAATCAGATCTTGCATACAACTTTTCAAAAAGAGGAGTTCATTTATTAGTTAAAAAATATGCTACTGAATTCGGTAAAAAGAAATCAAGAATAGTTTCAATTTCTCCTGGTATAATCATGACGCCTATGGCTCAAAAAGCAGCCGCAGATCATCCAGAACAAATGGAATATATGAAACAAATGACTCCAATTGGAAGAAACGGAGAACCAGATGATATAGCAAATGCAGTTTCTTTTTTAGCAGATGATAAAGCATCGTTTATAACAGGTACTGACTTGTTGGTAGATGGAGGATTAACTATAAAACTTCCAGAAATAGCAAAGGCTTATGCAAAATAAAAAATCTGAAAGTTTTTAATGTTGACATTACTAAAGATTTAGGTTAGAATATTAAAAAGGCTTTGAATAGGAAGAGTAAACCATGTAAGGTCAAAAGAAATAGAAGTTCATCGGCTGAAAAACTTCTTTGATACACTTGATTGAAAACCACCTATGAGTCCAGTCCTGAAATTTTATTAGGGATATGCGTTGGCTGCGTTAAAGCTATACTTTAAACATTTGGGTGGAAACGAGAATATTAATACTCGTCCTATTTTGGGCGAGTATTTTTTTATACCCATTTTTAAGGAGGAATTAGATTGAATGATATAATCGTAGCAAAATTTGGAGGGAGTTCTTTAGCTGATAGTAATCAATTTTTAAAAGTAAAAGAGATTATAAAATCAGATAGCAACAGAAGATACATAATTCCTTCAGCACCTGGGAAAGTTCATAAAAATGATCATAAGATTACTGATCTCCTTTATATGTGTCATCAACTTGCTTCTCATAGATTAAACATTGATGATGTATATAAGATTATTGAGAATAGATTCTTAAATATTTGTAAAAGTTTAGATTTAAAACTGGATATACAAGAAATATTAGATGAAATAAAAGATAAAATTCAAAATGGGTCTTCTAAAGACTATGCTGCAAGTCGTGGAGAATATTTAAATGCTATTATATTATCCAGTTTCTTAGATTTTGAATTTATAGATTCTAAAGATATTATTCTCTTTAATGATAAAGGTGAATTTGATTCTAAAGCCACTGAAATAAAAATGCAAGAGAGATTATCAAATGTTACTAAAGCTGTTATACCTGGATTTTATGGTGCTAAATCTAATGGTGAGATAACTACTTTTAGTAGAGGAGGATCCGATGTAACAGGGGCTATTGTTGCAAGTGTTTTAAATTCTAAGCTATATGAAAACTGGACAGATGTATCAGGATTTCTCGTGGCAGACCCTAAAATAGTAGATGATCCTAAGCCTATTGAGATAATTACATACAAAGAACTTAGAGAACTTTCCTATATGGGAGCACCAGTACTTCATGAAGAGTCATTATTTCCAGTTAAGAAAAAGGGTATTGCAATAAATATAAAAAATACAAATTCTCCAGAAGATCCAGGAACTAAAATAGTGGATGATTTGTATCCTTTAAATAATACAGAAACCATAACTGGAATCGCTGGTAAAAAAGATTTTACAGTTATTTCTATTGAAAAGACTCGAATGATTTCTGAAAAAGATTTTTTAAGAAAATTAATAACTGTTTTAGAAACTAATAACATATCTATAGAACATATGCCATCTGGTATAGATTCTATATCGTTAGTAGTTCCAGCATCTCAGCTTAATTCTAAGCTAGAAAAGATAATAGAAGAGATAAAAATATATTGCAATCCAGACTCAATAATCGCTTATCCAAACATGTCCCTTATAGCAGTAGTTGGTAGGGGAATGATTAGAACTAAGGGTATATTATCAAAAATATTTACATCTTTATCCCAAAGTGGAATAAATATTAGAATGGTAATTCAAGGTTCTAGTGAACTCAATGTAATAGTAGGAGTTGAAAATGCAGATTTTAATAAATCAATATCATCAATTTATAAGGCTTTTAAAAATTAATATATAGGGGGAATTTAAAATGAAAAAGTATAATTTAGCAGTATTAGGAGCAACAGGTCTTGTGGGAAGTACTATAGTTAAAATATTAGAAGAAAGAAAGTTTCCAGTAGAAAATATATATTTTCTAGCTTCTAAAAAATCAGCTGGTAGTATAGTAAACTTCCAAAACAAAGATTATGTAGTAGAAGAACTAAATGAAAAATCTTTTGATAAAGATATTGATATAGCACTATTTGCAGCTGGAGGAGCTATTAGTGAAAAGTATGGAAAATTAGCAGCTAGTAAAGGAATCACCGTTATAGATAATAGTAGTTTATTTAGAATGGATACCGATGTGCCACTAGTAGTACCAGAGGTAAATGCAGACTCTATAAAAGAAAATAATGGAATAATAGCAAATCCAAATTGTACTACTATCCAGGCTGTTGTAGCACTTAAACCTTTAGATGATAAATTTAAGATAAAAAGAATAGTTTATTCTACTTATCAGGCAGTATCTGGTTCAGGACTTGGGGGGCTTAAAGATTTAGAAGAGGGAAATGTTGAATGTTATGCTCACCAAATTCAATTTAATGCCCTACCTCATGTAGATAGCTTTTTAGAAAATGGATATACAAAAGAAGAAATGAAGATGATAGATGAAACTAGAAAAATCCTTAAAAATGAAGATATAAAGATTACAGCAACATGTGTAAGAGTACCAGTAAAATATGCTCATAGTCTATCAATAAATGTAGAATTTGAAAAACCATTTGATATAGAGGATGTATATAAAGTACTTGAAAATGCACCTGGAGTAATTGTACGTGACAATGGAGAGGAAAATCTTTACCCAATGGCTATCGATATAGAAGGTAAAGACTCTGTATATGTAGGAAGAATAAGAAAAGACTTTAGTCTTGAAAATGGAATCAATTTATGGGTAGTAGCTGACAATATAAGAAAAGGTGCAGCATTAAATGCAGTTCAAATAGCAGAAAAACTCATCGACCTGAAATAGGATTATTATGATGAAATAGGAGGACAAAACATGATAAACATAGGATTATTAGGACTTGGAGTTGTAGGTACTGGCGTAGTTGAAATACTAGAAGAGCGACAAAGAGAAATCTCTCTTCTAGTAGGAGAAGAAATAAATATAAAAAAAGTCCTTGTAAAAAACGTGAACAAGAAAAGGGATGTATCATTAAAACAAAATACTATAGTCTCTAATTTTGAAGAAATCTTAAATGATGATGAAATAACTATAGTAATCGAAGTAACTAGTGATATAGATAAAAGTTATGAATATATAAAAGCGGCTTTAAATAAAGGTAAATCTGTAGTTACTGCAAATAAGGCATTGGTATCAAAATATTTTGAAGAATTATCTAGTTTAGCAGATGAAAAAGGAGTTTCATTTTTATATGAAGCTAGTGTAGGAGGGGGCATCCCAATCATAAAGCCTCTTAAGGAAGAAATAATATTAAATGAGATCACAGATGTTCAGGGAATATTAAACGGAACTTGCAATTATATTTTAACTAGGATGTTTAATGAAGGGTTAGACTATAGTGAAGTCTTAACAAATGCTCAAGAACTTGGATATGCAGAGATGAATCCTGCAGCAGATGTAGAAGGTGATGATACCCTTAGAAAACTTAGAATATTAGGAAGTCTATCGCTACAAGGGAAAGTGGGAGAAGAGGACATTATACTTGAAGGAATAAATAAAATTACATCATTTGATGTAAGACAAATCAAGCTTATGCAATCTACAGTAAAACTAATAGGAGAAGTAATGGAGTTAGATGATGGGTATAATGCTCTAGTACTCCCTACAATAGTAAAAAACAATTCATATTTTGCTAGTGTAAACATGGCATATAACGCCGTAATCTTTAAAGGAGACAATATAGGCGAACTAAAATTTTATGGATCTGGAGCAGGTAAACTCCCAACTGGAGATGCAGTTTTAAGAGATGTATTAGATATAGCATTAGGGTATAACAGAAAGGCTAATCCTTTAGGAGATAAAACCCTTAAAAATAATAATTCTGAATTTAAAAGTAAATTTTATTTAAGAATTTCTGATTCAACAGAAAAAATAGTTAAATCACTTGAAGATATATCTGAAAAAGTCCTATCCACTAAAGAAAATATAGCTATACTTACTCGTGAGATAGAACTAAAGAAGATAATGGATACTATATCTTCTTTGGGTATTGAAAAGGATGAATATTTTATAGCTAGAATTCTTGATTAGAGGTGGAAAAAGTGAAATATATTAGTACTAGAAATAAAGAAAACTTTGCTTCCTGGGGTCAGGCAATTATAAATGGTATATCAAAAGATGGTGGATTATTTGTTCCAGAGAGCATTCCAAAGATCAGTAATATAAAATCTTTATTAAATATGGATTATAGAGAATTGGCATATGAAGTTATGAATAAGTTCTTTGTTGACTTTGATAAAGATTCACTTAGAAATTCAATAGATAAAGCATATGATGAAAAATTTAGTAAAAAAGAAATAGCTCCACTAGTAGAAGCAGGAGATCTGCACTATTTAGAACTTTTTCATGGTGCAACCTTTGCCTTTAAAGATATGGCATTGTCTGTGCTTCCATATTTATTAAAAGAAGCCATAAAATATACAGGAGAAGAAAAAGAAATAGTCATTTTAACTGCTACTTCAGGGGATACTGGTAAAGCAGCATTAGAAAACTTTGCAGATGTAGAAGGTATTAAGATAATAGTATTTTTTCCTGAGGATGGAGTTAGCAATATACAAAAGAGACAGATGCTTACACAAGAAGGAGATAATACATTTGTAGTATCTATAAATGGAGATTTTGATGATGCTCAAAGTGGTGTTAAAAAGATTATGAACGATAATAGATTCATAGAGCTTCTAGAGAATAGAGACTATAAACTATCTTCAGCAAATTCCATTAATATAGGTAGACTTGTACCTCAAATAGTATATTATTTTTATAGCTACTTAAATCTTTTGAAAGAGGGAAAGATTAAAGAAGATGAAAAGATAAACTTTGTAGTTCCCACAGGAAACTTTGGAAATATATTAGCTGCTTTTTATGCAAAAGAAATGGGGCTACCTATAAATAAACTAATTTGTGCATCAAATGAAAATAATGTTTTAACTGACTTTATAAATACTGGCACTTATGATAAGAGAAGAAAACTTATATTAACTTCTTCTCCATCTATGGATATATTAGTTTCTTCTAATTTAGAAAGATTTTTATTTCATTTAAGTGGTGGAGATGATAAACTCATAAAAAATGCTATGGAAAGCTTAGAAAAAGAAGGAAAGTATGAGGTAGAAGGCTTAGATCAAGAAGATTTTAAAGGATACTTCTCAACAGAAGAAGAAATAACTAGTTCTATAAATGAAGTATTTATGGAGCATAACTATTTAATGGATCCTCACACAGCTGTTGCACATAGCGCTTATAAAAAGTATAAATTAGAAACAAAGGATAATACAAAAACTGTAATAGTATCAACTGCAAGTCCATTTAAGTTTGGAACTAAAGTTTCAAATTCAATTGGAATAGATACAAAGGATAAAGATGATTTTAGCATAATAGAAAAACTAGGGGAAATGGGAAATTTAGATATACCTAATGCGATATTAGAGCTCAAAGATAAAAAGATAGCTCATAAAAATAATTGCAATAAAGAAGATATGGAAAAGATGGTCTTAAGAATTCTAGAGATAGGTGATAATAGATGATTAATATAAGAGTACCTGCTACAAGTGCAAATTTAGGACCCGGATTTGATAGCCTTGGAATAGCATTAGATCTTTATAATAAATTTTCATTTGAAGAAATATCTCATGGGCTAGAAATAATTGGAGCCTTAGATACTGAAGAAGATAGTGACAACCTAGTCTATACTTCAATGTTAAAAGTATTTGATGCTATAGGATATAAACCTAAAGGTATAAGGATTAATATAGATACAGATATTCCAGTGTCGAGAGGACTTGGAAGTAGTGCTTGTTGCATCGTAGCGGGTATTATGGGAGCCAATAAGATGGCAGGTTCACCTTTATCACAAGAGGAGATGTTTAAGATAGCTACAGAGATCGAAGGGCATCCAGACAATATAGCGCCTGCATTATTTGGTGGATTTATAACATCGATAATGGAAGAGGCAAATATCTATTATAATAAAATAGATATAGCTAAGGGACTTAAATTTGTAGCTATAATACCAGATTTTCCTTTATCTACGAAAATGGCTAGAGAAGTTTTACCAACAAATATTCCTTATAAAGATGCAGTAGAAAATGTAAGCAGAGTTTCTTTACTTATATCCTCACTTTCTAATGGTAGATTTGATTTATTAAAACACGCATTAAAAGATAATTTACATCAACCTTATAGAGGAAAACTGATAAAAGGATTTAATGAAGTTTTAGAGAAAATTTATGAATTTAAAGCTTTAGGAGGATATCTAAGTGGGGCAGGTCCGACTATTATGGCAATTATAAATGAAGATGATACAAACTTTAAAAAAGAAATGGAAAGCTATTTTAAATCAGTTAACTATAATTGGAAAGTTATAGAATTAAATATAGATCTAGATGGTGCAAAAGTTATATAATCCTTTCAAAATTATGTTTAAAAATCACTCTTTATAGGCAATATAATAAGAAGAGTTGATAAAAACATAATAGGAGGAAAATATGGACTTTAATAATATTATAGAAAAGAGAATAGTAAATGATGGAATGCATAGTTTAGTGCTAGAAATTTCTAAAGATGAATTTGATAAAGTTATGACTGGTAATATAGAAGCTAGTGCTATTGATGTAGTAGATAGACATTTAAAAAATAGAGGCGACGATGGTAGAGCAAATAATATAAATTTAGACTATAAAAATGGTGAAGAAATAGTAAAAATCTATGCAGATGTAGACTATCTAGGAAATGATCATACTGAATACTAAAAGCAAAAAAGTGGGATACTTAGTTATCTCACTTTTTTAATGTGTAATTTAAACTTTCCTAATAAATTATCCATCTTTTACTATATCTCTTTAAGCTATATTATGTTATAATTAATAAAAATCGACATATTACGACTTTTTTATAACCAATCGGAAAGTTCTACCTTTATCTTTTATAATTTAGAACTTTCCGTCAATGAGTTTCAAGAAAAGCTTCCTTATAATGTTTCTTTATAAGCTTTTCTTATAATAAAAGATGGGGGATATAAATGATAAAGTTAATGGCTGATTCCACATGTGATTTATCAGAGGAAATAATAGAAAAATATAATATAGGCATAGCTCCGTTAAATATAATAATAGATGGTACAAGCTATAAGGATAAAATAGATATAACATCAGATGAGTTTTATAAAAGACTGCCAATGCTTGAAACACTACCCACCACATCTATGCCAAGCCCTGAAGAATACTTAAAAATAATAGATAAAGCTATAGAAGAAGGATATAGAGAAATACTTTGTATATGTATGTCAAGTGGTACTAGTGGATCATACCAGTCTGCTATTATAGCACAAGATATATTCTTTGATAGAAATCCCAATACCGATATAAAAATATATGTCGTAGACTCTTTATCTATGAGTCATGGAAGTGGATGGCTTATAATTAAAAGTGCCCAGCTGATAGAACAAGGATATAGCTTTGAGAGAATAATAGAATTTAATGAAAGTTATAAAACACGTGTTAAACATCTTCTTTGTGTAGATGATTTAAATAATCTAATTAAAAGTGGAAGGTTAACAAATGCCAGTGCATTTATAGGAAAACTTTTAAGAGTAAAGCCTATCATGACTATGAGAAAAGGTAAAGGCGCTATAGTGGCTAAAGAAAGAGGAAGAAACAGGGTATTAAAATACTATATAGATGAATTTAAAGAAAGAGTTGATCTAGAAGTTACTGATTTTATAATAGTTGGATATACTTCAGTTATAGAAATGGCAAACAACCTAGTGGAAAAAATAAAAACTGAAACTAACTTTAAAGATAAGATTTATATAATGCAAATGGGAGCAGCAGTAGGAACTCATGTAGGTCTTGGTGGACTTTCAATGTTCTTTGTAGAAAAAAGAAATATAAAAGATGGATTGGTTAAAAATGAATTAAAAAGTATATTAAATAAAAAAGATGAACTTATAGAAAAGCTTAAAGGATAATAAATTAATAATAAAGAAAAATCCTTAATAAGAGGCAATGCCTCTTATTTTTTTGTACATTTATTGATATAATAGATTTAGTAGAGGAGATGTATTGATTGAAAAGAGTAATTATTGCAGAAAAACCATCTGTTGCAAAAAATATATCTGATGCTTTAAATATTAAGTCTAGAAGAGATGGATATTTTGAAGGGGAAGATTACATAATCACATGGGCTTTTGGTCATTTATTACAACTCTTTGATGCAAAAGATTATGATGATACCATGCGAAGTTGGAGAATGGATAGATTTCCATTTATCCCAGAAGAATTTAAATATAAGGTTAAAGTAGATAATAAAGATAGAAAATCTATAGATATAGGTGCACAAAAACAATTAAATCTAATAAAGAGCCTTATAGATAGAGAAGATGTAGAATCCATTATATCTGCAACTGACTTTGATAGAGAAGGTCAAGTTATAGGTGATGAATTATTTATATATTTTAATGAAAAAAAACCTGTTTATAGAATGCTTTTAAATGAGTGGACAGAAGATGAAGTAAAAAAGGGACTAGAAAACTTAAAACTAAATAAAGAAATGCAAACACTTCAAGATGCAGGAATAGGAAGACAATGGGCAGACTGGATTATAGGAATAAACTTAACTTCTGTAGCAACACTTAGATACAAACCAAATGATAAAAAGATATTAAATATAGGTAGAGTGCTACTTCCCACATTAAAGATTATTTATGATAGAGATAAAGAAATAGAAAACTTCAAACCATCTACCTATTATAAACTTTTAGCAAATTTTAATACAAAAGATAATGTTCAATTTGAAGGACTTTATTATGAAAATGATAATGAAAAGTTTGATGATAAAAAAATATTACAAGAGATAAGTGAAAGTTTAAAAGATAAAGATGCAGTAGTTATAGAAAAACAAGTAGAAAAGAGAAAAGACTACGCACCCTTACTATTCAATCTATCAAATTTACAAGGACATATAACAAGTAAATTCAAAGGGTGGACATCAGACAAGGTATTAAAAGTAGCACAGTCTCTTTATGAAAAGAAATTTATAACATATCCTAGAACAGGAAGTGTTGCATTAGAGGAGAGTTTAAAAGAAAAGACTGAAAAGGTTTTGAATCTATTAAAAAAAGATCTTCCCTATGAAAAAGAGATTAAATTTAGTACAAATAAAAGAATTTTTGACAATAAAAAAGTTGAAGGGCATAGTGCTATAGTTCCAACTTATATGAAGCCAAGCAAATTAACTGTAGATGAAAAACAAGTATATGAAGCAGTTAAAGATAGATTTATAATGCAGTTTTTACCTGTTGCAGAGTATGAAGAGACAAAACTTGTTTGCAAAGTAAACGAAGTGTCCATTAAAGGAATATTTGTCTCTAAAGGAAAAGTTCAGACTGTTTTAGGTTGGCGTGTTGTTGAAAAAACCCAAACCAAAGATACTATATTACCTATGATTTCAGAGGGAGAAGTTGTAGATGTAGTATCTAGCACTATAAATACAGTTACTAAAAAGCCACCTAAACTTCATATTGAAAAAACTCTCCTAAGAATTATGGAAACTTGTGGAAAAAACTTTAAAGAAGATGAAGAAGATACAGATGAGATGATGGAGTCTATCTTAAGTGGATTTTCAATAGGAACTCCAGCGACCCGTGCTGAAACTATAAAAAAACTTAAAGATGTAGGATATATAAAGGCAAAGGGTAAAAGTCTTACATGCACAGAACTTGGAAAAACTATAGTTGAAATCTTTCCATGTAAAGAGCTACTTGACTTAGAATATACTGGGAGACTTGAAAAAACACTATCAGATATAGAAAAAGATAAATTTAAAAAAGAAGATTTTCTAGAGATAATAAAACAATTCACTATAGATGCAGTAAATTCCATAAAAAATGATCTATCTATGCTAAATACATTTAAGGTTTCCTTACAAGAAGGAGAAGAAAGCATAGGGATATGTCCTGCCTGTGGAAATGCAGTGGTAGAGACTGAAAAGAACTTTGGATGCATCAATTGGAAAAATGGGTGTAAGTTTACAATTTGGAAAGATGATAAATATATTGCATCTTTTGGCAAAACTCTCTCAAAAGAAATGGTAGAGATTCTGCTTAAAAATGGGAAGGTAGGATTTAGAAATTTAAGAAGCAAAAAGGGGAATTTGTTTTCTGCATATTTTAAATATGTTTTTGATGAAAAGACTGGATACTACAACTGGGAACTAGAATTTATATAATTTAGAATATGAAGATGGAATAATAAATATCCTTGTGGAAGATAAAAAGTATTTTACATCTATTTCAGGAGAGTATAAGATAATTATAATTTCACATTACTAAATGAAAATTTTTTAATATAAATCTCATTTAAACTTAACCAATATTTCATTATTATCTCACAAACTATTAATATAATGAGTATAAACAATAAGATAATAGGAGGAGTTAATGATGAAAGATATTTTAAACAAAACAATAGAAACAATTAAAAATAACAAAAAAAAAATAAAAAAGGTAACTTTAATAGCAGTAGCTATAGTTATTATTGGTAGCGGAATTGTAGCGGGAACTATATACAGCTATGCAAGATCAAATATAAATTATAGTGAAAAGCAATTAGAAGAAATAGCTATTAAAAAAATTCCAGGAGAAGTAATAAATGTGAAAAAGGAACTTGAATTTGAAGATGCTACATTTGAATATACTTTCCAAATAAAGGATAAAGAAAATATATTACAAGAAATTACAGTAAGTTCAAAAAGTGGTGCAATTACAGATATAGAAATAAATGGACATGATTTGGACGATAACCCTATGTGATAGGATAGTTGTCGTAAAGAAAATTTAGTATATAATAGATATACGACAATAACCTAAGGAGAATGATTATGTCCACAACTAGAAAGAAAACAAGTTATACTAGAGAGTTCAAAAATT
>NZ_LTDM01000066.1 GCF_001940565.1 Tissierella creatinophila DSM 6911
TTTTCTATGCCCTTTTTCTGTGTATAACTAGATTCTCCAAAATTAACGAGCATATTTATTTATTGAATTAAATTTCCCTTTGTGGATAACCTTAGATAATTTCAAAACTCTATTCTGCAACTATCTAATGTTTAGAATATTTAATGCTTTTAAATAGCTTACCATTTTAACAAGATAAATTCAACCTTTTTCTTCGTTATACCATTATCATACTATTAATTAATTTAATATAAAATTAATATAAGAAAATGTAAAAAAATTATAATAAATATGTTATAATATCTCTATTGGAGGTAGATAAGATGATTTATTTTGACAATGCTGCTACTACTTTTCCAAAGCCTAATATAGTATATGAAAAACATATAGAAGCTATGAAAGATTATGGGGCAAATCCAGGTAGAGCAGGACATAAAATGGCATTAAAGGCAAATAGAGGAATTTACGAGACTAGAAATCTAATAGGAAAACTATTTAATATAAAAAACCCTATGGATATAGTCTTTACATTTAACTGCACTGAAAGTTTAAATCTTGGCATAAAAGGCTTATTAAAGCCTGGAGATCATGTTATTACAACAAGCATGGAACATAACTCAGTTTTAAGGCCTATAAAACATTTAGAAGAAAGAGGAGTAGAAAACACAATAGTTCTTACCAATTCAAAAGGTGAAATAGACCCAAAGAAAATCGAAAAGTCTATAAGAGAAAACACAAAGCTTATAGTAACAACTCATGTTTCAAATTTAACTGGAACTATAATGCCAATAGAAGAAATTGGACAAATTGCTAAAAAACATAATATACCCTATATGGTAGATGCTGCACAATCTGCAGGTGTATATGATATAGATGTAGAAAAGATGAACATAAGTCTTTTAGCATTTCCAGGACACAAAGGACTCCTTGGGCCTCAAGCTACAGGAGGGCTCTATATAAAGGAAGGATTACAAATAGAAGCTATATTTCAAGGCGGAACAGGAAGTGCGTCAGAATCTTTAACTCAGCCTGAGATGCTTCCAGATAAATATGAAAGTGGTACTCATAATGGACCTGGAATAGTAGGTCTTGGAGCAGGTATAGAGTATATCTTAGAAAAAGGTATGAAAAACATAAGAGAACATGAAGAAGTACTTACAGCTCACTTTCTAAAAGGTATAGAGACAATCGAAGGAATAAAGGTCTATGGTCCTTTGGATATAAAAAAACAGGGAGCCGTAGTTTCTTTAAATCTTAAAGATATAGACTCTTCAGAAATTGCATATATATTGGATGAAGAATACGATATAGCTACAAGATCAGGTCTTCACTGCGCACCACTTGCACATAAAACTATAGGAACACTAGAACAAGGCGTTGTAAGATTTAGTTTTGGAATATTTAACACTAAAGAAGAAGTAGACAAGGCTATAAATGCATTAAAAGAAATTGCAAGAGAGGTATAGAGGAAAAAATGGAACATTTATATATTGTTGCAGAATTTGTAAGAGAATATATGGCAGAATTTATCCTTTTTTTATATATTGGATTTTTAATTCTTTTTATATCACTATTAGTTTCTAACCATAAAAATAGAAAGCTTCTAGAAAAATATAACGGCTTAGTTAGAAATTTTAATGGAGAAAACTTTGAAGAACTTATTTTGTATCTTCAAAATCACGTAAATGACTTAAATGCGAAGGTAAATACATTAAAGCTTGAAACAAAGACATTAGAAGAACGTCTAGATTTTGCAGTTCAAAGTGTAGGCTTTATAAGATATAATGCTTTTGACGATATGGGTAGTGAAATGAGTTATTCTATAGCATTTTTGGACAGTTTTAAAAATGGTTTTGTACTTACGGGTATATATGGAAGAGACCAAACTGTAACTTATGCAAAAGATATAAAAAATGGAGAGAGTACTAGAACACTCTCCGCAGAAGAAATGATAGCAGTAGATAGAGCCCTAAAAGGACAAACAACAACACAAACAACAAAGGCTTAGGAGGTAGAAGATGGAAGAGCTGTTTTTTATTATAAATCCCGTAGCAGGTAGTGGTAAAAGTCTAAGTATTAAAACTATAATAGAAGAAAATATGAAAGACTACCCAGGCGGCTTTTCTATTTCTTTAACTAAAAATCCCAAAGAAGCAACTCAAATAGCATATGAAAGCAATATAAATACAATTATAGCTGTTGGAGGCGATGGAACGGTAACAGAAGTAGCTAAAGGCATAATAAGAAGAGGTTATGGTACTCTTGGTATCATTCCAGGAGGAACAGGTAATGACCTTATAAAGAGCCTAGGGATTTCAAAAGACCCAAGAGATGCTTTAGAAACTATTATTCAAGGAAAATCTATGAAAGTAGATATAGGTTTGGCAAATGGACATAAGTTTTTAAATATTGGTAGTGTAGGACTAGATGCAGAAGTAACACATACTGCTCAAACTATTAAAAAACAAATAAAAAGTGGTCTATCATACATATTTAGTGTATTTATAACCCTTATAAAGTTTAAAAAAAAAGATGTAACAATAGAAATAGATGGTAGATCGCAAAAAAAGGGCTTAGTCCTCTTTGCAATAGGAAATGGTAAATACTATGGTGGAGGACTCAAGATGATTCCAGATGCAAATTTAAATGATGGATACTTGCACGCTTGTATTGTCAAAGATGTAAGTAAATTTAGGATTTTAACTATATTTCCTGAAGTTTTTAAAGGAACTCATTTAAGACATAAAAAATATGTTGAAACTTTTAAATGTAAAGAGGTTAAATTTTATTCACAACAAGATATTTATATGAATTTAGATGGTGAAGTATTTTCTCCTGGAAAAGAAATAAGTTTCTCCTTAGCTGATGAAAAACTAAGCATTATAGTTCCATAAGTATATAAAAATATGAATAATTTTAAAAAATAGAGATAAAATAACATGAGAAATAGATATTGTTTAAAAAATATCTAAATTATCATTGTTATTTATTTTTTTTTGTATTACAATTTAAAATGTTACAAAATAGATACAAAATGGTTACAAAACTTTTAATAAAGAAAACTGTTAGGTTTTAGGAGGGTTAAAATGAACAAAAGAAAAGAAATAAAGACCATATTAGCATGTTTTATGATTATGAGCATACTCGGAATGGGATTTACAGGTTTAAAAGTACAACAAGTTAACGCAAGTTCAAAAGCTGTATACATGAACAATGTAAGCACAGAAGAGGATATAGACATAGAAAATAACATAGACATAGAAGATGAGGTAAATGAGATATTAGAAGGAGAGAAAAACTTTATAGAAGTTTTAGAATCTAAAATAGATATAAAGATAAAAGCTTACACATTAATTGTTAAAAATGAAAGGATAGGATCATTTCAAACTCCAGGAGAAATAGATGAGATATTAAAAACTATAAAAGCTCCATTTTCTAAAAGTGAAGATGAAAATACAAAGATAACAAATGTCAAGATATTAGATAAACTTGAAGTAGTGGAAGAAGAAGTATATTTAGAAGATATAAAGAAAAAAGAGGAGGTTCTAGACTACATAAGACCACTTATAACTGTAATAACAACAGAAGAAGTAGAATGGATAAAAGATATAGATTATGAAACAGAAATAAAAGAAGATCCAAATATGTATGATACTAAAGAAACGTTAGAAGCAAAAGGAGTACCCGGAGAAAATAAAATAATAACACAACAAATAAAACACAATGGAAAAATTATAGAAAAGCAAGTTATAAGTGAAGAAGTAATGAAATCACCAACAAATAGAGTAATAGTAAAAGGAACTAAAGAAACTCCAAAGACTGCACCTACAGGATCATTTGTAATGCCAACTCGTGGAAGACTATCTTCATCATTTGGAGAAAGATGGGGAAGAATGCATAGGGGAATAGATATAGCAAAAGAAAATGGTTCAGATATAAAAGCAGCTGATGGAGGAGTTGTTAGCTTTTCCGGAGTTATGGGAACTTATGGAAACATGATAGAGATAGACCATGAAAACGGATATAAGACTAGATATGCACACTGTAGCAAACTCTTATTTAGTCCAGGAGAAGGAGTCTACCAAGGTCAAGTAATAGCCAAAGTAGGTAGCACTGGAAGATCAACAGGACCACACGTACACTTTGAAGTAATAAAAAATGGAGTACATCAAAATCCAAGCAATTATTTAGAATAGAGCAATTTGCCCTATTCTATTTTATTGTTTTAACTTTTCTTCTTGTTTCTTTTTATATTCATCCATAGTATTTTCAAATGGATCATATTTTGCTTCTAGCTCTTCTTTTTTTAGTACTTCACGTGCTGTTTTGAAAAATTCATTTTCTTCTTCATCCATATGGTGAGTAAGAACTTCTTTTAATACAGAGAATTTAGCATCCCAAGTTTCATTGTCTATACCTGTCCTTTGAATAACACTAAACTGATAAGCTCCTAAACTATGTTCTTCAATCATCTCCATTACAGTATCTTTTCCATCTTCATCTGCTCTTTCTTTTACATCAGGAAAAACTACTCTTTCTTCTGCCTCATGATGACCCTTTATTTTGGTATAAAGCTCTATAAAGAGTTTTTGTTTCTTATCTCCCTTAGAATTTTCAATGTTTTTAATAAGTTTTCTAAATTCATCATGTTCTTTTTTAATCTCTTTTAAAACGTCCATAAGCGCCTCCTTAGTTTTTAAAGTCATTATAAAAATACCCATATAAATCCTATTTAAACCAAAATTATAGCCGAGAATAGATTCTCGGCTATAAATGAATTTAAAATTAAATTATTGGAATATCATCATTTAAATCTTTATCACTATTATACTTATTATCTTGTTTATAAGTCTTTTCATTTTTTATTTCTTTCTCTACTTTATTTAATGGATTATCATTTGGAACTGGCTTTTTATTTTCTTCTTCAACTTTTTTTTCAAACTTTTCAAGTTGTCTTTTTGCAAACTCTCTTCCTCCAAGTCCAAATGATAGGGCAAATGCTACAGATAGACCACCAAGAACTAAGAGAAAAGCTATATTTACTATAGTTGAAGCAAATTTTATTTGCTCTAAAGTCATAAAGACTGCAAATACTATAATAGTATACTTTGCTATAGCCGCTGTAAAAGGACTCTTTGCATACTTGTTTATAAGTCCTTCTACAAAATATCCTCCTATAATACCAAGACCTATTATTAAAAGACCGCTTATAACCAGTGGAATATAACTGATAATGCTATAACCTATAGTGTTTAATACATCCAGCTTTAATACTCTTAAAGCCTCAACTGTCATAAATAAAATGATTAAAACTTTAACTATATTTCCTATTATCTTTGAAAGATTAAACCTTGGAATACTTCCGTCTGTATTTTCCTTCATCCAAGTATATACCTTTTCAATACCCATTCTTGATAATAGTTGTTCTAATATCTGGGATACGAAATTTGCTATATAGTATCCAAGCACAACTAAGAGTATAGCTACAAATATATTTGGAATCATTCTCATTGTCTTATTTAAAACAACAAGTATTGGCTCTGTAAGAGTACTGATATTTAAAGTTTCAAGAGCCATTGTAATTACAGGTATTAAAACTAAACCAAATACTACTTTAGATAAGATATCTGCAAGGGTAAACTTTTGTTCTTCACTTATATTATCTGTTGAAAGTCTTGGACTAAGTTTATTATACCACTTGTCAATATTTACAGTTTGTAAAAACTTTAAGGTCAAATCCCTTATTATCTTAGCTATAAAGTATCCTATAAATAGAATTATACCAGCACCTATAAGACGCGGAATAAAGGCAAGTAAGCTTTGCATCATATTGGATATAGGACGAGATACTGACTCCATATCAAGTGCATCTAGTATACCTGGCAAGAATAATAAAAACACTAAGAAATAAGCTATTTGTGAGATATTTCTTACCCTCTCTTTACCATATGCGGGATCGGCTGGGTTTCTACCTTTAGAGAGATGATCCCCTACTCTCATCTTAACTAATACCTTTTGAAGTAACTTTTTAACTATCACCGCTATTCCCCAAGCTATTAAAAAGAGAATCAAAGCTCTTAATATATTAGGGATATATAAAAGTATACTGTCGAATGAATTTCTAATATCATACATTTTAATTCCTCCCATTTAAATTTATTTTTTATCCTTAAATATTAAATACCCAAATTTAAAAAATAAATCAAAGTTTTAGTAAAATTTTAGCAAAAGGTAGTATTAAACTAAATGTTTAGCACGATATTAAGTGGGAATATATATAAAGAATTAACTTACAAGAAATTACAAGAAACAATTCAATATATTGATAAATTAAAAAACATAGGAGGAATAAAAAATGGCTAATCAAAAAGTAGTGGGAATCTTTAGGACTCAAGAAGAAACTATTAGAGCAATTGAAAGATTGAAAGTAGATGGATATTTGGATAATGAAATATCAGTAGTTGCAAAAGATCACGACAAGGTAGAAAGAATAGCCGATGCTACAGAAGTAGATATAGAGACAACACATACACAAGAAGGTGCAATAGGTGGAGCTATGGCAGGAGGAGCTATAGGAGGAATAGGAGCACTTCTTTTAGAATTGGGCGTTATAGCTATCCCAGGGGTTGGACCATTTTTAGCAGCAGGACCTATTGCAGCAACTTTAACAGGTTTAATAGCAGGAGGAGCTGTTGGAGGAATAGTAGGAGCATTAGTAGATATGGGACTTACTAAAGAAGAAGCTAATGAATATAACGAGTACCTTGAAAGAGGAGATATATTAGTTATGGTAGATGAATACGAAGGAAGAGATGTATATGGAAACTTCTATGAAAACAACAGCGTTATAAGAGATAGATACGATAGAAATAAATTTAGAGATAGGCCTAATGATATAAATGACCCAAATATACCTCTATAATTTAAAACAATAAAATAAAGATTATACTAATGACCTAGATTTTAATAAATTTAGGTCATTTTTTTGTAAATTTAATAGAGTTATTGGGTACTTTTATAATATAATTGATGTAAAACTAGAAAAAAGGTTATACTTAAATAGTAAAAGGAGGTTTTTAAAATGAAATTACAAGATGAAACATTAAAAGAGATAGTTGAGAGTTTAACACAGTGGATAAGAGATGAGATGGAGAAAATTGGTGGTAAAAAGATGATTCTTGGAATATCAGGAGGAAAAGATAGTTCCGTAGTTGCAGCTCTTGGAGTACGTGCTCTTGGACGTGAAAATGTAATAGGAGTTCTTATGCCAAAGGGAGAGCAGATCGATATAGATTTTTCATATGATATATGTGAATTTTTAGGTATAGAAAATGTAACTGTACCAATAGATAATATATCAAAAGAATACCTTAAAACATTAGAAAAGCTTCCTAAAAGTTTAATGCCTGAGATTTCAAATGATACTTCGATAAATCTATCCCCTAGGATTCGAATGACTATTCTCTACGCAATATCTCAATCAATAGAGAAAAGTAGAGTAGTACACACAGGAAATCTTTCTGAAAAGTGGATAGGCTATACCACGGTCTATGGAGATAATACAGGAGCATTTTCTCCTCTTGGAAGTTTTACATCAGATGAAGTAATCCAAATAGGAAGATTTTTAAATCTACCTGAAAAATTTATAGTAAAGCCCCCAGCAGATGGACTAACTGGAAAGACAGATGAAATGGTTATAGGTTTTAGTTATGACACTTTAAATAAATATATAAGAACTGGAGAAATAGATGATTTAAAGATAAAAGAGAAGATAGATAAAATGTACAATTATAGTAGGTTTAAATTTACCCCTATACCGATTTTCCCAAATGATCTACCGATAAAAGAATAAAGCAGGAGGAAAAAAACCATGCTATTTATTATAGATATGCAAAATGACTTTTTAGACCAAAAAAGGGGGAAGATGAGCGTAAAAGATGCAGATGTCTTAGTTCCTAGAGTCTTAGAAAAGATAGAGCAGTACGAAGCAAAAAAAGATAAAATATTTTATACACTAAACATCCATGAAGATATGAAAGATGATAATCGATCAGATGAAGAAAAAAAATGGGGACAAAGCATCTATCATCTTTTGAAAGAAAAACTCGAAAAACATACTCCTTTAAAAAAGATATACTATGGTATAACACCAGAGAAGGCAAGTTGGATAAAAGAAGAATATAAAGATAAAAAAGATTATGTAGAAAAAATAGAGATAGTAGGAGTAGAAACTCATATATGTGTTTTATCCAATGCAATAGTAATACAAAACATGTTTCCAGATTCAAAGATAATTATAGACTCATCCCTTTGTACTAGTAATGATCTAAAATTACATCAAAGTGCACTTGAGATTATGAGAGGACTAAAAATGGAGATATTGTAGATTTAAGGGATGATAAAATGGTAAATATAACCACCTCTATAAAACTTTATACAAAGATGGGAGCTGAATTGATGGAATTTTCGAACATAGGTAAGCTTTTACCTTGATATTATACAGACTTTATGGTATTGGATAATGATATATTGGAAATGCAACCAGAAGAAACATATATAATAGATGTTGAGAAGACTTATATCAATGGTGAATTAGTTTATATGGCAAATGTATAGGGGAAAGACCTAAAGTAAAAGGCTTATAAACTATACCTTTTGACTATATTTATATTTTTTACTCCTTCTATAAATACTAAAATTTAAATAGATATAAATTTTAAATGATTTTAATTTTATTCGTTGGGTAAATAACTAATAGGAAAAAATAAATCAATTTTAAAATAGGAGGAGAATATCATGCTAAAATGGTCAGTTATATTTTTAATAATAGCTATAATCGCAGCTATATTTGGATTCGGAGGAATAGTAGCAAGTGCAGCTGGAATAGCTAAGATATTATTCTATATCTTCTTAGTACTTTTTGTTATATCACTGCTTACAGGAAGAAGAAGCGTCTAAAAAAATTATACTATATAAATATAAAAACACTAGAAAGCTTTTCTAGTGTTTTACATATGTCCCTATCTTTTAAAGTCTACCTTTATCATCCATTTCCTTTAAATTATCAAAACCACCGATAAGTTCACCATCTATAAAGACATATGGAACTGTCCCTTGACCTGTTTTTGTTTTAAGTTCAAGTCTCTTTTCCTCATTATTATCTAAAACATGTTCCTCATATTTGTAACCTTTTTTATCTAATAATTTTTTAGCATTTTGACAAAATGGACAATAACTCCATGTATAAAGCTCTATCTTTTTATCCAAAACGATCCCTCCATTTATATAGTTAATTCTTATATATATTTCCATTAATGTTAGAACTAAACACTATAAAAATAGTAAAAGGCATGTATAGATGATATTGATTTATTTAGTTGCACTTTTTATCATATCAGTCTATAAGTTCATCTTCTGTATAGTATGCAATTCCAACAGCTCCGGGACCAACATGTAATCCTATTACAGGACCTATACTCTCTATTGGTATATTAATATTTAATTTTTTTTCTAATTTTATAGCTAATTCTTTTGCCTCTTCGTAACAGTTTATATGATGAATAACAACCTCTTTTATACCATATTTAAGATTATCTTCTAAGAGTTTATCTACCATTGATTTAACTGCCTTAACCTTAGTCCTTACTTTCTTAAATATAGTTGCATTTCCATCTTTTACTGTTAAGATTGGTATTATCTTAAGTACATTACCAATTAATGCACCTGCTCCACCTATTCTTCCACCTTTTTTAAGATATTTTAAATTATCAGGTATAAATAAAAATCTACTTCTTTTAAAGTTTTCTTCAGCTATTTTCTTAATTTCTTCTATATCTTTACCATCCATAGCTGCTCTAGCTGCTACAATAGCAGCAAATCCTAATTGCATAGAATTAGATCTAGAGTCTAAAATATGTATATCTCTATCTTTATACTCTTCTAAAACTTTATCTTTGACCTTACAAGCACTATTATAGGTGCCACTCATATCTGAAGATAAGAAAATGCATAAGAGATCATCACCTTTGGATACAATATCTACCATTGACTGATATAATTCACCTATTGCAGGTTGTGAAGAAACGGGAATTCCATCTTGTTCCATTTTTTCATAAAATACTTTATTTTCTATTTCAATTTCCTTTATACTCTCATCAGTAAATGAAACATAAAGAGATAAAGTTTTTATATCTAGTTTATTTCTAACACTTTCATCAATATAGCTAGTACTATCTGTCATTATTTTTACGCCCATTAAATTTCTCTCCATTCAATGATTTATTATTGTATACTATATCACTTTTTACAAATATAGTCCATTAAGATTAAAACATGTATATAGAAGCTTAGTTATTTACTTTAATGTTTATTATTTTTATGATATTTTTATAATAAGTTTAAAAGTTTTATTTAAATAAGATAATTTTATAGTTATAATAGAGGTTATACATGAAATATTTATAAAAAAATTCAAAAAACATCTAGAAAGAAGTGATTACTATGAAAGATACTTGTCTTTACTTTAATGGAAAGATATTTACATCTAATTCTTCAAAAACATATGCAAATGCTATGGTTGTTGAGGATGGAAAATTGAAGTGGGTAGGAGATATAGAAGACCTCGACTATAAAGTGGATAAAAAGGTAGATTTAAACGGTAAGAGAGTACTTCCAGGACTGGTTGATTCACATATGCATCCTTTAATTTTATCAGAATTTGAAGTTCAAATTGCCTCTTTGCCACCAAATGTCTATTCAATAAAAGATATAGTTCAAAAGGTGAGCGAAAAAAGAAAGCTGCAAGGAAAAGATAAGTGGATACAAGGATGGGGTTTTGATGAAGGAAAGCTTGAAGAAAAAAGAACTCCTAATAGATGGGATTTAGATAAAGGTGCAAGTGATGTTCCGGTTGTAATCACTCGTACTTGTGTTCATATAATTTCTGTCAATAGTAAAGCGTTAGAGATCGCTGGAATAGATAAATACACTCCAAACCCTCCTGGCGGGGAAATTGATAGAGATGAAAATGGAGAACCTACAGGGATTTTAAGAGAAAATGCAAAAGCTTTAGTCCTGAGACATTTGCCCCAGCAAACTACAGATTATAGTGCAGATCTTTTATGTAACTTAAGCAATAAACTCTTATCCCATGGAATTACAACAGTAGCAGAAGCCTGGGCAAATCTTAAGCCTACTGATTACTATGATATATACATTAGGGCAAGAGAAAAAGGATACAAGCAACGTACTGGGATCTATTATGACTGGGAAGATTTAAAAGAAAAACAAATATTACCAAGAGGTAGTAAAAACCATAATGATCCTATCTTTATCGGGGGAATAAAAGTTATAGGAGATGGAAGTGTATCAGGTCAAACAGCTTGGGTAAGTGAGCCTTATCTTGGGGATGGTAAAACTTATGGTTTTCCTGTAACCCAAAGGGAAGATCTTATAAAGGCAGGAGAATTTGCCAAGAAAAATAATCTTCAATTAGTAGTTCATGCTATGGGAGATAAGACAATAGATTTAGTAGTAGATACCTTTTATAAAGATGCCAACTGGATTAGTGATGCACCATCAGTTAAAATAGAACACGCTGCTATGCCAACGGATAGAGCTATAAAAAAAGCCGTAGATTCAGGGATTTCCTTTAATATACAACCAATATTTTTATATGCCGAGATCGAGAGCTATCTAAAAAACTTGGGAGCTGAAAGAACTAAGGAAACATATCCAGTTAAAAAAGTACTAGATGCTGGAGTAAAGGTAGCATTTTCTTCTGATGCACCTGCAACTGCTTGGTATGATCCTTCAAATCCTTTTGTGGGGCTAAAATCAGCTGTAACTCGTAGGGCTTATGATGGTACTGATTTAGGAGAAGATCAAAGAATAGATATAACTACCGCTATAAAACTCTATACAAAGATGGGAGCTGAGTTGATGGGAGTTTCAAACATAGGTGAGCTTTCACCTGGATATTATGCAGATTTTATAGTATTGGATAAGGATATATTGGAAGTGCAACCAGAAGAAATAGACCAAATCGTTGTTGATGAGACTTATATCAATGGTGAATTAGTTTATAAAAGATTTTAAAATAATTTAAATAAGGAACTTTTAGCTATAAAAAATATTTAGAATTAAAAAATAAAGGTTTATAACTTTGGGTATCCAAAGTTATAAACCTTTTTTAAAGCCTAGAATCAAGTAAAAAAAGTAATACTAAGATCAGAAATATACTTTCAAATATAGAATTATCTTTTACACTTGCCGCCTTTGCCTCTTCTTTCTTTTCTTCTTTTTTTTCCTCTAAAAATAATTTTTTTAGATTTAACATTCCTATGCCACCAGTTTCTTCTGTTTTTAAATCAATTGAAGCTTTTATAAGATTTTCTTTTACTTGGGCAGGGGTTAAAGAGTTTTCCTTATTTAGTAGAAGAGATACGCTTCCTGATACAAGTGGTGTTGCCATTGATGTACCACTTAAAGCATGATATCCATCTATTTTCTGATTAGATAAAGAGTTTATATTTACTCCAGGTGCAAGTATGTCTGGTTTTATCCTTCCATCTTTAGTAGGACCACGACTTGAAAACGGTGCAATAGTATCATCTCTAGTGTCTATTGTTCTCTTATCATCTACTGCCCCTACAGTTAGGGCGTATTCACTTATACCAGGACTTAGTATGGTTCCTGCTCCAGGGCCACTGTTTCCGGCCGCTACAACTACTACAAGGCCACTCTTTACAGCTCTTCTTACTGCTCTAGATAGAGGATCAAATCGACTAGGTATACTAGATGGAGTACCTATTGAAAGGTTTATTATCCTAGTATTATATTTTTCTTTTGTATTTATAGCATATTCTATTGCTTCTAATATGTTTGAAGTAGTACCACTTCCGTTTTCATCTAATGCCTTTATAGCTAGTATATTTGCTTTTGGAGCAACGCCCATAAGCTTTCCTCTTGAAGCATATCCATTTCCTGCTATAATACCTGCCACATGTGTACCATGACCATTGTCATCATACGGAAAGTCTTTTTTATTTAGAATGTCAACAAATCCAATTATCCTATTATCAGGTTTTGTTAAATCAACATGTGGACTTACTCCTGTATCTATTACAGCTACTGTTATGCCTTCTCCTTGATATCCGCTATTTTGGGGAAAGGGGGCATCTATGCTTTTCCTCGCCACATCTAAAAGTGTGTAGACTTTAGAATCAAAGCTAATAAATTCTACATCTTCATTTTGTATAAGTTTATATATCATATCTGTATTCATAAGTGTACCAACTGCATTTATAATGGGTAGTTCTACAAACTTTTCATCTGATAAACTCGATAAGGTTTTTATGTTTATTTTACTTTCTTCTTTAAGTTGGATTATGATTGGTACTTTTTCAATGGATTGAGCCAGTATTTTAGAGCTTAAAACTGGACAAAGCTTAGAGTTAATATGGTTTTTCAAACAAATCACCTTCCTTATAACTATATTTATGCTTAAAAAAGAGATATGTGCTAAAAAGTTTTATACAAATAAAAAATAAAAAATGATGTTTCAAATTATCTGAAAGTATGATATTATCAAATTATAAATTAATTAAAAAAGAAGGGAGTTATGATATGGCTGAAGTAGTTTTAAAAAAGGCAGAAAAGGTTTATCCTAATGGATTTAAAGCAGTTCATGGAATAGATTTACATGTCAAAGATGGTGAATTTATGGTACTTGTTGGCCCTTCTGGTTGTGCTAAGTCTACTACACTAAGAATGATAGCTGGACTTGAAGATATAACAGGTGGAGAAATATGGATTGGTGATAGGTGTGTAAATGACATTCCTCCAAAGGATAGGGGAATAGCTATGGTTTTTCAAAACTATGCTCTATACCCTCATATGACAGCTTATGAAAATATGGCATTTGGTTTAAAGTTTAAAAAGACTCCAAAGGATGAAATAGATGCTAGGATAAAGGAAGCAGCTAAAAAGTTAGAGATAACAGAATTACTAGATAGAAAACCTAAAGAAATGTCAGGAGGACAAAGACAGAGGATAGCAGTAGGTAGAGCTATAGTTAGAAAGCCAGATGTATTTTTGTTTGATGAACCACTTTCAAATTTAGATGCAAAGCTTAGGGTTTCTTTAAGAGTTGAGATAAAGGAACTTCATACGCAACTTAAAAAAGAAGGTAGTACTGCTACTATGATATATGTAACTCATGACCAAGTGGAAGCTATGACTATGGGAGATAGAATTTGCGTTTTAGATTATGGAAGGATTATGCAAGTTGATACTCCGTTAAACTTATATCATAAGCCTAAAAATAAATTTGTAGCAAGTTTCATAGGCGCTCCTACTATGAATATAATGGAAACAGAGTTAGATAAAGATGAGGATAAGACATTTGTTAAAATTAATGATGAAGTCATTTACTTAGAAGAGGACATGGCACAAAAGGTAGATAGTTATATAGGTAAAAGAGTGTATCTTGGTATAAGACCAGAAGATATAAATATGGTATCTAGTGATGATCCTGTAATGGAGAATACTATAACAGGTGAGGTTTTAGTAGTAGAACAGATGGGAAATGAAGAAATTGTATATTTTGGAATAGACGGCAATAGATATATAGCAAGGCAGACTCCAGATCTAAATGAAGATTTATCTACAGGAGCTAAGAAAAGATTTCATATAAACATGCGTAAATGTCATATATTTGATTTTGAAACAGAAGAAAATATAATATTATAAATTTTTTTCAAGTGAAATGGTGGAAATTATTTCCCAAAGCTAATAAATAAAAGGAAACTATTTACATTGAAAATTTATTATGATATATTTTATATTAAGAGTAATAAAATAATAGCCTAGGTGGTTGATAAAATGGATTTAGAAAAATTTAAAGGAGTATTCCCCGCGCTTTACGCATGTTATGATGATGATGGAGAAGTATCCCAAGAGAGAACACGAGAACTTTGCTATTATCTTTATAAAAAAGGTGTGCAGGGACTTTATGTAGGTGGAAGTTCTGGAGAATGTATATATCAAACTCTTGAAGAGAGAAAACTTACTCTAAAAGTTGTATCTGAAGCTTTAAAGGGTAAACTTATACTTATAGCTCATGTAGGAGCACCTTCTACTCGTGATAGTATTATACTTGCTAAATATGCAGAGAGTTTAGGTTATGATGCTTTATCATCTATTCCACCAATATACTTTAAACTTCCTGAAAATTCAATTTACAGATATTGGACTGAAATAATGGATTCTACAGAACTTCCATTTTTTATATATAATATACCTCAGACAACTGGATATAATCTTTCAATTGATTTATTTAAGAAACTAATCACAAACAAACATGTTAAAGGGGTTAAAAACTCATCTATGCCTGTATTGGATATTGAAAGATTTAAAGCAGCTGTAAATGAGGATGATATTATAGTTTTTAATGGTCCAGATGAACAGTTTGTAGCTGGTAGACTTATGGGAGCAGATAGTGGAATAGGGGGCACATATGGTGTTATGCCAGAGTTGTTTTTAAAGGCAGAAGAGTTTATATCTACTGGTAGACTTAAAGAAGCTACTATAATTCAAGCGGCGATAAATGACATTATAATTGCACTTTGTTCATTAAATGGTTCTATGTATTCAGCTATAAAAGAAGTATTAAAGTTAAATGGCTTAAACATAGGAGGAGTAAGGAGTCCTATGGACCCTATATCTGGAGATGACTTAGAAAAGGTAAAGACTATTAAAACTTTAATAGATAACACCATAGATAAGTATAAGGCGATGTAGTCAAATAAAGAGGATAGTTTGTTTTTAAGATTCTAATACTTGGATCTAAAATGCAGAAGGTCTAGAGTTTTTAGATGAAAATGGTCACAAACAAGTATCAAAGCTTATCTTTGATAAGGTTAAAAATATAATGTAATTTTTAAAAAACTAGGAGGGGTATTATGTTAAAAAAACGTTTTTTAGCTACAATCATTGCATTGTCACTTATACTTAGTTTAGCTGTTGGATGTAGTAGTGACAAAAAAAATGAAGGTGGATCAGGTGGTAAAGGTGGTAAGGATAAGGTGGAAATAACAGTGATGTTAACACCGCAATGGAAAGGTGTAATGGATGCTTCAGAAGAGGGAGCAGACTTTGATAGCTTCTTTAAAGAGGCTGCTAAGAGATTTGAAGAAGAGTATAAAGAACATGATGTTAAGATAAATGTAGAAGTAGTAGCAGGAGATCAAAGGGATGAACTTTTAAACGTAAGTTTAAATGGAGGAAACCCACCAGATATTTTCTATGAGAGTATATTTGCTATGGGAGACTATGCACATAGAGGGGCTTTAGTACCTTTAAACGACATAGTTGATGATGAATCTAAAAAAGATATAGCTCAAAATTATTGGGAGAATGTGACTTTTGGAGATGATATTTACTTTTATCCATTCTCACATATGCCAGGAACTCTAGTATATAATGCAGATATGTTTAAAGATGCAGGGCTTGAAGAATATATTGGAGCTGAAACAGAAATAAAAACTTGGAGTCTTTCTGAATATGAAGAGATCTTAAATAAGCTTAAAAAAGATACTCCAAAAGATAAGTATTCAAATGCGTATCCTATGTCTCTATATGCATTAAATAACCAAGGTGATACTTGGAATCTTGCTTATTTAAAAATGTTTGGCAATAAGCTCTATGGAGAGGATTCAGAGTTAGTTATAGATGATGCAAGTGGTGTAAAAGCTATGGAATGGCTTAAAAAGATAAACGATGAAGGCCTTACAAACCCAGGAGCTGAATCTGTATCTTCTAATGATGCAAACTCTATGTTCCAAAATCAAAAACTAGGTGTAAGCTTTACAAACTCAGTTTTATATAACAATATATTAGCTGATATGAAAGATGGAAAAGTTCCTGCATTTGATGCTAGACTTGCTAATATTCCATCAGAAAGTGGAGATCCTATAACATTCACTTATGTAACAGGAGCTGCACTATTTGACACTGGAGATGAAACTAGAATAAAAGTTAGTAAAGATTTCGTAAAGTTCTTCTCAACTGATCCTGAACTAGTTAAAGCTTCTAAAAATGGAGTACCTGTTAGAACATCAGTAGCAGAAGAGTTTAAGTCTGAAAATCCGTTGTTTGCAGCTTATGATGAAAATGCTAAGTATATGTTTAACTTTACAGGAAATGTACCAGGATATAGTGAGTTAAGGCAAGTTTTATATCCAGAACTACAAGCACTTTATACAGGAGAGAAAACACCTGAACAAGCAGCAAAAGATTATCAATCAAAAGGTAATGAAGTAATAAAAAGTGCAAAAGAAGATTCTGTAATCTTTAATAAATAAAACTAATTTAAATGTAAGTTGAGCCTCTTTTTAGAGGCTTAACTTTTATAGAAAGGTTAGATAGATATGATTAAAAGCAAAGATATTAAAAAAAATTTAACAGGATATGCTTTTATAATGCCTCAAGTAATTCTTTTTTTAATCTTTATGGTTTACCCAATAATTGAAGGAATTAGGCTTAGTCTATATAAAATAAATTATAAAACTGAAACCTTTGTAGGTCTTAAGAATTATAGAGATCTTTTTAATGATCCAGTCTTTGTAAAATCAACTCTAAACACTATAATATTTGTAGTATTTATAGTAGGGCTTACTGTAGCTTTTGGACTCTTTGTGGCATCCGCTGTATTTGACAAAGATGCTAGATATGTATCCTTTATAAGGGGCAGTTACTATATACCAGTTATGGTTTCTATGGTTGTAATGAGTATGGTCTGGAATTTTCTTTTAAACCCTGCTAACGGTTTGATACCTTATTTAACTCAGCAAGCGGGATTTAGTAGTGTAAACTTTTTGGGAAATAAAGCAATTGTAAAACCTGTTATAATATTTATTACATTTGCTATAAATGTAGGTCAAGCTATTATCCTTTATATAGCGGCTATGATAGGTATTCCAAACGATTTATTTGAAGCAGCAGAAGTTGAAGGAGTAAGTAAATTTCATATAATAAGAAAGATACTTATCCCTCTAGTTAAGCCTACAACGATATATATTACTATCATAAATATAATAGCTGTTTTAAAGATATTTGTAGTTATACAGCTTTTAACTGGTGGAGGACCAAATAATGCTTCTTCGACCCTTATGTATTATCTATACAATAACGCATTTAAGTACAATAGATTAGGTGTTGCATCTGCGGTTGGAGTTATTATGTTTGCAATTACTCTACTTCTATCAGTACCACAACTTAGAGCTATGTTTAAAGAAGATTAGGAGGGATACTATGATTAAAAATTTAAAGAAAAAAGAACCTATTGATATAATAGCAAATATTATAATAGTATTTTTTGCTATATTAAATCTTTTTCCACTTTATTGGTTATTTACAAGTTCATTAAAAAATAGTTCAGATGTATTAAAAATGCCTCCTGATTGGATACCTAAAAATCCTACTTTTGCAAACTATATAGACGTTTTTAAAAGTCAGCCAGCATTGAGATGGACCTTTAATAGTATATTTGTATCTTTAGCGGCTACCATACTTGTAATTATTGTGAGTTCTTTGGCAGCATATGCGTTTTCTAAGCTTAAATTTAAAGGGAAAAATGTAATATATATACTATTTATCTCAAGTCTTATGGTTCCTAAGGAAGTTATGATAGTTCCACTTTTTAGAATCACACAAAGTTTAGGACTGGTAAATACTTTAAGTGGAATGATTTGGCCAAATGTAGCTACAGCTTTTGGGGTATTTATGTTAAAAGGGTTTTTTGACAATATACCTGATTCATTGAGAGAAGCAGCTATAATAGATGGGGCAAATGAATTGCAAGTGTTTTATAAGATTATGATGCCTATTGTAAAGCCTGGAGTTGGAGCATTGTTTATATTAAACTTTGTACAGGTTTGGAATGACTATCTATGGCAGCTTGTAGTAGGGATTGATAAAGATGTAAAAACTCTTATGGTAGGTATATCTACTTTGATGCAAGATCTAAATCCAAACTTTGCATATAAGATGGCAGGGGCTACTGTAGCAGCAATTCCTATGCTAGTAATATTTATATTTTTCCAAAGATATTTCACTCGTGGTATATCTATAGGGGGAGTAAAAGAATAATTTGATTATGGAGATGGTATTGTGAAAGATAAAAAAGAAGTATTTGCTAAAGTAAAAGGTAAACTTATAGTTTCCTGTCAAGCTCTACCTGAAGAGCCTCTTCACAGTTCTTATATTATGGGGAGGATGGCTCATGCAGCAGCTCTTGGGGGAGCCTCTGGTATTAGAGCAAATGATGTTAGTGATATCAGGGAAATAAAGAAAAATGTAGATTTACCTATAATAGGTATAATAAAAAGTGTTTATGATAATTCAGATGTATATATAACGCCTACTATGAAAGAAATAGATGCGCTATATAAAGAAGGAGTAGAGATAATTGCATTAGATGCTACAAAGAGAATAAGACCAGATGGCAAGACTATAAGTGAAGTATTTCCTGAGATAAGGAAAAAATATAAAGATCAAATATTTATGGCTGATTGTTCTACATTTGAAGAGGCGGATGAAGCTTATAAATTGGGATTTGATTGTTTGGGTACTACGCTTAGAGGCTATACAGAGTATACAAAATCAGAGAAGATACCTGATTTAGAATTGTTAGAAAAACTTGTAAAAAGTTTTCCTATTCCAGTTATTGCAGAAGGTGGGATATGGACGGTAGAAGATCTTCAAAACGTATACAAGCTTGGTGTCTATACTGCAGTAGTAGGTAGTGCTATAACTAGACCTATGGAAATTACAAAGAGGTTTGTAAACGCTATAAAAGAGTAATGATGATAATTTAAGAGGATGATTAGATGAAGATACTTGCTATAGATATTGGTGGAACTAAGATCAAATCTTGTATTTCAGATGAGAATGGAAAGATAGATAGTTTTAGAGAGATTGATACTGAAAGTGAAAAGGGCGGAAGAGCTTTAGTTCAAAAGTTAATCGATATAATTAAAGATTATGGTGGGTTTGACTGTATTGGTATAAGTACTGCAGGTCAAGTTGACAGTGATAAGGGTTATATCATATATGCTAATGAAAATTTGCCGGGATATACTGGCACTAAACTTAAAGAAATTTTAGAAGATAAATTTAATAAATCTGTAAAAGTAGAAAATGATGTAAATGCTGCAGCACTTGGCGAAAAATATTTTGGATCAGCAAAAGACTCCGATAGTTTTCTTTGTTTAACATATGGAACTGGAATTGGTGGAGCTATATTTATCGATTCTAAGATATATAAGGGTGAGAGTGGAGTTGCAGCAGAATTTGGACATATAATAACTCATCCCTTTAAAGAGAATCCTAGTTTTGGTTATTATGAAAAATACGCATCTACAAAGGCATTAGTAAATAGAGCAAAAGAAATTTCAGAAGATTATTCAAGTGGTAAAATTATTTTTGGAGAGTTTGAAAAGGGAAATTCGGATATTAAAAAGTTGATAGATGATTGGGTGTTTGAAGTTTCTTTAGGTCTTGTATCTTTGATCCATATATTTAATCCTTCTAATATAGTGCTTGGTGGGGGAATTATGGAGCAGGAAAAGATAGTTAGACTAGTTCGTGAAAAGGTAAAAACTATGATTATTGAAAGTTTTTTAGATGTAAATATAATCAAGGCTTCTCTTGGAAATAAGGCAGGACTTCTTGGGGCTGCAAGTTTACATCTTTAATAGACTTTGAAAGGGGAAACTAAAATAAAGACAGATATATTTTCACAGATAAATTCAAGATATAATTCATTTACAAACACAGAAAAAAAGATAGCAGATTATATATTTAAAAATTCTAAAGATGTCATACATATGTCTATAACTGATTTGGCATATAATTGTGGCGTTGCAGAATCTAGTGTGTTTAGGTTTTGTAAGTCTATGAATCTTAAAGGTTATCAGGAGTTTAAAATTGCTTTAGTTCATATGACAACTCTTGCAGATGAATCACCTCATCTTTCAAGTGAAATAACTCAAGAAGATACATTAGAAGAACTAGCTTCTAAAGTTCTTTCTACAAATATAAGTGCACTAACTCAGACCTATAACCTAATAAATACTAAAGATATTTTAAATGCTGTAAAGGCAATGATAGAAGCAGATAAGATTCACTTTTTTGGAGTAGGCTCTTCTCTTATGACAGCCTTAGAAGGTAAGAGCAAGTTTTTGAGAATAACAAATAAAACTGAGTGTTCCATGGATTCTCATCTTCAAATAATGTCTGCATCGCTTATGACAAGTAAAGATGTTGCAATACTTATTTCTTATTCTGGATCTACTAAAGACGTTATAGAAGTCGCAGAGGTAGCAAAGGAGAGAGGTGCTAAGATAATATGTATTACGAGATTTGCAAAGTCTCCACTTACTAGTTATTCTGATATAACACTATTATGTGGGGCCAATGAAGGGCCACTTCAAGGAGGAAGTTTATCTTCAAAGATATCACAACTTTATCTCCTAGATATGCTCTATTTAGAATATTTTAGAAGAACATATGATGAGTCTGTTTTAAATAAAGAAAGTACATCTAAAGCTGTAATAGAAAAGATGATTTAAAATAAAAAATTTTAAATCATCTTTTTTGTGCTTTACAAAAGTAATAGTTAAATCTATAAACTATAAACTAAAGGAGTGTTGCTTTAAGCAACACTCCTTATTTAAAGTATCTTTATTTAGTTTCTGTAGCTTGTTTATCTAGCTTATTAGTTATTTTATGCTCCTCAACTTTTTGGGAATACCACTTGTTAAACGCTTCAGGCATTTTTGCATCTACTAACATTTGCTTTATAGTTTCTTTATTTTCTTCTAAACTAGTTGTCTTTGCTTCTTTTTTTTCTTTAACTACAATTACATGATAACCAAATTCACTTTTAATAGGTTGACTAACTTCTCCTATAGGTAGTGTAAATGCTGCTTTATCAAATGATTCTACCATTTTACCTTTGCCAAAGAAGCCAAGGTTTCCACCGTTATCTTTAGTTCCTTCATCTGTAGAATATTCTTTTGCAAGTTTTGCAATATCTTCTCCAGCTACTAGTTTCTCTCTTACCTCTTTAGCTAAGTCTTCTGTTTCTACAAGTACATGACTAGCATTTACTTGTTCTTCCTGAGTGAAATTTGCCTTGTTTTCTTCATAGTATTTAGCTATCTCTTCATCGGTAACTTTTATATCATCTTCTAAAAGTTTTTTAAGAGAAAGATTTTTTTCTATTTCTTTTTTTAGGTCTTTATCTGTTAAATTAGCATTTAACATTGCATTATTTAACGCTTCTTTTCCGCCATATTGTTCTTCCATATTTTTAAGTTCTTTATCAATTTCTTCAGATGTGATTTTTACATTTCCTTTAGCTACTTCTAATTCAACTATCTTTTCACTAATTAGTGTATTTAAAGTTTCAACTCCATATCTTTCAACTAATACATTATTTAGTTCTTCTTGAGTTATCTTTTTATCACCTACTGTTGCTACCACCTCAGCATCTTTAGCTTTACATCCAGTAAGACTAAAAGCTAAAAGTAAAATAAATGTCAATACTATGTATTTTCCATTTTTAAAGTTTTTCATTATATATTACTCCCTTATTATTTATTTAGGCCAAGTATCTATAAGTTTTAGCCTCATATATAAATATACCACAAAATGAGATATTAATTGTGGTATATTTATGTAAAATCAATTTATTTATAAAAATTTAAATAAAAAATAAGAGCTAGCTCTTATTTTTTATCTTTTAACAAATTTAAATAATTCACCCACTATTAGAGGTACAAATGCAAATGTAAGAACTATTTTCCAATCTTGCCATCCCATAGGGAATGTATCAAATATAGGTTGTAAGAACGGTATATAGATTACTGCAAGTGTCAATCCAAATGAGAATAGTGTTCCATATACTAAAGTTCTATTTGAAAATATACCTATTTCAAATATAGTGTGTGTTTGAGATCTTGTTGAATATGATCTTAAAAGTTCTGCTAGTATAAGTGTTGTAAATGCTATTGTACGAGATTCTTCTATTTTATCTGGATAGAAGTTTAAAGCTATTAAATAAGCTGAAAGAGTAGCGGCAGCTATTGCAATACTCTGAACTATTATCCTTGTTACAAGATCTTTGTTTAGTAAAGGCTCTTTAGGATCTCTTGGTTTTTTCTCCATTATATCAGGGTCGCCTTTTTCCATTCCAAGAGCAAGTGCTGGGAAACTATCTGTTACTAAGTTTAACCATAATAACTGTATAGGAAGAAGTGGTACTGGCAGATTTGCCAAGATACTTATAAATATAATTAGTATCTCACCTATATTACATGAAAGTAGAAAATAAACAAATTTTCTTATATTGTCATATATGACCCTTCCCTCTTCAACGGCGGAAACTATGCTCGCAAAGTTATCATCTGTAAGGATTAATTCTGCTGTGTTTTTAGCAACATCAGTACCGGTGATACCCATAGATACTCCGATGTCTGCCTTTTTAAGTGCTGGTGCATCATTTACTCCGTCCCCCGTCATAGCAGTAATATTTCCATTTCTCTTTAGAGCTTCTACTATTCTAACTTTATGGTCAGGGGATACTCTTGCAAAGACCTTAGTTGTCTTTACCTTTGTTTGAAGCTGTTCATCGCTTAAATTATCTAGTTCAGCACCCATCATAGCTTCACTTTCTTTTTCAGCTAAGCCTAGTTGTTTTGCTATGGCAAAAGCAGTTTCTTTATAGTCACCTGTTATCATTATAGTTTTAATTCCTGCATCTTTACACTTTGCTATAGCAGCTTTTGCTTCAGGTCTTGCAGGGTCTATCATTCCTACGAGTCCTACAAATGTCATATCGCTCTCTATCTCTTTTTTATCAATATCTCTTGGAAGAGCGGGGTATTCCTTATATGCAAAAGCAAGTACTCTTAAAGCATCCTTTGAAAATTGACTGTTTATGGTCATGGTTTCTTTTTTCAACTGTGAATCAAATGGTACTGGGCGTCCCTTTATACTTATATGAGAACATTTATCTATTATTATGTCTGGAGCACCTTTTGTAAATGATACTACCCTTTCAGGTAAAAAATTCTCATGGAAAGTAGTCATCATTTTTCTTTCACTATCAAATGGAATTTCTTCAATTCTTTTGAAGGTTTTATTTATATCTTTCTTTTGTATACCTGCTTTTGTTCCAAGCGTTATAAGAGAACCTTCTGTAGGATCTCCTACTACTTTGTAACTTTCTTCACCTTTTTCTATTTCAGCATCATTTGAAAGGGTAGCTATAGAAAGAAGTGTTTTTAAATCTGGTATTGATTTATAATCTATACTTTTTTCATCTAATTTGAATTCTCCCTCAGGGGAATATCCAGTTCCAGTTACATCTATTATAGTTTCATCAGTATATACTTTTACAACAGTCATTTCATTTTGAGTTAGTGTACCAGTCTTGTCAGAACAAATTACTGTGGTACTTCCTAAAGTTTCAACTGCAAGTAACTTTTTAACTATAGCATGACGTTTTACCATTCTATTCATTCCAAGTGCTAATACTATAGTTACTATTGCAGGAAGTCCTTCTGGAATAGCGGCTACTGCAAGAGATATTGAAATCATAAGCATCTCTAAAACGCCTTCACCTTGCAAAAGTCCAACTCCAAATACTATAGCACATATTATTATGGTAGTAATTCCTAGTACCTTTCCAAGTCCGTTTAGCTGCTTTTGAAGAGGAGTTGTTTCCACATCTGAAACTTGTATAGCTGTTGCAATCTTTCCTATTTCTGTATCAGGACCTGTTCCAACAACTATTGACTTTGCCCTACCGTATGTTACAACTGTACTCATATATCCCATATTCTTTCTATCACCAAGGGATACCTCTTCGTTATATTCTGCACTACTATTTTTATCAACAGGAACTGATTCACCTGTAAGAGAAGCTTCTTCTATCTTTAGATTAGAGCTCTCTACAAATCTTAAATCAGCGGGCATAATGTCTCCTGCATCTAAGAGAACTATATCACCTGGTACCAAAGTATTAGCATCTACAGTAGATGTTTTACCATCTCTTATAACTTTAGCTGTAGGTGAAGACATTTTTTTAAGTGCATCTAGACTCTTTTCTGCTTTTCCTTCTTGATAAACTCCTAAAAATGCATTTAACATAACTATAGCAATTATTACTATAGCATCAGTACTTTCTCCTACAAATACAGATATAATTGCTGCAGCTATTAGGATTAGCACTAAGAAGTCTGCAAACTGAGCTAGGATTCTAGAAAGTAAGCTTCTCTTTTTTTCTTCTTTTAAACTATTGGGGCCATATTTTTCAAGACGAGAGTCTACTTCTGCTTGTGTTAGACCTTTTTCTACATCAGTTTGTAATTCTTTAATTACTTCTGTTTTATTTTTCATATACCATTTCATCTTTTTTCCTCCTTTATTATAATATTGTTACCAAACTACAGGGAAAACAAACAAAAAAAAGACCTTTGTTTAGGGATTTTAACTAAACAAAGGTCTTGCTTCCTAATATTAGGTAATTAGCCGGGACTCTTCCGTACTGACGACTAATTTATTGTAAGCTACTCCCCTTTATATATGAGTATAGTATATACTAATTTTTCCATAATATCAATCAAAATAAATTTATAATATAAACTACGTAGCTAGAAAATAAAAGAATACCTGTAAATCTTCCTATTTTTTTTCTAAGCATACCTGGAACTGTAAATATAAGCATAAATAAAATTGCTACCGGTATGTCAGTGGTAAGACTTGAAGTCATAACCCTAAGACCGGTAGGATGAACTAAAGCTGAGACTCCAAGAACTGAGGTTATATTTAATATATTTGCACCTAAGATATTTCCAACTGAGATATCAGGCTTATTTTTAAGGGTTGCTGTTAATGATGCTGTAAGTTCAGGTAGAGATGTTCCAAGTGCAAGTAGTGTAAGGCTTACAACCTTTTTAGGAATACGAAGGATGTTTGCTATTTCTACTCCAGTATTTACTAATATATCTGCCCCGTAAATAATTAAAAATCCTCCAATTAAAAACTTTAAAATATTTATATTGAGATCTACCTTTATATCTTTAAAGTTTATCTTTTCACGAGTTATCTTTGATTTATTAGGTTGATAAAAGTTCAGTAGCATAAAAGGAATAGTTAGAGTTACTAATATAAATCCTTCAATTTTAGTTACAAGACCATCGGATGCAAGAAAATAAAATATACTTATAAATACTATCATCATTAAAGCTTTACTATCAAACTTAGAATCCTCTATTTTTATAGGTTTAAAGATTACACAAATAGATATTACAACAGCTATATTACAAATAATAGAACCTATGGAATTTCCTACTGCTATCTCTGAAAGCCCATCCTTACTTGCTAGTGTTGATACGAAAAATTCTGGAAGTGTAGTTGCAAAGCTTATAAGGGTTATTCCAATTAAACCCATAGAAGCACCTGTAATTTCTCCAAACCATATAGCAGAATCTACAAACCAGTCGCCGCCTTTTAAAATCATAATAAGTCCCATAATAAATAAAATATAAATCAAATAATTCGCCATAGTCTTCCCCCTAGATTTCAACAAGTTTTCTTTATCCTTAGGAGCTGGATAAGTAAGAGCTTTGCTATCAGACAAGCATCTGATACAAGTTTTCTTTATATATTTATATAAATATATAAACTTTTTATGACTTAATCTCCATTTAAAACTATTATTAATTGACATGAGCACCATATTGATAGATAATTTAGATATGTAAGTTAAAATAGGAGGAAAAAGAATAATGGGGATTAAATTTTGTTCACTATCAAGCGGTAGTAGTGGCAATTGTCAGTATATAGAAACAGATAATTCAAAGATTTTAGTTGATTCAGGCTTTAGTGGTAAAAAGACACAAGAACTTCTTAAAACTATAGATGTAAGCCCTGCTGATCTAGATGCAATACTTGTAACTCATGAACATATAGATCATATAAAGGGAGTAGGAGTCCTCTCTAGAAGGTTTGATTTGCCGATATATGCAAATGCCAATACATGGGTAGGTATGGAAGGAAAGATTGGAGATATAAAAGAGAAAAACACTAAGATTTTTACTACGGATAGTTTTTTTGATTTAAAAGATTTGACTATTTTTCCAGTATCCACATTTCATGATGCTAATGAACCTGTAGGATACATATTATTTTATAAGGGTGTAAAGATAAGTATAGTAACTGATACTGGTTTTATAAGTGATAATATAGTAGATAAAATAAAAGACTCAAATCTTTATTTCTTAGAATCAAATCACGATGAGTTCATGCTAAAGGAAGGACTATATCCTTGGCATCTTAAAAGAAGAATTTTAAGTGCCCAGGGTCACCTTTCTAATGAAGATGCAGGAGAGACGCTTTCAAATATATTAAAGGGAAATGGAGAAAAGGTAATATTAGCACATTTAAGCAAGGACAACAATGTACCAGAACTTGCTATGAGTACTGTTAGAGATATCTTGACAAAGAAGGGTTTAGATGTTGAAAAAGATATAGATTTAGGACTTTCATTTAGAGATAGGACTACTTGTGTTTATGAATTTTAAGGAGTGATGATGATGAATAGAGGACCTAGAAGGGGAAATGCTTCATATATAATGGTAGCTATAATAGCTGGAATTATAGGGGGAATATTGGCAACTTATATTGCCCCAAATTTTTTATATGGGAAACTAATACCAGTTCCTGACATATATAAATCTTCTTCTAATAGTAATAGTGGAGCTAATATTAAAATAGTCCCTACAGATGATATTGGAGTTGTTTCAGCAGTTGCTAAAAAGGCAATGAATTCTGTAGTTGGAATTACAACAGTTGTTATACAAAAGGAATGGTTTTGGGAAAGGCCTATGGAAGGAGTAGGTTCTGGAGTTATAGTAGATAGTGATGGCTATATTTTAACCAACTCTCATGTTATAGGTGATGGGCAAGCTAGAGAGATAAAGGTATTGTTTGAAAACGGTGACAATCTAGATGGAAAAGTACTTTGGTTTGATAAGACACTTGATTTAGCAGTAGTAAAAGTTAAAGCAAAAGGACTAGCTCCAGTAGAACTTGGAGATTCGGAAATCTTAGAGGTGGGAGAAGTTTCTGTAGCTATAGGTAATCCACTTGGACTAGAGTTTCAAAGGTCTGTAACTTCTGGTGTAATATCAGGACTTCATAGATCTATCAAGGTAGATGAATTTAATATAATAGAAGACCTTATTCAAACTGATGCATCAATAAACCCAGGTAACAGTGGAGGTCCTCTTTTAAACAATAGAGGAGAAGTAATAGGAATAAATACAGCTAAGATTCAAACTGGGGAGGGACTTGGTTTTGCAATCCCAATAAATCTTGTAAAGCCAATAATATCTGAAATAATAAATAAAGGCTCATTTAATAATGTAAATATAGGCTTTAGAGGAATAGAGGTAGAAGTTTATGAAAGACAAGTTGGAGTAGATCTTGAAGTAGATAGAGGAATAGTACTACTTGAGATAATTTCAGGTTCTCCTGCTCAAAAGGCTGGACTTCGTCAATTAGATATATTGAGTTTAGTAGATGGCAAGGAGGTTGACTCTATTCCAAGTTTAAAAAAGATACTCTATAAATATAAAAAGGGTGACAAGGCAGTTTTAAATATAATAAGAGATGGAAAGAAAAAAGATGTAGAAATAAAATTTTAGATAGAATTAAAGATTAAATGTTTTAAGGTTTTTATAAAAAAACAAAATGGGGGAAAATAATTTATGAAAAAAACTATAATTGTTTTATTAGTATTGGCAGTTGCAATTGTACTGCAGGTGTTTCTTTCCAAGCAGAAAGATAAAAGATTGGGTTTAATCCTACCTTTAGTGGGACTTATCTATTCTATAACGACGATTTTTGGCATTACAATAGGTAAAGATACAACTGTGGGAGAAGCTATGGGGCTTGCAATTTCAACTTTTTTACTTTCAAATATACCTACAATTATTTTAATGACAATTTATTTGGGATACAGAGGAAAGTTAAAACAAATAAAAGATTAAATAAAATCATTGTAGGGACTACCGATAGATAACTGATTGGTAACTCAAAAAAATAAAGTGTTATAAAATGGTATTTAAAATTAATTTTAAATACCATTTTACTTAGGAGAAAATATGAATATTAATATAATAACAGTAGGAAAAATAAAAGAAAAATATATAAAAGAAGGTATAAATGAGTTTTCTAAAAGACTTTCAAGATATGGAAAGTTAAAGATAATAGAAATAGATGATGAAAAAGCACCTGAAAATCTATCACAAAAAGATATGGAAAAGGTAATGGAAAAGGAAGGGGAAAAGATCATCTCCAAGATTCCCCAAAATTCCTTTATTATTTCCCTGGAAATCGAAGGAAAGAGTATTTCCTCGGAAATGTTGTCGAAAAAGATAGAAGATATAATGATAAGTGGAAACAATGATATAACATTTATAATAGGGGGTTCTTTGGGACTCTCTAATGAAGTTAAAATGATGAGTAATTTTAAATTATCATTTTCTAAAATGACATTTCCCCATCAGCTTATGAGGCTTATTCTTTTAGAACAAATCTATAGAGCATTTAGGATAATGAAGAATGAACCCTATCATAAATAAAAAATATTAATAAAGTATGGATTATTAGTAACAAGTCTTGTCCACATCTCATATTATATATTGAATAAAACAATAGGAGAGTGGTAGGGATGAATGGAAATAATTGTTTAACACTAGGAATGAAGGCACCAGATTTTGAAGCCGAGTCAACTTTTGGACCATTAAGATTATCAGATTATAGAGGACGTTGGGTAGTTCTTTTCTCACACCCAGGAGATTTTACGCCTGTCTGAACCACCGAATTTATTGCTTTTGCAAAGCAATATGACTGTTTCTTGGAAAGAAACACACAACTTATAGGAATTAGTGTAGATAGTAATTCTTCACATCTTGCATGGGTATATGATATATATTTAAAGACAGGTATTCATATTCCATTTCCAATAGTTTCAGATAAGATGGGAAAAATAGTAAATATGTATGGAATGATAGCACCAAATATAAGTACAGATACCACAGTTAGAAATGTGTTTATTATTGATCCTAATGGAATAATAAGGGCAATACTAATTTATCCTCTTTCAAATGGAAGACATATTCCAGAAATAATAAGACTTTTAACTGCTATGCAATTAAGCTATAGAGAAGGGGTTGCAACTCCAGCAAATTGGTGTCCAGGAGATCCTGTTGTAGTTCCCTCTCCTAAAACTTACGATGAGCTTTTAGAGAGAGTAAGTTCTTCCGAGTATGATTGTGTATCCTGGTATTTATGTTATAAGGATATATATTAAAATTATTAATGACAGAGAAATTAATTTCTCTGTCATTAATAATTTTGCTCTACGAATTTAAATATCCATTTAAAATAAAGAGAACAAAAAGTTCTACAAGTATGATATTATATTTTCATAAACAATAGGATTTTGAGACATAAAGAGCGTATTATTAGAATAAATAAAATTAATAAATTCAAACTAATTGAAAAGATGAAAGGAAAATAATATGATAAGAGTACCGGAAATTAAACTTTATTTAGAAGAAGACGAAGAAAAGTTAAAAGAACTTGTATCTAAAAAGCTAAATATTTCTATTAAAGATATAAGTGAAATAAAGATATTTAAAAAATCAATAGATGCTAGGCGTAAGGAAAAAATCCACTTTGTATATACACTTGATATAGAGGTGAAAAATGAAGAAAAACTACTTAAAAGATATTCTAAAAAAGGTGTCACAAAGGTAAAAGAGGTAACTCGTAACTATGAATTTAAAGAACGTAGAGATGTTCTAAGACCTATTGTAGTGGGTACTGGACCATCTGGGTTGTTTGCAGGTCTTGTGCTTGCTAAATCAGGTTTTAAGCCTATACTGCTTGAACGAGGTAAGGATGTGGATAGAAGAGCAGTGGATGTTGGATTCTTTTGGAACGAAGGAAAGCTTAATCCTGAATCAAATGTACAATTTGGTGAAGGGGGAGCTGGAACATTTTCAGATGGAAAACTTACAACACTTGTAAAAGATCCTAGATCTCGTTGGATATTAGAAGAGTTTGTAAAGGGGGGTGCACCAGAGGATATACTCTATATAAATAAGCCTCATATAGGAACTGATATACTTAGAAATGTAGTAAAAGAGATTAGAAAGACGATAATATCCCTTGGTGGGGAAGTGAGATTTGAAAGTAAAGTTACAGATTTAATAATTAAAGATAAAAAAATAGTAGGTGTAAAAGTAAATGATAGAGAAACAATAAGAACAGATACTGTACTTTTGGCGCTTGGACATAGTGCAAGAGATACTTTTGAAATGTTACTTTCTAGAGGCGTAGAAATAAGTCAAAAATCTTTTTCAATTGGAGTTAGGATAGAACATCCCCAAAATCTAATAAATAAAAATCAATATGGAGAGTTTAAAGATCATGCTAAACTAGGTGCTGCTGAATATAAACTTTCAGGTCATTTTGACAATGGTAGATCTGCATACTCTTTTTGTATGTGTCCTGGGGGAATGGTAATCTCAGCAAGCTCAGAAGAAGGGCAAATAGTAACTAATGGTATGAGTATGCATTCTAGAGATGGTAAAAATGCAAACAGTGCATTACTTGTGGGGGTCACTCCTGAAGATTTTGAAAGTACTCATCCACTAGCTGGAGCCCAGTTTCAAAGAAAATGGGAATCTTTAGCTTTTACTTTAGGTGGATCCAACTATACAGCTCCGGCCCAAAGGGTAGGAGACTTTTTAGAAGATAGAGCTTCTACTGAAATAGGAAGTATAGATAAAACTTATACTCCAGGAGTAAAGATGACTGATTTAAGAAAATGCTTACCAGATTATGTAACAGATACTCTTAAAATGGCAATAGTTGAATTTGATAAAAAGATAAAGGGGTTTAATACTCCAGATGCTATAATGACAGGAGTTGAGACAAGAAGTTCTTCTCCTATTAGAATACAAAGAGGAGACTCGCTAGAGTCCAATATAAAAGGACTTTATCCAGTAGGAGAAGGAGCAGGTTATGCTGGTGGAATCATGTCTGCTGCGATAGATGGTATAAAAGTAGCAGAAAAAATCATAAACTAAAGGACAAGGGAGATCCCTTGTCCTATACTTCAAATGATAATTTTTTTGATTCTTTTTGTTGGTACATTAAATTGTCTATTCTTTCTACAAACCATTCTGATGTTATAGGACTATCTCCACGAAAAACATCATAACCTATACTAAAACTCAACTTATAAGGAGTTATATTTTCACTATTAAACTTTTCTATATTCGTTTTTAATCTTTCTACTATACCTTTTATTTCTGTAACTTTATTTACCTTTAAAATTATTAAAAATTCATCTCCTGCATATCTTGCTATAAAATCTTCTTTTCTAAAATTATTTTTTAAGATAGTAGCTACATATACTAATGCTTTGTCACCTTCGCTATGCCCAAATCTATCATTGATAGATTTAAAATCATCTAAATCTATCATAATCCCTCCAATAAGCTTATCTTTATTTCGTGTAATAATATCTTCTAAATAGATATTTAATTTTCTTCTATTATAAAGACCTGTTAAAAAATCAATATATAGTTTGTTGTTTTGTATATTTATAAAAATTATAAAGATAGATAAGGCTAAACTTACTGAAGTAAGCTTTACTCCGTAAAAAAGTGTTTGAATAATTCCTCCTATAAATGGAGGAATTATAAATGCAATAAGAGAGTAATAGTTTTTGGAAGAGATGTCATTTTTATATTTTATGATTTGCATAAAAGTATAGAATAAATATCCATATGAAATAATCATTATAACTTGAAAATAAGGGCCTCTATTGTAAATATTCGTTTTATCAACATAAAATAAAATCCCATGAAATATTCCCCGAGTTAAATTAATCATAGTTAGCCATATGCTTATTATAATCGGAACAAGAAAAGTAGTAAGTCTTTTTTCTATTCGCGCTCTGTCTTCATGTATTTTATAATCTGCATATAAAGCCCAAATCATACTGGTTACAGGAGCTAATATGTAATCTATTGTAGAAAACAACAAGTTTGTTTTTATCATAAATGCGCCTTCTCTACCATCTACAAAAGTTTTTACAATTTCTATTATAAGTAATGATAAAGTCAATATGATAAGAGTTAAAAATAATTTTTGATCCGTTAAAATATTTCTTGAGTCCCTCTTAATATTTATAAAAATTAAGAAGATAATTATAAATGCAAACAAATTTACCTTAATTAAATTAAAAAACTCCATAAACATGCCTCTTTTCTCTGAAAAAATATGAATATCATATAAATGATACCCATAAAGGTTGAATTTAAAAGCCTATTATAGCTATATTCGTATTTTGGATATAATATACTATTTTAAATTATAATTTATTTTAATAAAAGGGTCAACTGGCTTTATTATACAAATTTCGCTAAGCATATTTGGAAGAGATTATTAAAAAAATCAAGTTTAGCATATATACTAAACTTGATTTTTTAATCTAAAAAATCTTTAATTTTTTGACTTCTACTTGGATGACGGAGTTTTCTAAGTGCCTTTGCTTCAATTTGTCTAATTCTTTCACGTGTTAAGTTGAATATATTTCCAACTTCTTCTAGAGTTCTTGCTCTACCATCATTTAAACCAAATCGTAGGATTAAAACCTCTTGTTCTCTAGAAGATAGTGTTTCCAATACATCTAATAGCCCTTCTTTAAGCATTACTAGAGATGTAGCTTCTGCTGGAGTCTTTATAAAATCATCTTCAATAAAATCTCCAAGTTCACTTTCTTCTTCTCCGATGGGAGTTTCTAGAGAAACTGGTCTTTCAGCTATCTTTTGAATCTCTCTTACCTTTTCAGGCTCCATCTCAAGCACTTCTCCTATTTCTTCAGGAGTAGGTTCTCTACCTAATTCTTGAATTAAAGATCGCTGTACTTTTACTAGTTTATTTATTGTTTCAACCATATGAACTGGCACCCTTATAGTTCTAGCTTGATCTGCCAATGCCCTTGTAATAGCTTGTCTAATCCACCAGGTTGCATAAGTGCTAAATTTAAAACCTTTAGTATAGTCAAACTTATCTATAGCTTTCATTAGTCCTATATTGCCTTCTTGGATTAGATCTAAAAAGGACATTCCTCTTCCCATATGTTTTTTTGCAATGCTAACTACAAGTCGAAGATTGGCTTCAGCAAGTCTACTCTTTGCTTCTACATCTCCTTCTTCTATGCGTTTAGCGAGTATAATTTCTTCTTCTTTATTGAGAAGAGGGACTTTCCCGATTTCTTTTAAATACATGGTAACTGGGTCATTTATAATTTTGGCCACAACAGCATCCCCTTCTTTTTAGACATACATAATTATATTCTACATTAGATCACAAAGAATAGCAATGTAATTTGCAACCATTATTATATAACTATACCCAATTATCTATTTTGACTATCACAAATAGATAAATAAAATTACAAAATAAGGAATATTATCATATATTTTTTTAATATCAATATAGTTTATCCTTAATTTCACATAAGTTCACTTAAAATTATAATTCTTTCATAATGTTCTAATATTTGGTAGAATAAATATATAGATTCGAATTATACTAAGAAAAAAAGGACGGTAAGATAAATGTCGAATAATTTTAAAGAATTAGGAATAAAGGAAAAGTTAGTAGATTTACTTTCAAATAATGGAATAAAGACTCCAACTCCTATTCAAGAAAAGGCAATTCCAAAGATACTTGATGGAAAAGATATTATAGGAGAGGCACAAACAGGTACAGGTAAGACTTTAGCTTTTCTACTTCCTATAATAGAGGGAATAAATGTAGAGAAAAATCAAATACAAGCTCTAATAATGGCTCCTACTCGTGAACTTGCAATTCAAATTACCCAAGAAGCTAAAAAATTAAGTGAGCCCTTTGGTATAAATATACTTGCAATTTATGGTGGTCAAGATGTTTTTAAGCAACTTAAAAAGCTAGAAAATGGAGTTCATTTAGTAATAGGTACTCCAGGTAGACTATTAGATCATATGAGACGTGATAGTATAAACTTAGGTTATATAAAGTACCTTGTATTAGATGAAGCAGATGTTATGTTAAATATGGGATTTTTAAATGATATGCAAGATATAATCTCTAACACCCCTAAAAGAAGACAGACAATGCTTTTTTCAGCTACAATACCTAAGGGACTTAAAGCTCTTGCCAAAAGATATATGAAAGAGCCTGAAACTATAAAGATTGAATCTACAAATATAATCTTAGATGATATAAATCAAATAGTGATCAAGACTACAGATAGGGGAAAAGAAGAAGCACTTATAAATATTATAAAAGAAGAAAACCCTTTTATGGCGATAATATTTTGTAGAACTAAAAGAAGGGTAAAGACTTTAAATATTCACTTACAAGAAGCTGGTTTTATCACAGAGGAAATACATGGAGACCTTAGTCAGGCTAAACGTGAGAGAGTTATAAAATCATTTAGAAAAATGGAAATACCACTGCTTGTAGCTACAGATGTTGCAGCTAGGGGTCTTGATATAGAGGGGATAACACATGTATTTAACTATGATATACCAGAAGACCCAGATTCTTATATACACCGCATAGGTAGAACAGGAAGAGCTGGAGAAAAGGGAAAAGCATACACCTTTGTAACACCAAAAAATGAAGAAGATTTAATTTCTATAGAGAAAAAGATAAATACTACTTTAAAGAGTAAGGATATGAATAAAAACAAAGGTCAAATAACTTCTAGAAGTTCTAAGGTAAAATCAAGTTTTAAAGATAAAGAAAAACCACTTAAAGGTAATAAATGGGATAAAAATTCTTCAGGAAAAGGTAAATCTATAGAAAAGAATAAGTCTAGAGGAAGAAAGGCGCGGGGCAGATAAAAATGATAAATTTAGAACCAATAAAAAGGATGAACAATGAAGAAAAGTATAAATATATGATAATTCTTTTAAAGGGGCAAGTAGCAAGTGAAACTGATCCACTAGCAAATATTTCAAATGCTGCAGCTTTAATATTTAATATAGTAGAAGATTTAAATTGGGCGGGATTTTATATTTTAAGAGAAGGTGAATTAGTTTTGGGTCCATTTCAAGGTCTTCCTGCATGTAATCGTATAAAGATAGGAAAAGGTGTATGCGGAAAGGCTGTAGAGTCAAGAGAGATCCAATTGATAGAAGATGTAAATCTTTTCCCAGGGCATATAGCATGTGATAGTGCATCACGCTCTGAATTAGTACTTCCTATAATTAAAGATGGAAAAGTTTATGGTGTGCTAGATTTAGATAGTCCGCTAAAAGCTAGATTTACAGAGCTTGAAAAACAATATTTCATAAAGTTTATGGAAGTTTTAAATGAGTATATAGACTGGAAAAACATTTAAAAGAGGAGGTTATCTCCTCTTTTAAATGTTTTTATTTGTTTGTTGACTCCACTACTGGTTCTCTTAGTGGTTTTATATGGGCTAAATAGTACACAAGTGGAACAATTATTCCACCAGATATTATGTTGCCTATAGTAACCGGAATTATATTATTTGTCCACATGCTAAGCCAACTAAACTCTAGTCCTGCAAACTTTGCAAGAGGTAAGAAAAACATATTTGCCACACTATGTTCAAAGCCTGCTAGTACAAATAACATAATCGGAAACCAAATTCCCCAAATTTTAGATGCTACATCTTGTCCAGCAAGTGCAAGCCATACTCCAAGAACTACTAATATATTACATAGTATTCCTCTAATAACAGCAGTACCAAAACTAAGACTTAGTTTTGCATTTGTTATATTAAATATTAGCTCCTTAACTGGTTCTGTAATCATACCTGATTTGTTAATTGTAAATGCTAATAGAACTGATCCGATAAGATTTCCCAAATACACTAAAATCCAAGTTCTAAACATCTGAAGTAGACTTATCTTTTTGTCCATAACAGCCATAGTCATTAAAGTATCTCCAGTAAAGAGTTCGCTGCCTGTAAAAACTACTAGCATAAGACCTACGGGAAAAACACTAGCACCTAAAAACTTCATAAGTCCAATGTCTATTTTTCCCAAGGTTTGACCAATAAGTATGTACCCAAAACCACCAAAACCTATATATATTCCTGCCATTATAGCAAGAAGTATGCTATTTAAAGTGGTAAGATTTGCTCTTACTTCAGAAGTACTTATTATAAATTTAGATACTTCTACAGGGCTTAAAAATCTTTTTTCCAAATAATCCTCTCCTTTCTTATTATATTAAAATATCTACTTAGTCATTATAACAAAAAAACATATGAACGTAAACCAATATAAAAAAGTTTTCCAATAAAGTGGTAAGTATAATTTGTTTAATATATAATGAATAGGGTAATTATATGTAATAGAGAGAAAATTATAATAGGAGGTCACTATAAATGTCACAATATCATGAACCAGTAGAGTTTTTAGATGGAAAAGCACTTGATATTTCAAGAGCATTAAATAGTTTAAAAGAGGAAGTTGAAGCAGTAGATTGGTACAATCAAAGGGTTGCAGCATCAAGTTGTCCTGAGCTAAAAGCTATAATGGCTCACAATAGAGATGAAGAAATAGAACATGCTGTTATGACTATAGAATGGCTTAGAAGAAATATGGATGCTTGGGATGAAGAAATGAGAACATATCTATTTAAGTCTGGATCAATTACAGAACTTGAAGAGGCAGCAATGGATGGAGAATCTTCTGGAGATGCTAAAGCAGGGGATTCTAGTTTGAAAATTGGAGATTTAAAATAGGAGGGAAATTCATGTTATATAGAGATATATCACCAGTTACTAAAAAAACATGGGAAGAGATAGATCAACGAGCAACAGAAGTTTTAAAGTCATACTTATCAGCTAGAAAAGTAGTCCATGTAGTAGGACCTAAAGGTCTTGAATACAATGCGATTTCTGAAGGAAGACTTGCTAATGTAGAAGAGCAAGATGGCGTGTTTTTTGGAAATTATCAAGTAGTTCCATTAACTGAAATTCGCATAGAGTTTGAAATGGATAGATGGGAGCTAGATAATGTTGAACGTGGAGCAAAAGATGTAGACTATGAACCATTAGAAAAGGCTATGGAAAATGCTGCTCTGTTTGAAGAAAAAGCTATCTTTAATGGACTAGATAAAGCTATAATCCAAGGATTAGATGGAGAAAAGAGTCAAGGTACTCTTACACTTGGTTCTAGCGTGAACGAAATAATGGATGCACTTACACAGGGTATAATAAAGTTAAGAAAAGCTTATGTAAAAGCTCCTTATACACTTGTGGTTTCTCCTGAAGCATATAAGAGAATTCTTTCAGTAGATACAGGATATCCATTGGTTAAAAGAATAGAAGATCTAATTGGAGGAAAGATTGTTTTAAATCAAGTTATAGAAGGAGCATATCTGCTTCCATATGACAATGAAGATTTAGAACTTACAATAGGAAGAGACTTTTCCATAGGTTATCAAAACCATACAAATGAAAAAGTGAAATTCTTTATAAAAGAATCATTTACATTTAGAGTACTAGATGAAAATATAATTATAAAATATAATTTAAATTAATCTTTAAAAAAGAAAATCTTTTAAAAAATAAAGGATTTTCTTTTATTTTTAAAAGATTTTCTTAAAGAAAGAGTAAAGAGGTGTTGAGTTTATGTTTTTACAAGAGGTTTCATGGGGAGTAGCTTTTGTAGCAGGCTTTTTATCCTTTTTCTCCGCCTGTATACTTCCACTTATACCAGCTTATATAATGTATTTAACTGGAAGCACCCTTGAAGAAGAAGTAAATGAGAGAAGACTATTTGCCCTAACTCGTACCCTTGGATTTGTATTAGGTTTTACGGTTATTTTTATTATAATGGGAGTTTCAGCAAGTTTTATAGGAAAAGTTTTTGTAAGAAATAGGGATATATTTGCTAAGGTCAGTGGGATTCTTATTATATTATTTGGATTAAATATGCTTGGTGTATTTAAATTTGGGATAATGAAAAAGATAAATATAAAAGCGCCTAAAAGCGTTACAAATTGGTTTAGTAGTGTTCTTATGGGTATGGCCTTTGCAGCAGGCTGGTCCCCTTGTTTTGGACCAGTACTTGGAGCTATCTTGGTATATGCAGGAGCAACAGAGACACTAGGTCAGGGAATATTGCTACTACTAATATATTCATTTGGAATGGCGGTGCCCTTTATCTTAACTTCATTATTTATAAATAAATTTGCAGAACTTATGGATAGATACGAAAATTATTTAAAATATATAAATATAATAGGTGGAGCATTGATGATAGTATTTGGACTTTTAGTATTTTTTGATAAAGTAGTAGATATAAGCAGACTTCTACTTTAAAGGAGGAAGAAAATGAAAAAGAATTGGATATATATAATCCTTATAATATTACTTGTTGCAGGATTTTTTTATTTGGTACTTGAAAGACCCAAACCAGTAGATCCTGAGACTAAAGAGGATCAAGGGCAAGTAGATAAACCAGATGATACAATTGTGGAACCCCCAGAGGATAATACCCCTGCTCAAACGCCAGAACTTGGGAAGGCACTACCTGATTTTACGCTTAAAAATTTGGACGGAAAAGATGTAACTCTTAGTGATGTAAAGGATAAAATAATTCTTGTAAACTTTTGGGCCTCATGGTGCACTTGGTGTGATAAAGAAATGCCAGACCTTCAAAAATTAAAAGAAGAAAATAACGATTTAGTAGTTTTAGCTGTAAATGTAGAGGAGCCAAAAGCTACGGCACAAGAGTATATAAAAAAAGGCGGATATGATTTTGAAGTACTCCTAGATGAAGATGGTGAGATAGCTGCTCAGTATCTAGTATCAGGACTTCCAGCTTCTTATTTTGTAGATAAAGATGGAAAATTTGTAGGAAGAGTTCCTAGTGCTATAACTTATGAACAAATGAATGAAATCTTAGAGGACATAAGAGGACAATAAAAAGCTTTGGCATACTTGCCAAAGCTTTTTATACATTAAATCTAAAAAGAACTACGTCTCCATCTTTCATTATATATTCTTTTCCTTCTATTCTTACCAGTCCTTTTTCTTTAGCTGCTACCATAGTTCCTGACTGCATAAGGTCATCAAAAGAAATAACTTCTGCTTTTATAAAGCCTCTTTGGATATCGGTGTGGATTTTAGCAGCAGCTTCTGGTGCAGGAGTTCCTATCTTTATTGTCCAAGCTCTAGCTTCCATAGGTCCTGCTGTTAAAAAGCTCATAAGACCTAGTAGTTTATAACTTGCTTTTATAAGTTTATCAAGACCAGAATTTTCAAGTCCCATATCTGCTAAAAACTCTTTCTTTTCTTCATCTGGAAGTTCAGCTATTTCTTGCTCTATTTGAGCGCTTACAGTTACAACTTCAGCGTCTTCTTTGATTGCAAGTTCTTTTACTTGTTTCACAAATTTGTTATCTTCTTCATTTACTAAATCATCTTCGGATACATTTGCAACATATATGATTGGTTTTGCACTAAGTAAGTTTAAACTCTTAAGCATTTTTTTCTCATCAGCGGATAAATCTAGTGTTCTTACAGATTTTTCAGATTCTAGAGCTTCTAAGGCCTTTTCAATTAATTTTATTTCACTAGCTAAAGATTTATCTCCTTTTAAACCCTTTTGAGCACTTTTAAGTCTTTTATGCAAAACTTCAATATCTGCAAGCATAAGCTCTAAGTTTATAATTTCGATGTCGCTTATAGGGTCTATATCTCCATTTACATGAACTATATCATCATCTTCAAAGCATCTTACGACATGAACTATAGCTTCAACTTCTCTTATATGAGATAAAAACTTATTTCCAAGACCCTCTCCTGTACTTGCGCCTTTTACAAGTCCTGCTATATCATAAAATTCTATAGCTGTTGGAACTACTTTTTTTGATGGATAAATTTGAGCTAATTGTTCAAGTCTTTCATCGGGAACAGAAACCATACCTACATTTGGTTCAATGGTACAAAAAGGATAATTTGCAGACTCAGCCCCTGCTTTAGTTATAGCATTAAAAAGTGTACTCTTTCCTACATTTGGCAAACCTACTATTCCAAGTTTCATAAAAAATCTCCTCTATATTAATATTTGTCCAAGAGCTTAAATTTACAAAATATATTCCAATGGAATATATTTTGTAAATTTATAGTTTCTATATAAGTAATAACTTTCTATTATTTAAGCATTTGATACAAGTTTTGTATACTATCTTTCAAATTTTAAAATTTCTTCACAAATAAATATTATACTATAAAAATCTTATTGTGGCAAAAAATATCTTTTAAATCTGTTGTTTAAAATATATTTTTGATATAAACTATAGGGAAGAACAAAATAGTAAAGAAGAAAAACTTTATGGAGTGATAGATTTGAGTGAAAAGGATTTAGAAAAACAAGGGTTTGTGTGTGAAGAGATAATTCCCTTCAATGACAAAAAACCTTTAGAGATAATAGAAAGAAGTATAATAAAGACATATAGAAAACATATTTGGGCTAAGTTTATAAAGGCTATAAAAGAGTATGAACTTATTAAAGATGGGGATAAGATAGCAGTAGCCATTTCCGGTGGAAAGGATAGCCTTCTTTTAGCAAAATTATTCCAAGAACTATATAAATATGGAAATAGGAACTTTGAACTAGAATTTATAGCGATGGATCCAGGTTATCACAAGGAGATTAGAAAGCTTTTAGAAGAGAATTGTGATTACTTAGGGATACCAGTTAAGATATATGATGCAGATGTCTTTCAGGTTGCAAATAAGATTGCAGGAGACTATCCCTGCTATATGTGCGCTCGTATGAGACGTGGATCCCTATATGCTAAGGCCCAGGAACTAGGATGCAATAAACTAGCACTTGGACACCATTTTAATGATGTGATAGAGACAACTATGTTAAATGTTCTTTGTGCAGCCAATTTTAAAACTATGATGCCAAAGTTAAAAGCTGAAAACTTTGAAAACATGGAACTTATAAGACCTCTTTATTTAATAGAAGAAGACTATATAAAAAGATTTATTCAAAATAGTGGTATAATGCCTTTAAACTGCGCGTGTATGGTTGCGGCTAAGAAAATTGGAAATAAAAGATATGAGATAAAAGCATTAATAGAAAACTTAAAAAAGAACTTTAAAAATGTAGATATATCTATATTTAGGGCAGCAGGAAATGTAAGTATGGATGGAATACTTGGATTTGAAAAGGATGGAGAAAAACATTCATTTTTAGATTTTTATGATGATGAAGAAATTTAAGGGGTGTGAAGGATGGATATATTAAAACAAAGGATAATGGAAGATGCTAGGGTTTTAGAGGGTCAAATAATAAAGGTAGATAATTTTTTAAATCATCAAGTTGATGTTGCTCTTTTAAATGAAATAGGAAAAGAATTTAAAGAGAGATTTAAAGATTACAAAATAGATAAAATTCTTACAGCAGAAGCGTCAGGAATAGCCATAGCATCTATTGCTGCTCAATATTTCCAAGTACCTATGATATTTGCAAGAAAGACAGAATCTAAAAACTTAGATAAAGATAAATATGAAAGTGAAGTATATTCATATACAAAGGGAAAGGTTTATAAGATAATGGTATCCAAAAGATACTTAAAAGAAGATGAAAATGTGCTTATTATAGATGACTTTTTGGCAAATGGAAAGGCAGTAGAAGGTCTTATAGATATAGTAAATCAGTCAGGAGCTAATCTTATAGGTATAGGTGTAGCAATAGAAAAGGGATTTCAAGATGGTGGCAAAGGCTTAAGGGAAAGAGGAATAAAGCTCGAATCCTTAGCTATTATAGATTCTATAAAAGATGGGAAAGTAGAATTTAGGTAAAAAATAAAAATATTGGAATTATCATTTATATAAATTATCTTGACATTTAATAACTCATCTTTGACAGTTGCAAGAGGTCTTTTGAATAAATCTTTTGAAGTCATTTTTAGATTTGGATAATGATAGCCTCATAACAAGAATCTCTCCTAATGCCTATATTATATAACACTACTAGATAATACGAAGGATAAATTGTTAAAATTTTACCAAAAATAAAGTCTTTTCAATGGCTTCAACGATTTTTTTATTAACTGTCAAAGACCTGTATTGACATTTAATAAAAAATATAGTAAGCTACTTGTGAGTATACATTCGAGTGTATATATGGAGGATAATTATGGATAATAAAAGAGTTACAAGAAAAGATGTTGCTAATGAAGCAAGAGTGAGTGAAACTATCGTCTCTTATGTAATAAATGGTAATAGATATGTATCAAATGATAAGAAAATAAGGGTAAAGGAAGCAATAAAAAAATTAAATTATATTCCTCATGCTAGTGCAAGGTTATTAAAAGGCAAGAAGACAGGTCATATATTATTATTAACAGATAATATAAGTATTGAATATTCTACTAGTTTGTTAAATCAATTATATAATAATGACTCTGAAGGAAAATTCATATTTTCTTTAAGTAGAGTAAAAAATGACTGTTCATTTATTAGTAGAATATTAACAAGTACGATAGATGGAATAATTTTAGATTCACCTATGCTTGATAGGGAGTTATTTAATAAACTAAGAAATAGTAATATTCCCCTAATAGTGATAATGAATAGTGAAAAGGATTTAAAAAATAGAACTATATCACTAAACGCAGGTACCTTTAATGCTATGAATAATGCCATTAAACTCTTGGAACAAAAAGAATGTAAGAAAATACTATTTATTAATAGTCAAGACAATGGTGGGAAATATGAGAGTTTTAGGATGTTAGCTTTTAAATCATATTTATCAAGTGAAAATGTCGAACTCAAAAAGGATATTCTAAATCTCAATACAGATTCTAGTGGATATTATGAAATGATATATGGAGAATTAAGTAAAAAGGAATATGACTCAATTATTACTTATAATGATCAAATTGCAGTTGTTACTAAGAAAGTATGCAGAGCTTTAGGTTATGAAATACCTAAAGATATAAAGTTGATATGTTTTGATAATACTTATTTATCAAATTTATTCAATATCACTGCTATAGAAATTAACATAGAAAATATAGCTAAAACAATTATTTCAATATTAAAAAAAGATAAAGAATCTAATAAAGAAGAAAGTTATTTTAAGTTTGAAACAAAATTAATAAAAAGAGAAAGTACTAATTGAAAGTTAATTAACAAACTAGTTAATTAAAATAAAATTAAAGGAGAGATAGTATGAAATCAAAATTAAAGTTTATGTTACTAATTTTACTATTAGTATCAACAGTATTGGCAGGTTGTAGTAAAAATAAGGCCGATGATTCAACTGATTTATCTGATGGAAAGAAAGAAGTCTTAGTTATAGGTACAGAGGGTACATACCAACCTTTTACCTATCATAATGAAAAAGGTGAATTGGTAGGTTATGATGTTGAAATAGGTAAAGCTATAGCCGAAGAAATAGGCATGGAAGCTAAATTTATGGAGATAACATGGGAAGGTTTATTAGCTGGTTTAGATAACGGACAAGTTGATATCGTAGTAAACCAAGTTGGAGTAACTAAAGAAAGGGAAGAGAAATATATTTTTTCAGAGCCATATTTATATAGTTATCCTGCTTTAATAGTGAAGTCTGATAATGATTCAATTAATTCATTTGAAGATGCAAAGGGATTAACTACATCGCTAAATGTTTCAAGTAACTATGCATTAATAGCAGAAGACTATGGAATTGAAATTATACCTTCTGAGACTTTTAGTAAGGATATAGAACTTTTATTAGCAGGTAGAACGGATGTAGTTGTAAATGATACAGTAGCATTTGCTGATTATTTAAAACAAAAACCAGATACTCCTATCAAAATTGCTGCGACTTTAGATAAAGCTAACACTGTTGCGATTCCAATTCGTAAAAAAGATGTAGATCTTAAAGAGAAGATAAATAATGCCATTATTACTTTAAGGGAAAATGGAAGATTAAAGGAAATCTCAGAAAAATATTTAGACAAAGATCTTACTACTCCAGAAAGCAATTAGGTAAATATTATGAGTAGAGAGTTAAGAATATTTATAGATTCATTTTTTCCCATTCTTATTACTGGTTTAAAGGTTACAATCCCTTTAACGCTAATAGTGTTCATTCTTGGAACATTATTAGCTGTTATAGTGGCTATTATAAGAATAAGAAAGATAAAAGTATTATCTCAAATTTCATGGTTTTATGTATGGATTATTAGAGGGACACCGCTAATAGTCCAACTTTTTATCGTTTTTTTTGGACTACCTAAAATGGGAATAATAATTCCAGCTATACCGGCAGCTATAATCACATTTACATTAAGTGTTGGAGCTTATAGTTCTGAGATAGTAAGATCTGCTATACTAGCGGTCCCAACAGGTCAATGGGAGGCTGCAGAAGCACTGGGATTTTCATATATACAAATGATGATAAAAGTTATATTGCCGCAAGCCACAAAAATTGCAGTCCCACCATTATTTAATAGTTTTATTTCTCTTGTGAAAGATACATCACTAGCATCAACAATTACAGTAACGGAGATGTTTTTGGCTACTCAAAGAATAACTGCACGAACATACGAACCTTTTATTTTATATATTGAAGTCGGTTTAATATACTTAATCTTTTGTAGTGTCTTAACATGGCTTCAATCTAAAGTTGAGGATAAACTTTCTTTTAATAAGGGAAAATCAATAAAGAAAAAGGAGAAAAGTTATGTTGAAGTTAATTAATATAACGAAGAGTTTTGGTGATAATATTGTTTTAAAGGATTTATCATTGGAAATAGAAAGTGATAAGACTACTGTAATTATTGGATCTTCTGGATCAGGCAAATCCACTCTTTTAAGATGTATAAATATGTTGTCAGAACCTGATGCTGGAATATTTAGCTACAAAGATATGACTCTTAATTTTTCAGATAAATTAGATCGGAGACTGGAATATAAATTTAAAAAACTAACTGGAATGGTTTTTCAAGGTTTTAATCTTTTCCCTCATAAAACAGTTATAGAAAATATTGTGCTTGCTCCGATTACTGTAAATTCTATAGATAAAAAGATAGCTTATGAGGAAGCAGAAATTCTTTTGAAACAAGTAGGATTATTTGAAAAGAAGGATCAATATCCACATGAACTTTCGGGTGGACAGCAACAGAGGATAGCGATAGCAAGAGCTTTAGCTATGAAGCCAGATATAATGCTATTTGATGAGCCTACGAGTGCATTAGATCCAGAGATAGAATTAGAAATTCTTAAGTTAATTTCAAAAGTGACAAAAGGTAATTTTACAAATATAATTGTTACTCACAATATGAACTTTGCTAAAGAAATATCTGATAAAGTCATTTTTTTAGAAAAAGGTCAAGTTTTAGCAGAAGGAACATATGAACAATTAAATACATCTGATAATGTTAGAATAAAGCAGTTTTTAAATACAATAGGTTAAAGGAGTTTATTATGAAATTTAAATTTGAGAATAAAAAAGCTATTATTGGAATGATTCACTTGATGCCATTACCAGGAAGCCCAAATTACTCACCAACTGACTATTCAATGAAAATGATAATTGAAAGAGCAACTGAAGAGGCCAAAATTTATGAAGAAGCTGGAATTGATGGAATCCAAATAGAAAATTATTGGGATCAACCGTTTATTAGGGGAGAAGAGATTGGCTATGAGACTGTAGCAGCTATGTCAGTTGTAGCTAATGAGATATCCAATAAAGTATCTATACCATTTGGAATAAATCTTCATATGAATGGTGGAATGGGAGCACTTGCAGCGGCTGTTGCAAGTGGAGCAAAATGGATAAGAGTTTTTGAATATATTTCTGCATATATATCTTATACTGGATTAACTGAAGGTATTGGAGGACAAATTGCTAGATATAGAAATATGTTGAAAGCCAATAATGATATTGATTTTATATGTGATGTTGGAGTTAAGCATGGTAGTCATTTTTTAGTCCACGACAGAACCCTAAATGAACTAGCAATAGACGCACAAGAACAAGGTGCAGATGCTATTATTATAACTGGATTTTCCACTGGAATTGCTCCTACTAAAGAAAAAATACTAGAAAGTAAAACTAAAATTCACTTACCAGTATTTTTAGGTAGTGGAGTTAATAGTAAAAATGTTAAAGAATTACTATCAGTTTGTGATGGTATTATAGCAGGAAGTCATTTCAAAACAGATGGTAAAATTGAAAATTTAGTTGAGTATGATCGAGTTTATGAATTCATGAAATTAGTAAATGAGGCTAGGAAATAGTATGAAAAAATTAGTTGGTTTTTCAGGCAGAGTGTTTTGCTTAGGATATTGCATAATGGATATAACTATATCAACAGAAAGATTTCCTGATCTGGGAGAGACGTATTATACATCAAGTGATTATTTTATGGTTCCTGGTGGAAAGGGCTTAAACCAAGCTATTTGTGCTTCTAAACATGGTGCAAGCACTTCGTTGATATCAATAGTAAGTAATGATGACTTTGGTAATAGTTTAATGGGAACAATAGAAAAAAATAATATAAACACTGAATATATAAAAAGAAGTGATTATTCTAGTGGAGTTGCTTTAATCAATATTGATATTTCAGGGAATAATAAAATTATTTGTTCTCCTGGAATTAATACTAGAATGGAATTTGATTATCCTTTAGATAATATTGATTTGGGAAAGGGAGATATACTTTTAAGTACATTAGAATATCCTTTAGAGTATCTAGAGAATATATATAAGAGGGGAAAACAGAATGGCGCATTTATTATAGTTGATCCCTCTACCGTATATTCAAGTTCTGATTATTATCCATTGTATAAGTATATTGATATAATAAAGCCAAATGAGATAGAAGCTAAAAATATTTTTTACGATAATAAGAGTAATATAAGTATTGATGATATATTAATTAATATGAAAAAGAGTGGAATAAAATATCCATTAATTAGTTTAGGAGAAAAAGGAATTGTATATCTTGATGATAATAATGATATAGTTAATGTTTCAGCTATAAAAGTCAATGCAATAGATTCTACGGCTGCAGGAGATGTATTTTTGGGCTCGTTAGCAGCTGCTTTATCATATAATAGATATAATATTCAAGAAGCAATAGAGTATGCGGTTATAAGTTCGGGTATATCAGTAACTCGTGTGGGAGCAAGCAACTCAATTCCAACGAGAAAAGAAGTATTGAATTATTCTATCAGCTCTATCTTCGAATAAAAATATTATGTTTTTACTAAAGCATTTGGAATGAAAGAAGATGAAAAACTTTGAATCTGTAAATGGATGTCTAGATAGATTATACTAAATTAGAAAAATAAGTTCCTCATAATTATATAATATAGATATAATGATGAGGAACTTAACATGTAATAGTAAATAAAAAATGGTTTTTATCTATTTAACTGATTTGCTTAATAGAGAAATTATATGGTATAGTGCAGAGACTAAGAAAGATGAATACTTTGTATATCAAGAATTCCTAAATTGCAATATTCATTATAATATATAAAAATATCTTTAATTAACAAAGATTATTCTTATGACAATATAGTAGCAAAAAGTTTGTATAATATAATAAAAATAGAATTTATCAGTATATAGAAAAATTGCTTTTAATTTTGTCTAGCGTAATCGTAGCGAATACATTTTATCTTTGACTGAAATAAAAGAAACATATATATAATAAAAAATAAAAATATTGACTATAACTTTTTTCTACGATATAATAATTTATTATTAATAATAAAAAAACTTAAAGCAGATGGGCGGCTTACAATACCCATTTGTTTTTTTTATGCAAAAATATAGGAGGGGAATTATGAAAAAGACATTAGAAGGTTTTAAGGATAAAAAGTTTTTAATAACAATTTTAACACTGATACTTCCAATAGCACTACAAAATCTTATAAGCTCATCGCTTAATATGGTAGACAATGTTATGATAGGAAAACTTGGAGAAAGCTCTATTGCAGCAGTTGGACTTGTAAATCAATACTTTTTTATTTTTATGCTTTGTTTATCGGGAATAAATGCAGGAGCTGGAATATTTATATCACAGTTTTGGGGTAGAAAGGATACTAGAAACATCAGAAGGATGTTAGGACTTGAAATCTTACTTAGTATTTTTGCAGCAGTTTTATTTGGAGTAGTAGCATTTTTATCTCCAGAGAGCATTATAAAAATATTTACAAACAATGCAGAAGTTATAACACTTGGAAGTTCTTATATAAAGGTAATCTCTATTACATTTTTAATAACAGCTATATCTATGGCATATTCTACAGCACTTAGATGTATGGGTATTGCCAAAGCTCCTATGTATGGAAGTCTTATAGGAGTTCTTACAAATGCGTTTTTAAACTGGGTACTTATATTTGGTAACTTAGGTTTTACTGCCAGAGGTGTAGTTGGGGCAGCTATAGCTACCAGTATTGCAAGGACTATAGAGATGGTCTATATACTTGTAGTTTCCTATAAATCTAACGAAGTAATAAGATGTAGAGTTAAGGAAATGTTTTCATTTAATAAAGGATTTATAGCGTCTTATTTTAAGACCTCTTCATCTGTAATAATAAATGAATTGATATGGTCCCTTGGAGTTAGTACTTACTCTATTATCTATGCTAGAATAGGTATAAGAGAAGTTGCAAGCATGCAAATAGCAAGTACAGTTAACAATATGTTTATGGTTCTTGGCATAGGTCTTGCAACTGCAGGAGCTATAATAGTGGGAAATAAGATTGGCGAGGAAAAAACAGATGAAGCTTTAGACTATGCTAAAAGGCTTGGAGTTTTAGCTCCATTGGTAGGGCTTATATCTGGAGTGGCTCTTTATATCGGTGCACCTTATATAGTAAAGATATTTAATATAGATGAAAGTACTGTGAGGATGACAATAGATGTATTAAAGATTATGGCAGTTTTTGCACCCCTTAGATTCTTTAATGTGCTTATGATAGTTGGTGTATTTAGGGGTGGTGGAGATACAACTTATTCAATGCTTGTACAACTTGGAACAATTTGGTTTTTTGCCATACCTATAGGTTTTCTAGGAGCGGTTTATTTTAAACTCACACTGCCAACAGTTGTTTTTTTACTTTGCTCAGAAGAAATAGTCAAGGTAGTGTTTGAACTAAAGAGATTGAGATCAGGAAAATGGATGAAAAATATAGCGTCAAGCTTAGAAAAGGAAAAACCAATTAATAACACTATGGTAACAGATGTAAATTAGATATTGTAGAAAGGCAGGCTTAAGCCTGTCTTTTGTTTATAGTTTTTAAATAAAGCTTTATTATGATATAATTCTAAGTATTAGATAAGAAACAATAAAAGAGCAGATTTTTTATATAGAATATATTTTGAGGTGAAAAAATGATAAAACTTATTTCTTGGAATGTAAACGGAATTAGAGCTTGTGTTAAAAAGGGTTTTTTAGATTATTTTAATGAGGTAGATGCTGATATGTTTTGCCTTCAAGAGACAAAACTTCAAGAAGGACAAATAGATTTAGAACTTCCAGGCTATGAACAATACTGGAACTATGCTCAAAAAAAAGGATACTCAGGAACTGCAATATTTACTAAAAAAAGTCCATTGAGTGTAAGCTATGGACTTGGAATTGATGAACATGATACTGAAGGAAGAGTTATAACTCTTGAATTTGAAGACTTTTTTCTAGTAAATGTATATACTCCAAATTCTCAAAGGGAATTAGCAAGACTTGATTACAGAATGCAGTGGGAAGAGGATTTTAGTGATTATATAAAGGATTTAGACCATAAAAAGCCTGTTATAGTTTGTGGTGATCTAAATGTTGCTCACAAAGAAATAGATCTTAAAAATCCTAGTTCCAACAGGAAAAATGCAGGATTTACAGATGAAGAAAGAGGTAAAATGACAGATCTATTAAGTAGAGGATTTGTTGATAGCTTTAGATATCTTTATCCAGACAAAGAAGATGCTTATTCTTGGTGGAGTTATATCACAAAGGCAAGAGATAGAAATGCTGGCTGGAGAATAGATTATTTTTTAGTATCAGAAAAATTAAAAGAGAATATAGTAGAAGCTAGTATACACAGTGAAATATTGGGATCAGATCATTGTCCTGTAGTACTAGATTTAAAGTTATAAAACACTTTATTTAAAAAATGCCATTAGAAAAAGTTAAATTTTTTCAATGGCATTTTTAAAGGATTTTATTTTATAAATTAAAAACTTGGTTTTTATGCTCTATACTAACAACCTTGGTACTCTTATCTCTCATTTTGTGGATAAAATCTTCCACCTTTTCATAGTTATCCCCAAAGTGCATTTGGAAAAAATATGTTGGATGAAACTTTTCTATAAAATATTCTCCACCTAAAGAATAGTTTTCTGCAAGTCTAGGATCCACAGGGAAAAAAGCTATATCTATTTTTTCACCCTCAATTCTATCTACCTTCTTTTTAAAGAGATATTCCATTGTGTCTCTTTCTTTTTGAGTATCACTATTCCAAGACCACCAGTTTAAGTCGCCTGCAAAGAATATACTTACTCCATCAACTTGTACAAGGAAAGAGACCCCAAGGTCTGTGGAACTAAATGTCTTAATCTTTAAATCATCTAATAGAAGGGTCTTATAAGCTCTCATAAAGTAGATTTCTCTCTTCGACTCTATTTTTATATCGTCACTAAATATATACTTTATCTCTCCTTTAAGATCTAAAATATCAGGATTAAAATGATCATAATGACTATGAGTTGAAAAAATATATGTTTTTTTATCCTTTAGCTTTAAATCTCCCTGATAATAGTCAAATATTAAAAAATGATTACGAGTTTCTACTGTAAACCCACTATGAAATATATATTCTACTTTTACATCTAAATTTTCCATCATCTCACCTCATTTTTTATTTCTATTACAAATAATACCCCTTTTTCTTTATTTTCAGCATATATTGATGCACCATGAAGTTTTAATATTTTATCTGCTATAGCAAGGCCTAAACCAAACTCTCCCCTATTTCCCTTATTGTAACGTGTAAAGAGATTTTTAAAAGTAGATTCTTCTATATTTGGTCCATCATTTGCTATCTTTAGTATAGTTTTTTTATTGTCTTCTTTTAAGTTAATGGTGATCTCTCTCTTGGCGTATCTAAGAGCGTTATCCAATATGTTTTCTATTACAACTATCCATTTGTCTCTATCTCCATTTATAGAGGTATCACTTAAATCTAAACTAAACTCAATATTCTTTGAATTAAATTTAAATTTATCTACAGTTTCTACTATCAGATTATCGAGTGAAAACTGTTTAAAATTATTTTTTTCATAACTTAAATAATCAAGCTTGGAGAAATATAGTAATTCTTTAATTCTTTTTTCAAGACGCTCAGCTTCTTCATCTATTAAGTCTAGTGAACTATCTAAATCACCTTTGGGAAATATATCATCTTTTATAGCTTGTAGAAAACTTCTTATAACCATAACAGGAGTTTTTAAATCATGAGAAATATTTTGTAAGAAGTCTCTTTCTAACTTATCTTGTTTTATAAGCTGCATCCTCAGATCTTCTATAGAAGTCCCAAGCTTGCCTATTTCATCATTTCTATCTATATGCATAGGTTCCTGCCAGTCACGACTAGCAAGTTTTTCTACTTTCCTCTCCAAGTCTACTAAAGGTTTAGAAAGATATTTAGCTAATAAGAGAGCAGGTATCCAGCTTAAAATTAGGATTAAGACCATTACTGAAATAAGCTTTTTAAAAAGCGTATATACAAGATCATTTCTATAAGAGTCTCCTATATAAGAGATTAAGTAATTGTAATTATCCAACGGGTTTGATTTATTTATTATATAGAATACAGTATCATTATTTAATGAAAATTTATATCTTTTATTTTGAACTCTTTGCGTATCTATATCTTTTTTTATCTTATTTAAAAATTCATCTGGTATAGGATTTTTTAATGCTATTTTATTATTTTCATATATAACTATATGATTTACCATTCTAATATCTTCTAGAGAAGAAGTATTGGAGTTTAAATCATTAAAGTCTTCTATCCAGTAGCGGTTTAATATTATATTTTGAGCAGACTCTAGAGTAGAGTAGATTTCCTCAGTAAAAAAACTTCTAAGTGTATTTGGAATTACAAACGATAGAAGCAAGGCTATAAAAAGTGTAATTGAGGTAAATACTATCCATATTTGCATAGAAAGAGATTTATTTTTCATCAGAAACCATCCTGTATCCATATCCATAGAGTGTTTCAATGTTTAAGTCTTCCATCTTTTTCCTAAGCCTTCTAACCAAATCATCTACAACCCTATCAGATCCAAAATAATCTTCTTCCCAGATAAAATCAAGTATTTGTTCTCTAGAAACAGCTAATCCTATATTTTCTAAAAAATATAATAATAGATTGTATTCTTTAGAAGTAAGCTTTATAGGTTCATTATTTTTTTTTACGATTCTGCTGCCCCTATCTATCTTATAAGTTCCAATTTTATCCTCAACTGCTTCATCTTTTTTATATCTATCTAATATATTTTTTGTTCTAATTATAAGTTCTCTAGGTAAAAATGGCTTAGGAAGATAGTCATCACATCCAAGTTCTAATCCCAATACTCTGTCAATATCTGCATCTCTTGCAGATATAAATATAATGGGAACCCCTGGAGTAGTGTTTTTTATTTCTTTAATGAGCCTATATCCATCTATATCGGGGAGCATTATATCCAGTATCCATAGATCTGGAGGATTTGGTATATTTTTTTTAGCATCTATCCCATTTAAAAAAGAATTTACAATAAATCCTTCTCTTTCTAAATAGGAAGAAAGTATTAAATTTAGATTTTCATCATCTTCTACTAGATATATTTTTTTCATAAAAACCTCCTTAATACTCATTATACCAAATTTATATCTAGAAAAAACTCTTAAATAGGATATATCCTATTTAAGAGTTTTTATATAGGAGAAAAAGTTCTACCTTAATTGTTTAAAAATTGTTTAAAAATTTATTTCTATTTTTTCTTCTTTATTATTTCTAAGAATTATAAGAGTTGCTTTATCACCTTTTTTATAATTATATAGTATCTTTTTAAGGGATTGAATAGATTCTACCTCCATCTTATCTATTTTCAACACTATATCCCCATTTAAAAGTCCATTTTTCTGGGCAATACTGCCATTTAATATTTCAAGGATTATAACTCCTTTTTCTAATTTTAAATCCACTCCAAGGCGAGATTGATATTCTTTTATATCAAGACCCTTTATACCAAGCTGTACTGTTTCAAATGTACCTTTTTGTATAACCTCTTTTATAATCTCTTTTGTAGCATTTATTGGAATTGAAAATCCAAGTCCTTCTCCACTTTGGATTTTAGCGGTGTTTATTCCTATAACTTCTCCATTTGCATTTAGAAGTGGTCCACCACTGTTTCCTGGGTTTATTGAAGCATCAGTTTGAATTAAATTATCCATTACTGTGTTTATATCTATTGCTACACTTCTATTTAGTCCCGATATTATACCAGATGTAACAGTTCTTTCAAATTCAAGCCCTAAAGGATTACCTATAGCTATGGCAAGTTCTCCTACCTCAAGCTCATCTGAATTTCCAAGTTCCATAGCAGGAAGTCCAGTTTTATTTACCTTTACTACTGCTAAATCAAGTGTTGGGTCAAACCATAAAAGCTTACCATTTTCTTTATCACCATTTTCAAACAAGACCTTTATTTCCTTAGCATTTCCATTTGCCACTACATGTGAATTTGTAAGTATATATCCATTACTATCTATTATTACGCCAGAACCAAGTCCACTTCTATCTTGTGAGCCAAAAAAATCCTCTACAGTTTCAAGTGTCGTTATACCTACTACTGATTTCATACTCTTTTTAACCACTGCTGAAACAGTACTTATATCATCATTTGTATTGATAGTTATAGGATTTTCACTATAACTAGGAGTGCTTTTGTCTTCATTTCCAAGGACTATAGGTGCAAGATAATTTGAAGAAAGACCACCTATAATAGAGGCAACTAAAGCTAGAATAATATAAGAAATAGCACTTCCTTTAAAACTTCTTTTCTTCTTAGTTTTTTTTACCTCTTTTTCTATATATATATCTTCTGGTATACTTGCATAAGATTTTCTCTCTTGCGCCGAATTTTCTTCCCCAGTAAAACTATCTTTTCTATCGTTTCCATCGTAATTCATGTTTTCTCCTCCTTGTTCTTTTCTTATATTTTAATTATTACCCTATATTGATATATATTAAAGGAAAAATGTCAAAAAAATATGTTTAAAATATGTTTTTGTTGTGTGATTTTCTACTTTTAAATAAATCCATTTTTTAAAAATAAATTCTTTTATAACTATAAATTTCTATAAAAGTTATAGTTTCTGTTTGAATAAGCAATAATAAGTATATATATATAATAACTGTGATAATGGTTATCGATTACAAATATTGATAAACTTAATATATAAGAAATATAAGGAGGTAGGATTAATGGAGTTTCAAGATTATAATCCATTAGAAGGAAAGATGTATGAAGTCATGAATAAAGATGGAAAGCTTACTAAAAAAGAAGATCTTCCAGATTTAAAGAAAGATGAATTACTTTATCTATATAAAACTATGCTCTACACAAGAGTAATAGATGAAAAGGCAATATCATATCAAAGGCAAGGTAGAATGCTTACCTATGCACCTAATACAGGACAAGAAGCAACTCAAGTAGGGAGTGCTTATGCCATGGAAAAGGGAGACTATCTAGTGCCTTCATTTAGAGAACTTGGAGCGTGGCTTGTAAGGGGTGTACCACTTAAAAACATCTATCTATATTGGTATGGAAATGAGTGGGGAAGCCATATGCCAGAGGGAGTAAATGTACTTCCAATTTCTATACCAATAGCATCACAATTTTCTCACGCAGCAGGTATAGGAATGGCAAATAATATTAAAGGTGAAAATAATGTAGCAGTAGCATATGTAGGAGATGGCGGTACTAGTCATGGAGATTTTCATGAGGGTTTAAACTTTGCAGCTGTCTTTAATGCACCAGTTGTCTTTATTATTCAAAACAACCAATTTGCTATATCCGTTCCAAGAAAAAAACAAACTAAAAGTCAGACACTAGCTCAAAAAGCAATTGCATATGGTATGGAAGGAATTCAAGTTGATGGAAATGATATATTTGCAATGTATAATGTTACGAAAAAAGCGATTGATAAGGCAAGAAATGGTGGTGGACCAACCCTTATAGAAGCATATACCTATAGACTTGGGGCACATACAACATCAGATGATCCTAGTAAATATAGAACTGATGAGGAAGTAGAACCTTGGAAAGAAAAAGATCCACTATTAAGATTTGAAAAGTATTTAAGAGAAGAAAATCTCATAGACGATAAATGGGTAAAAGAAACTAAAGAAGAATTAGAAAAAGATGTAGTGGCAACTTTTGAATCAATTGAAAACAAATCAGATACAGAAGTTGAAGATATATTTAAATATCATTTTGAGACTATGCCTCCACAACTCGAAGAACAAATGAATGATTATCTAGAATTTCTAGAAGGAGGTAAGTAAAATGGCAAATAAATTAAACTTAATAGGAGCTGTAACTCAGGCTTTGGAAAATGAATTAGCAGAAGATAAAACAGTGGTAGTGTATGGAGAAGATGTTGGAGTTGAAGGTGGAGTATTTAGAGCGACAGCAGGCTTGCAAGAAAAGTTTGGAGAAAAGAGGGTATTTGACTCTCCACTAGCTGAATCAGGGATAGTAGGTACTGCAATAGGGATGGCTATAAATGGCTTAAAACCAGTAGTTGAGCTTCAGTTTATGGGCTTTTCTTATCCTGCTTTTAATCAAATAGTAACCCATGTAGCTAGAATGAGAAATAGATCTCGTGGTAGATACCATCTTCCTATGGTGATAAGAGCGCCTTATGGTGGAGGAATAAGAGCACTAGAACATCACTCAGAAAGTACAGAAGCTATGTATGCACAGATTCCAGGTTTAAAGGTAGTCATTCCCTCTACTCCATATGATGCAAAAGGACTTCTAATAGCAGCTATAAGAGATCCTGACCCCGTATTATTCCTAGAACCAAAGAGAATTTATAGAGCATTTAGACAGGATGTACCTGAGGAATCCTATGAACTTCCAATAGGAAAAGCTAAGATAGTAAAAGAAGGAGAAGATGTCACTATAGTAGCTTGGGGGGCAATGGTTCGTGATACACAAGCAGCGATAGATATGGTAAAAGAAAAGGGAATAGATCCTGAACTAATAGATTTAAGAACTATTTCACCAATAGATAGAGAAACTATAGTAGAATCTGTCAAAAAGACAGGTAGAATAATAATAGTTCACGAAGCTCCAAAGACATTGGGACTTGGTGCTGAGATTATGGCTATTGTAAATGAAAAAGCTTTTCTTTATTTAGAAGCACCTCCAACAAGGGTTACAGGTTTTGATACTACATTCCCTCTGCCAAAAGGGGAAAACCACTATATACCAACTCCAGAGAGAATAGCTCAAACTATTGAAAAAGTAGTAAAGTACTAGATTAAGGAGGAGAAGAGATGAGATTTGAATTTAAATTCCCAGACGTTGGAGAGGGTATCCACGAAGGGACTATAGTTAAATGGTTAGTAGAAAAGGGAGAAGAAATCAAAGAAGGAGACTCTCTTATAGAAGTTGAAACAGATAAAGTTACTACAGATATTCCATCACCTAAAAGTGGGAAAGTACTAGAACTTTTAGGTGATGAAGGTGAAATAATTCACGTTGGAAATGTATTTGTAGTTTTAGATATAGAAGGAGAAGCTTCAAGTGAAGATGTAGAAAACCTATCAGCTGCAGGAGGCGGAACGAAAGATTCGTTTGATGAAGCGGACAAAGAAAAGAAATTGGATGAAAAAGAAGAAGTAATAGAAGAAGAAACAGCTGGAGTTGTGGGAGAGGTAGTAGTATCTTCTGAAGAAATACCTCCAAGTGATGAGGGCGTTATAAGTAGGAAATCTACAGAAGAAAAGTTAAGTAAAAAGGCATTAGCAACACCGGTAGCTAGAGCTATGGCAAAAGATTTGGGATTAGATATAAACTCTGTAGAAGGAACTGGACCTGGTGGAAGAGTAATGAAAGAAGATATTCAAAAGGCAAAAGATAGTTCTAAAGAAAAATCACAAGAAAAGATTCAAGAAAAACCAGAAATTAAGAGAGAAGCTAAGCCTTTACAACTTGATGAGGCAAGTGAAGGGGAAGGACTTTATGAAAGAGTTCCTTTAACTCGTATAAGAAAAACTATAGCTCAAAAGATGTCAGAATCAAAATTTACCATACCTCATACAACAGTTATGGATGAAATAAATGTTACAGAACTTGATAAGTTTAGAAAAAAATATAAAGATATACTAAGAGAAGAAGGTGTAAACTTAACTTATCTTCCATTTATAATAAAGGCAAGCATAACAGCTATAAAAGAACTTAGAGAATTCAATTCATCCCTAGATGAAGTAAATGAAGAGATGGTCTATAAAAACTTTTATAATATAGGAATAGCAACAGATACCCAAAGAGGACTTATGGTTCCTGTAATCCGTGATGCGGATAAAAAGAGCATAGTAGAAATAGCAAAAGAAATTGTAGATCTAAGTACCAGGGCTAAGGACAATAAATTAGAATTAAGTGAACTACAAGGCGGGACATTTACAATCACAAACTATGGATCTATCGGAGGACACTTTGGCATTCCTATAATAAATCATCCAGAATCAGCGATACTAGGTCTTGGAAGAATAATTAAAAAACCTATAGTAGATGAAAATGACAATATCGTTGTAGGAAAAATGCTTCCAATATCATTATCATATGATCACAGAATAATAGATGGTGCCAGTGGTTCAAGATTTGTAAATATATTAAAAGAACTGTTAATAGATCCTGATATGCTATTTCTAAAATCGTAAAAGGAGCTTTTAAAAATGAATAATTATGATGTAATAATAATAGGAGGCGGCCCAGGAGGGTACGTCTCTGCTATAAAAGCAGCACAACTTGGGTCTAAAGTAGCAGTAGTAGAAGATGGAAATCTTGGGGGAGTATGTCTAAATTGGGGATGTATCCCCACTAAGACAATGCTTACAACTGCTAAACTTTATAAAGATATACTTGGAGCAAAAGAATTTGGTATAGAAGGTATAGATGGAGATAAAGTAGATGTTGATTGGAACAAACTTTTAGATAGAAAAGAAAAAATTGTAGATAAACTTATAAACGGTATAAGAATGCTTTTTAAGAAAAATAAAGTAGAACTTATAGAAGGTTTTGGAACTGTTAAAGATAAAGAAACCATAGAGGTAAATGGCAAGATTTATAAGACTAAAAATCTTATAATAGCTACAGGGGCCAAAGAAGTCTATCCTGAAATAGAAGGTCTTAAACAAATGGAAGAAAAAGAAAAGATAATTTATAGCAAACTTGCATTTGATTTAAAAGAAATACCTGAAAGTATTGTTATAATAGCTGGAAATCAATATAGTGTAGAATTTGCCAACTTATTTAATTTGCTTGGCTCAAATGTAGTATTAATTCATCAAGAAGATAGAATACTTCCCTATGTAGAAAAAGAAATGGCGAAGACACTAGAGCGACAACTTAAAAAAGAGGGAGTAAAGTTTGTATCAGATGCCACTTTTAAATCAATAAATGAAGACGGAATAGTTATAGAACAAAAAGGTAAAGAAAAGACATTTAAGGCTGATAAATATCTTATATCTTGGGATATTAAACCAAATATCAAAGGATTAGAAGCGTTAAATTTAAAGAAGGGTAAAAATGGCTTTATAGAAACAGATGAAACCATGAAAACAAATATAGATGGAGTCTATGCGATAGGAGATGTAAATGGTAAATATCCACTAGCACATGTAGCTTCTGCTGAAGGCATAGTAGCAGCAGAAAATATAAATGGGAAAAAGAGTAAGATGGATTATACCAAAGTACCACTATTAATTTATACAAGTCCTGAGCTTGCAAGTGTAGGACTTACGGAAGAAGCTGCAAAGGAAAAGGGACTAGATATTACAGTGAGTAAATTCCCACTAGCTGCAAATGGAAAGGCAATGAGTGAAGGAGATACAGTAGGTTTTATAAAGGTTATCTCAGAGAATAAATATGGAGAGATAGTAGGAACTCATATCATGTCAAACAATGCAGACAATATGATCTCAAGTGCAGTTTCCATAATGCAGCTTGAAGGGACAGTTTATGATATGGCAAAGACAATCTTGCCCCACCCTACAACTTCAGAAGTCTTTATGGAAGCAGCCTTTGGAGCAATAGATAAACCAATTCATATGTAGAAAATAAAAACGACTTATACGATCAATCGTATAAGTCGTTTTTTAACTATAATATTTATCTAAGAACTCTTCATAAGTAGCAGAAAGGTCTCTAAACTTATCTCCATCTATTTCTATTATTCTATTTGCTATAGTGTTTATAAACTCATGGTCGTGAGAGGTAAACAAGATATTACTTTTATAATCTTTAAGACCGTTATTTACCGCAGTTATACTCTCAAGGTCTAAGTGGTTTGTAGGTTGATCTAGTATAAGAGTATTTGCACTTTTAAGCATCATGCGAGATAACATACATCTTACTTTTTCCCCACCAGATAAAACTTTAACTTTCTTTAGTGTTTCTTCTCCAGAAAACAGCATTCTACCTAGGAATCCCCTTAAATATATTTCAGATTGTTCTTCTGAAAATTGTCTTAACCAATCTATAAGGTTTAAATCAACATCATTAAACAGAGAAGAGTTGTCCTTTGGGAAATAAGAATTTGTAATAGTTTGGCCCCATTTAAATTCACCACTATCTGCAGTATCTTCTCCATAAAGAATATCAAATAGAGCAGATATAGCTATTTCATCACCTATAAAAGCTATCTTATCTCCTTTATTTACTCTAAAGGTAATATTATCTAATACTTTTACTCCATCTATTGACTTGGAAAGTCCTTCAACAGTAAGTATCTCGTTTCCTACTTCTCTTTCCATATTAAAACCTACAAATGGATATCTTCTAGTAGAAGGCTGTATATCATCTAAAGTAATCTTTTCAAGAAGTTTTTTCCTACTAGTAGCTTGTTTAGATTTAGAAGCATTAGCAGAGAATCTTGCTATAAAGGCTTGTAAATCTTTTACTTTTTCTTCCTTTTTCTTGTTTTGATCTTTCATAAGTTGAAGAGCCAGTTGACTTGACTCATACCAGAAGTCATAGTTTCCTGAAAACATCTTTATCTTACCAAAGTCAATATCTACCATATGAGTACATACTTCATTTAGGAAATATCTATCGTGGGATACAACTATCACAGTACCATTAAAGTCACCTAAAAAGTTTTGTAACCATCTTATACTTTTTACATCTAAGTGGTTAGTAGGCTCGTCAAGTATAAGGATTTCGGGCTTTCCAAAAAGAGCCTGAGCTAAAAGTACTTTGATCTTTTCATTTCCAGTAAGTTCTTTCATATACTTATCATGAAGAGATACTGGTATTCCAAGACCTTGAAGAAGAGAAGATGCTTCAGATTCTGCACTCCAACCATCCATCTCAGCAAATTCAGCTTCAAGTTCAGATGCTTTTATACCATCTTCATCTGAAAAGTCTTCTTTAGCATATATTGCATCTTTTTCAAGCATTATTTCAAATAATCTTTTATTCCCCATTATAACTGTTTCTAAAACCTTTACTTCATCAAATTCAAAGTGGTCCTGCTTAAGTACACTCATACGTGCATCTTTAGGTATTGAAACATCACCTGTATTTGCTTCTATTTCTCCTGAGAGTATCTTTAGAAATGTACTCTTTCCAGCACCATTTGCACCTATTACCCCATAACAGTTTCCTGGAGTAAATATTAAATTAACATCCTCAAAAAGCTTTTGAGAACCATATCTTAGACTTAAATTGTTTACACTAATCAAAGCAAAAACTCCTTTTCTATTATATAATCAAGATATTATATCATAGAGAAGAGCCTAATGATAGGATAATTAATAAAAATATTTAACTAATTAAAATACATTTTATTGGGAGTTTCTCTCCGTCATATTTTGAAATACTTTAGAAAATACAGTTATAAAGAGTATTGCTAAAACTACTCCAGATATAAGCTCTGAAATAGGAAATGCATACCATATATAATCTAGTCCACCTACTTTACCTAGCACATATGCTGCTGGAAGTAGGATTATTATTTGCCTTAAGAATGATATTATGAGGCTTATAAAGCCCCTACCTACTGCTTGAAAAGTAGTAGATGCTACTATTGCAATACCTATTATAGGAAAAGCTAAACTTATAGTCTTTAAGGCATGTACTCCAAGCTTTATAAGCTTTGGATCATCATTAAATAGTGAAACTAGAGTTACTGGTATAAACTGGAACAATAGGAAACCAAAGGTCGTTATGACAAAAGCAGTTAGAAGTCCATACTTTATAGCTTCCTTCATCCTATCAGGTTTATTAAAACCATAATTATATCCTACAATAGGCATATATCCTTGGTTTAGTCCAAATATAGGCATAAATACAAAGCTTTGCAACTTAAAATAGATGCCTATTACTGCTATTGCATCATTATTATATGATCCTACTATTAAATTTAAGCCTGCCACCATAAAGGAACCTAGAAACTGCATTATCATTGCAGGAAGTCCAACTTTATAGATGTCTTTTATAATTTTAAAATTAAACTTGAATTCTTTTCTATCTACTTTAATATCTTTATCATTGTTAAGTACCATATATATTATATATATACCACTTACAAATCTACTAAAGAGTGTAGCATAAGCAGCTCCTGCTGCTCCAAGTTCTGGGAATGGTCCTTTTCCAAAGATTAAAAATGGGTCTAGTACTATATTTATAATTGCTCCTATAAGCATGGCAACCATTGGTACAAGAGTGTTTCCTTCACCCCTTAATATATCACTTGAAAGTATAGGAACAAATAAAAAAGTCGATCCTATAAACATAATTCTTACATAGTCTGTAGCCATCTGTATAAGAGCCTGATCATCTGTAAACAAGCTAATTAAATCCCTAGAAAAGAATATACCTATTATAGCGACTATTATTCCATAAAGAACTGATAATAAAAGTACGTGTTCTGCAACCCTAGATGCTTTTTCTGTTTTTCTTTTTCCAAGTAGTCTTGATATAAGCGAGCTACCACCTACCCCTGTACCTACAGCTATAGATATCAAAAACATCTCTAAAGGAAATGCAAGAGACAAAGCGGAGAGACCATTTACACTATATCTACCTACATAAATGCTATCTACTATATTATAGAGTGCTTGTATAGTCATAGAAAATATAGATGGAATGGATAACTTAATAAGAAGAGGCAAGATTGGTTCTGTGCCTAGTCTATTTTCATTTGTTTGATCTTTCAATTTATCACTCCTAGTATTGTTAAAATCTTCCTAGATAAAAAATATCCTTATAATAATTATACACCAAATGTGGATAATTAAGCAGAATTAATATTTATCATAGAGAATATTACAATTATAAGATAGATTGTAAAAGATAAAAATTGTAATTTAAAATAAAAAATATTTTTATTTTCATTTTTTATCTATATTCTCCATTTTAAATATCACATAGATATAATTTTAATGGAGAAATTAATAAAGATAGAAAAAGTAAAAAAGCTTTAAAGGAGGACTAGATGAAAAAATTAGACAAAGAAGACTATCAAAGATTGGTAGATGCAGAAAGTGAAATGTGCATATCAATTTATTTCCCAACATTTAGAACTGGAGCAGATATAAAACAAAATCCAATTAGATTTAAACAAAGAATACGAGAAGCTGAAGATAAATTATATAATATGGAACTTACAAAAGATGAAGTAGAAGCTATATTAAAACCAGCTAGTAATCTTGTGGATGAAACAAAGTTTTGGCAAAATCAAGATGATTCTCTAGCTGTCTTTATAGCGGATAAGGAAATTGAATATTTTCAACTTCCTTTTGAAGTAAAAGAAAAGACAGTATTAGGGAAAAAATTTTACACCAAACCCTTACTACCACTGATTAGTTGTGACGAAGAATACTTTATACTTGCAATAAGTCAAAACGAAAATAGGCTTTTTAAGGCTTCAAAGCAACATATAGAAGAAGTTGAAATGAAAAACGCTCCAGAGAGTGTGGAGTCTATGAAACAAGATGATGATCCAAGATCACAACTCCCAATTAGAACTTCAAACCCAGAAGGCGGAAACTCTTTAGTGTATAATATGACGACACAAGGTCAAGCAAATGAAAATGATTTTAATAGAAATGAAATGACTAGATATTTTAGAGCAATAGATGTATGTTTAGAAAAATATAAAAAGAAAAACACACCACTTATACTTGCAGGTGTAGAATATTTAATCCCTATATTTAGAGAGAAAAGTAAATATCCAAATATATTAGATGAATATATAAGAGGAAACCCAGAGATCCTAGATGCTAAAGATTTACACAAAGAATCTTGGAAGATTATAGAAGAAAAGTTTGCAAAGATACAACAATTAGCAGAAGAAAAATATTTACAATATAAAGGTCAAAAAAATGGTCTTGCTTCAAACTCTATAAGTAAAATACTCCCAGAAGCGTATAAAGGACAAATAGAAACTTTATTTATATCAGAGGATCTTGAAAAGTGGGGTAAATTTATACCTGATAAAGATAAGGTGCAGATATATAATGATGAAAAATTTGATGCAGAAGATTTAGTTGGGGTTGCGATAGATCTAACTCAGTCAAGAGGAGGAACAGTTTATAGCCTGCCACAAGAAGAAATACCAGATAATGAGGAGATAGTAGCAGTGTTAAGATATTAAAGTTTAGTAGAGAAGGAGTGTCTTTAGTGACACTCTTTTTTTAAGTAGTTTGTATAGTATAAAAATAATAACTAAAATTGTTGAAAGTTTCCATTGTTTGTTATAATTATATTTTAATTGAAAAAGCTATTGTTTTGGGTATAATGATACTATAACATATTAAAATATAAATAAACGTGAGGTGAAATATGACAAAGTTTAGGATGATAGCTGATGATTTAACAGGAGCAAATGCTAATTGTGCGTTGATGAAAAAAATTGGATTAGATGCTGCAACTATTTTTAATTTAGATAGAGACCTTCCTCAGGAATACAATGCAATAGCATTTACCACTAACTCTAGAGCTATAGAGCCACAAGAGGCTTATATAAAGGTGAAAGAAGCTTTAGACAAGCTAAAGTCAAACGAAGTAGAGCTTTATTCTAAAAGAATTGATTCCACTTTAAGGGGGAATATTGGTGTAGAGTTAAATTCATTCTTTGATTCTCTAGGTGAGGACTATATGGGTATAGCAGTTCCATCTTATCCTGCAACTAATAGAGTAGTTGTCAATGGGATAATGTTTGTAAATGGAGAATTGTTATTAAATAGTGATGCAGGAAAAGATACAAAAACACCAGTATCTACTTCAAATGTGATAGATATTTTCAGAAAAGGTCTAAAATATAACTCTGATATGATCTGTATTGAAGATATAGAAAAAGGTGTAGATTATCTATCAGAACTTATTAAGACAAAGAAAAAAGAAGGTGTAAGACTTTTAGTCTTTGATGGTTTAGCAGATAAACATTTAGAAACTATTGCATTAGCTGTTTTAGCATCTGGTGTAAAATTTTTTGCATCAGATCCAGGACCATTTACCTTAGAAGTAGCAAATCAAATGTTAGAAAGAGATGAAGTATTAAATAAAGTTTTGATGGTTGTAGGAAGTGTTACAGATACATCTATTAAACAAATAAAAGAACTTTTAAACTCTTATGACTTTAGCATAGTAAGAGTAGATGCTAAATTTTTAGCACAAAAAAGTAAAAGAGATGAAGAAATAAAAAGAGCCACTAAAGAAGCTTTAAAAAAACTTGAAGAAAATGATTATTTATTGATTACAACTACCCCTTATAAAGAAGGAGAAAAACGTCTGGACTTAATGAAGATTTCCAAAGAGGAAGATATGGACATGGATGATATATCTATAAGAATAGCAGATGGATTGGCAGAGATTTCAAAAAATACTATTTTAAGTGAATTTTCTTTTGCAGGTACATTTATTAGTGGTGGAGATATAACTGTGGCATTTTCCCGTTATATGGAATCTCAAGGTATAGAAATTAGAGAAGAGGTTATACCTCTAAGTGCGTATGGTAGAATGATAGGTGGGTTACTACCAGACCATAGGATAATAAGTAAAGGTGGAATGGTTGGAGACAGAGATGCTATGAAAATCTGTTTTGAAAAACTTAAGAAAGAATAGGAGAGATAAAATGAAAAATAAACCAATTATTGCAGTACCATTAGGAGATCCAGCAGGTATAGGACCAGAAATAGCTATGCATACCTGGGCAGATAAAAGTGTTTGGGAAGTATCAAGACCATTTTTAATAGGAGATAGATATGTTGTAGAAAGAGCATTAGAAGTTACTGGACTTCCACTTGAAATAAATGTAGTTAAAGATGTTGAAGATGCAAAGTTTCAAGAAGGAACTATAGATATGATAGATTTAGGAATCATTACAAAGCCTTACGAGTGGGGAAAGGTAAATGGGGATTGTGGAAGGGCATCTTATGAATATATTAAAGTTTCTGGAGAATTAGCAATGGATAATAAGGTAGATGCTGTAGCAACTACTCCAATAAATAAAGAATCTCTAAAAGCAGGAGGGGTTCCATTTATCGGACATACTGAAATGTTTGAAAAAATTTCAGGAGTTCATGACCCACTTACTATGTTTGAAGTAGAAAAATTAAGAGTGTTTTTCTTATCTAGACATGTATCTTTAAAAAAGGCAATTGAACTTGTTAAATACGATAGAGTCCTAGATTATATAGAAAGATCTTTTGAAGCTTTAGAAAGACTTGGAATTAAAGGACAGATGGCAGTTGCAGGATTAAATCCTCACTCTGGAGAAAATGGATTATTTGGCTCAGAAGAGGTAGATGAAATTATACCTGCTATTAAGGAAGCACAAAAAAGAGGATATGATGTAATAGGACCAATTGGAGCAGACTCAATATTTTCAATAGGGCTTAGGGGAAGGTATGCATGTGTTTTAAGTCTATACCATGACCAAGGACATATCGCTACAAAGACTTATGACTTTGAAAGAACAATTTCATTAACTAACTCAATGCCATTTTTAAGAACAAGTGTTGATCATGGAACAGCATATACACGTGCAGGAAAAAATACAGCATCAGCTGTAAGTATGATAGAAGCTGTAAAATTAGCTGCAAAATATGCACCTAATTTTAATAAATAAAATTAACTTAGGAGGAGCTTTATGGGAGATGTGGCTATATCAGGTAATCAGATGATTATAGGTATGATTGTTGGAATTGTACTTCTAGTTTATCTGATTTTAAAGACAAAGTTTCATACATTTTTGGCCCTTATAATCGCAGCTATAGTGGTAGGACTAGTTGGGGGAATGCCTGTAGAAGATGTTATTGCCGCAATAACATCGGGGTTTGGCTCAACTTTAGGTAGTATAGGTATCATTATCGGATTTGGCGTAATGATGGGGGAAATCTTTGAAAAAAGTGGAGCAGCAAAAAGAATGGCCTATACGTTCTTAAGACTTTTTGGAAAAGATAAAGAAGAGTCAGCTCTTGCAGTAACGGGATTTTTAGTATCTATTCCGATATTTTGTGACTCAGGATTTATAATTCTTGCACCACTTGCTAGAGCACTTTCGCAACAAACTAAAAAATCAATAGTAACACTAGGAATCGCTTTAGCATCAGGCTTAGTAATAACTCATACAATGGTGCCGCCAACACCAGGACCTGTTGGAGCAGCAGGAATTTATGGAGCAAATGTTGGTTCAGTAATTCTTTGGGGAATTGTTATTGCAATTCCAATGCTTTTAGCAGTAATGCCTTATGCAAAAAAACTAGGAAAAGAAATTTATCAAATACCAGAAGAAGATGGTGATGGTTGGATAAGACCAGATAGTGTTCAAATACCCAAAGATTTTGAATCAAGTTTTAATGAAGCGGATTTACCTGGAACATTTACATCTTTTGCACCTATAATGGTTCCAATAATATTAATATTGTTAAACACAGTTGGGGCAGTATTAAAATTTGGTGGCATATTTGGGAAAGTTGTAACATTTTTAGGTACACCATTAGTCGCCGTAGCTATTGGACTTATCATTGCAATCCTTACTTTGACAAAAGGCATCTCCAGAGAAGAAACATTAAAAACAATGGAAAAAGGAATATCATCTGCAGGTATAGTAATCCTTGTTACTGGTGGAGGGGGAGCACTTGGATCAGTCCTTAGAACTAGTGGAGTAGGAGAATATATAGCAGGATATATAGCGGGTTCAAAGATTCCGTTACTATTTTTACCATTTTTAATATCAACACTTATAAGATTTATCCAGGGATCTGGAACAGTTGCAATGCTTACATCTGCATCAATGACTGCACCAATAATGTCATCCTTGTCAGTAGATCCAGTATTTGCAACACTTTCAGCTTGTATAGGATCATTGTTTTTTAGCTACTTCTCAGACTCGTTTTTCTGGGTAGTAAATAGAACAATAGGAATAACAAATCCTAAAGAACAAATGAGAATTTGGTCTATACCAACTACTATAGCTTGGGCAGTAGGATTTGTATCATTATTGATAATAAATGCCTTTTTTGGATAGACTTAATAATCACATACCTTGCCTAATGTAAGCTAGAGAGGGATAATAAGTAACTAATTTAAATGAGTTCTGTAAACTACAGAACTCATTTTTTATTTAAAATTTTTTTCCCCGTAACATAAGTTACCGATTTAATATGTTTTTACATATATAATAATCTCAATGAGTAATGAAGTCGGTATTTAGGAGGAAAAAAATGAATAAATATTTTGATATAAAAGATAAAGTATATGATATAACAGAAAAATATCCTGAAACTATAGATGTGTTTGTTGAAACAGGCTTTGATCAGCTTAAAAATGATGCTATGAGAAAAATAATGGGTAAAACTGTAAGCGTTGAGATGGCTTGTAGGAGTAAAAAAGTAAATGTAGAATTGTTTGAACAAAAGCTTATAGATATAATAGAACAAACTAGAACTGATGTAGATGGTAAACTATACCATGATAAAGATATACAAAACACAGAAATAACTATAAATGGTATACTGCCTTGTCCAGTAAGGATTCCGCTTCTTGAAGGTTTTGAATCATTTTTAGAAGATAAAGATCTAGGCTCTAATATAAAATATGACTTAAAGGTAGCAAGTGGTGGAGTAGACTGGATAAAAGATAAGATAAAGGGTGCAAAGAAAGAAGACCTTCCAGATTTATTTTTGTCAGCAGGTTTTGACCTTTTCTTTGATAAAGACCTAATGGGTGGATTTAAAGAAAAAGGAATTTTCAAGGATTTAATTGCTAAAAAGCAAATGAATAAAGATTTTCAAAATGAAGATATAGATTTAAGAGACCCTGATGGAAACTATTCTATTATAGGTGTAGTCTCTGCAGTGTTTTTAGTAAATAAAGAAGAACTAGGAGATAGAGAGTTTCCAAGGACTTGGAAAGATCTTTTTAAAGAGGAATTTGAAGGTGAGGTTTCACTACCAGTAGGAGACTTTGACCTGTTTAATGCAATACTTTTAAATATATATAAAACTTATGGAGAAGACGGATTAAAAAGTCTTGGAAAGAGTTTTATGAAAAATATGCATCCATCAGAGATGGTAAAATCTTATAAAAAGAAAGATAAACCTACTATTACAATAATGCCATACTTCTTTACCAAGATGATAACTGGAAAAGGACCTATGGTTCCAATTTGGCCAGAAGATGGAGCAGTTATAAGCCCTATTTTTTTACTAAGTAAAAAGGAAAAGGAAGAAAAATTAAAGCCATTTGTAGACTTTTTTGCATCTAAAGAGGTAGGAGAGATCCTATCTCACAACGGAAAGTTTCCTTCTACTAATCCAGAAGTAGAAAATGGTTTAGAGGACAACCAAAAATTTATGTGGATAGGATGGGACTTTATAAACAATAACGATATAGGAAGTTTAATAAAGCGATGTGAAGATATTTTCAACAGTAGTATATAGGAGGAAAAAAAGATGAATTTGGTTATATTTTCAGGTCCCCCCTCTTCAGGAAAGACCAGTATAATATTAAAGACAATAGATGCATTAAAATCGAGGGACATATCTGTAGGAGTAGTAAAGTTTGATTGTCTCTATACAGATGATGATGTTCTCTATGAAAAAATGGGAATACCAGTTAAGAAAGGAATTTCTGGTGCACTTTGCCCAGATCACTATTTTGCATCAAATATAGAAGAAGTAGTTCAATGGGGGATAAAAAAGGGACTGGATTTACTCATCACAGAATCAGCAGGACTTTGCAATAGATGTTCACCTTATATAAAAGAAATAATGGGAATCTGTGTTATAGATAATCTTTCAGGAATAAATACCCCTAAAAAGATAGGTCCTATGCTAAAATCTTCAGATATAGTAGTTATAACAAAGGGAGATATAGTTTCCCAAGCTGAAAGAGAAGTATTTGCATCCCGTGTAAACTCGGTAAACCCTAAAGCTATGACTATGCATGTAAATGGGCTAACAGGACAAGGTGCTTTTGAACTCAGTACCCTTCTTTATGAAAAAGAAAAAACAATCGAGACAGTTAAGGGAATGGAGCTAAGATTTCCAATGCCATCTGCTCTTTGCTCATATTGCCTTGGAGAAACTAGGATAGGCGAAGCCTATCAGATGGGAAATGTTAGAAAGATGGATTTAGGTGAAGATGATGAATAATATGAAATTAAAACAATTGATAGAAAAATATCCTTTTATAACAGACTATTTTTCAGGAAACAAGTTAGATATAAATCTAGAGGAAGAAAGAACATTTACAGAATTTCTAGATTCTTTTTCTGAAGAAGAAATAGAAGACTTTGCAATAGATAAAGAATCTTTAACAGAAAATTTAGAGGAATATATACAAAACATGAAAGAGTTTTTAGGAATTAAAGAAGAAAAAGGTGTAGAGAGCCTTACAATCTTGCCAGGATTTGATAAATCAAGAAAAAAAGAAGGTTTTGAAACTCTTACACTTCATAAATCTGAGATTATATCAATAGTAGGTCCTACCGGTTCTGGTAAATCAAGACTTTTAGCTGATATAGAGTGGACAGCTCAAAAGGATACTCCTACTGGTAGAAGTATCTTAGTAGATGGAAAAGTTCCTGATATGAAATGGAGATTTTCTTCAAACAATAAACTAGTAGCACAGCTTTCTCAAAATATGAACTTTGTAATGGATTTAACTGTAAGAGAATTTCTAGAACTTCACGCAGGAAGTAGACTAGTAGAAGATATAGAGGGAGTAACTTCAAGAATTATAAAAGAAGCAAACAAACTAGCTGGAGAAAAGTTTGAGATGGAGACCCCAATTACCTCTCTTAGTGGTGGACAATCTAGAGCTCTTATGATAGCTGATACAGCAATACTAAGCTCATCTCCTATAGTTTTAATAGATGAGATAGAAAACGCAGGAATAGATAGAAGAAAAGCTCTAGACCTTTTAATAGGGGAAGAGAAAATAGTACTAATGGCAACCCATGATCCAACACTAGCTCTTATAGGAGATAGAAGAATAGTAATCAAAAACGGAGGTATAGAAAAAATAATAAAAACCTCAAAAAAAGAAAAAGAACTCCTAAAAGACCTAGAAAAAATGGATGCAATAATTCAATCAATAAGAACAGATTTAAGAGAAGGTCGGGAATTAAGCTTGAAGAAATAAAATTAAAGGTCTTGTAATTAAGCTGGCAAGAATAAATTATAAAAAACGATCCTCCGCTTCCGAACTTTATAATGAGAGTTAATATGATAAGTTCTACAGAGTCGGCTCTTATTTTTATAATTTATTCTTATAGAAGTAAAATTTAATTAAACAAGTAAAGTGCAAGAAATAAATATAAAAATAAGGAACGACTCTGTAGGATTTAACAAATCAACTATTATGGAAAATCCGGAAGCGGAGAGACGTTTTTTATATTTATTTCTTAATACCTAGTTAAACTAAAACTAAAAAATAAAAAGGAGCGATTGATATGCACGCAGGTTGTAATGGAAGTTTTGAAGAAGGGAAAACAGTAGTAGATAAGATAAGGATGATGGGTTTTAACAACAACCCAATGCCGCAGCCCCTTACACTAAAATGTGTAGAATGTGGTAAAGATTTCGAAATGACTCATTTAGAATCAAAGTGTCCACATTGCAATATGGTTTATGGAGTAACCCCTTGTTCTGTTAATTATCCAGATAGAATAAAGGCAGCAGCGATAAATTATTAAAAAATAATCTCAAAATCGTAACATACGTTACCGATGTTTGTTAAGAACTAAGATAAAATGGGTATATAAGATAGAGAAATAAAGAAATTTTAAAACTAAAATATAAAAATAAATTTAGGGGGAAAGCAGATGAATATGTTTTGTTACCAGTGTCAAGAAGCAGCAGGCGGTAAAGGATGCACAAAAGTTGGAGTATGTGGTAAGACAGCAGATGTTTCAAATCTTCAAGATCTTATGATTTACGCTCTTAAAGGTATATCTGTACTTGGACTTAAAGCAGATGAAATAGAATTAGAAACACAAGGAATGGACAGATTTATTATAGAAGGACTGTTTATGACTATTACAAATGCTAACTTTGATAAAGAAAGATTTTTTGAAAAAATAAAAGACGCTTTAAAACTTAGAGACTCACTAAAAGAGGATTTAATAGCAAAAGGAGTAGAACTTGGTGAACTAAAAGATCCAGCTACATTTACTATAAACTCAAATGATGAAATCGTATTTAAAGCTAACAGTCAAGAAGTTGGAGTACTTGCTACAGAAAATGAAGATGTTCGTTCCCTACGTGAGCTTATTACATATGGCTTAAAAGGAATGGCAGCTTATGCAGAGCATGCAGATAATTTAGGATTTGAAGATAAGGAAATAGGAAAATTCATTAGAAAAGCATTAGCAGCAACGCTAGATGATTCTTTAACAGCTGATGAACTAGTAGCATTAACTCTTGAAACAGGAGAATACGGTGTAAAAACTATGGCGCTTTTAGATAAAGCCAATACTAGTTCTTATGGAAACCCTGAGATAACAGAAGTAAATATAGGAGTTAGAAATAATCCTGCAATATTAGTTTCAGGCCATGATTTAAAAGACTTTGAAGAACTTTTAATCCAAACAGAAGGTACAGGAGTAGATGTATATACTCATAGTGAAATGCTACCTGCAAATTACTATCCAGCATTTAAAAAGTTTGATCACTTTGTAGGAAACTACGGAAATGCATGGTGGAATCAAAAAGAAGAATTTGAAAAGTTTAATGGAGCTATTCTATTTACTACAAACTGTATAGTACCACCTCTTGCATCTTATGCAGATAGAGTATATACTACAGGCAGTTCAGGATATCCAGGATTTAAACATATTGCAGATAGAGTAGATGGAGGGGCTAAAGACTTCTCAGAGGTAATAGCACATGCTAAAACTCTTCCAGCACCAACTGAAATAGAAACAGGCAAGATAGTTGGAGGATTTGCACATGCACAAGTATTTGCCCTAGCAGATAAGGTTGTAGATGCAGTTAAAACAGGCGCTATTAAAAAGTTCTTTGTAATGGCAGGTTGTGACGGTAGAATGAAATCTAGAAACTACTACACAGACTTTGCAGCAGCACTTCCAAAAGATACAGTTATCTTAACTGCGGGATGCGCTAAATATAGATACAATAAGTTAAACTTAGGAGATATAGGTGGGATTCCAAGAGTACTTGATGCAGGACAATGCAATGACTCTTATTCACTAGCAGTTATAGCTATGAAACTTAAAGAAATATTTGAACTTAACGATATAAATGAGCTTCCTATAGCTTACAATATAGCTTGGTACGAGCAAAAGGCAGTTATAGTGTTGTTAGCACTTCTTTCACTAGGAGTAAAAAACATCCACTTAGGACCAACACTTCCAGCTTTCCTTTCACCAAATGTAGCAAATGTATTAGTAGAAACATTCGGAATAGCACCAATAGGAACAGTAGAAGAGGATATGAAACTTTTCTTAGAAGCATAATATAATTATTAAACCCATAAATCATAAGATTTATGGGTTTAATTTATAATGATTTACTGATATAATGGATATACATAATAATAGAAGCTTAAATAATTTATTTAAGGAGGGATTTTTATGAGTACTGAAGAATTTCAAAGAATAGTATTAGAAGAACTGAAATCATTAAAAAATGGTCAAGATGAAATGAAACAAGAGCAACAAGAAATGAAACAAGATCAACAAGAAATGAAAAAGGATTTAAAGGCAGTTATAGAGCAAACTGCAAATCTAACAGAATTCAAACAAGAGCAGCAAGAAATGTTAGATAAAATAAATACTTTGGAAATAATAGTATCGCAAAATTGGAACGACATAGCAAAGCTTAAAGCTGCTAGATAAATATCTCTATATAATAATAGAGATATTTTTTATAAAACTTAAAGGGGGCAATTATGAATTTAGAAGTAAAAGATTTATATAAAAGTTTTGGCAAGACTGAAGTTCTTCATGGAATAAATCTTTATGTAGAAAGTGGGAGACCTCTAGGACTTCTTGGAAGAAACGGAGCTGGAAAGACTACAACCATTAGAATAATAATGGATTTATTTTCTGGAAACAGCGGAGAAATCTTATTAGATGGGAAAAAGTTTATTCCAAAGAATCATAAGATAGGCTATCTTCCAGAAGAGAGAGGGCTTTATCCCAAGAAAAAAACATTAGAACAACTAATTTATCTTGGTGAGCTTAGGGGATTTAATAAAAAGGAAGTAAAAGAAGATGCTTTATATTGGTTTAAAAGGCTTGGTATAGAAGAGTATAAAGATAAGAAACTTGAAACCCTTTCTAAAGGAAATCAACAAAAAGTTCAGCTTGCATCAGTATTTTTAGGTCGTCCTGAAATCATTATATTGGATGAACCATTTAGCGGACTAGACCCTATCAATTCACAAATCTTAAAAGACATCATATTTGAAATAATAAATGACAACAGAATACTTATATTTTCAAGTCATCAAATGAATTATGTAGAAGAATTTTGCGAAGAAATAGCCCTTATAGATAAAGGGGATATAGTTTTAAGCGGAGATTTAAATAGGATAAAAGAAGAATATGGTAAAGATAGACTAACTATCAGTATAGTTGATCTTCAATCACGTGACTTAAAAGATATTTTCATAGAGAAATTTAAAGATATAGCACATATAGTTGAAACTAGAAAAGATTATTTAATTATAGAACTTTTAGATGGCAAATCTAAAAAGGACTTACTAGAAAAGATAATAGAACTAGACTTAGATATAGATATGTTTTCAAACTATAAACCTAAACTAAGCGATATCTTTGTAGAAAGAGTAGGTGATAAATAATGAGAGAGTTTTTTGTAGTATTAAAATTTGAATTTCTTAACTTTTTCAAAAATAAAGCATTTATTATATCAACTGCTATCCTTGCGGCTATGATAATAATAGGCCTTTCATTTCCTACTATTAAAAATGCCTTCTTTGGTGTTGAGAAAACAAAAGAGGGAACTGCTATAGAAGAACAAGAAGATTTGGGTACTTTTGGGTATATTGATTCTACTGATGGAAAGATAGATATAAATACTCTAAAACAAAATTTCCCAGCAGGGAAATTAAAAGAATTTACATCAAAAGAAGATTTAGAGAGTGAAGTAAACAAAGGCAATATAGAGGCAGGATTTATATTGGAAGATACTTTAAAGTATAAAAACATAATAAAAAACAATGAAATGATGGGTTCAGGGGAAGGTATGTTTGAAGATGCAATCATAGAAACTTATAGAATAAAAGAATTTGAAAACTTAGGTATAAACTACAATGAAGTACAAGGTTTAATAAGACCAGAAATTCAGTCAGAAACTGTGGTTTTAGGTAAAGATAGTGCCAATAACTTTCTCTACACTAATATATTAGTATTTGGACTCTATTTTGTAATATTGATGTATGGACAGCTCATAGCATCGGGTGTAGCAAGCGAAAAAAGTAATAGAGCTATGGAAGTCTTGGTTACAAGTACAGATTCTAAAAACCTTATATTTGGTAAAGTAATAGCCGGGGCACTAGCTGGATTTGCCCAATTCTTTACAATTATAGCTTTGGGTATGATTACTTATCAGCTCAATAGAGAAGCTTGGGATAATAGTCTAGACTTTTTATTTAAAATACCAGCAGATATACTATTAAACTTTGCATTATTTGGTATACTTGGTTACTTGTTCTATGCATTTATATATGGTGCTCTTGGTGCTCTTGTATCTCGTACAGAAGATATAAGTGCAAGTGCAACACCTATCACCATTATATTTATAGGAGTATTTTTTATAGCAATGACTGGTATGCAAAATACAGAAGGTATCCTTTTAAAGGTTGCATCATTTGTACCATTTAGTTCATTTATGGCAATGTTTGTAAGAGTATCTATGGGAAGTGTAAAACTTTGGGAAGTAATTCTTTCGCTGGGAATTCTCTTTATATCGACCATACTTATAGGAATCTTAGCATCTAAGATCTATAGAATGGGAACACTAAGATATGGTAATCCTGTAAAATTAAAAGATGCTCTAAAGAGTTTAAAAGAAGATTAAATCAAAGGCTACTGCAAAATGCAGTAGTCTTTAATTCAACTATTTAACTTTTCACGGATAATATCTTCAACTTCTTCTTTTTCAGGGTATCTATTTGTTTCTTTTTTAGAAAAGATCAATTCATCATTTAAAGTTATTTCATATACTCCCCCATGAGAAGGTACTAGAGTAAGCTCTGAAATCTTATTTTCATGTTCTTTTAATACTGTTCTACTTAGAGCAACTGCTCTAGCTAAATAGGCTCAAGAAGTACAGTATTCAATTCTCAATATATTTTTCATAATTAACTCCTCCTAAGGTTTTTCTAAACATGATATATATACCCATATTGTTTCATAATATATATAATAATTAAAAATAATATATAATGGGTATACAATATTAGACTATTTAAATTGTTTAAAAGTAAAGGGGATGAAGAATTGAAATATAAAGAACAAATAGATATTTTCAAAGATTATTTTAAAAATGGAGAGAAAAAGAGAGAGGATTTCAAACTTGGAGTAGAGTTTGAACACTTTGTAATAGATAAAGATACACTTAAAACCATTTCTTATTATGGTAAATCAGGGGTTGCTGAAACTCTAAAAGATTTAGAAAACTTAGGGTATGAAGCGCTATATGAAGGTGAATATATATTAGGACTTCAAAAGGATAAAAAGCATATAACAACAGAACCAGGCAGTCAACTTGAATTAAGCATTGATGCGAGCTTAAGTATAAAAGAACTTGAAGAAGAATATTTAGATTTTTTACAAGATATTATACCTATATTAAATAAGAAGAATCAAGCTATAATAGCAACAGGTTATCATCCAGAAACTCGTATAGATGAAATAAAACTTCTTCCTAAAAAGAGATATGATTTTATGTATGATTACTTTAAAACTAAAGGAACTCATGCACACAATATGATGAAAGGAACAGCAGCACTCCAAGTAGCCATAGATTATGAATCCCAAGAGGATTATATTAAGAAGTTTAAAATACTAAATGCATTAACTCCAGTTTTTTATGCTATGTTTGAAAATGCATATTATTTTGAAGGGGAAAAGGCTCCTTTTCACAATATGAGATCATTTATATGGGAAAACTGCGATAAAGATAGATCAGGTGTTATGCCTAGTTCACTAGATAGTGATTATAATTATGGAAAATATGCTGAGTATATCTTAGAAGGATGCCCAATATTTATTTATAAAGATGGTAGGGAAGTATCTGCAAAAGGAAAAGATATAAAAGAACTTTTAGATCCATATGATTTTACCAAAGAGGAGATAGAACACTATCTTACAATGTTTTTTCCAGATGTTAGAACAAAAAAATATATAGAGATAAGAATGATGGACTCGGTACCATATCCACTCAACTTTTCTGCTATAGCTCTATTTAAGGGGCTACTATATAATGAAGAAAACTTAGAAAAGCTTTTAGAATTTGTAAAATGCATCACACTTAAAGATGTAGAAGAGGCAAAGCATAGGATGATGGAAGAAGGGTTAAAGGCTGAATTTAATGGTATAACACTCTTAGAAATAGGAAAGTTTTTAGTAGAACTCTCCCACAAAGGATTAGATGGTGAAGAAAAAAGATATCTAGAACCTTTAAAGGAAATGTTAGATAGTGGTAAGAGTCCATATGAGATAACTAAAAGTTTAGAAGGCAAAGGGAAAAAAGAATCTTTAAATTGGTGTATACTAAATAATTTATTGGAGGACAAAAATGAATAGCGATCAAATAAATAAAGAATATATAGATATGATAAAATCCGATGAAAAGCGATATATAAAGGACTATGAGAAGACTATGGAAAAGGTAAAAGGTTCTAAGGCGATATATAAAGGCAGGACAATGCCAACCCTTTATCATCCAATGTTTCTAACCCGCAAAGATGTTAGAGAACTTGAAAAGATAGGAAAATCTATGATGGATATCTCAAATAAACTTACAGATAGATTTATAGAGGATAAAGAGTTTAGAAAGAAATTCCATTTTTCAAAGTTTATAGAAGAACTTATAGAAGTAGAAAATGGATACGATATAAATATACCAATAGCCCGATATGATTTGTTTTTTAAAGATGGAGAGAACTTTAAATTTTGTGAACTAAATACCGATGGTTCTTCTGCTATGAATGAAGACTATATTTTTTCCAATATAATGTTAGAGTCACTGGCATTAGAGGATTTTTCTAAAGATAAGAAGCTCTCCTCTTTTGAACTTTTTAACTCGTGGGTAAGGGAGAGTATAACGATTTACAACAAAACAAAAAATCCAAAAGAAAGACCAAATGTAGCCATAGTAGACTTTAAAGAAAGTGCTACTGATATGGAGTTTTTAGAATTTCAAGAGTCATACAAAGAAGAGGGCTATAACTGTATAATAGCAGATCCAAGGGATTTAAAATATAGGGATGGAGCACTTTACCATGAGGACTATAGAATAGACATTGTATATAGAAGAATGGTTAGCTATGAAATCATAGACAAAAAAGAAGAAATAAAAGAATTTTTAGATGCATATAGAGACAGGGCATTTGTATGTATAGGTTCAATGAGATCCCAAGTAGTCCACAATAAGATATTTTTTAAAATCCTTCATGATCAGGACACTTTAGAATATCTAACACAAGAGGAAAGAGACTTTGTAAAACGACATATCCCATACACTGGAATATTTGGTGGTAGTGAAGAAGTGTTTAAAAAAGTAGTAGAAGGTAGGGAAAAATATATAATGAAACCAATGGATCTAAATGCATCACAAGGAGTTTATGTAGGACGCGACTTTTCAGATGAAGAATGGGAAAAAAGACTAAGAGATTCATTTGACAAAGACTATATCTACCAAGAGTACTTTGATCCATTTGAAAAAGATTTTTTGCTTAAAACTGAGGATGGATTTAAATCAGAGAGTTTTAAAACTACTATAGGACTCTATATCTACAATGAAAAGGTAAAGGGTTTTTATAGTAGAATAGGTCAAGAAAGCATAATCTCAGGAGTTGTAAGATACTTTACGCTTCCTAATATTTTTGTTGAATAATAAATTTTCTTTTTATTGCCTATACTATTTCTCTATAAAATTTGGTATAGTAAGATAAGAGGTGAATTGAAATGAAAGTTTTGATTGTTGGAGTTGGAAAGCTTGGTTATAAGCTTGCACAGCTTATGATAGATGAGGGAATAAACGTTACTCTGATAGACAATAACAGTAAAATGCTAGAGAGAATAAATGAGCATGTAGATGTATTGACCATAGAAGCTAATGGAATTGATATAAATGTTTTAAGGGAGATCGAAATAAACACTTATGATCTCCTAGTAGCATCTACTGATAGTGATGAAACCAATACAGTAGTTTGTCTTTTAGCAAAAAAATTAGGTTGTAAAAGAACTATCGCTAGAATTAGAAATTCAGAATATATGATGCAGCTTGACTTTATAAAAAAGGAGATGGGAATAGATCATATAGTAAATCCAGATCTTGATATTGCAAGAAGCATAGAAAAGTATATTCTTCAAAATTATGTATTTCATACAGATGAATTTGCAAGTGGAAAAGTACATATGTTAGATTTTCATATAGCTCATCATGAAGAATTTATAGGAAAAAAACTTAAAGAATTAGAAGGATTTGAAAATCTACTTATAACTGCCATACTTAGAGATGGTGAAATCATAATTCCCCATGGGAATACTTCAATTTTAGAAAATGATACAATCTATATAATGGGAGAATGTACTGATATAGATAAACTCAATGCAAGATTTGACTTTAATATAAAAAACAAACCGGTAAAAAAGGTTATGATACTTGGAGGAAGTAATATTTCATATTACTTAGCTAAAAACTTAGCAAAGTCAAATATATCAGTAAAGATTATAGAAAAAGATAGATTAAAAGCAGAAGCTCTCTCTAGAGTATTAGAAGATACTCTCATAATACATGGAGATGGTACGGATATAAACTTGCTTGAAGAAGAAATGTTAAGTAATATGGATGCATTTGTAGGAGCTACTGGAATGGATGAACAAAACCTGCTTATGGCTCTGATGTGTAAACAAGCTGGAGTAAGTAAAACAATAGCAAAGGTAAGTAAACAAAACTATACAAAGATAATCGATAGACTTGATATAGATGCAGCTCTAAACCCTATAGATATAACAGCTAGTAATATATTGAAGTTTTTAAGGGGAGGAAAGGTAATTTCAGTTTCACTTCTTCTTGGTGGCGAGGCAGAAGTTACAGAGATAATAGTATCAAAAGATAGTCAATTTATACAAAAGAGCCTTAAAGAGTTAAAACTTCCAAAAGGAGTTATAATAGGGGCTATAGTAAGACGTGGAAAAGTTATCATACCCAAAGGTGGGGCTACGTTAGAACCTAAAGATAGGATAGTTATATTTTCATTGAGAGAAGATTTAGAGACACTTAAGAGGTTTTTCAATCCTAGGAAGGGGGGTATGATTAGTGAACTATGGAATCGTGCTAAGGGTACTGGGAATACTACTGATAATTGAATCTAGTCTAATGGCACCTTCCTTGCTAATATCACTTTATGAGGGAGAACATGATTTTTATCCATTTTTAATTACAATAATTATAACTTTAATAGTTGGGATAATTTTATCAAGAAAAAAGGGAAAAGACAACTTGATAAGTGCTAAAGATGGACTAGCCATAGTAGCTCTTGGTTGGCTTAGTATTTCAATACTTGGGGCAATGCCGCTTTTCTTAGCAAAATCTACTCCAACCTACATAGATGCATTTTTTGAAATAGTATCAGGTTTTACTACAACTGGGTCTTCTGTTATTGAAAATGTTGAAATACTTCCTAAGGGGATACTATTTTGGAGATCATTTACTCACTGGATAGGTGGGATGGGTATATTGGTATTTACAATTGCACTTCTACCAGCTCTTGGAGTAGGGGGGTTCCAAATATATAAGGCAGAGAGTCCAGGACCTATTGCTGGAAAGATGGCACCAAGAATAAAAGATACCGCAAAGATTCTCTATATAACTTATTTTAGTATAACTATTTTACAAGTAATATTACTCTTATTCGGTAAAATGAGTCTTTTCGATGCCCTTCTTCATACATTTGGTACTGTAGGAACTGGAGGTTTTGGAATAAAGGCAGAGAGTGTAGGGTATTATAAGAGCAGTTATATTCATATAGTTATAGCTGTATTTATGGTTCTTTCAGGAGTAAGTTTTTCTCTTTACTATTCTTTATATAGAAAAAAGATAAGAGATGTGATTAAAAATGAAGAGCTTGGACTCTATTTAGGTATAGTAATCTCTAGTACCTTATTTATAGCAATAAATCTATATATGACAAACTATGGTAAAATCTCTCTTTCTCTAAGGGATTCTTTTTTTCAGGTTGCCTCTATTATGACAACTACCGGATATTCGACAGCAGATTTTGATTTATGGCCTAGTTTTAGCAAAGGAATATTAGTCCTTTTAATGTTTATAGGAGCAAGTGCAGGTTCAACAGCAGGTGGTATAAAGGTAATAAGAATACTTGTAATGTTTAAACTTATAAAAAGAGAAATCTTAAAGATATTTCACCCCAGAGCCATTATACCTATAAGAAATGACGGTCGTGTGCTTTCTAATGAAGTAATAGCTGGTATTTATAGTTTTATAGCATTATATATGGTAATATTCTCCTTAAGTACACTTTTAGTCACACTTGAAGGTGTAGACCTTGTAACTGCATCAACTTCAGTTATAGCAACATTAAGCAATATAGGGCCAGGACTTGCTTTGGTAGGTCCTACTAGAAGCTTTGCACTATATAGTGGAGCAACCAAGATGCTTCTATCATTTTTGATGTTACTTGGAAGACTTGAACTATTTACCATAATAGCACTACTAGCTCCAAAGAATTGGAGACGTGAAATGTAAGAGGTGAAAATATGAAAAAGATAATAGGAAATGATTGGGATGATTTATTAGAAGGGGAATTTCAAAAGGAATATTATAAAAAACTTAGAAGCTTTTTAATAGAAGAATATAGAGAAAAAATCATATTTCCAGAAATGAATGATATCTTTACTGCCCTAAAAACTACTCCATACAAAGATGTCAAAGTTGTAATATTAGGTCAAGATCCATATCATGGAAGGGGTCAATCTCATGGACTTGCATTTTCTGTAAAAAAAGGAGTTATGATTCCACCAAGCCTTAGAAATATGTTTAAAGAATTAAATACAGATTTGGGCCTTCCTATTCCAAATAATGGGTATCTAGAAAAGTGGGCAAAACAAGGTGTCTTACTTCTTAATACATCCCTAACGGTAAGAGAAGCACAGGCTAATTCTCACAGTAAAATAGGTTGGGAAATCTTTACCGATAGGATAATTGAGCTTTTAAATGAAAGAGAAACTCCTATAGTATTCATTCTTTGGGGAAACAATGCCAAGTCCAAAGAAAAATATATAACAAATAAGAATCATCATATAATAAAAGCAGTACATCCAAGTCCACTTTCAGCTTCAAGAGGATTTTTTGGCTCAAAACCATATTCAAAGACAAATGATTTTTTAAAGAGCATTGGAAAAGAAGAAATAGACTGGAGAATTGAAAACATTTAAATTTCAATTTCCTTAATAAAATACGATAAAAACCTCTCTTATTACTAGGAGGGGTTTTTTGTTTAATAAATTAAGGTTTTATCCGATATATATAATGAAAAATGTTTTTTAAAAGAGAAGTTCACAATCCATAGATGAAATTCATATTATTGTAATAGAAGATTTTAAAATCAATAAAAAATTATAAAAAATTAAAATATAAAGGAGAATTCACTATGAAGCAATATATTATATTTAAAACCAATTCTCAAAGCCTTGGAATCCCAATAGAACGCATTGAAAAAATAATAGAATTTGAAGAAGGTAAAAAGATCCCAGAACCACTACCTTATATGATGGGAGTTATAGAGTATAATGGGAAAGTATTACCAGTTATAGACCTAAACAAAAGGCTTTATGGCAGGGAAATAGTTAAAAACATAAATACAAAGATAATAGTAGTAAACTGGAAAGAAAAACATGTAGGACTAGCAGTAGAAGATATACTTGGTATAAAATCTTACGAAAATGAATATGAAGCACCAACTAAAGAATTAGAAATATCTAAAGAGTATGTAGAAGGCTTTATAAAACTTCCAGAAGACATTATAATAGTACTGGATGTAGACAAGTTATTTATAAAAGAAGATGAAGAGTTATTATCAAATGAGGAATTAGCACATAATATTTAGAATTGGTGGTAAAGAAATGTCAAAAGAAATAAGAATAGGAATAGCAGATTATAAGGTATCTAATTCTCCAGATAAACTTATAACATTAGGCCTTGGTTCTTGTGTGGGTATAGCAATATACGACCCGGCAACCAAAAGAGGAGGATTAAGTCATATAATGCTTCCAGATAGTAGCTCATTTATAAGTGATATAAAAGTCGAAAAGTTTGCAGATCTTGCTATTCCAACCATGATAAGAGAAATAACTAGTGGAAGATTTAATAAAAATCTTATAGCAAAGATAGCTGGAGGCGCTAGCATGTTTAGCTTTTCAAGCAATGCAAACAATATAGGCCAAAGAAATGTTGAGGCAGTAGAGGCGGTTTTAAAAGAATATAGAATACCTATCCTCTCTAGAGATACAGGAGGAAATATAGGGAGAACTATGGTAGTAGATTTAAATAGTTTTACTATAAGCATAAAAAACGGAAGTAAAGAAATAAACATATTATAAAGGTGGTGTATATATGACAATAAAGCTAATGATAGTAGATGATTCTGCATTTATGCGTAAGATAATAGCAGATTCCGTAGAAGATATAAAGGGCATAGAAGTAGCAGGAATCGCTAGAAATGGCTTAGATGCATTAGAAAAGATAGATATAATTAAGCCAGATGTTATAACTTTGGATATAGAAATGCCAAAACTTAACGGTATAGAGACACTTAAAGCGATAAAAAAGAAATATAAAATGCCAGTTATAATGCTAAGTTCTATTAGAAAAACCGAAGTTACATTTGAAGCTTTAGAACTAGGAGCTATAGACTTTATAGAAAAGCCTGAAAATTTAAATCAAAATCTAGAAGAATTTAAACAGGAGTTAGAATTAAAGATAAACTCTCTAATTTTTTCTAAAAATCATATTAAAAAAGAAAACAAACCACAAACTTCAAATAAAGGTGTGGGAAGTGTAAACGCTATAGTTATAGGTTCATCTACTGGAGGACCTAAAGCACTAGTATATTTATTAGAAAACCTTCCAAAGAAAATCAATATACCCATCTTTATAGTACAGCATATGCCAAAGGGCTTTACACTATCATTTGCACAAAGACTAGATAAACTTACCACAGCAAAGGTAGTAGAGGCAAAAGACAATATGAAAATAGAAAGTGGAAAAATCTATCTAGCTCCAGGAGATTTTCATCTAAGGCTAGAAGGCTCACTTATAAAACTTACAAAAGAAGATAAGATGCACGGGGTAAGACCTGCGGTAGATTATCTATTTCAAACAGCATCAGAAATTTATAGAGAAAAACTAGTAGGTGTAATACTTACTGGTATGGGAAAAGATGGAACAAATGGTATGGAATCAATAAAGCGTTTTGGAGGCCTTACAATAGCACAAGATGAATCAAGCAGTGTAGTATTTGGAATGCCAGGAAGTGCTATTGCAAAAGGTGTAGTAGATGAGGTTTTGGGCTTAGAGGATATATCAAAAACCTTAAATAATATATTAAGGATGAGATAATGGAACTAAACTTTGATGGATTTTATGACTTCACAAAGAAAAAACTTAATTTAGAATTATGGGCATATAAACAAAAGCAACTTCAAAGAAGAATAACAACAGTTATGAACAGTTCAGGGGCAAAGACTTTAGAAGAGTACGCAAAGCTAATAGAAAAAGATGAAAAGATAAAGCAAAAGTTCTTAGACTATATAACAATAAATGTAACAGAGTTTTTTAGAAACAAGGATATATTTGAAGGATTTGAAAAAATAGTAAAAGAGAAATTAAATCCTAAATTTGGCGCTCTAAAGATATGGAGTGCAGCTTGTTCAATAGGAAGTGAACCCTATTCACTAGGGATTATAATGGATAAAAACAATCTTAGGATAAAAGATAAAATTCTAGCAACAGATATAGACGAACAGATATTAAATAGAGCCAAAGAGGGAAAATATAAAGAATCAGAAATAAAAAATATAGATAGTATGGATTTGAAAAATTATTTTACATTAGAGAATGAAGAATATACCATAGACAAAAAAATAAAAAGCATGATAAACTTTAAAAAACATGATTTAATACTTGGACAATATGAAACAGGTTTTCATATAATAATATGTAGAAATGTAACCATATATTTTAAAAATGAAGTAAAAGATGAAATATATAAAAAGTTTAATGATTCCCTAGTAAAAGGCGGTATACTATTTACTGGTGCCACAGAAAGTATATACAATCCTGAAAAATTAGGATTTAAAAAATTATCTACTTTTATATATGAAAAAGTATAGGTAAAAGGAGCGAATAAAATGGATGACACTACAAAATATCGAGATCTCTTCTTTGAAGAGACCGATGAATATTTGCAAACTCTAAACGAATGTATACTAGAACTAGAAGAACACCCAGAAGAAAAAGGACTCTTAGATGAAATATTTAGATCAGCACACACCCTTAAAGGTATGGCGGCAACTATGGGTTACAAGACAATGACTGAACTTACCCACAGTATGGAAAATGTATTTGAGCTATTTAAAAATGGTACACTTAAAATAACAGCAGAAACTATAACTCTAATATTTTCTTGTCTAGATAAACTAGCAGAAATAGTAGAAGACTTAAGAGGAGATATTGAAAAAGAATACGACATCTCAGAAATACTAAAAAGCCTAGAAGCCTTAAGTTCTGGTGAAAAAGATGTAAAAAATGAAACAGACGATGGCTTTAGTATCATTTCTTTAAACAGTTTAGATAATACACTAAGGATGCTAATAAACAACGGAAAAGAAAGATCATATGATGCATACAATATAGCAGTAAAACTAGATGAAAAATGTACTCTAAAAGGGGCAAGATCTTATCTAATAATAAATCGACTAGAACAAATTGGAGATGTAATTCATCTAGATCCTCCAGCGGAAAAACTAGAAGAAGGAAATTTTGATAGAGTATTTAGGATAATATTCTTAAGTCAGCTAAGCTTAGATGAAGTAAAAGAAAATATCAATGACAATGTAGAAATAGAAGATATAATAGTAGAAGAAATAGATTTATCAAAAGCCCAGGAATTCACTCCAAAGATAGAAGAAATCGCAGAAGAGGTAAAAGATGGAGAATCTGTAAAAGAAGAAAGCGATACAAAAGAAAGCTCTTCTTCTAAATCAGGTAATCACGCGATGAACCAGTCTATAAGAGTAGATTTAAGTAGACTAGATAGATTTATGAACCTTGTATCAGAACTTGTAATCTATAGAACAAGACTTGAAGATCTAAGTACAAAATATAAGGCCACAGAAATATACGAACCCCTAGAAAATGTAGAGAGAATCACCTCTGAACTTCAAGACCTCGTATTAAAGATCAGGATGCAGCCAGTAAAAGTAGTCTTAAATAGATTCCCAAGGATGATAAGAGACCTTTCTCAAGAACTAGATAAAGATCTGGAATTGCTAATAGAAGGAGAAGAAACAGAACTCGATAGAACAGTTGTAAGTGAGCTTGCAGAACCCTTAGTTCACCTAATAAGAAACGCTGCAGACCACGGTATAGAATCAAGAGAAGCAAGACGTGAACTTGGAAAAGCTGAAAAAGGGCTTATAAACCTTACTGCCTATCAAGAGGGAAATAGAGTAATCCTAATAGTAAAAGATGACGGAAGAGGAATAAACCCAGAGATAATAGAAAAAAGTGCAGCAAGAAAAGGGATAGAGACAAAAGGATTAAGTGAAAGAGATATGATAAATCTCATATTTCATCCAGGTTTTTCTACAGTAGAACATGTTACAAATGTATCTGGTAGAGGCGTTGGAATGGACGTAGTAAAACAAAAGATAACAAGCCTTGGAGGAACTATAGATGTAGAGAGTAAGATAGATGAAGGTTCTACATTTACAATAAAACTTCCTCTTACACTATCTATTATACAAGCCCTAATGGTAAACATTGGAGAAGAGACTTTTGCACTTCCACTTGGTATAATAGAAAAGATAGTAAAAGTAGAAAAAGAAGAAATAGTTTTATCCCACGACAAAGAAATCTATGTATATAGAGAAAAAATGGTGCCAGTTATAAGGATAAATGAAAAACTAGGCATAGAATCCACAAGAGAAAACAACCATCTAATTCTTATAACACTAGGCCACAAATACTACGCCCTATTAGTAGATGATCTAATAGGTCAACAAGAAATAGCTATTAAAAAACTTAGTGGTACCCTTGGAAATATGAAAGAATATCTAGGTGCTACAATACTTGGAAATGGAGATATCACTCTTATATTAGATGTAGGAAACTTATGTAAAGAAGAAGGAGAATAGAAAGTTATGATGGAAGACACATATACACATCTACAAATAGATTGTTTAAGAGAAGTTGTAAATATAGGTGGTGGAAATGCAGCTACAAGTCTTTCAAGGCTTTTAAACAAGCGTATAGACATGACAGTTCCTATTATAGAGGTTTTAAGCTACGAAGAAGTTTATACAAGTATAATGGCAGAAGATAAAGTAGTAAATTCTGTTATAATGAATATGATGGGAGATGGTGAAGGTATATTTGTATTTATAGCTTCAATGGATGCTACAGAGAGTTTAGCCAAGATGATGATGCAAAGTGATGAAGAAGTATCAGATGAAATAAAAAACTCTGCACTGGTAGAACTTGTAAATATAACAGTATCATCTTTTCTAAATGCCATAAGCAAGATGATAGATGCAAATTTAATCACATCTATTCCCTTTAAAATAACAGATATGTTTGGTGCAGTCCTTAGTAGCGTGTATATGGAAACAGAATACTTTGATGAAAATATAATGATCATTAAAAATGAATTTTCATATAATGGAAATAGAATTGAAACCTCGCTTTACTTTGTACCAAGGCCAGGAGTATTAGAAAAATTATTTAAAACATTAGGAGTCTAGGAGGAAGAAAATTATGTCAAAAAGAGTTTTAATAGTAGATGATGCAGTTTTTATGAGAATGAAGTTAAGAGATATATTGGAAAAAAATGGTTATCAGGTAGTAGCAGAAGCCCAAAATGGAGTTGAAGCGGTAGAAAAATTCAAACAAGAAAAACCAGACCTTGTAACTATGGATATAACAATGCCTGAAATGGATGGAGTTGCAGCTTTAAAAGAGATAAAATCTCAAGATAAAGATGCAAAAATAATAATGTGCAGTGCTATGGGTCAACAGTCAATGGTAATGGAAGCAATTCAATCCGGAGCACTTGACTTTATAGTAAAACCATTTGACACAGATAGAGTACTTCAATCATTAGAAAGAGTAATGAGATAGGAGGGGCTTGTATGCAAATAATTATATTTACCTTAAATGATAAATATTATGCAATAAATACAGAGATTGTAGAAGAAATTACTAAGACAATATCCCTTACACAAGTACCAAATTCCGAGGACTGGACAGAAGGACTTATAAATTTAAGGGGAAATGTTATAACACTTGTAAATATGAGCAAACTATTATTACAAAATGAAGATTCATGTTATAATAATATTATAATAGTAAATATAGAAGAAGAAAAGATTGGAATCTTAGTAAAAGAAGTAATGGAAGTAGTAAATATAGAAGAAGAGAAAATGGAAAGTTTCAACACTCAAAACACAGGGATAGTTGGAATATACAGAATAGATAATAGGATTATAAATATTGTAGATATACATTCATTATTGTATAAAAATGAGGGATAAATGTGAGCCAAGTTCTATCACAACAAGAAATCGATAGTCTTTTAAATGCACTCAATACTGGAGAAATAGATCCAGAAAAATTAAAAGAAGAAGAAGAGATAAAAGTTAGAGCCTATGACTTTAGAAGACCTATAAAACTATCAAAAGAGTATACAAATACTCTTCATATGATATTTGAAAACTTTTCTAAAGTTGCATCTAACTTTTTAACAACACAACTAAGGCATGGTGTAAATATAACGGTTGGAGCAGTAGAACAGATGAGCTATGATGAGTTCATTCGTTCTATTCCCAAGTTTACACTCTTGACCTTATTTAGTGCTACAAACTTAAGTGGAACCCAGATGCTAGAAATAAACCCTCAGTTTTGTATACAAGCCATAGACCTTTTATGTGGTGGAGGAGCTGCAATAAACATGGAAAACTGGGAAAAAAAGGATAGATTTACTGATATAGAACTAGGAATGCTTGACGAAGTAGTAAAAAACATACTCAAATCATTTGAAAGAGCATGGAGCGAAATAATAGAGACAAAGACTAAAATTCTTTCCTTAGAGACAAACCCACAGCTAGGTCAAAGTATGTCTCCAAATGAACCAGTAATTCTTGCAAGCTTTACAGTTGAGATATTTAAATTAAAGAGCTTTATAAACATATGTATACCATATATCTCATTTGAAAATATATTAGATAAACTTAGCTTTAGAAACTGGTTTGACTTTGAAAAAGAAGTAAACGATAAAAGTAGAGATATAATCTCAAACAGTCTTATGTCAGCTCCAGTAGATCTTGAAGTAGTACTTGGAAGTTCAAACATCACAGTTGAAGACTTTTTAGAGCTAGAACTTGGAGATATCATACAGCTAGATGTAAAATCAAAAGACCCACTAAAACTTTTTATAGAAGATAAACTTCATTTTCTTGTAAAACCAGGGAAAATTGAAGAAAAACTAGGAGTAGAGATACTTCAATTCATAGAAGAAGGTGAAATCGATGAGTGATAACTTTTTATCCCAAGAAGAAATAGATGCACTATTAAATAAAAACAATAGTAGCGAACCAGAACCAGAACCAGAACCCACAGATCAACTAGACAATATACAAATAGACATCATAGGAGAAGTAGGAAATATTTCCATGTCAACAGCAGCAACGACCCTTTCTTCTATACTAAATCATAGAGTCCTTATAACTACTCCTAGAGTATCCATAGTGCCATTTAAACAGGTAATCCAAGAATGTACTATACCAAAAGTTGTGGCAAACATAGAATTTAAAGAAGGGCTAAAGGGAGATAACTTCCTAATGGTCGACATAGGTGATGCAGCTATAATAGCAGACCTTATGATGGGTGGAGACGGAACAAATGCAAATCAAGAACTCACTGAACTTGAAATAAGTGCAGTAGCAGAAGCTATGAATCAGATGATAGGTTCAGCTTCAACTTCTATGGCAACTATGTTAAATAGAACAATAGATATATTTCCACCAGATGTAAGTGTTTGGGAAGATGAAGATTCAGTAAATCATCCAATAAAAGATTCAGATGGCAATATATGTAAGATAGCATTTGATTTAACAGTAGAAGGACTTATACAAAGCGAGATAATGCAAATATACACTATGGAAACCGTAGAAAAGATAACAACTATAATGATGGGAGATACCCAAGAAACGGAAACGATAAAACAAGAAGAGCCATCTAAAGAGATAATAGAACAACAAATAGAAGAAGATGAAATAGAACCAGAAGAGGTAAGAGATACTCCTAAAAAAGAAGAATCACAACAAAAGGTTGTAGTACAAAAACCTGTATTTCAAGATTTAAGTCCAGAAGGAGAAAAGAGAAAAGCCCCTAGAAACTTAGATCTAATAATGGATGTACCACTTGAATTTAGTGTAGTTCTTGGAAAGAGTAAAAAAACTATAAAAGAAGTTTTATCCTTTAACAATGGTTCAGTAATAGAATTAAACAAACTTGCAGATGAGCCTTTAGAGATATATGTAAATGGTAAACTAATCGCTGAAGGAGAAGTTGTAATCATAAATGAAAACTTTGGAGTTAGAATTACAAACATATTAAGCAAAGAACAAAGAGTAAGAAATTTAAAATAAAACTTAAAGTTATAAAAAAACTTCCGATATAAAGAATAAGATAAAGAGGAGGAGTTTATATGAAAATCAATAACAACTATAATAACTATAATAAATATATAAAAGCATCTCAACAAAGAGATATCCCTAGAGAAGAAACAAAAACAAATAAAGAGAAAAATATAAATGTCCAAATCTCAAACTCTACAAGAAAACTAGTAGATTCTATGAAGGAAGTTAAAGAAAAAGGTATAAGTGAGAGAGTAGAAAACATTAGAAAAGCTATATTAAAAGGAAAATATGAAATAGATGATAAAACTATAGCTAAAAAAATAATGGATAATATCTACATTCAAGAGGGAGAAAGAATAGATGAGTAAAAGAGAGTTTGTAAAGCATCTAGAATCTATAATAGAGCTTTTAAATGAAGAAAAAAAGATTTTAGTAGAAAATAAAGGCGATGCTTTAACAGCAATAATAGAAAAAAAAGCCTTATATATAAATGATTTAGAAAAATTTAGAGGAATAGATTTAGAAGATGAAAAAATAATGGGTCTTATAGAGGAGATTGATTCTTTACAAGAATTAAATCTCCTTTTAACTAGACAGGCACTTTCCTTTCAAGATAATCTTTTAGAATCGCTTTCAAAGATAGCTAAAAATTCAAATACATATTCCAATATTGGAAGTTATGATAAAAAAACAAACATAAATATAATAGAAAAAGAAGTATAGGAGGGTTAATATGTCAGGAATATTTAGTTCAATGAATACAGCAACAAAAGGGCTTATGGCTCAACAGACAGCCCTTCATACAACAGGACACAATATAGCAAATATAAATACAGAAGGATTTTCAAGACAAAGAGTAGATATGAAAGCAGACCGTGCCTACAACTATGGGGGTATAGGTCAGCTGGGAACCGGTGTAAGGATGGAATCTATAGTTAGAATGGTAGATAACCATGTAAGCAAGCAAATAAGAGCAGAAAATAGTACACTAAGCAGATTTGCAGAGAAATCTGAAGTAATAAATCAGCTAGAAGTAATCTTTAACGAACCATCTGATACAGGGCTAAACTTTAATATAGGCGAAATGTTTGATGCTTTCCAAGAACTGAGCAAAAACCCAGAAAATTTAAACTCCAAAACTTTAGTAGTAGAAAAACTTAAAACATTGACAGATACACTAAACCATATGGCAGGTCAAATAGAATCATTAGAAAGTGAAACCCACGCATCAATAGATAAAAACATCTTAGATTTCAACTCAAAAGTAGACGGATTAAATACACTAAACAAGCAAATATTCAATGTATCAATAAAAGGACAAATACCAAATGATCTATTGGATCAGAGAGATTTGATGCTTAAAGACTTAACTGCTATAGCAGATGTAAGTATAGATTTTGATAAGTATGGTAGAGTTGGTATTGAGATGGGTGGAAATAAGATACTTACTCAAGAAGGAGAGCAAAATGAGCTTAAATATGATAAATACGACAAGGATAATCCAAATAAAACAAGAGAAGTTAAACTAGTTAATAGCAAAGATAATAGTGAGGCTACTATAACTGTAACAAATGGCAGTTTATTAGGTAATATGGATGCTTTGAGAGATATAGATAATTCTAAAAAGAACTTAGATAAGATGGCAAGTACTATGGCTCAAGCTATAAATAGAGTTCATGGACAATTAGAAGTTAAAGATCAAAATGGTAATTTAGTAGAAGCTGGTTTTATATTTACAGTGAAAGAGGGAAAAAACCCTGAGGATGCGGCTATGAATATAGAAATAAATAAAGCATTGGTATCAGACAACAGCCTTTTACAATCAGGTAAAAATGGCAACGAGGGTGATGGATCCCTTGCACTAGAACTTGCAGGGCTTAGAAATAAAAAACTTGGTGAAGATGGAAAGGAAGACCAATCGGGAAACACTATAGGTGGAAGCTATAGAGATATAGTAATAAAAATAGGTATCTCCAAACAACACTCAGATAATATGGTAGAAAATCAAGAAGCTTTAACACAACAATTAGAAAATCGTAGAGAGTCTGTTTCTGGAGTATCTATAAACGATGAAATAACAAATGTAATAAAATTTCAAAAAGCATATGAAGCAAATGCTAAAGTCCTATCAGCTCTTACAGAAATGTTAGATGTCCTTATCAATAGAACAGGGGTGTAAAAATTGAGAATAACAAATAATACAATGAATAATGCGTTTATAAACAATTTAAATAAAAACTTAAAAAATATGCAAAAAGCTCAAGAACAACTTACATCTTTAAAGAAAGTATCAAAGCCATCAGATGATCCTCTCTTAGTAGGAAAGATTCTCTCTATGAAGGACAATATAAAACAAAACGAACAATACAATTCAAATATAAGTGAAAGCCAAGGCTGGGTACAAACCCAAGATACAGCCCTAGCTGATGTTACAAAGACTATGAATAGAATAAGAGATTTAATAGTTTACGGAGCAAATGGTTCATTAGCACAAAAGGATAGAGATGCCATAACAGATGAAGTAAAGATGAAAGTTGGAGAAATAAAAGAGATCTTAAATACAAACTTTGATGGAAGATATATCTTTGGTGGACAAAAAACGGGAACTGCACCCTTTGAGGAAGGTGTAGATGGTAAACTTCAATATGTCGGAAGTGATGAAGATATAGAACGAGAAATCTCTCAAGGTGTTATTATAAAATTAAAAACAAACGGTGGAGATATAACAACTATTAAGGGTGAACCTTCACCTGATAAGGATCAAACTCTAGGAGATTTTCTACAAGAAGTAGTAGGAGCTATGGATAAAGGTGAAACTGATAAACTATCTAATGATCTTCTAGCAAAAGCAGATAAATTTATAGACAATATCCTAAGGGTAAGATCCAGTATAGGAGCTGTAGACAACAGACTAGAAGCTGCCCAAGAAAGAAATAAATCAGAAAACATAAATCTTACATCGGTACTATCAAGTAAAGAAGATATAGATATAGCTGAACAATATATGAAATATACTATGATGTCAACAGCTTATCAAACATCACTTTCAGTAGGAGCAAAGATACTTCAGCCTAGTTTACTTGATTATCTAAGATAGGAGAATGATATGGAGATAAACACTAAATACCTTGGTAAAGTAAATATAGATAAAGAAAGCATCCTATCATTTCCCAATGGACTATTGGGACTTAAAGATAGCCAAAACTTTGTAACAATAAACATGGAAGATATGCCTCACTTTAAATTTTTACAAGATATAGAAAATCCAAATATATCTTTTTTAACCATAAATCCATGGGAGTTTTTCCCAGACTATGATATAGAACTTCCAGATAGTAGCTTAGAAAACATAAATATAAACCCAAAAGGTGAAAATCTCATGGAAATCTATGCTATAGTTACTTTAAACAAAGAGTTTAAAAAGAGCACAGCAAATCTCCTAGCCCCCGTAGTTATAAACCTAAAAGAAAAAAAGGGAAAGCAGTTTGTACTAAACAACTCCCCCTACACTACAAAACACCCCCTATTTAAGGAGGGTGAATAATATGCTTATCTTAAATAGAAAAATAGGAGAATCTATAATAGTAGGAGAAGATATAGAAATAACTATTTTGGAAATAGAAGAAGGAAGAGTAAAGATAGGAATAGATGCACCAAGGGATATAAATATTTTAAGAAAAGAAATATATATAGATATAACAGAAGAAAACAAAAAATCTCTAGAAATAGATGGAGATGTACTAGATATATTGAAAAAATTATAAATTTAAGACTAATATAATACTTCCAAAATAGACTGTCTAATTAACTAGAATTAGAACATCTACTTTTGAAGTATTTTTATTGCTTATAAGCTCTATATAATATATAATTAATTTAACAATAAATCGTAAACTCAAAAAGGAGGCTTTCAATTGGATAATCAAGAATTTCAGAGACTAGTGCTTGAAAAATTAGATAATTTAACAGAAGGTCAACAAAATTTAGAAAAAAGACAATCTAGCCTAGAAAAAGGTCAAAATAGTTTATTAGAAAGGCAAACTAGCTTAGAAGAAGGTCAACTATCTTTAAAAAAAGAAGTTGAAAACATTAATAAAAAGCTAGATGCCGTAGTTGAGCAAACTGCTAACTTAACTGAATTTAAACAACAAGTACTAACTGAATTACAAGATATAAATTCAAATATATCAAGAATAGAAATAGCTACAGCAGATAACTGGAGTGATATTGCTAGACTTAAAGCGGCTAAATAAAAAGATTTGAAGAATTGTACTTCAAATCTTTTTATTCAGGAAAGAGTTTTGTTGAAGAAGATTTAAAAGACATAATATAAAATGTTGAAAAGGCATATCCAGAAGGGAGTGGATTAATTGTGACTACTGCTGAAAGGCTTATAAAAGAGGGAATAGAAAAAGGCATGGAAAAAGGTGAAAAAGAAGGTAAAGTTGTAATTGCAATAAAACTATTAACTAAAAAGTTTGGTATATTACCAAGTGAAACTAAGGATAGAATAAAAAACTTAGATATTGAGACCTTAGATGTTTTAATAGATGGGATATTTGAGTATAATAGTTTAGATGATATTGAAAAATTCATATAGTTTAATATTAAGAAGAGAGCTAGATGTTCATGAGCTCTCTTCTTAATATTAAATGGTTGAATAAAATATAAAAGAACTGTAATAAATTTTTATGGAATTTATTACAGTTCTTTTATATTAATTTAAACTTCTAACCAGATTCAAATCTATATTATAAGATAATTCTGTGATTATATATGGGGTTTATAATCGTTTTATGTTATTTATTTAAAAATTCACTTATATCATTTAAAGAGCTATATACATCATTTTCATTTATAGCTACAAATGGAACTTCAATATTGTATTCCTCTAGATATCTTTTTAATTCTTCCATGAAAATTCCAAGAGCCTTTATTTCCTTTAAATTTTTTATTTTATGGTCTATACTATCTTTGGAAGAAGAATCTCCTTCCCAGTCTCCTGAACAAGTCAGATTTACACCGCAACTTGGACTGCCGTCAATTCCTATAACACCTACTATCTTATAACCTGTATCTATATAGCTTTTTACTTGACCTATTATGAATTCGAGCATTTTTCTACAATTATTCCTGTAAAACAATGTATCAAATTGCTCTTTTACATGACCCCATCTTTTAATACCATATATTATCATCTCAGGACAAGGAAGCTGAATAATTCCTATTTCCTTTTCATCAATCATATCTATTAGCTCTTTAAAAATTCCTTGATATTGGCTTAATCCTTCTACCTTAGAATTAGAATTTAATATACAATGAGATACCATTATAATTTTTCTACTTCTTTTCAATTTTCCACTTCCTTTATAAAATTTTTCATCTATAAATTTATACAAAAGCCTTTTTTCATTCTAAAATAAACGTACTCTCCCACCTCATAAAGTTTAGCTTCTGCATTAAGGACATCTATATCTAATAAGGTTTTATTTACATCAGCAGTATAACGTATAATATTTCCTTGGGGAAGAATATCTTTGATACTTCCAGAAAGATAATAATGGTTATTATCTCTTATATATTCAACCCTAGAAATTTCAATAATTTCTGGTCGAATAACTATATTCTTATCACCCATATATTCCTGATTACTTAACTTGGAAAAGATTTTCCATGGTATAATATTATAATTACCTATAAAACTAGCGGCAAAATTATTTATGGGTTTGCTATAGAGTTCAAAAGGGTTAGCAGATTGTTCTATTACTCCATCTTTCATTAAATGTATGGTATCTGACATCGTCATAGCCTCATTCTGATCATGCGTGACAAAGATAGAAGTCATCTCAAGTTCTTTATGAATCTCTTTAATCTGAGATTGAAGAGATTTTCTAAGTTTTGCATCAATTGCACTTAATGGTTCATCTAGAAGAAGTACCTTTGGCCTTGTAACAATACATCGAGCCAGGGCTACCCTCTGTTGTTCTCCTCCGGAAAGTTGGGATGGATATTGTTTTTCTTTTTTAGTAAGATCAACCATTTTAATTGCTTCCTTTACACTTTGGTCTATACTATCCTTGTCCATTTTTTTCATTTTTAAGCCAAAGGCTATATTATTATATACATTTAAATTAGGAAAAAGACTATACTGTTGAAAAATCATTCCTACATTTCTATCTCTTGGATTCATATGAGTTACTTCTATTCCATCAAGAAAAATTTTCCCCCTAGTAACTTGTTCCAATCCTGCAAGACATCGTAATAATGTACTTTTGCCACATCCAGAAGAACCTAGTAATGTTACAAATTCTCCTTTTTCAATTGAAAGATTGGTCTTTTTTAAAACATGATTGTCACCGTAGTATTTTTCTATATCTTGAAAAACTATATATGTCATATTATCCCTCAAATTCACTTCCCAATATTATTAGGAAGTTTTTATTTAATTTAGATTTTCTTTTGCATTGTTTACATATGTCGTATCGATTATATTTTCGAATCCAATAGGTTTTTTTATAATTCCTTGTTCTAAACAAAATGATTCAATTGCTCCGTATCCTTCTTTGCTATAATTACCATCTGTTGTTAATGAACTTCTTAGGATACTTATAATTTCAACCATATCTTTACCGTCAAACATCGGTGCTACAACCTTTGCAATCTCTTCATCCGTATGTTCTGTCTGCCATTGAATAGCTTTCATAACAGCATTTGTAAATTTTTGTACAGTTTCAGGGTTTTCCTTAGCAAACTTCTTAGTAACGGTAACCATTTGAGATTCATAAAACTCTGTACCATAAATAGCTTTATGTTGTTCTGGATCCATAGTATTAATTAAAATATTTGCATTTATTTCTTCTAATTGATTGATATAAATACCATCAAAGTAAGCAGCAGAAATAGTACCTTGTTCAAGAGCAGCCAAAGCAGCCCCATATTCCATATTAATCCATTCTACATCATTTACAGTTAATCCCGATTTTTCTAGAGCAGATGCAACAAAAGAATAAGGAGCTGAACCAGGCATACCTCCAAAGATTGCCTTACCTTTTAAATCAGCCATATTTGTAATTTCTGAATTAGTGGCAAACATATATTGTTTATTTTTAACTGTTGGGAGGATAATTGTGGATTCTAAACCTTCTTCAAATGCTCGTAAAACTGGTTCAGTAGAAAGCATACAAAATTGAGAATCCCCTGCATGCATACCTTGAAATGCGATAGGTCCATCTTTGTAAACAACGAATTCAGTTTCTAACCCTTCATCTTTAAAATATCCAAGCATTTCAGCCACATAAACAGGGAGCCATGATTCTCCACGCATCTCCGAAATTGTAATTTTTTCAAGCTTTTGTTCTGTTTTCCCGCTACTATCTTTTTCACCTTTATTTACTGGTTGTGCTGTACAACCTACAACCATAGTGGTAATTAAACCAATTAATAAAATAATCTTCATATATTTTTTCATATATTTATCTCCTCTCAATAGTGTATTTAATAACTTTCTTTTAGATTTTTCTTGTTTTGTAAAGATAAGTTTGATGGCGATCTCCAGCGAAGTAAATAATTTTCAATTTTATCAAGGGAAAAGTTTAAGATGATGCCAACAATAAGTAATATTAAAATACATGACATAACACGGGCAATATTAAAAAATGAACTAGCATAAGCTATCATCCATCCAAAGCCTGCTGAAGCACCTATATATTCCCCTATAATGGCTCCTACTAAGCTAGAACCAACTCCTACACGAATCCCTGATAATATAAAAGGCATACTCGATGGCAGAACTATGTGAAACAAAGTTTGTATCTTTGTTGCCCCAAGTAAAGTGGCTGATTCAATAAGTTTAGGTTCTACATTTCTGACACCAGCATAAGTAGAAAAAAACACATTGAAAAAGACCATAAGACCTGCAAGAAATATTTTTGATGTAAGACCTAGACCAAACCATAAAATATAAACTGGCGCTAATGTTAGCTGAGGAATACCATGGATTGCTGTTATAATAGGCAAAAGAATTTTCCCAAGCATCTCAAATTGCCCCAATATTAAGCCAACTATAACTCCAACTATTGTGCCGTATAATAACCCGGTAAGAGCCTCATGCAATGTAACAGATGTATGTTTTATTAAATCCCCACTTGTATAAAATTCAACTAAATCTTTAACAATTGCACTTGGGTAACTGGTGAAAAGTGGATTATAAATTTGTTTTCTAGCTGACCATTCCCAAGAAATAACGAACACTCCAATTAGCAATAACCTCATAGTGATTATGAAATATCTTTTCTTTTCCATAGCATCCCCCCAATCTATAAACCAATTTTATAATAAACCAATAGATATAATTTATAATGTTACTTTTCTTTATAGATGTTTTAAATAATTATATCTCTGGCTTGTACATTTGAAATTTAGTCTAATATTATATTTCTTAATCACTAGCTTATTTTACAACCATACAAGTCCACTTTCACACATTAAAGTATATCATGAATTTTTAAAAAAGTATATCATGATTTTAAATATACTTTTATAATAAAATCTATTAGCATAGCAGGATAGTATATTGTATAATATAAGTAGGTAGGTGATAATTATGAAAATACAAAATCCTCATGACAAAATGTTTAAAGAAACATTTTCCAATATAGAAGTAACCAAAGACTTTATAAATAATTATTTACCAAAAAGCATTGTAGATATTATAGATATAGAAACATTAGAACATCAAAAAGATAGTTTTATAGATAATAACTTAAACGAAACATTTTCAGATATGTTATTTGGGGTAAATATAAATAATAATAAAGGATATATCTACTTTTTATTTGAGCATAAAAGTTACACTAGTAAAAACATAGCTTTTCAACTCCTGAAATATATGATTCAGATATGGGAATTAAAAATAAAAAACCTTCAAACAAATAAACTACCAATAATAATTCCTCTAGTTATATATCATGGAAAAGAAAAATGGGATATAAGAAAAACTTTAGGAGAAATGATAGAAGGCTATGAATTATTACCAAAGGATGTAAAAGAATTTGTTCCAAATTATAAGTATATCTTATATGATATATCAAGATATAGAGATGAAGATATAAGAGGAATGGCTCAACTCAGGATAGTTCTTACAATATTTAGAGATATATTTATAAAAGATAAAGAAGGATTAAAAGAAACAATAAATATAGCAGCTAAATATCTTAGAGAACTAGAAGATAAACAAACTGGAATAGAATACTTTGAAACATTTTTAAAATATGTATTTTATTCAGGGAAGAGTTTTGATGAAGAAGATCTAAAAGACATAATAGAAAATGTTGAAAAGGCATATCCAGAAGGGAGTGGATTAATTGTGACTACTGCTGAAAGGCTTATAAAAGAGGGAATGGAAAAAGGCATCGAAGAAGGCATGGAAAAAGGTATGGAAAAAGGTGAAAAAGAAGGCAAAGTTGTAATTGCAATAAAACTATTAACTAAAAAGTTTGGTATATTACCAAGTGAAACTAAGGATAGAATAAAAAACTTAGATATTGAAACATTAGATGTTTTAATAGATGGGATATTTGAGTATAATAGTTTAGGTGATATTGAAAAATTTATATAGTATAAGATGAAGAGAGCTAGATGTGCATTGGCTCTCTTCTTAATATTAAATGGTTATTTCCCAAAGTGACATAATGTTGGTAGTACGCAGTTACAATATGGTATAGACAGTAAAAAGTCAAAAAGCAGAAAAAGTATTAATCCTTTCTCTGCTTTTATTTTATAAAAATAATTTAATATGCACTCCATCCCGCATCTGCTACTATTGTATCTCCACTTATAAAGCTTGATTCATCAGAAGCTAAAAATAGTGCTATATTTGCTATCTCTTTTCCTGATCCAGATCTTATATTATTAGTTGTTCCCTTCATTATTCTCTCCATTCCAAACTCACTAGGTTGGAACTGGCTCATAATTTCAGTTTCTACCCCTCCAGGACAAATAGCATTACATCTAATTCCCTTTTCTGCATACATATAGGCAACATTCTTTGTAATACCAGTAAGACCAAATTTAGATGCACTATAAGCAGCACCTGCTCTACCACCATGTAGTCCACCTAGAGAAGAAGTATTTATTATATTTCCTTGTTTCTGCTCTTCCATGATAGGTAATACTTTTCTCATAAGCTTCATAGGAGCTGTTAAATTTATATTTAACACTTTATCCCAAAGCTCATCAGTCAATTCTCCAACCGGTGTAAAGTTATCAAGTACACCTGCATTGTTTATAAGTACATCTATCTTTCCATACTTATCCATAGTAAAGTCTACCATCTTATCGATATCTTCATTCTTTGAAACATCACCTTCCAATGTAGTTACTTCGCCGTTTAACTCCACTGCTTCTTTAGATAATTCTTCTAATCGATCCTTTCTTCTAGCAACCGCTACAACTTTCGCACCTTCCTTAGCAAACAATAGAGCCATTTCCCTTCCCATTCCAGAACTAGCTCCAGTAAGTAAAACAACTTTTCCATCCAATCTCATAAAATTACCCCCTAAATATATTATATTATTATAATATTCTTAACATTTTATTAATACCCAAATTATTTTATGAGAAACATAGATTAGATAGTTGTCTAATTTGTATGAAGAGGAATTAATAGAGGAAATATATGAAAGATTTTTTAAAATCAAATGATCCTTTTTCTTTATAGATGATAAAAGTATAGTTTAAGGACACAAAAAAGGGTAACTATATGATATTATTATAATATACACTATTTTCGGGAGGTGGATTTATGACAAAAGATATTATTAGTTTGATTAATAAAAAACTTAAAGAATTAGAACAAAATTTAATATTTTTAAAAAATGTTTCTTTTGAAATTAATAGGGAAAACTTAAAAAAAGACATAATAAGATATTGGGGTATTGAACGTGGAATACATATATGTATAGAATCAGTTATAGATATTGCCAATATTTTAATATCTTCCTCTGAAATTGAAAAACCTTCCACTTATAGAGAGACTATATTAATATTATCAGAATTAGATATAATACCTAAGAATTTTTCAAAAGATTTAGCTAAGATGGTCGGATTTAGGAATATACTTGTTCATGATTATATAAATATTGATGAAGAAATTATACTTGATGTATTAAATAATAAACTAAATGATTTTATAAGGTTTACAAGTTATATAAATAAGTGGGTAAAAGAAAATTATTAATAAAGTGGGGTTAAAATATGCAAAAAGATATCTTGGAAGTCCAAAATATATTAGAAAAGCATATGGGAAAGTTAATAAAAGACTATAATATCAAACTTATGTATATCTTTGGATCTTACTCAAAAGGTTCAAATAGGATAAATAGCGATTTAGATATAGCAGTTTATATAGAAGGAGAAACAAACTACCTTATCAAATTAGATATCTTATATGACTTGGTAGGTATACTCAATAGAGATGATATAGACTTAGTTATCTTAAATAATGTAAATGAAATATTAAAATTTCAAGTTATAAAATATGGTAAGATAATTTATATGGAAAATCTATATACTAAAGTAACATTTGAATCCAGTGTAATGAAAGAATATATGGATAAAGAACATTTTAGAAATACACAAAATAAATATAGTCATGACAACTTTCTAAAGCAAATGAAAAAGGGTTAGAATATTAGATGCAAAAGTTGAGCCACCGCAGTCATATATAGTCCCAATTAAAATGGAAGACCTAATAAGGAATTATAATAGCACAAAAAATAAATATAGCAGCTAAATATCTTAGAGAACTAGAAGATAAACAAACTGGAATAGAATACTTTGAAACATTTTTAAAATATGTATTTTATTCAGGGAAGAGTTTTGATGAAGAAGATCTAAAAGACATAATAGAAAATGTTGAAAAGGCATATCCAGAAGGGAGTGGATTAATTGTGACTACTGCTGAAAGGCTTATAAAAGAGGGTATGGAAAAAGGTAAAAAAGAAGGTAAAAAAGAAGGTAAAAAAGAAGGTAAAGTTGTAATTGCAATAAAACTATTAACTAAAAAGTTTGGTATATTACCAAGTGAAACTAAGGATAGAATAAAAAACTTAGATATTGAAACATTAGATGTTTTAATAGATGGAATATTTGAGTATAATAGTTTAGATGATATTGAAAAATTTATATAGTTTAAAATTAAGAGTATTCATCAAATATAGCACACCTATAAATAAAGTGGGGTAAGGGGTTGAATCAATTTGCCAAAAGCATTGGAAAAGATTTGTCAAAAATGTAAGCAAACAAAAAAGCTAGATGAATTCTTTCATAACTCAACAAAATCAGACTATCACAATGGGATTTGTAAAGAATGTCAAAAACAAGTAAATCAAAATAATAAGAAGTAGCAATAATAAGTCTAAACGATTTAAGGTGTGAATGCTTAAATTATTTAGATAATGCTAAAGAGATGGATTCAATCCATCTCTTTAGTTTTTTATATGAATTTATTTTTATAAAGTAAGCGTACAATGAAAGATGGATTGATAGTTATGGGGAGATGTTGTATCATCTCCCCATAAAGTATTTTGTTCTATTTTACATATTTTTTGAATTAACTCATCCCAAGGCATCATTAAATCTAAAACTTTGGGGTTTGTTTTAATATTGAATCCTGGTAATCTTGATAGTATAAATTCTAAATATTTGTAGGGATTTAACCCATTGGCTTTTGCTGTTTCAACTAGTGAGTATACACATGCACTTGCATTAGCACCTTCGGGGCTACCACAGAAAGTCCAATTTTTTCTCCCTACCGTAAATGGCCTTATACTGTTTTCAGCTATATTATTTCCAATTCTTCTCTATGATTTAGAGTATATTGAAGAGCCTTCCCAATATTAGATTTAGGAAGTACATTTTTATTTGTGCTCTCTACCCATGACCAAAAGACCTCTAGAACTGGTTTTTTTCTAATAATAAAACCTATTGTCTTTTTAGTTAGTATGAAGCATAATATATATGAACAATAAAGACGGGAACTATGGAGGCTTTCTTATAGCAGCTATGGTAGGAATTGATATGAAGAGTACCATGGATATGGATACAACTATTAAAGGTATTCCGGTTAATCAAGATACTATTGAAAAGATATTTAATGAAATTCTATCAAAAGATCTTAACCATAATGTTATATTTAAGATAAAAGGAATTAAAAACATCCATGCTGTAAGTGATTATGATGATTTTAGAGTATCAATTGAAGCTCAATTTTTTACAATTAAGGTAAATATTAAAATGGATATAACTACAGGAGATCTTATTATCCCAAGAGAAGTTGATTATGAGTTTAGGTTAATGTTTGAAGATAGAAAAATAGAGGGCAAGGCATATAACTTAAATACAGTTCTTGCTGAAAAAATTGAATCAATTATTGCAAGAAATGTTTCTAATACTAGGGCGAGAGATTTTTATGATGTTTATATCCTCTTAACATTGAGAAAGTACGATATAGATATGGATAGTCTTAGGGAAGCTTTAAAGAAAAAAGCAGAAGAAAGAAATACATTGATTTATTTAGAACAATGTGAAAAGTATTTGAATGACATTGATGAAAGTAAGGACATCCTAAAGATTTGGAATTCATATAAAGAAAAATATTCTTATGCAGAGGGCATTGAGTTTTCAGATATTATGGATGTATTAAAAGATGCTTTAGGGAAGTAAGATTCAAGTAAAATGATTTTAATGATATCTGATTATATAGAGGAAGAACTAGATGGATACTTATCAATATTAGAATAAAAGTATATAGTGTTAAGCTGCTTGGGGTGTCTGTGTCACATATGTTTGGCTTATCTAGAATATTTTATAAAAATATTTAACTTCCCCTTAAACTTATCTCCCCCCCTCCGATAATACTCTTAAGAAGATAAAGTATCTTCAAAAACAAAACTGGCAAGGAAGCCAATAAAAATTCAAGGAGGAATTATCAATGAGAATTAATCAAAACATTTCAGCAATGAACACTTATTCAAGACTTACAAATGCTAATAATAAAAAAGCAGGTTCATTAGCAAAACTGTCATCAGGTCTTAGAATAAATAAGGCAGGAGACGATGCAGCGGGTCTTGCTATCTCTGAAAAAATGAGAGGGCAAATAGGAGGACTTAAGCAAGCTACTAGAAATGCACAAGACGGTATTTCACTAATCCAAACTGCAGAAGGTGGACTAAACGAAACTCACTCAATCCTAAATAGAATGAGAGAACTAGCAGTACAGTCTTCAAGTGATACAAATACACCAGAAGATAGGAACAATATTCAAAAAGAAATCGAACAATTAAAATCAGAAATAGACAGAATCGGTAACACTACACAGTTCAACACAAAGGGATTAATAGATGGTTCTTTAGGATCAAAAAAAATAGCAGGAACTGATAATGCTGCGGTAATAGGAAGTGCAGTAGGAAAAGAAACAGCGGCTAATGTAACAGGAGCAGCAGTTACTTTCGGTACTACTGCTTTAGATAACTTAACATCTAATACAAACACTATCTATGTAGATGGTGCAAAAATTGAATTTACAATAGATGATAACAGAAAAAATGAATACAAAAGCGCAGCAGCTGATGGAAAAGAAGTTGCTAAGCTAATGCAAGAAGATATAAATAACGCTATCGATAAGTATAATGCAAAGAATGAAACCAATATAGCAAAAGTTGGAGTAAGTGTATCATCAGATAATAAAATTAGCATCACTTCAGGATCTAAAGGTGATACATCTACAATAAAGTTGGATAAAGCAGGAGCAACAAATGATCTTTTTGATATTACAAAAGTTGCAGTTAATACTGGAACTGAAGGAGTATTTACAGCAGCTGGAGCAGCAAGTGCAGCAGCTATTAAAAATGGTACGACAGCTTCATTTGTACAAGGCAATCATACAGTAACTATTGATTTAGGTGCGGAGAATGCTGAGTATGCAAAAGATATTAAAATAGTAGTTGCATCTGGAACAGAAGGAGCAGAATTTAACAGTGCTGGTGATGAATTAACTCTTACGTTTGCATCTGGTGATACTACAACAGCTGGCTTAATGGAAAATGCTATCAAAGG